>JAFWHO010000002.1 GCA_017515105.1 Candidatus Saccharimonadota bacterium
CTATTACTGCTTCTCCTAACACTGGTTCTCACTTCACTTCCTGGACTCAGTCTGGTACTGCTGGTACCTTCGGCTCTGCCTCTTCCGCCTCCACCACCTTCACTATGGGTAAGGGTAATAGCACAGTTACAGCGGGTGGTGAATACGAAACGTACAATATTACCCTAAATCGTAACTGTTCCACCACCGCCACCGGTTCAACCTCCACAGCTGTCAAATACAATGACACGACCTTGGGCGCTATCACTGTACCAACTTGTTCTAATGCTACTGGCACAAAGACCGTCAGCGGATTCACGACGACCACTTCATCTACTAACGCCACCATAACTTTCCAAACGCAACCTACTGGAAGCTCCTGCAACTCTTCCTCGAGTCCAAAAACCTGCAGCTCCACAAACTCCACATCATATACATTCAACGGGTGGCGCGCCGGTTCCGGTTCTGGTACCTTAGTAGCGAGCACCGCTGCCACTCCAGTTTTGCAGGCTAATATCTCCGGTTATACTGGCACAGGAGGTAAATGGACAAGGACTAGCGCAACTACCCTTTACGCTGGTTGGACACCAAGTACCGGGTCATATTCATCAATAACTCTACCGACTATCACTAAGACAAATTACGTTTGTGGTTGGAGCACTTCATCGACCGCTAAGACTATTGATTACGAATCGGGTGCATCACTTATCCCATCATCAAACACCACACTTTACGGTATCTGTAATGCGATAATGCAAAAAGTTACTATGCCAGAGCTTGACACCTTAATGCCAAATAACCTTGATAGCGCAAAGCTAATCGACTCAAGAGATGGAAAACTTTACTCGGTAACAAAAATTGATGATATTTATTGGATGACACAAAATCTATCCCTAGGAAAAAGTACAACTATGTCGCTAACAAGTGGTGACACAAACCTTAATGATTCGCTAACATCGCACACCCTCCCGGCGTCCTCGACCTCAGGGTTCTCATCAGATACTAGCGAAAGCGTATATAATGCGGGGCAAGTTCCATGCTCAAGCAGTCAACCATGCGGGGGGTACTATTCATACCCCGCTGCAACTGCAGGGACAAACCCGTCATCCGGGGACGCGACAAGCGACATCTGCCCTAAAGGATGGAAACTACCGTCATATCTATTAGCAAGCAATCTTCGAACAGTAATTAGGGGACGAGGAGAATCCCTCACAGACGAAACCTTCGCGGGCGAATTGTCTGGGTATCGTAGCAGTAGCTCATTCGTCGAAGGAGGAGTAAGCGGTAATCTATGGTTATCGAGCACAAATGGTAGTAATTATGCCTATGGTCTTATTTTCGAAGAAGATATTATCGGTGACCTAGATTACGCTTACAGAAAAATGGGATTCTCTATTCGCTGCGTAAAAAACGTATTTGACCACTCCATCACTTATGACGCGAACGCAGGAAGCGACACGGTTACGAATATGCCAGACCCGAATCCGACAAGATATATAAACGGATCACATACAGTAACTATCTCAAATAAAGTACCAGTAAGAACCGGTTACACCTTCAAGGGCTGGTGCTCAGCAAGTACATCCGATGGTACCTGCAGTGGAACAACTTACAACCCAAATGGTGGTGGGACAAACTTGAGCTATACATTCGCAGATTCCGATTCCGTATATAAAACACTGTATGCAATGTGGAATAAAAATACTTATAGCTTAACTATAAACTTTGCGGGGACAGGTATAAATTCCGTCAGAATATGTAAAGGTGGCAACCTGGGAGCATGTAACGCGGCTCCAGCGCAATATGCAATAGGTGAGATAACGTCTAGCGGCGGTTCGGTCGGAGGGTTAGTTTATGGATCTAGCATTGGTCTACTTGCCTACACAGACACTGGCTATTCAGCTACTTATACATTAACAGCTGGATCAGGTTCTTTGATAGGTCAAAACATATTCGGCGTTGGTGCCGGCAATGGGACTTTAACGGCAACTGGAAAGGCAAACGCAATGCAAACATGGACACCAAATGACTGTTCAGCGATGTCTACTGGTGATATAACACAATTGAATGACCTAAGAGATAGTGAACAATACTATGTAGGAAAACTAGCTGATGGCAACTGTTGGATGCTCGACAATCTTCGACTAGATCTAACCAATAGCACAACTCTCTCAAACACTACAGCTGATAACACCAATGCCACATCAACGACTCTCAACTATTTAAAGAATGGTGGCGGAACGACTTCGGATAAATATCCGACTGCTAAAGTTAATAATGTATCATGGACTTCGAGTTCTCAAAATTCCTATAGTGTGCCAATGGTTTCGGCCACCAATAAAAACAATACTACAACAAGTTATGGCTCTGGCTCTGGTAAAATAGGAGTAAATTATAATTACTGTGCAGCCTCTGCTGGGTCGTATTGTTATGGCAATGGTACTTCTGCCGGCACCTCTTCTGGAAATGCCACTGAGGATATTTGCCCTAAAGGATGGCGTTTGCCGACTGGTGATGCATCAGGCGAAACAAAAGCACTCTATCTAGCATACTCTTCTAATGCTACAAACTACCGCAATGCATTCTCCCTAGTCCTCTCTGGATATTTCCTTTCTGGCTCGGCTTCAGATGTGGGTACTGCAGGCAACTGGTTCTCGTCTACAAGATATAGCAATACCACAATGGGCTATTTAAAATATAGCACCTCCGGAGGCGTAGTAGTAGATGAACATGGTGGCGCACGCACTGCTGGCGCATCGGTACGATGTATATTCGATAATCAAGGCTATCTCCAAGATCAAACTTCATCGACTATGGACGATCACATGACCTCTACAAATAAAATTATTTCAATCCGCGATTCTCGTGATAATGAACCATACCTCATCGGAAAACTTGCCGACAATAAATATTGGTTCCTAGATAACTTAAAACTTGACGTTACAAATAGCACGGTCCTTTCTAATACTCTAAGCAGCAATACGAATGCCACAACCACGTCACTTACCAGGTTTAAGAGCGGCGGCGGTACTACATCAGATAAATATCCAACTGCTAAACTCAACAATGTAGCCTGGACCTCATCCTCGCAAAACTATTACAGTATCCCGATGGCCGTAGCTACTTATAGAAACAACACTGCTGGCACTACTTATGGCGCTGGTTCTGGTAGGATTGGTTTATATTATAACTTCTGTGCAGCCACGGCTGGGTCATACTGTTACGGTAATGGCACAAGCGCCGGCACATCCTCTGGAAATGCCACTGAAGACCTTTGCCCTACAGGTTGGCGTTTACCTACAGGCAACACATCTGGCGAATATCAATCACTATACAGTGCTTATTCATCCAACGCCACAAACTTCAAAAATGCATTATCTACATCTCTTACTGGGTTTTTCAATAGTGGATCAAAAGCTACTGATAGCTATGGGGATTGGTGGTCTTCTACAAGATCATCCACCGAAGGTAAGTTCTATATGTTAAATGCTGGCGCTTCACAACTCCTACCTAACCATCAGGACTATAGATATTATGGGCTCACTATCCGATGCATGAAAGATAATTCGAGCGTGCCTACTATGCAAGATGCTACCGCTTCTACTCTTGCCGCCGCAATGCCAAATAATGGAGATAGTACAAATCTAATCGATAGTCGTGATGGAAAAACTTATCCTATCGTAAAAATATCTGGTAAGTATTGGATGGCATCAAATCTTTCTCTCGGAAAGAGTACTACAATGTCCCTAACAAACGCAGACACTAACCTGAATGGTTCACTTACTTCTTATACTCTACCAACTTCATCGACATCAGGGTTTTCATCTGACTCAGCCCAAAATATCTATAATGCGGGGCAGATAGCATGTAGCGATGATGGATACACGCCATGCCAAGGTTATTACTCCTTTGCTGCCGCTACAGCCGGGACTAACCCGTCATCCGGTACCGCCGCAAGCGATATCTGCCCCAAAGGCTGGAGAATGCCTACACAATCAGAACTTGATATAACTAGCCTCCCCTCCACTGCTAACGCACTAGTAGCTAGCCCATTCTACGCAGTGTTCAGCGGCTGGTATGAAGATAGTACATTTAATTACAATTACAACTATGGCTACGCTGGCACCCTATGGTCATCTAGTGCCAGTTCTTCAACTAAAGCTTATCGACTATTTTATGGATATGTTCTTTATGTGGGAGATACTCGTGAAGTGCAAACTGAAGATAAACGCGTCGGCAATGCAATCCGCTGCATAAAGAAATAAACTACTAAACATGAAACTAGCAACATACTAGCCATAAAAAACCAAACCATTTAAAACCTAGCACTTACCCAGCATACCCTCTTTTACTAGAATCTTCATAGATTATTTCATAATCATCTGGGTTGTAGCCTTTTTCTCGCATCAAATCTAGCGCGCGATCACGATTACCACCGGTAAAATCAGTGATTTTTAAGCAGTATTCAGTCTTGCATTTCTCATACTCACCGCCATCAATCCGATAATATACATATTCTGTATAGTTATTAAAATATTTCTCATAAACAATCGGCAAACTCTCCATAATCGGATACTTCGCGCGAATTACCTTTAGTTGTTGCTGCCCCTCAAATTCATAAATAATGTCAAGTAAATATAGGGTCGTCTGGTCAGTAAGATTATCATACCATTCCTGATTACCACCAAGATGCGCATAAAGCCTGGTCTTTTCATCTCTTTTTAGCTCAATTTCAAATTCAGAGGTATCAAAACCCTCCCGGCTAATTACTACCTTTCTTTTACCTACCGCCAAGTTTTCGTAAATACCATTTTCAAACTTTTCCCCATCAATCATAATCGTAGCATCAGTCGGGACTACCAGGACATCAAGCGAAGCCGAAAAAGTCATTTTTATGGAAACATAAATCAAGACCAAAATCACAATCACGACCGAAGTAATTGCACTAATTAATATCTTGTGTTTTTTAATAAAATCTATCATTTTATACCTTCAATCTATAAGTTAACCCTGGCTGGTAATAATAGCTGGATATATCACCAAACCGCTCACCTGACGAAGCCGAAGCCACCTTTAGTTCCCCATCAACCTCAACAATCATCAAAATGTGTCCACCACCATTTTCAATCCTGATATCACCCGGCATCGCCTGCGAGGAATCTGTCACTTCAACAAGCTCCCACATATCAGAACTGGCCAAATAATCTTTTTGGTCACCCAACCACACCGGGAAATTAGGATCAATACCAGAAGCCCGAACTACGGTCCCAACAAAATTATCGCAACTTTTACCGACTGGGATCATAGTACCGTCCCCCCTATTAAATGCTCCAGCTTGAGCAACAGTAAGCTCATACCCACTGGTCCAAGTTTGCTTGATAGCCTCCGCATATCCCGGACTAATTTGGGAAGTCGAATTCCATTGCTCAGCCTCAGGCCAAGCAATTTGAGCTGCAGTTTCATTGAGGTCAAAATTCCCGCCTACAAACTGTGAAAAGCAAACATTCCCATCAGATGACGCGCCAGCTAACGCCTTATATAAAACAAAGCCACCGAAATCATATTGCGAAGCGTCATCCTTATAACCACCGTCCGTCACATATCGCCCAAGCCAAGCCGGATCCACCGAATCACTGTTTGGATCTCTCTTGGCATCATAACGATTCATTACATATGGCGAACCTTCACCTACCTCAGCTTGTGCTTTTGTAAAACCAAGCGCCAAAGCCTTGTCGATATATTCAGGTGCCTTACCATTGAACCGGAATAAAACCTCCTTGATGCCGTCATCAGAATCCAAAGGAGACTTCGACGAATCAGCCATCGCCTTCAACTGTTCAGCGACAATCAAGGTTTGGCGTTCAAATTCTTCGTCGTCAACCGGCCCTTCTGGCAAAAATGCATTTTCATTCGTCCCACCTGCCGTATAGGTATACAGCTGATAGACTCCCTGGCCATTTGAGGGATTCGACCTAGTGAGTCCACCCTCAAGTCTGTGTACGGTTGCAATGAGTTGCCATGGAATACCAAACTGTTCCTCAGCTTTCTGGTAAACCGGTTTATTGTTATTTATCGCAGCCAACTGCTCCTCAGACCAAACAGTTTCCCCAGCATAGTTTTGGTTGTTGCCAACCGTCTCATCAGAATTTTCCCCGATCCCACCAGAGAAAGAAGATAGAGCCTTTGAAATAGTGTTTACCCATTCTTTATATCCAGTGAACGGATGCACCCCAGATGGGTCTGAACTATAATACTCAGGCTTAGCTATGCTAGCCCAATCAGCGACTCTCATATTTGAGTGTTCGTTTAGGGCTTTCTCAAGTGCATCATTGCTCGATTTTATGTAATCCTGAGTCGCCGCATCGTCAGTTGTCATATAGAAATTGGCAAAAACAACTTTGGTATCACTACCGGCAAGATTAAGGACTTTTTCTATTTCATCCTCAGTAATTCCATTATTGGCCCCTAATGCAAAAACCAAATAAGGCCTTAACTCACCGTCGTTAACAATTTTCTCTAAAATTTTGATTCCACCCGGATTATCCTCACCGGCGTCATAACTGACACCTTTAGATCTCTTAAGATAAGAAGTCGCCGATTGGGTACCATTCCCCTGCACACTACTATCAAAATCGCCAATATCTACCCCTGGAAATGCTTTAGAAATCAAATTACCGCTGACGTCAAGCTCAGCTCCCTCAGAATAGGAATCGCCAATCCAAGTAACATTTTTACCGAGAACCGGCATTACGGCTCTAGGATTACAGCCACCAGTTGGATCATAAAACAGAATATTGTTCTGCGAATAAAAATCCATAGTGCTCTGATCAAGGTAAGATTGAGCATGTACGAAATTCGGGCAAAGCGATAAAAGAAAAGATATCGCCACCAAAAACCATTTTTTCAAGCTTTTTCGCATAGTATTATTATACTATATTTAGATACGATTCGCAAATAAAACTAGGCGTTCCGAAGCGTCTCCATCCCCATAAGAAACGCCATGGCAAGTCATGATTGAAACATCGTATTGCACCCCGCTATGACGGGCTGCTGCCACGTTCCACATATAGCTACCAGAGCCATTAAGCTCCAACCTGCCATTTTCGCGGTTTTTCTCAAAGATCTGTCGTTTAGCAATACGATAGTTGACAGTTGCACCGTTGAGGGTTACTGAAAAAGTGCTCCCCTCCGCTAGGTTCACTAGACCACCAAACACTGCACCAGAATTATGCCCATAATAGAATTTATCGCCATATTTATTGACGTGATTACCGGAATCCGCAGTAGTATCACCGACAGAAATGACCGGCAAAGTCCGGCCCGCAATCGTAATTGAATCATATATTGCACTACCATAACCAGTATCGCTATTTGCATAAGAAGAACGATTAGCGCTAGATTTTACGGCTGTGGCGGCTTTATATGAATCCGAAATTTTCTCATACGGGTCGCTATCAAGATCATTTGACTTGGGAGCATAAGAAGAAGTATCACCAACATAGAGAGAGTCGACTACGTTTAGGCCCCAAAACTGTAAAGGCTTCAAAAGTAAAGCGCCCACCAAAATGGCTGTAACTGATATGACCAACTTTTTCATAAAACTCCCAAACTACATCAGTTAATGACTATATTATAGCACATTTTGCAAAATTAATCAAGAGGTGCTAGAATATCTCATAGATAAGGGAGGTGTACATTTATAGGGAGGTGATTTTTTGATAATCATAACAAAGAAATGCGTCGAAGACGATTACTACAAAGAACAGCTCATCGAAGACTATTTAAGTATTATGAAAGAAGAAATCAGGTTGCACGGATGGAAAAACAGAGAACTTTTATCGCGAAATATCGAAATTTTAAACTTCGTAATCCAAATATTCGAGGTGGCATATTCAGCGGTAGTTCCGAGATCGTATAACAAAAGTTATGGTTTGTGCAACGATGAAATTGTCTACGAGTCAATAAGTGCTCACACGAGACTAATGGCTGTAATCAATCTCAAAGCTCTTGATTTTATTTACGGCCCAGATGTAGATGAATACCCTGGCGGATATCGGTATAAAGATATCGCAAAAGTAAACAATCGTCACGATTTACCAGAGAACGAATCTGGAGACAAGGCAGACAACGGCGATAGAGATGACAAAGGTTTGGCTATACTCGAATGGAGGTATTTTAAGAAATACAGGAAATTATCCCTAATAACCACAAAAGAGTACGAAAAAAGAATCAAACAATTACAAAAAGAATTCGAAGAAAAATCGTCAGAAATAGGACGCCTAGTGTATTCAGGTGATAAAGTATCCGCCATAATCATGAACCTGTTGCTTGACGCAATTGGCCGTCCACCAAAAATGTCAATATATGATCCGAAAGCTTCATGGAAAGACAAAATAAATATGGGGATGTGCGAAAGAGTGGAAAACTATTGCTGTTACGCCAGCGAAATGTGGACAGTAGGATATCTGAAAACCAGAGATACGGATACCTACGACGACACCGGATTCTTCACGGCCATCATCGTAATGGCAACATTACTCGTAAGACACAAATGGTATAACTGGAGAGAAAAAGATTACGAAACCCCCCTTATCTAGCGAGACTAAATAGTCTCGCTTTTTCTTGCGCTAAAAACCAGAAAAACCCATAAAATCCCAGCATTTTTTAAGAGATGTTTGCTATAATAAAGAAAAGGAGGTTAATGAGCAAGTTTGATGAACAGTATATCGACCTATGCAAACGCATTCTGGACCACGGCGAGAAAATCGTCAATTACCAAAAATCCGACAACCGCAGGAAATCAGTCACCACGGCTATCCCGGACCACACCGCCCAAGGCGCATCAAGCGCACAGACCATCAGACTGCCACATCAAGTCATGAGCTTTGACCTCGAGGAAGAATTCCCGATCCTAGTTAGCAAAAAAGTCGGTTTCAAATCAGCTGTCCTCGAAATCCTCTGGATTTACCAAGTTGCATCTAATGATGTTCGCTGGCTAAAGGAACGAAATGTCAAAATTTGGAACGAATGGGAGATTTCCGAAAAAGGCGAATATCAGGGACGAAACATCAATAAGATTTTCGCCAAAAGCCATCCCGACGAACCAAAAATCGACTTCGCTCACACCATCGGCACAGCTTACGGTTGGATAGTTAACCGCTACAAATTAATCGAAAATTTAATCGAAACCCTAAAGCAAAACCCCGGCAACCGCCGCATGGTTCTCTCACTCTGGCAAAACGAGTGGCTCGATACCGCCGCTCTCCCCTCTTGCGTCTGGAATTCCCAGTGGAACCTCATCGACGGCCGCCTCAACTGCCTAGTAACATCGCGCTCTACTGACGTGCCGCTTGGTCTCCCCTATAATATCGTCCAATACGCCGTCCTTTGCCACCTCATCGCCCGCACAGTTGGCGCAAAACCCGGCCAATTTACTTTTATTACTAATGATGCCCACATCTACGAAAATCAAATCCCAGGCATCAAGGAACAGATCGAGAAGTATGACAAAGCCGTAAAAAACGGCACCCTGCCAAAAGCACCTAAACTCTGGCTAAACCCAGACATTCAAGATTTTTACAAATTTGATAACTCAAAAGAATTAAAGGATATCAGGCTAGATGGCTACGAAAATCTCGGCGTCATCAAAATGCCAGTTACGGAGTAAAATGTTTACATTGATCGCGTGTGTCGGCCAAAAGAATGAAATCGGCAAAAAAGGCCAACTTGTTTTTGATATAAAAAAAGACATGGAATTCTTCACTAAAACCACTACCGGGCACCCCGTAGTGATGGGATACAATACCTGGCTATCTTTACCTAAAAAACTAAAAAACCGCAAAAATATCGTTATTTCGTACGAAGATTTTGAAGGACCCGACGAAGTAGTTACCAATTTAGACCAATTCATAGAAAATCACGAATCATCTGACAAAGAATATTTCATTATCGGTGGCGGCATGATCTATCACAGATTTCTCCCTCACGCCAACTCAATCTATCTCACCGAAGTTGACGCCACAGTACCAGACGCCGATGTGTTCTTCCCTGAATTCGACAAAACAAAATATAATAAAACCGTTATAGAGGAAGGCGACGGACCCCTAACGTACACCATTGTAAAATATACCAAGAAAAAGGAGGTAAAATGAAAGATCCAGTATTTAACCTAATTGACCAGGAGAAAATCCGACAAAGAGATGGTCTCGAACTAATCCCAAGCGAAAACTATGTTTCAAAAGATGTTTTGAAGGCAATGGGTTCAGTTTTGACCAATAAATACTCCGAAGGTTACCCCAGTTTCAAAGGAATTACCGATTGGGATGACGCTGAAGTCTCCCAGAAAATTTTACCTAACTACCGTTACTACGGTGGCCAGACCAACGTCGACCGCATTGAACGTTTAGCCATTTCACGCGCTTGCCGGCTTTTCCATGCCGATCACGCTAACGTCCAACCCCACTCTGGTGCAAACGCCAACGAAGCCGTTTACTACGCCTGGTGCGAACCTGGTGACAAAATCCTCGCCATGTCTCTACCTGCCGGCGGGCATCTTACCCATGGCTCTCCAGTTACCCGCTCAGCCAAGATCTATAATTTTATCGGCTACGGCGTAACAGATGACGGCGATATTGATTATGAAGAACTAGAACGAAAGGCCCGCATCGAAAAACCAAAAATCATCCTAGTCGGCTATTCTGCCTTTATGAAAATCCCGGATTTTGACCGTGTATCAGAAATCGCAAAAGAAATTCCCGGCTGCCTCCTCATGGCAGACATGGCCCACGTCGCCGGCCTCATCGCTGGCGGAGTACACCCAAATCCTTTGGATCACGGTTTCCACGTCATGACCACTACCACCCACAAAACCCTCAGAGGACCTCGTGGCGGCCTAATCTTAAGCAGAGGCAAAGTATCAACACCGCTGAAGCGCCCAGATCACACCATCGAAAACATCCCAACCCTTATTGATCGCTCCGTATTCCCTGGCACACAAGGCGGACCACTAGAACACGTCATCGCGGCTAAAGCAGTAGCCTTCGGCGAAGCTTTGCAGCCAGAATTCAAAGAATACGCCAAGAATATCGTCAAAAACGCCAAAACTTTAGCTAATGAGCTCATTAAAGCTAATTTCGCCCTCCAAGGTGACGGTACCGAAAACCATCTCATTCTGGTGAATGTAAAGGAAAGCTATGGTATCGACGGTAAAATGTACGAAAAAGCCCTCGACCTAGCCGGCCTCACGTTGAACGCCAATGCACTCCCAACTGACGATTCCGCCGCATTTCGCCCCTCAGGCGTCCGACTTGGCACCCCAGCCATAACTACTCGCGGCATGGGAGAAACCGAAATGAAGGCCCTAGCCAGCTGGATGGAAAAAATCGCCAAAATCTGCAAAGAAGCCGGCACCGAAGACAATCTCCCCAAATACTCTGCCGAGCTCGAAACCATCAAAAAAGAAGTCAAAGAACTCGCCATAAAATTCCCCATTCCAAGCATCTAAGCGAATATTGACAAAAAGAGAAAAACCGCGACGTAATTGCCGCGGTTTTAAATTAGCGTATACTGTTCTTTTTAAATTGATCAAGGATTTCAAGACGTTGAATCCTGCTTATTGTGCTAGGAGCCTCACAGTCTTTAGAAAAGACTAACCCCGGAGCAGATGAGAAAGGTAAATAACCCTCCCGCATCGTATTCAACGTCGATTCGGGTAATTCTAAACAATCAGCGATTGACCCGAACTCCTTACTTTGAAACATGTTTATGATCTTAGGATCAAAACGTCTTTCGATATTTCCATCATGTTTCAAAGAAACAAATATAACGCCCCCCATCATCAAAAAATATAAAGCAACAGTGACTACTATCAACACCTTCACTTTAGTATTATTCATTTTTCTCCCTCCTTATATCAGAAAAATGCTATTATTAATGTACAATACTAATATTATATCACACTTAAGCTTAAAAGTCAATATGAGCATAAGCTTTACCCCTATTGGATACAAAAAACCGCGACATTACTGCCGCGGTTTTGTGGTTAATGAAGATTTAGTCTTGCCCCAATGTCACTTCTATAGAAGAAAGTGACAAAACGAAAATATCCGTGAATCCAAATAAGAGGATAACAATAGATATTACAGCTAAAACCTTCTTTACCTTTTTCCTTGTTCTCTTTTTCATTTTTTCTACCCCCATAGAAAAATATCCACTCTCCGAATCGCTAAAAATCTTATACCAACTTAAGCGAACTCATCAAAAGTAAATGTTAAAAGGAACTCCGAGGTACTTAATTCTCTTACAGCCATAGCAACCCTCCCCTCAAGATGAATAACTTCGAGTAATTACCCTATAATTATATCAAATTCCTTACTACGCGAAAAGGAGTATATCGGTTTAAATCGGATCCCAAGGAGGGGGTTAACAGAGAACAAAAATCATGTTACAATATAAAAATAGCTCACGGAGAAAGGTGGTGGTTTTAAGTGGGTGTAATGAGGATCAATCTGGAATCTGGAGAGTTCCCAGAAAACCAGTCATTTACGGCTTGGGTTTTCGTAGAAGAAGATGGAGCTCTCTACGGAATTTCCCAAAATAACAACGGGACAAAAACCAGAAGAGGATACCTTGTAGGAGTGCTTATAAATCACGGGAAAAAATGTGATATAGCATTCCATGAGTTATTCAACAATCCTGGGAAGGCCCCATTACTCTATGTTGTAGCAAACATAGGCAAAAGAATGAAGCGCGGGACATGGTCGGAATTCAACGATTTTGGCGATTACCGAGAAAAAGGAAAAGTTAAAATATCCATAGAGGAAGAAACCAGCATGACCCAATCTCAAATCGAGGCCATGTGGGACGATATTGACATGGAAGTCAATTCCAATATGGAACATATGGCCAGATCATACGAATGTAGAGCAAAACTCACCCGAGCACATTAAACCAAAACCGAGCCCCTAAAGGCTCGGTTTTTACGTTCAATAAAAAATGGTGGAGTGTACGAGATTCAAACTCGTGACCTCTGCAATGCGAATGCAGCGCTCTATCAACTGAGCTAACACCCCATGTCATACTATTATACCATAAAACCCATAAAAATAAGCCCCTCGTGGGGGCTTATTTTTAACGCTTGGAGAACTGTTCGCGTCTACGAGCAGATCTAAGACCGTATTTCTTACGCTCTTTCTCGCGTGGATCACGTGACGTAAATCCAGCTTTCTTGAGCATTGGGCGAAGATCAGGAGCCTCAACCACTAATGCCTTAGAGATAGCAAGCTTAATTGCGTCAACTTGACCAGCCAAACCACCACCTTTTACCAAGATAGTGATATCGAACTCTTTTTGCTTTCCAGCAAGTGCTAGAGGATCGGTAATCTCAGCTAGATAAGTCTTGTTGTCAGACAAATAGCTAAGAGCCGGCTTACCATTGATGGTAATCTCACCCTTACCCTTGTAAAGACGGGCGGTTGCCGTTGCAGATTTACGGCGTCCAAGTCCATATGTGTATTTCTTCGTAGCTACCATTATTTAATCTCCTTCGGGTTTTGTGCAGTGTGAGCATGCTCCAACGTGTCAAATACACGAAGTCTTTTTAGCCTATCTGCAGCTAGTTTATTCTTTGGCAACATACCTTTAACAGCAGCATGAATCGCTTTGGAAGGATCTTTTTCGATTACCTCTTCAAGACGAAGCTCCTTCAAGCCACCCGGGAAACCACTGTGACGATAGTATTTCTTAGCAACTAGCTTGTCGCCAGTAACCTGAATATTCTTGGCATTAACTACTACGACGTAGTCACCGTTATCGATATGAGGAGTATAGGTAACTTTTGACTTCCCCATTAGTTTATCAGCAATAACTACAGCCAATTTGCCTAAAGGCAAAGTAGAAGCATCGATAATCCACCATTCGCGATTAACTTCAGAGCCTTTCTGAGAATAAGTTTTCATTATTTATCCTCCTTCTTTGCCGACTTTGTAGCTTTTGCGGTCTTCGTAGCAGGCTTCGCAGCCTTAGCGGCAGGCTTAGCAGCCTTAGTTTCAGCTGGTTTAACACTGTAATCAATGTCATCTACGAAACTAATCGTTCCCATCTCTGAATTGTCGCCACGCCTTGTGCCAGCGTGCTCAATTCTGAGGTAACCAGAATCGCGCTTGATTTGAGGTACAATTACATCAACCAAGATGTTAGCAGCCTCTAAATCGTTTAGTCTAGCGATAATTAATCTACGGTTAGCAAGGCCACCCTTTCTCGCCATCGTGATCAACTTTTCAGTCCCACGGCGAATTTCCTTCGCACGTGCCAAAGTCGTTGTTATAGATTGATATTTGATCAGAGAGCACATTAGCCCCCTCGTTAGCGCCAACCTCTGATCGGTCTTACGGCCAAATTTGCGGCCTTTATATCCGTGTCGGTGCATTTTAAAAATTTAACTCCGTTAACTTTTCTTTAACTTCATCCAACGCTTTTTGACCGAAACCTTTGAGTTCTTTGAGATCAGTCTCAGAGAGGGTAACTAGGTCGCGGACAGTCTTAATATCGTTATTAAGAAGTGCGTTAGCTGTTCTTGCTGACAATTCGAGGTCCTCGATGGAAACACTTAGACCAGCATCATCATCTTCATCAGTGGTGCCAGGGGCTGGAGCAGATTCGACCGTAGTCTTTCCAGCTAGTGCCTGATACTGATTTACGAGTATTGCAGCAGCTTCCTCAAAAGCTTCTCTTGGGGTAATAGTACCATCAGTCTCCACAATAAGGGAAAGTTGTTGCAAATTGGTATCCTGTCCAACACGAGTGTTTTCAACTTTGTATCGTACTCTTAAAACTGGAGTAAATACAGCGTCAACAGCAATCATGTCAGAGTGAACGCGTTCTGCGCTAGAATTTTCAATTGTGAGGTAACCTCTACCGGACTCCACAACAAGGTGCATCTTGAGTACATACTTCGGATCATCGATGTGGCAGATAACCTGATTCGGGTTAGCAATTTCAACTTCGGAAGGAAGTTTGATATCACCAGCAACCACGCGCTTGTCACCATCTTTTTCCGATGTTTGCTTATCACCTTTCATCTCAAGAGTGAGCTCAACAGGAGCATCAGTGTGGCTCTTGAAACGAATATTCTTAAGATTTAGCATAATATCGACTAAATCTTCGCGAATCCCAGGAATAGCGGCATATTCGTGAGTAGTGCCCTCAATCGAGAAAGCTGTAATAGCAGCACCCTTGATACTAGAAAGCAAAACTCTACGAAGTGAGTTACCAAGAGTATTACCATAGCCATAGTAAAGTGGCTTGATTATAAACTCTGCCTGAGTCTCGTTGATATCTTTGACTTCGGCGAGCGTCGCTTCGTGGATATTTTTTGTAGTCATATTATTTTTTCTCCTTAGCGTGAGTAATACTCAACGATTAATTGTTCATTAATGCCAGCTTCCGCTTCTTCACGTTTCGGAAGGCCAGTAACCTCAATCTTCATTTTCTTAGCGTCGACCTTCAACCAGGACACAGGCGTAACATTCGCCGCCCCGATAATATTCGCAAGATTCTTGAAATATTCAGATTTAGCTGATTTTGGACGAACCTCTAAAACATCACCCGGGTTGAGCCTAATTGATGGAATATCAATTCGACGACCGTTTAAAAGAAAATGTCCATGCGAAACTAATTGACGTGCTTGACGACGAGTCAAAGCAAAACCTGAACGAAATACAACGTTGTCAGCTCTTCTTTCTAGAAATTCTAGAAGCTTTTCACCGGTCAAACCGTCAGCCTTTTGAGCCTCTCTCATCAATTTAGCAAATTGCTTTTCGAGGAGCCCATACATTCTACGAACTTTCTGTTTTTCACGAAGCTGAGTAAGGTACAAGCTTCCGCCTCTTACTCTCATATCTCCGTGCTCGCCTGGGATACCAGACTTTTTAGCCATAACTTTATGCGCTTTTGGCGCAAGCGCGAAACCTTCGCGACGGCTTTGCTTAACAATAGGAGCAGTATCTCTTGCCATTACGGTTTCCTTTCTCCCTTAGGTCGCACGCCACCGTGTGCGATAGGGGTTACGTCCGTTATACTATCAATCTTGATGCCAACTGTCGAAATTGCTCTAATTGCTGCATCCCGACCAAGCCCGATGCCAGAAACATACACGTCTACTGAATTCAAAGCGTGATTTTTCTTAGCAGTCTCAAGTGCTTTTTCTGCGGCTACGCCAGCGGCAAATGCAGTTCCTTTCTTGGAACCACGGAAACCGTTTGCGCCAGCAGACGATGCTGAAAGAACACCACCAGCTTTGTCGGTTACACTGATAATAGTGTTGTTAAACGTAGCTTGAATGTGCACAGCACCAGCATTAACGATTCTTTTGCTTTTCTTATTTGCCTTGGACTTTGGAGCCTTAGCTTCCACAGCCTCTGGGGCCACTGTATTAACTTCTTCTGCCATATTACTCCTTAAGTCTTACTTGCTGCCTTAGGTTGTGCACCACCGACCGCGATCGCCTTACCCTTACGAGTACGTGCGTTCGTACGAGTACGCTGGCCGTTGACTGGTAATTTAGCCTTGTGGCGGACACCCTTGTAGGAATTAATATCCTTTAAACGTTTGATATTGTTGCTCACGAGACGCTTCAAATCACCCTCAACATGATATTTCGCGGAAATAATGTCATTGATTTTTTGTTCGTCAGCCTCGGTGAGATCTTTGACCCGAGTGGTAGGCTCGATTTTAGCCTCCGCAAGGATTTTCTTTGAAGTCGTGCGACCAATCCCATAAACGTAAGTAAGGGCAATCCAAACTTGTTTATCGGAAGGGATCACGACACTAGCTATTCTAGCCATATTTCTTAACCCTGCCTTTGCTTATTCTTAGGTTTTTTCTTATTGATAACACGAAGCACACCTTTGCGGCGTACAATGATGTCATCAGGGGAGATTTTTTTAACACTTGCACGTACTTTCATTGTGTTAAAATCCTTTCCTTATGTTAGAGTTGTGACTCCAAACACTCAATATTAAAAGCATTTAGCTAAATACTTTTGCAACTAGTATTTAACTGCTACCTCTCATATTAAACGTTGTAAAAATCACAACAGTTAATATTAATCTTTGAGTCGAAAACTGATTCTGCCCTTTGTAAGATCGTAAGGGGTTAACTCAACCTCGACTCTGTCGCCCGGGACGAGACGAATATAGTTCTTTCGCATCTTCCCGCTCATATGGGCAACAATAATATGACCATTCTCGAGTTCAACCCGAAACTGGGTATTCGGTAATGCCTCGACAACACTACCAGTGAGTTTAATCACTTCCTTTTGACTAGCCATAAATTACCTAACCATTTTAGCACATAAAAGCTGTGTTGTAAAGGATTAAATTAGCGTTTTTTTGCAATTTAATCTTCGGCAAGCACTGCTCTTACGAACTGACGAGAAAGGTAAGTTCCCTGCTGCTGCGACCATTCACCAGTACAAGAAATCAAAGTGATAGACTCTTCGCCATATACCGGGCTTTTTAACGCAGTAGACATATATGCATCAGCCTCGCTAAGTAACACACTAACATTCTCAACTACCTCATAGTTATAAATAGCGCCGTCACCCCTCTCAACCGCAATTAAATCACCCTCAGCCAAGCTTGGTAAATCCTTAAACACCCCGTGTACGTGCGGACCACCGTTATGCCCATCTATAAGCATAGTGCCACCCTGGCCCGGCAAACCAGATTTATTATACCAACCCACGTCAAAAATATTCCGCGGAGTATCAAGCTCACCACTATTATTGACCCCCATCGACAAAATCCTAGCATTACGAATCCCGAGCTTACTAACAGTTAAGTATCTCGGATGGTCAGGTGCTACAGTATATTCATACACCTCGTCATCGGTGGGCGGGATCTCAATCAAATCTTCCTGAGATACGGTAGACCCAGCCGCCACAGCACGTTCACTCCCCTCTTTCTCGCTATAATAAGAAGCCTCAAAAGTAGCAACCTTTATTATGAAAGTCAAAAATAATATACCAAGAATTCCATAGATCACCCATTTAACAATGCGTTTTGGACTAAACTCAATCTTGAAGTTCTTCATCTTTGTAGTCATCGTAAGTTATCATTAGAGCCCTAGAATCCACCGACCTTAGATTCTCTAACGCCACCGTTACTACGATTAGAAGCCCAGTACCCGAAATGGACAAACCAATCGGTGCACCAGTTAGCAAAATAAAGATATAATCTGTAATAAACGGAAGCATTGCGATAAGACCAAGCGCAAGAGCCCCGAATAGGTCCAACCTATTCACCACTTTCGACAAATACTTCGAAGTAGTGATACCAGGTCTGACCCCTTCAATAAACCCACCTTGCTTCTGCAAATTATCCGCAATCTCCTTAGTATTAAAGATAATCGACGTATAGAAATAAGTGAAGATAAACACTAGAACAAAGTACATTAAAGGATATACGAACCATTGCATAGTAATACCATCTGGATACATGGTCGCGTAGTTATTAGCTGAAGGCGCCGAAAATACCGACACAAGCGTAGAGCCAACTTCATTGCCCGGATCAACAGAAGTAATTACTTGTCCAACCAAAGCCGGCAAAGACAAGAAAGCGGTCGCAAAAATCACCGGAATCACACCCGCAGCAATTAACTTAATTGGCAAAATAGATTTGATCCCGCCATAAGACGAATTACCATGCACACGTTTAGCATAATTAATCGTAATAATCCGTTGCGCCTCATTCAGCTTCACTAAGAAGTAAATTACAATCAGCATCGCTATCGCGAATCCTACAATAATCCAGAACACCGTTGGATCAACTGGAAGCTCGAACCAACCAAACAAGCTAAGCGTACCTTTAGAAGTGTCGAATAAGGCGTTACCGAGGGAGGCCATCGTCGAAGGAAGCTGTGAGATGATCGAAGCAAAGATAATGGTCGATATACCATTACCAATGCCCTGCTCAGTTATAAGCTCGCCTAGCCACATCAAGATAATCGAACCTGCCGTCATCGCTGTAACAGACAAGGCCCAGTCCCCGATAGAAGGCGTAAAGTCACTTGCGAGGTTTGCCGACAAGGTTGACTGATATAGGATAAAGATGTAAGCAATTGACTGTACAATAGCTAGAGGGACAGTGAGCATTCTAGTCCACTGGTTAATCTTTCTGCGGCCAGTTTCACCATCATTAGATAATTCTTCGAGTGAAGGGATCGCCTTCGTAAGAAGCTGAATCACAATCGAACCGGTAATATAAGGTGAAAGACCCACCATGATAATACTAAGAGAAGCAAGTCCACCACCGGAAATCAAATTAAGAAAACTCGAAAAATCAGATTTTTGCATTAGGTTAGAAACAGCTTCCTTAAAGGTAGAAGCGTCACCCATTGGAACAGGAATCTGTGCCAATAATCTATATGCCACAATGATACCAAGTATAATCAATACTCGTTTCAACATGTCTTTATTCTTTAGGGATCTGAAAATAGTCTTGAAATGCATATAAACCTCTTAATAACTTATTTCATGATACCACACCCGAGATAAAAAATAAAGGGCTTTTCGCCCTTTATTTTCCGCTCTCAACTTTTTACAAGTTTTCGAGATCTTCCTCGGTTGGCACTTTTGAATCAGGCACCTCGAAATCACTAAGAGGAGCCACGCCAGTACCCACAGGGATCTTACGACCAATGATAACGTTCTCTTTAAGGCCACGCAAGTGATCAACTCTACCACTAATTGCAGCGTTAATAAGAACACGGGTCGTATCCTGGAAGGATGCAGCTGACAAGAACGAATCAGAGAAGATCGAAACTTTGGTAATACCAAGCAACAAGTTATTGTAAGTTGCAGGTTGCTTACCCTCTGCTTCAAGCTCTTTGTTCGTAGTACTTACGGCTGTCCTTGAAGTAATATCACCAGATACAAATTCTGAATCACCCGGATCAACAATTTGAACCCTGGAGAACATTTGACGCACCAAGATCTCAAGATGTTTCGGCGAAATCTCATGACCCTGAGCAGCATAAACGTTCAAAACGTCATTCATAATATAGCGCTCTGTAGCCTCAATTCCTTTGTATTTCAAAAGATCTTGGAGGTTCAAAGAACCGGTCGTAATTCTGTCGCCAGCTTTCACTGAATCATTAGACTTAACAACTAACTCAGCTTCACCCGGAATCTCAAGCTTCACTGGTGCGCCTGCAGCAGATACTAGGATAATAGCATCCTTTACAAGTTCCACCACGCCAGCATTCGGAGCCTTAATGGCGGCAGACTTTGAACTCTTGCGAACCAAAGTTGCACCAGCTTTTACGCTCTCGCCATCTTTTACTGACGGCTTGCGACCGTCAAGCTCAATTCTTTCAATCGCACCAGACTGAGGAGTAATAGTTACGATATAGTGACTGTTCTCTTCGCGTACTTCAACAACACCATCAATAGGTGTGACATACGCCTGACCTTTAGGTGTTCTAGCTTCGAGAAGCTCTTCCACACGAGGAAGACCTCTAGCAATTGCACCAGAACCAGCCACACCAGAACCATGCTTAGTATCAAGTGTAAGCTGCGTACCAGGCTCACCGAGGGACTGTGCCGCAATCACACCAACCGGCTCATTTGCAGCAACTAGTTCCCTAGTCGACATATCTACACCGTAAGCCTTACGTGGAATACCATTGATAGCAGTAGTTGACAACACTGATTGGATCTTTACAGACTCGATCTTCTCATCGGCTTCAACTTGCTCAGCTAATTCTTTAGTGATGAGCTCGTCTGCTTCAAGGTAGCCAGGGATAGGTTCAGCAGTATAACGACCAACGAGTCTAGCACTAAAGCTAATACCAGAAACCTCAGATTCGTTACGATAAACCGTAAACCCAGGATCTTCAGCCTCTTCGTCGGTAGTAAACACGTCCTGAGACACATCTACGAGACGACGAGTTAGGTAACCGGAGTCCGCAGTACGAAGAGCGGTTGACACCTGACCCTGACGTGCACCTCGAGTCGCGATAAATGACTCCAAAGTGTTAAGACCCTTCTTATACGAAGACTTAACTGGAAGCTCGATTTCATTGTTGTTGATGTCCACCATGATACCAATCTCAGCAGAAGCGAGCTTGATGTTCGAAATATTACCACGAGCACCAGAATTCACCATCACCGCGATATCGGTGTCCATTTCAGCCAACTTCGATGACAAGAAGTCAGAAATCTTCTTATCGATGTCACGCCAGTTAGCGATTGTAAGCTTGTAGCGCTCCTCATCCGTAGTAAGACCATCGTTGTAATCTTGCTGGATAAGAGCAGTCTTAGCATCACCCTCAGCGATGAAATCATCAATCTCGTTGTAGGTTGGGTAATCATCCTTAGCAGTAGAAATCGAAGCGATTGTCTCATACTCAAAGGCCAAATCTTTCAAAGTATCTGCAGTTTTCACCATTACCTCTGATCCGTACAAATCAAAGATGTTTGCCATCACCTTAGAAAGGTTCTTCTTGGTTTGGACAGAGTTATCATATGGATAATCTTCTGGCAAAATCTCATTGAAGATCACGCGACCGAGAGTCGTATCGCGAATCGCTTTCTTAGTAAACACGCGAATTGGCGTTTGTAGCGCGATTAAGCCCTGATCATAAGCCATTTCAGCTTCATAAACAGATGAAAATGCCTTTGGCTCATCCGTATCGGTCCCTGGTTTATCATAGGTTAGATAATAAGCACCAAGCACTACGTCCTGATAAATAGCAAGCACAGGTGAACCATCAGCAGGCTTCAGCAAGTTCTTGGAAGCCGACATAAGTTCCTTAGCCTCAAGCTGAGCAGCGTCAGACAAAGGTAGATGCACGGCCATCTGGTCACCATCGTAGTCAGCGTTAAAGCCGGAAGCTACTAGTGGATGTAATTTGATTGCTTTACCATCGATTAGTCTAGGCTGGAAAGCTTGTACCGACAAACGGTGCAAGGACGGAGCACGGTTAAGGAGCACATATTTACCCTTAATTACCTCATCCAAAGCATCCCAAACTACAGTTTCCTTAGCTTCAATCAATCTCGAAGCAGAGCGGATGTTGTTAGCATATTCATTACCAATGAGCCACGAAATCACGAATGGCTTAAATAGCTCGAGCGCCATTTGTTTTGGCAAGCCACATTCGTGAAGCTTAAGTTCCGGACCAACAACAATCACTGAACGACCAGAGTAGTCAACACGCTTACCAAGCAAGTTCTGGCGGAAGCGACCCTGCTTACCCTTGAGGAGGTCAGAAAGTGATTTAAGCTTACGACGACCGTTGGTTGAGTTAGCGCCTCTGGAGCCATGCGCAGCAGAGTTATCGATCAAAGCATCGACAGCTTCCTGCAACATTCTCATTTCGTTGCGGCAAATCACCTCAGGTGCATTAAGATCAATCAACTTCTTCAAACGGTTGTTACGGTTAATAACTCTACGATAAAGATCATTAAGGTCTGAAGTGGCAAATCTACCACCAGGAAGTGCGATCATAGGACGTAGATCCGGCGGGATCACCGGGATCACTGTCATGATCAAATCTTCTGGCTTGATACCAGCAGCTTGCATACCCTCGAGAGTTTTAAGTCTCTTTTGGATCTTCTTCTCTCTTTGACCTTTAGCTTCTTCTTCTTCAGCTTTAAGGTCAGCAATCAACTTATCAAGATCGATTTCATCAAGCATCTTCTTGATAGCAGTTGCACCCATTTCTACTGTGATCAAATCTTCGTACTCTTCTGGAAGATTACGATATTGCACCTCAGTAATTACGCCGCCCTTCTTGAACGATTCAAGAGTAGCTTTGCGAGAAAGATAATCATTTTGAAGATCTTCAAGTTCTTTGGTCTGAGCTTCAGCAAGAGCCTTGACGTCAGCACCTTCTGCCTTTGCCTCTTTCTCGTAGCGAATTTTAATCGCATCGCGAGCAGTGTTGGTCTGAGCTTCAAGTGACTCTAATCGCTTTTGTACTTCATCAGTCTTTGCATCGATAATAAGGTAAGTAGCAAAGTAAACAACCTTCTCAATGTTCTTGACAGTAATATCAAGAAGAAGTGACAAAGCGGAAGGCACGCCACGCATAAACCAAATATGCGCAACCGGGGCAGCGAGTGAAATGTGACCCATTCTCTCACGCCTTGTGATTGACTTGGTGACTAGGTTACCTTCTTTATCAACCGCAGCCTCACGCGAACGTACGCCTTTAAGCTTAGCGTCGTGTGGATTAATATCTTTTGTTGGCCCAAAAATCCTTTCACAGAACAAACCGTCCCGTTCTGGTTTTTGAGTTCGATAGTTAATCGTTTCTGGCTTGGTTACTTCGCCGTAACTCCAATTCAAGATGTCATCTCGGCTAGCTACCGATAGACGAATCGAATCAAAGTCCGAAGCGCTGATAAAATTGTCCATCCACGCCATCTTAGAACTCCTCTCCGAGATCAACAGTTCCATCCGACTCGTCAATCTCTGTTATTTCGACACCTTCTTCCGCCATCATGGCTTCTGCCTCTTCCTCATCAAGATCGAGGATCTGCGGCTCGGTATCTTTTTTATGTTGATCATAGATGGATTGATCATCTTTTGATTTTTCAATTTCCTTTGATGTGCGCTCAATCACATCACCAGCGTCAGCAGCCTCACCGTGATCCAAGAGATCTACCTTAAGGCCGAGACCCTGCAACTCTTTCACCAACACGTTGAAGCCTTCAGGAAGCTTCGGACCTTCAATTGGTTCGTGTTTGATGATTGCCTCATAAGCTTTCGCACGTCCATAAACATCATCTGACTTGATAGTAAGCATTTCCTGCAAAGTAGTAGCTGCACCGTAAGCCTCAAGTGCCCAGACCTCCATTTCCCCGAAGCGCTGACCACCGTTCTGCGCCTTACCACCGAGCGGCTGCTGGGTAACCATTGTATAAGGACCAGTTGAACGAGCGTGAATCTTATCTTCAACCATGTGGTGAAGCTTTAGCATATGCATCACACCAACAGAGGTTCTTTCGTTAAACGGCTCACCAGTCAAACCGTCGAAGAGTTGAACTCTACCGTCGCGGGCATAGCCAGCTTTTTCGAGCTCATCAGAGATTACCTCGTCAGGTACACCATTAAATGACGGCGTAGCAACCTTATAGCCAAGTGCCCTAGCTGCCATACCAAGGTGAGTTTCAAATAGCTGACCGAGGTTCATGCGGCTTGGCACACCCATTGGGCTAAGCACTACATCGATTGGCGTACCATCGGCCATAAATGGCATGTCTTCCTTAGGAAGAATCCTGGAAACCACACCCTTGTTACCGTGGCGACCAGCAAGCTTATCACCTACGCCGATCTTACGCATTTCAGCTACGAAGATCTTGATTTGCATAATCACACCAGCTTTGAGTTCGTGACCCTGCTCTCTGGTGTAAACGCGTACATCGACAACTTTACCAGTCGAAGAACCATTCATTCTGACAGAAGTATCGCGTACATCTTTGGCTTTTTCACCGAAGATAGCACGGAGAAGTCTTTCCTCAGAGCTTAGCTCTTGCTCACCCTTAGGTGTAATTTTACCTACGAGAATGTCGCCATTTTTGACCTCGGAACCGATAGCCACAATACCGTCTTCACCAAGATGCCTCAAAGAATGCTCTGAAACATTTGGAATATCACGAGTTACTTGCTCTGGACCAAGTTTGGTCTCACGAACTTCGACATCGAAATCTTTAATGTTGATCGAAGTTAAAGTATCATCCTCGACCAAACGGTTCGAAATAACGATCGCGTCGTCCATGTTATAACCACGCCATGGCATAAATGCTACGAGAAGGTCACGTCCAAGTGCCAACTCGCCGTTATTGATAGATGCACCTTCGATCAAAGTGTCACCCTTCTTGACCTTCTGGCCACGACGAACAGCACATCTTTGGTTGTAACACCTATCATCATTGGTCTTTTCAAAGTGTTGTAGTTTGTATTCTACATCTCCGCCCTTATCGTAAGTTACGATTACAGACTCGGCATCAGCTTTCTTAACAACGCCAGCCCCAGTAGCTACTACGATCTGTGAAGTGTTCAAAGCGACTTCACGCTCGATACCAGTACCTACGATAGGATTATCCTGGCGAAGTAGAGGCACAGCCTGTTTCTGCATTGCGCAGGCCATCAAAGAACGGTCAACACGGTTTTTCTCTACAAATGGAATAAGTGATGCTGACACACCAAGAATCTCTTTGTGAGCCGCGTCAATATGAGTTACTCTTTTTGCTTCAACCTGTGCAGGAGTACCATGCACACGTGCGGACACCCAGTCTTCGACAAATTTACCATTTTTGTCTAGCTTAACCGAAGCGTCAGCGATAATCATGTCGTTCTCAGTATCGGCATCCATGTAAACTACTTCATCGGTAACCTTACCGTTCTTTACGACGACATAAGGAGCCTCGATGAAGCCATATTCGTTAATCTTGGCGTAAGTTGCAAAGTTAAGCACGAGACCTACGTTACCACCTTCTGGTGTCTCAACCGTACAAATACGGCCATAGTGGGTCGGGTGAGCATCACGTACGTCAAAGCCAGCGCGTTCCCTAGTCAAACCACCAGGACCCATCGAGCTTAGACGGCGCTTGTGTGCAAGTTCTGAGAATGGGTTAACCTCATCCATAAGCTGTGAAAGCTGAGAAGTTGAGAAGAATTCCTTAACAGCAGCCACGACAGGACGTGAATTTAGAAGCTGTGAAGGAGTGACTTCCTCAAGGTTAGCCATTGACATTCTGTCTAGAATATTACGTTGTAAGCGAAGCATACCAAGGCGGAATTGCCTTTGTACGAGCTCGCCGACGAGCTTCACACGACGATTAGACAACGAGTCGATATCATCCGGCGCTTCTTGTGTGTTGTTCAATCTGATGATTTCGGAAACAATTGCCACGACGTCTTTCATTTGCAAAGTTCTGAACTCAGGTTCATTTGGCGTATCAAACCCAAGACGGCGATTAATCTTAAATCTACCAACGTTTGAATAATCATAGCGTTTCTTGTCGAAGAAAGTACGCTCAATCATTGATTTAGCGTTCTCAACGGTTGCAAGATCGCCTGGACGAAGCTTGCGATAAACTTCAAGCAAAGCTTCACCTTGGTTCGAAGTCGTATCTTTTTCGAAAGTAACTTCGATATATTTCTTCTCACCAGTGTCAACCTTAGAAAACGCGTTCTCAATCTCGCTCTTCTTCATACCAAGTGCACGAAGGAAAGTTGTGACCGGGATTTTACGACGACGATCAATCTTTACATAGATTGCACCGTTTACAGCGGTCTCGAACTCGAGCCAAGCACCACGGCCTGGAATTACCTTAGCACCATAATAGCGCTTCAAACCAACCGTCTCAGCGTTAAAGAACACCCCAGCCGAGCGAATCAATTGGGAAACGATCACCCTCTCGGTACCGTTAATAATAAATGTCGCCCTTTCGGTCATCCAAGGATAGTCACCAAAGTAAATATCCTGTTCTTTCTTTTCGCCGGTGGTCTTGTTCTCTAGTTCCACCAAAACGTGGAGTGGCGCTTCGTAAGTTGCAAGATTGTACTTTGCATCACGCTCCGACTCCTTTGGTTCTTTAAAATAATAATCTTTGAAACGAAGAGAGAGTTTCTGACCGGTATAGTCGTCAATCGGATTCAACTCCTCGAAGACTTCCCGAAGACCATTTTGCACAAAATCAGCCCACGAATCCTTCTGATGCGCGGTTAAATCTGGTATTGGCAAAGCCTGATCACCTTCGGTAAAGAAAACTCTTTCTTTCTGACTAGGTTTTGTAACCATTCTACCTCTTTTTATTAGTGTTAATAGTATTTTTCAGCAACCAATCGTACAGGAAAAACAACTCCTGTCACATTAATTACTTCAGCGCCGAAGACTACTGCCCAGTTCCCACCTTGAAAGTCGCCACCTTCCATAAGATACAAAAACAGGACACACTACTTCTTGTACTTAATATTATCACACCCGAGGCTCAGAATCAATACTATTTTTGCAAATTTTTATCTAAAAACCCAAAATCCTCCTTCAACGCAGGAGGATTTCAAGCCATATATAAGCTCTCAACTTTTTCTTTCAAGCCGACTCGCAGTTAGTTAGCTTATGTTTAATTATACACGCTAAGCGACGATTGTCAAGGACTTTTTGAATCAAAAAAAGAAAAGACGCCGCTAAAACTAGCGACGCTTTTCTGAAATGAAAGGAGGAATATGATAATGAAAATGAAGGTAACCAGTCTTCATTCATCAATCTTGAGGATTGAATTAATTTTCATGAGCTCATCGTATTTTTTACAATATTCTCTTCTGTTATTCGCCAACTGCCGACTTATCATCACACCTTCTTCAACCAATTTGTCGAGACCACTTTCTAAACGCTGTTTGTCCATAACAAGATCTTTGATCTCACGACTCTTATCCTCTGTTAAATCTAAGTTTTTGAGAAAATCCGAAGTTAAGCGAGAGCCCTCGTTCTCCAATTCAACCACTTCTTTTAAGAGTTTCTCTCTCTGTTCTTTAAGAGAATCGAGATCCTGCTTTATCACGGTTTCCTGCTCCAACACAATTGAACGATTCGTTGAGCTTTCCATATATCCCATAAAAGGTACACCTCCTTCTTTGTAAAGATCGAGTCTATAATGTATTACCTCACCAATAAGACTTTTATTAATACTGTTGTATCACGGATAGGAAGGATAGTCAATCAAAAATCCCGCTTTTTACGGCGGGATTTTCAAAGTCAAACTTTTGGAATTAGATATCTAGATCATCAAGATCAGCAAGCTCAGCTCTTGTCTTCTCAGCAAGTTCAGAAGTGCCCTCTTCTTCGTCGTCATCATCTTCATCCTCTTCCTCAGCTTCCTCAACCTCTTCGACCTCTTCATCCTCTACGTCTTCTTTCTTTTCTTCTTTCTTGCTCTTCTTGGTCTCAGTCTTCTTCGTCTCGCCCTCTTCGTCTTCGTCAGTATTTACGATCTTCAGATTAAATCTTGCATCTTGCTTGGTACCAAGTGCGCGGAGTAAAACACGAATCGCCTGCGCTGTAACGCCTCGTTTACCGATAACGCGGCCGACGTCAGATGGATCTACGGTCAAAGTAAGAAGCACACCCTTTTCATCGATTACTCTTTCCACTGCTACCTTTTCAGGATTGTTGACTAATGTTTTTACGATATATTCTACGAATTGTTGGTCGATAGTAGCCATGTTGATTCTCCATTTAGTTTATACTTTTTTATTATAACACAAAAATAGTCCCAAGACGGGACTATTTTATTTTGAATCTTAAACTTAAGCTTCCGCAGGAGTTTCCTCGGCTGGAGCTTCAGCAGCTTCAGCAGGTGCTTCAGCTGGTGCCTCAGCAGGAGCTTCAGGAGCTTCGGCTGGCGCCTCTTCCTTTGGCTGATTCTTACGAAGCTTGTCAGCGTGCTTAGCCGTTGCCTTCTTAGGAGCCGGCTCTTTGTACCATTTAGGTAACTTAATGCCGTTTTTCTTCAAGATAAAAGCAACTCTCGAAGATGGCTGTGCACCATTTGACAAATATTTGTTTACTGCATCCTTATCTAGGGTCAAAGCCTTAGTTGCGGGATTGTAGTTGCCGACCTCAGCTACCACGCGTCCCGAAAGCGGATGACGCTGTGATTCTTGGACGACTATCCGGTACGTTGGATAATGTGACCGGCCATTACGTTGCATGCGAATCGCTAGCATTTTTTCTCCTTAAATTATTTAACAGATAGATTATAACACATCTTAAATAAAAAGAAAAGCCCTGGCTAACGCCAGAGCTGTTTCTCTCGGGGGTTCATTCTGTCCCCGAAAATTTTTAATGGATGTCCGCGCTTCTCATAAGAAGCCTCAATCTCTGCCAGCATCTGCTTTACAGAGACAAGCTGTCCGTGATCGAGGTATTTCTCGACACGAGCCTTGAAGCTCCTTTTAAAATTAGGCCGACCCATAAACACAGCAAGCCGATGAACCTCGGCATCGTCAAGCTTAGGCAAGCCTAGGGCTTCAGCCCATTTATTTATGGCCTTGATGTAACCCTGCCGATTCGCTAAACCGCTTTTGCTAAATTTAACGAGTCTATCGATCGCAGCCCTGTATCGCATTACATTTTCAACCTGCAATACAGAATTGGTTGATGGAGTCGGTGCTTTTAAGACAATATCGCCGCAATGCGACTCTAAGTCTGGAAGCATAGCTTCATCATACACCATCAAAAACTCCGGAACCATCATATCTTGCTCTTCGCCTTCATTATAAACGCGAATCATCAAAATGCCGTTTTTTGTAATATACTTTGTATGCATAGTTCCCCCCTTCTTATACTAAACACAATACATATCTGCTTATATTATACCACAGATTCGCCAAAAAGTCAATACTCCACCCTTGTTACAAGCCAAATGATCTATTTGTTATTAGCTGCTTTACGATATTTCTTTACGCCCTCTTTTGCCGCCTCTGTTTGAGCCTCTTGCTTAGAGTGGCCCTCACCAGTTCCCTTCAATTTATCACCAACATAAATACCGACGGTAAAGGTCTTATCATGATCTGGCCCATCTTCCTTGAGAGTACGATAAACAGGGGTCATACCGTCAATCTTCTGCGCAAGCTCCTGTACATAGGACTTCGGATCACGCCAAGACTCCTCCTCGAGGATTGTATCAATTTTCACCAAAATATGCTTATTAATAAAATCCTTCGCCGTATCATAGCCTTGATCGAGGTAAATCGCACCAATCACTGCTTCAAAACAATCCGCAAGGATCGAATCGTGAGCCCGCTCAGACCCCTGTTTCTCGCCCTTAGAAAGCCTTACCAGCGGTTCGTAGCCAAGCTCTTTACCAGCATCCCCGATCGACTCGGTTCTAACGAGGGCCGCTCTAAGCGCAGTCATCACACCCTCAGGATACTCATAATTACGGTACAAGAAATCAGACGACACCAGCTCAAGCACCGCGTCACCGAGGAATTCCAAGCGCTCATTGTGCTCGTGCACAGACTTGTGTTCATTGACATAACTTCGGTGAGTCAAGGCCAGTACTAACAAATTTATGTCATTAAACTCAAATCCTAATTTTTCTTTGGCAAATTCTTTGTATTTTTCGATTTCCATTAATAATCTCCAGCGCGAATTCGTTTCTTCGCTATTAACATTAGTTTCTCAATATCTTCGTATTCAATCGCGTCAAGTGCGTCGGCAAAGGAGAACCACTGGATCCCCTTCATCCACTTCTCAGGGATCGGCGTCTCATGGCTATCAAGTGCCTGTACCAAATAAATCTGTGTGGTCATGAGCACCAACTTGTCCATTCTGCGATATTTAAAATGAATTTTCCCAAGCCAAGTCAGGACCGATACGTTCGAAAGGCCAGTCTCTTCTTCAATTTCACGCTTGGCGGTCATCTTGGCGGTCTCGCCCGGCTCAATATGGCCCTTAGGAATGGTCCAGCGGTCCTTCGAGTCCTGGATCAAAAGGATTTCGATGTCCTTTTTGTCCTTCGTAAATCGAAAAACAATCCCGCCCGAAGTCGGCTCACGCACAATCGATTGAATTGCTGCCTTCTTTCGAAAAACAGCCGACTTTATCTTATCAAGGGGAGACTCTTTTACTTGATCCTCAGGCAAAGCCTCAGGAACCTTAAGCCTTCTCCTTGCCGTCGGTTCCATCGACGGACTTACTTTCTGATTCATTTTTTTCTTCAACAATTCCGAGCTTCTTGTAAGCGGTACCGAGAACACCATTTACAAACTTCGATGAATTCTCACTACCAAATGCTTTTGCAAGCTCTACAGCTTCATTAATTGCAACTTTCGGTGGTATAGTATCACGACACTCCGAAAGCTCGTACAGCCCCATCCTTAGGATATTCCTATCGATAGCCGCAATTGAATCTATTGGCCACTCTGGCGCAAGAGGCGTCAAAGTCTTGTCTAACGTCTCAAAATTCTTTGCGACGTTACGCGCCAAATTGTACACAAACTCCGTATCACCGAGAGCTTTGTCATAAGGTTCAATATTCTTAGCTACTACTATATCGAGGTCGACGTTAGGATCTTTTGCGAGCGTTCTTAGCTCATACTCATATAAGCTTTGTAAAACGATTACTCTACCCAAATGTCGGTTACTTGCCATTTTATTTACTATCTTTCCCTTTTATCTTTTTAGTTGTTTTGACTTTTAAGTTAGGTGTCTTCTTTTTGGTTTCAAAAGCTTTAACTGGCGAAGTTTTGTTAACTCTGCGAGCTAGCTTCAACCTGAGATGGCTCCTACGAAGCCCGGTTTTGCGTGGGCTACTCTGTTTCTTAGGTTCAGGCATTTTGCTCCTTACGTTTAATAGATAATTTTATTCATTTTACCACTATTTTTCAAAACTCGCAAGGGTAAAAATATCTAGAACTCCACGCCAGCCTTTTTCAAAGCCTTTTTAATTGCCGGACGATCAAATCCTACAATCCTCTCACCACCGATCTCAGTCACCGGCACTGCGCTTATCCCTTCTTCCTTCGTCGCGTCCATCTCTACGTATTCCACCCCTTTAGATTCGAGCCAATCCATCAAAGCGTGACAGTACACGCAGGTCGGCGTCGTATAAATCTTAACCTTTTCCATAATTACATTATACCATGTCTAGAATAATACAAACCGGCAAACATAACCAAGGCAAAGAGAAGACAAGCCCTAATATTTGCAAAATCACAACAAAAATGATATAATCGCAAAACGAATTCTTAATTAGTAGTTTATCAACTTGGCACATTAGGAGGTGAAAACATGTCAGGATGGGGTATTACAATTACGTCATTGTTAGCATTTATCATATCAGCGTTCGCTTTAGAATTCCTTGCGTCTCGGTTAAAAACCAACAGGAGCCTGGAGAAAGTAGAAAAAGCAGACGTGATGAAAGCAGTAGTTCACGCAACTATTTTTGTCGTATGCGCTACGTACTTGGTATTACTCTTCGTTATAAGGAAAGATGAAACATTGGTACAAGAAGTATCCTATAACATTTACAAGATACTACCCTTGTACACCATCGACAACGAAGGTAGTCCAGATTTACCTGAAGGTAAATACGTGCAAAGAAACGACGACACGACGGTGCTCTTCTACGAAAAAGATGATAAGAGAATCGGCATGGTAGAGGCAGCAAACGAAAACATCGAGCACGAGGAATCAAACAGAGCTCCTTACCGCGTAGAAGAAGTCGTAACGAAGGAGACAGAAGTTAATTGCTTCTTTTTCTGGAGAATAGAAAAAGAAGAACAAACCATCATAAGGTACATAGTTTATGTACCGACGGAGGCGATTCTCTATAGTAACAATTTCTAGCACCTTACGAGGCCGCGAATGCGGTCTCTTTTTCTTAGTTTAAAAGCCCATACATCGCAATCCCCGCCGCCACTGACACATTAAAGGATTCCTTTTGTCCTTTCATTGGGATTTCTACAAACAGATCAATTATCTCATGGAGTGAATAATCAATTCCATGCACTTCCTCGCCAAGCAACAACACGACCTTGTCTGACAAATGTTCACCGAGGTTTTTATCGCCCAAGTCAAATAGTTTATCGCTCTCAATATTATTCTCTAACCCTACAATTTGCCACCCCTGTTTTTTTAATTCATTTAACTCCGATAATATATCATCAGACGAATAAATCTCTAACATATCTTCCGCCCCAAGCGCAGTTTTATGGATCTCTTTATCCAATTTCTCCCTTAAATGCGGCAACAAATTCGCGTCATGTACTCTCGGCGTATATCCAGACAAAACCACCTTCTCCACCCCAAATCCTTCCGCCGTCCTGAGGATCGCCCCGACATTGTAACAAGACCGAATATTATCTAATACCAAAACTAATTTCATAAAAATATGATATAATATTCTTAATGAAAAATCAAATAATCACAGATCTTCGTAGCGACAAAATCGTCACTGTCCCCACCGAAACCGTGGAGGGCTACGCTGTTTCCCTGAAATCCGAGCAAGCCATAAAAGACCTCATGAGACTAAAAGACCGAGGGTTCGACTCTGGTAAAATTTTCACTCTCGTCCCCGAAAGCAAAAACGCGATTTCAAACTACGCAATCATCCCCGAAGCCGCAAAACCCCTCATCGACCATTATTTCCCTGGCGAACTTACCCTAATTTTACCGAAAAACCCCAATTTCCATAATTTCTACTACGACCACTACGACACCATCGGCCTCCGCATCCCCGACCATCCTCTCTTTGCTGAGATCCTTCCAGAGACCGGCCCACTTATTCTAACCTCTGCCAACCCAAGAGGCGGCACTCCCAAATCCTTCACTGGCCACAAACCATCCACAATTATTGACTTCACTACAGAAACTCCCAAAATCATCCGCCAAGGCAACTTGGAAATCCCTGAAATCAAAACCATCTAATCCACCCCCAGCCAAACCTCAAAATAACCCTATAAATATGGTATAATATTACCCATGGAAAGATACGAACCACTCAAAATAGAACAAAAATGGCAAAAAATATGGGCAGACACTGAAGCATTCAAGGCGACCGAGGAGAAAGACACTCCCAAAATGTTCATCGCCGAGATGTTTCCTTACCCTTCTGGCGCCGGCCTCCACGTTGGCCACGTGCGAAATTTCACCATCGTAGATGTGCTCGCACGCTTCTACCGCCAGCAAGGCGTTAACGTCCTCCGCCCATTCGGATACGACACTTTTGGTCTCCCAGCGGAAAATTACGCCATCAAGACCGGCACCGCTCCACAAGATGTCACCAAACAGAACACCGCAAACTTCCGCAAACAAGCCGAGACTCTCGGCTACGCCATTGATTGGTCTCGTGAAATCAACACCTCTGACCCAGAATACTACAAATGGACCCAGTGGTGCTTCCTTCAGCTTTTCAAAAAAGGCCTCGCCTACCAAAAAGAATCTTACCAATGGTGGTGCCCTGTTGACCAAACCGTCCTCGCCAACGAGCAGGTCGAGAACGGCCACTGTTGGCGCTGCGGCCACGAAGTCGAAAAGAAAAAGATGAAACAGTGGTTCTTCAAAATCACCGAATATGCTGACGAGCTTCTAGACGAGATCGACAACCTCAACTGGCCCGAAAAAATCAAAACCATGCAGAAAAACTGGATCGGTCGCTCAGTCGGCGCCGAGATAGATTTCGCTATCGCATCCGGAGACAAAGCTACAAGTAGAAAAATAACCGTATTCACAACAAGACCAGACACCATCAAAGGAGCCACCTTCCTAGTCGTCGCCCCAGAATATCAAGATCTAAACTACCTCATTAGTGACAATACCAAAGACGAGGTAATGAAGTACAAAAACGACGCGTTAAAGAAATCTGAAATCGAACGCCAAGAAAACAAAGAGAAAACCGGCGTCTTCACCGGCTCTTACGTCATCAACCCAGCCACCAAGGAAAAAATCCCGGTGTATGTCGCAGACTACGTCCTAGCAGGGTATGGCACCGGCGCCATCATGGCTGTCCCAGCCTACGACGATCGCGACCGCGAATTTGCCGAAAAATTCAACCTCCCAATCGTTGAAGCAGAATTGATCGACCGCGACCTCTACGGCACACCTAAGACAACCTACCGCATGCGCGACTGGCTCATTTCACGCCAACGCTATTGGGGTTGCCCAATTCCTATCGCTTACGACAAAGAGGGCAATCCGCACCCAATTCCAGAAGACCAACTTCCGGTCGTCCTCCCAGATATTGAGGATTACAAACCAGACGAATCTGGTCGCTCAGCTCTAGCTAAAGCCACCGATTGGCTCAAAGTCAAAATCCCAGTCACCGACGAGAAGACCGGCGAAACTCATCTAGAAGAAATGACCCGCGAAACCGACACTCTAGACGGCTACGCCTGCTCATCCTGGTATCTCTGGCGTTACGCTTCACCGCATGACGAAAAGGCTGCTTGGGACCAAGAAGCTATCAAGTATTGGGAACCAGTCGATATCTACGTTGGTGCCGACCACGCCGTTGCTCACCTCTTATACGCTCGCTTCTGGTGCAAATTCTTTGCCGACGAAGGCTACCTACCATTCCGCGAGCCAATCACGAAGCTAATCTATCACGGCTACATCAACGCCCCAGACGGCAAAAAGATGAGCAAAAGTAAAGGTAACGTCATCGATCCGCTCGACGTCATCAACGACGGCTACGGCGCCGATACTCTTCGTACTTACGAAATGTTCATCGGTCCAGTCGAACTTGACGCAGCCTGGAACCCTCGCTCCGTCGGCGGCGTTTACCGCTTCCTAAACCGCTGTTACACTTTATGTTTCGACAACAAAACCGAAACAGATAGAGAAAAGAATATTATTATCCGCAATAAAACGATAAAGAAAGTCACCGAAGATATCTTCCATTACAATTTCAATACCGCCGTCTCCGCCATGATGGAATACGTCAACGAGCTTTACAAAGAAGGCGCCGCTAAGGAAGATTTAATCGCTCTCGCAAAACTCCTCAAGCCTTTCGCCCCGCACCTCGCCTCCGAAATGCTTGAACATCTAGACGCCGACGACGAATGGCCGAAGTGGGAAGATAAATATCTCATATCCGACACCGCCGAGTTAGTTGTCCAAGTCAACGGTAAACTTCGCGCCACCCTCACAATCGACGTAGCCGAGCTCGAAGACGAAAAAGCCATCATCGACAAAGCTCTGGATCTACCAAAAATCAAGAAATACACCGAATCCGGCATCAAGAAAACCATCTTCGTCAAGAAAGCCAAACTCGTAAACATCGTAGTCTAAGCCACAAAAAACTAGCGCGAATACCATTATTTGCGCTAGACCAATTAATCAGACTCGCCCGTGGCAGTATTGTTTTCCCTAAGCAAATGGTTGTAGATATTAGTAAACTTATCTAGAGTTCTCTCAAAATCATGCTCATGCGCAATCTCAACAGACTTCGCCGCATATTCTTTTTGCAGCTTCGGGTCAGACATAATTTTCACTATCGCATCAGCAATCTGCGACACATTACCTGGCTCACAAAGCACTCCATTCTCACCATTAATACAAATCTCCGAAACTGCACCCTTATCTACCGCAATCAAGGGTAATCCCGAAGCCGCCGCTTCAATTAATACGATTCCCTGAGTCTCAATTTCTGAAGCTGTGGCAAAAACTGACCCAATCTTGTATAGTTCATGAAGATCATTCCCGAGCACCTTGCCAAGTATCTTAATATGATCATCTTCACCATATTTATGAATCAAACCAGCCTTAGCTACCCCATCACCCACAATAACAAGTTGCATTTTCGGAACATTAGACCGCGCTTCATTAAACGCCTCTACCACCAGCCCCACTTTCTTCTCTGGGTCAACTCTCCCTACATACAACACCACTGGAAGATCTTTTGAAATCCCATATTTATTATATAGCTCGGCTTTAGCCTTACCGGGCTTGAAGTTAGACAGATCTACCCCATTACTGACCGCCGCAATCGGCACCTTAATCTTCTCACCATTTCCAAGTAAAGACCTAATCGCCCGTTCGGTCGGCATCGTCACGAAATCACTTTTACTCTGCCTATTTCGAAAATACGCCGTAAGCACATAGTTGGCACCCTTTTTGATTGGTCGCGGCATCTTCAGGGGCTCAGTCAAAACCTCCGGTTGATTATGTTCAGTAGTTACAACCGGCACATTGTGCTTTCTAGCATAAGAAACCACAGACAGACCAATTGGGTCCGAAATCTGCACATGCACTATATCAGGATGGAAGTCATCAAGCGCCCTCTTCACCTCAATCTGCGGAAACACAGAAACCCTAAACCCATTCCGATAAAACAGTCTCGGTACTTTAGCCCCCAAGACCTTCTTTTGCTTTGGCACATCATGAATCTGATCAGGATAAACTTTAGAATCCACTGATCTAAGATATACAGTCTTCACACCATCAATCATCTCGGTATGATTCTTGCCATTTTGTGACGGCGCAATCACCATCACCTCATGCCCACGGCCAGATAAACCAACCGCTAGATTATGAGAGAACATCGCTACCCCATTAATTTGTGGATAATACACCGCTGTTGCAATTACGATTCTCATAGGCTCTTGGCCTTATCTAGTTGCGGGTCGCGCATCGCATTAATATCTTCATATGAACGCTCGACTTCGACGTCAGGAGTAATTCCCTCTTTATTGATCGAGCGGCCCTTCGGCGTCTGCCATTCAGCCGTCGTTACTTTAAGCACGGAACCACCAGACAGATTCATTAGCTGCTGCACAACACCCTTACCATACGTCTTCTCACCCACAAGCGTAGCTTTCTCGTAATCCTGCAAAGCACCCGCCACAATCTCGCTAGCCGAAGCAGTCGAACCATTCACGAGCACAATCGTCTTCATGTCCTTTAATACAGCTTTACCATGTCTAGCCGAAGTAGTCGTATCTCCAAAATGCTTAGATTTCTGTAAAACCACTGGCTCACCGTCAATCCAAAGGCTAAGTAGATCTTGCGCCGCAGAAACATACCCACCACCATTGTTGCGAAGATCCAAAATCACCTTCTTTATCCCCTTATTACTAAAATCGTTCGCCATTTTCTGCACCATAGTACCAGTATCGTCATCAAATCTCGTTACCGTAATGATAGCGGTCGAACCATCATATTCAACATAAGACGAAACGTTATTAATCTGCTCTCGTTTCATTTTATATTCATGCTCCTTGCCATTTCGAACCACAGTCACAGAAACCTCAGTACCAGCCTCACCCCTAACCTTATTCGAAATCTCTTCAGTCGAAAGCGTATAGACTTCTTCGCCATCCACTTTATAGATTATGTCACCAGCTAGTATTCCAGCCTTCCTTGCTGGATTATCCGGAAGAGTCCTGAGCACCCTCACATAACCGTCACGAAGCCCCATCTCGACCCCAATTCCGCTACCTACATTACCATGCAGATCATCGTAAAAATCAGAAGCTGTCTCCGCGCTCATGTATACGGTGTATGGATCTCCAAGAGCGTTGACCAATCCTGATTTCGCCCCCTCAATCACATCCTTTTCTGATATATCACCATTATATGAAATACTAAGTTCGTCATAAACTTCGTTCAGTGGTGACCAGTCAATCGACGAACTGGAATTAGCTTTTGATGAAGACAAACCAAGATATGGTGCAAAATTACCAAAGACACTGTCAAAATTATACCCAATTACCAAACCAATCACTAACGCGATCACTGAAAAAATAATAGCGTTACCAAGACTGGTTTTCTTCTCTTTCCATTCCACTTTTTCGCTCATACTTATACATTATATCACAAAAAAATCAGAGAAAATGCATAAGAATTTATAAGAATGAATTACAAATGAATAAAGTTATACTGCCAAACTTCGCCAGCCGGAATCGTCCTAGCACCGAAATCACCGTAATGCATACTACCAGAATATAGATAAGTTGCGTAAGCATTGTTGTATTCCGTCACATTAATCGAACCATCAGCATTTACGCTCTCAACCCAGAATACGTGTCCGTATGGATAACCATCAACTTGACCAATCGTATTAGCCGCCGGCGAATGATCAACTCTGTAACCTGCCGCTCTTGCACCGTCATCCCATGAGTAAGCGTTCCCCCAACCAATCGCAACGCCGTAAGCCTCGTAAGCCTTCCATCCTGCATAGCTCACACATTCACAAACATATCCGCCAATCTTATGCCAACCATAACCATCTTCCCAGTAAGTTAGATACGCGTCTTGCCTGGCCGGACAGTCGCCCTGCCACGGATAAGTATTAGCACCGGTGTAGGCCGAACCACGATAGAGTTCTGGGTGAGCTTCCTGCTCAGCCTTTTCTGCCTCACGCTGCGCTAACTGCGCCGCCTTCGCTTCCTCAGCATAAGCCTCAGCGTCATTCTCAAATTTAGCAACTAAATTCTGTTGCTCAGTCCTCTTCGCTACCATAGTTTCCTTGGCTGCTTTCTGCTGAGTCAATAGTTCTTCAACTTCAGCCTTGTCGGCTTCAAGCTTCTCTTTCGCTTTCTTCACGGTCTCTGCCGTAGCGCTAATTTGCTGCTTCACTACTTCAGCACGAGCAGCCTTCTCAGCTAAATCAGAAATTGAATTGGCCCCAGCCAAAATCTTAATCGGCTCAGAATCAGATTCGAAATGCATATTAATCAAAAGCTCTGCGAGGGCTTCCTGCTCCTCCACGAGTTTAGCCTCGGTCTTTTCAATCTGTTTCTTAAGATCATCAATCTCTACCTGAGTCTCTACGATTTCAGCTTCTTTTCCAGCAATTTCAGCGTTGAGTTCATTAACTCTAGCTTGGTAAGCATTCGCGGAATTAGCCGCCGAAGCAGCATTCTGTCTTGCAGTTTTTTCTTTCTCAACCGCCTCACGACAAGCCGCAGAATTCTGGCAAGCTTTAGATATAGCTCCAGCGTTATGATACACCGGTATCATACCAATCAACAAAGCTCCCACCAAAGACAAAACAACGATATTTTTGTTTTTACGTTTTACCATAAGCTTATTATAGCACACTCTACGCTTTATTCAAGTACTTTGATACCGCTAGTCTCGCCGACAATCGGCCAATCACGACTCCAAGTACCATAAATACTAGATAGACCAAAATCAATTTGTTAGATTCGAGTACGTCCAAAATCGATGAAACATCAATTCCATACCCAGACAACTTCGGCGCCATAAACATAAAGCCAAAGAACGAGATGGTCGCTGCAATTACACCAGCAATCAAGCCGCAAATCTCTGCCTCAATCAAAAACGGCCCGCGAATAAAGTTCTTCTCCGCCCCCACGAGCTTCATCATATAAATCTCTTCGCGCCTGGAGAAAATTGCCATCCTAATAGTCGAGAAAATAATCAGCACCGAAATCACGAGGAACACAATCGCAAGAATAAACCCACCAGTCCTTGCAATCCTCGCCCAAGTCGTAATCGTCGCAATCTCCGCCTGATTCACGTCGTAAGTCGGGGCTTTTTCTTTATCGACAAACAACTTAAATTCTTCGTCTTCCTCAACGATCTTCTTAATACTAGACAAATCATCAACATTGTAAACCTTAATTCGAATCGTCCCCTGCATCTTCGAAACCATCATCTTTCGCATATCTTCATCAAGCACGCTAATCACCTCGTCACTACCTTCATTTTCTTTCAGGAACTTCTCGTATTCTTCCTCAGAATTAGAAGCCTCAACCGATTTCACATTTGGATCACTCGCCACCGTATCTTTCAAAACTTCAAGTTGCTGCGAAGCTACGCCAGGTTTCAAATAAATCGTAATATCAATCTTATCTTTCATCATTTCCGCAGTATTTGTTAAAATCACACTAGCCACCACGGTGACAAACAAAATAATTAGGGTAATCGACATCACAGCGGTCGCTGCAGTTGATAGCCAAATATTCCGACCAAAACCCTTAGCACCATATTTCGCAATCCTAGCCTGCGTCCTTAAAGGATGCTTTTTCCTAGTGCGCTGCATCGTTTTTAGGCTTTTCTTAGCAGTAGTCTTCAATTTTCGATCTTTATTTACCGTTTCTTTTTTCTCTTTTGCCATTTTATACCACCTTCTTCTTTAATGCATGACCAGGAGTCTGAACCGTACGAACAGGAGTTTTCGGTGCTGGAGTTTCATCCAATTTGTAAATACCATGATTTTTCTGATCGTTCACAATCTTACCATCTTTCAAGGTAATCACACGTTTTTGCAAAGTATTCACAATCCCCTCATTGTGGGTAGTTACTAAAATAGTCGTACCGAAATCATTAATTTTCTTGAGGAGCTGGATAATTTCTTCAGTAGTCAACTTGTCGAGATTAGCAGTAGGCTCGTCTGCAATCAAAATCTTCGGCTGCCTTGCTACCGAACGTGCAATCGAAACTCTCTGCTGCTGACCACCAGATAGCTGATCTGGGAATTTCTTCGCCTGATCCAACAAATCAACCAACTCAAGCACCTTGGGTACAGTTTTATGAATCTCTTTATTGCTCATGCCGGCAATTTCAAGCGCAAAAGCCACGTTTTCGTAAACCGTCCTTCTCGGGAGCAATTTAAAGTCCTGGAAAACCACACCAAGACGTCGCCTATAACCAGGTACGTGACGTTTCTTTACATAATCAAGGTCAATCCCACCGATAATTATCTTACCAGAATCCGGATTTTCTTCCTTGGTAATCATCTTCATCAAAGTAGATTTACCGGCACCAGATTTACCCACTAAGAATACAAACTCATTCGGCTCAATGTGAAGCGAAACAGAATCAAGCGCTGGAGTATCATCTCCAGGATACTTCTTAGTAACTGAATCAAGTAATATCATGATGTTATTTTAACACAAGTATTATTATTTGCAACAGACGAACCACTAAGAATTAAAACTAAGCGATCTTGATGTGGAAAGTGATATTACGCGTCTTTTGACCATCCGCCTGATAAATCGTTCCTGGAGTAATAATTGCATTCGGATTCTTTGCCTGGACTTCGGCCAACGCTTCGTCGTAAGTTTTATCCGTAGTCACGGTTAAATCTTCTTCCTTATATACACCAAGATCAATCTCCTTCTTCCTGGAAGCTTTTTCGAGCAACAAGTTCATGTCAACCTCAGCCCCGGCAGTATAAGCCGTCAACTTAAAATCATGCAACACAGACTTCTTAAACTCACCCACAACGCCGATTAATTCATCACCAACATAAATGAGAGCCGCGCGCTTCGGATCATACGAGTCCATCTCTGGAGCTGGCTTCACAAAAGGGGCATATTTCACCACGACACCAAGCTCTTCAAACACCTTAGCGATATACTTCTTAGCTTTATAAAATGCGGTCTCGTTAGACTTTCGCTCGGCTACTAAAATCCCCAGCGACATTTTCTCCGCCGGCACCTTCTCAGAATCAAGGCCAAATCGTTTAGGATAAACCTTATTCATTTCAAAAATCGCAAATTTCTCAACCGGTAATTTCTCATTCTTATAAGCTTTCTCAAGAAGACTTGGCATCAGTGACTGCCTCACATACATCAGCTCCGGCGAAATCGAATTTACAATCCGATAAGAATTCGCTGTATCCTGTGATGCGTTCTTTAACAGTCTCTCACTAACAAAACTATATGACAAAATCTCATTAGCACCATATTTTACCAGCAAGTCCCTAAGATTACTCTTAAGCTCCCACATTGCATTTGAACCAGCCGTCGCGTGTAGCGGCAAAACCGGCGAAATATTATCGTAACCAAGTAAACGTCCAACTTCTTCGATAATATCTTCCTTAATATGAATATCCATTCGCCAAGCCGGGGCGGTAATCTTAAACAAATTCTTTCGATCCTTAACCTCAAAACCAACGTTCTCCAAAGTCTTAATTACAAGCTCTTTGCTATAATCAGTCCCGAGCAAGCCATTGATTTCGCTAAGACCAATCATTATCTCACTGTTGTCATTTTTACAACAATTCTCATCGGCCATACCGGCAATCTTAAACCCTTCCGACAGCATCTCCGCGCATTTACCTGCAACACCCAAAGTCTGATAAGGCGACAAGCCTTTTGTGAATCTCGTAATCGCTTCCGAGAAAATACCATGCGCCATCTGAGTCTTACGCAAATTATACAAACTAAATGTTGCGGCTTCAATTATTATATTCTTCGTATTTTCATCAATCATCGTAGACTTCCCGCCCATCGCACCAGCCAGCGCCACCGGTACATCGCCAGAACAAATCACGATATCATTCTCATTTAAAGAAACTTCTGTATCATCAAGTAGTATAATCTTCTCGCCGTCACGAGCTAGTCTAACTTTAATCTCGGGTCGCGAAGTCTTAGATACTTTTACGAATTTATCGTAATCAAACGCATGTAGAGGTTGCCCATAAAGTAGCATCAAATAATTTGTAGCGTCTACAATCGGGTCGATCGGCTTCATGCCGGACTTTGAAATCACCGTATCTTGCCAGGTGAGATATTTCTGCTTCATCTCACCATGTTTTTCAAGTACAACCGCACTATATCTCTGGCAAATCTCTGACTTTTCAATTGCTACCGTAGGATTAAACTCCGCCTTATCCGCTACATGACCAGAAGTCTTAAACGCCAGCGGCTGCTCTACGAATTTAACACCAAGAATTCCCGCCACTTCCCTAGCAAAACCAATAATTCCAAAGCAATCCGGGCGATGAGTTAAAGATTTGTTCTCAATTTCAAGCACAAGATCAGACAATTCAAATATATCAGCTAATGAGTCGCCTGGTTTAGCAGCCTCAGGTGAAATTTCAACAATCCCACTATGATCATCACCAAGGTCCAACTCGTCCGCACCAGCCAACATCCCACAAGAATCGTATCCGCGCATCTTGCGTTCGCCGATTACAAAAGGTGCATCCTCGTGTACACTGGCCGGCACGATAGCTCCCGGCGCAATCCAAGCCGCGAGCATCCCTTCTCTCACGTTTGGCGCACCACACACCACCTGCACCAAGTCTTTCTTGCCAACATTTATTTGACAAAGTGTCAAATGTGTGTCAGGAATCTTTTCACATGATTCTACTTTCACCACATAAATCTTGTCGTACTTATGAGTCTCGTCAATCACACCCTCAACCTCAACTAATCTCGCGCCAATCAAGCGAATCAAGTCCTGATTCTTAACGTCTTCAGGAATTTCTACATATTTTTTAAGCCAATTTAATGATATCTTCATCGCATCTCCTCCCTAGTTAAACTTCCTTAAGAATTTCAGATTTCCACTTTCGAAATATCGCACATCAGGAAGACCGTACTTCAGCATCACCAAGCGGTCAATACCACCACCCCAGGCAAAACCATGATATTTGCTCGGATCAATCCCTGCCATTTTGAGCACATTTGGATGAATCATTCCGCACCCAAGCATCTCAAGGAAGTCACCCTTCTTGCCACCAAGATCGCGTGGTTTCTCGATCATAAACTCGAGGCTAGGCTCCGTAAACGGGAAATATCCAGGCTGCGTTCTAATGTTTAATTTCTGTCCATAATATTTTTCAAAAAATTCACGTAGAATCCCTAACATCTGCCCCATAGTACAATCCGATGAAACATACACGCCTTCACACTGATAGAAAGTATGCTCGTGTGTCGCGTCGACATCCTCGTTACGGAAAACTCTACCTGGCACTACCACCGAAATGGCTTTGCCTTCATCCAAATTCTTCTTAAACTGTTTCAATACGCGATGTTGCATTGTAGATGTATGAGCAGGCGGGATCAAACCCTCCTCGGTTCGAAAAGTATCATAACCATCCCTTGCCGGATGTTCTTTTGGGAAATTCAAAGTATCAAACATATGATATTCATCATCAAGCTGACGCGATTCCACCACATCAAACCCCATCATTTGGTAAATTGATGTCACTATGTCAAGCTCTTTCATCAAAGGATGCGCTGAGCCCATTTCTGCAGGATAAAACTCTGGTGAAGGTTCATTTGTCCCCGACCATGCTGTGATATCAATAGCAACCGAGTCCTCATTGATCGCAGCCTTCTCCGCTTCGGCAATCGCACCTAAAACCTCGTTTCGTTTCGCATTAATCATGCGACCGAACTCGGCTCTCTTTTCCGGCGCCATCTCACGGATTTTTGCCGCTTCATCATTTATCTTTTTTAATTCTTGTTTTAGCTTATCAACATCTACCATACTTAGTATATTATACCCCTAAATGCCAATTTATTCTAGGCCGCAAAGCTACGATTTCGAACATCGGCAAATGAAATAGCGTTTAGAAGCACAGCATCCGCAGCCACACTGTTTTCATTGTCAAACAGAATAGTATTATCCTTCTCAACCGCCGGCACGCCGAAAGCGTAGCGTTCGGTTGGATCGTACTCCGCAATATAGTTACCGTAATCAATTAAGTCAAGGATGGCGACCACGGTTTCTTTATCAAGACCCGATCTCCTAGCCAAAATCCCTTCATAAGAATTATCTAGAGGATTCTCTTCATAATATTTATCGAGGAAAACCGACACGGCGGATTCTTCGATTACGCCCATAGATTCCATCAGAGCCTGATCTTCAATAAACCTCTGATAGTATTGACTCGTATCCCAACCCGGCGAAGCGCTAAACTGAATACTCCCATTCTCGTCCAAATATTGATCCATTGTGTTTCCGGCCACACAAGATTCCCCACCAACATAACCGACATTCGCAACGGCAGTTGCGTTGCCAAACACGTCAATCGCATCACCAATTACCGGAATTGCACCAATCGCCGAATCGGCCACCGAGCTACCAGTCGAACCGGCAGTCACAGCATTAACAATATTTTGATCGGCAATCCCAAAGGCTGACTGACGCTGATCGCAGAATGTAATATAATTAGCAAGATCCGAATTTGGATCAATTACCACATTACCATCGCTCGTTTCGCCGTTGAAATTATCGCCAATGGCATCAACCACAGTCAGAGGGTCGAGCCCCATAGTAGAAGTATCGCTGACCACATACGGGTTACAGTATGCATCACCAACTGCGCCAATCGAAGCTAGATACGGGCAAGTGTCTTGATATTCTTCTTCAGTTGGCAAAGTCTCATTGATACTATAAGCTGAAGCCGACGGAGTCATAGCTACAATCGAAGAAGTTACCGCAGAGCTACTCGTTGTTATGGCATTCATCAATGTACTAGACGACGCAAACCCCATTAACTTAGTGACAAGTACCCCCATAAAAGTGTTACTCGACGTCGTATCAAATGGACTAAGCGTCATCCGTTCATATCTAGCATCCTCAGCTAATACCTTATCCTGTTCAGCAGCAAAAGCAATATATTTAGCACGATTCGACAAAGACCCACCATTTGCTCTATGCGCACCACCTAGATACATTTTACTTCCAGACCGTAACGCGTTTCCAAGGGCTTCTCCACCTATATCCCCCACCAGATCTCGGGTCAAAGCCTTACCCGCGATAGGGGTAATTGCTCCTACTACAGCCGCAACAACTACGCCAACAGCAACCGAAACAGCAATACCTTTAATCGTATTGGCAATCAAAGGCCCACAGCCAGCAACCGAAGCACCAAAAGTAAACGGCGCACCAATAGCGCCAGCAATACAAGCAGCTACTTCAAGAGCATCCGTAACCACACCCGCCAAACTAACCGCAAGTTTAGCCAAAGCGCAAGTTGAAAACATAGTCATACTCGTCCCAAGCCCGCCCATGAGCCTCTTTAGACTAGAAGTCATGTTAAAACTTTGGACGCTCGGATCATTCGGATCAACTGGCCCACCACCAAATAAAGAAGCAATCCCACTTGATTGTATAGCTGATTTCTTCGTAGTAATCGTCTCAGTAGTAAGAGTTTTAATGCCATTTGCCTCACCAGAAGAATCGTAAGTAAAGTTTTGTGATTCGTCATAATCGTTCCAAGCCACACCAGAACTCTTTATAATATCATTCTCATTTTCAACCTGTTCATTTAGGACACCGCTAAGCTCCTTATAGGGAGCATCGCTACCCTCTCCGGCCTTTGTTTTGTCAACAGTCTCATAATATAAAGTGGTCAAATTGATAATTTGAAGAGCCTCACTTGCCGACACCAATAGACTGATCGCCCCTACCACATTCATTACGTTACAACCAATGTTCACGACTTTTGAAGCGTTCCCGGTGACCTTATCCGCAACTTTAGAAAACTTTGACTTCGCCTCAGACATATCAACCATATTCTTGCGACTAAATCCTTCGATGTCTTCTTCCTCCGTATCGGCTTTATATTTCGGGTTTCCATCCCCATCCTGCCCATCGTCTTCCGCATCTACGCGTGAATATTTCCCACCTTCAACCTCATCAGTCCTCTCAGCGAGAATTTCCTGAGCTACCTTGCCCTTCATATCAGCATCCGCTTCATCGTACTTTTCTCTATAGTCTTCCGTCATATTACGTGTGAGATTATTATCTTTAATATACTTATTCGTGAGATTCCCAAACCAGTTAGCAATCGCCCCCCGCCATGTCATTGACCCTGCATCATATTTAGTAGCAAAATCAGGATTATCGGCATAATAAGTCTTAAAGTCTACCGCGCCGTCACCAATTTTATTTGCAACATCCGGATCAGCAGCAATGATTTTTACATCACCATTGCTATCTGTAAATTTCAAAACACGCGCCTTCTTAGACCCATCGCCATAACGGAAGTCCTTATCGTACTCAATCCCTTGCGACGCAAGCTTATTAGCCTGTTTTTTGGAAATCGAAAAAGTATCAGAACGTAAAAACCTACCTTTCACTGGGTCTTTGACATTAACTCCATCAGGAACTTTCCTCCCCTCAGGATCCATTTGCGCTTTAAATAGGTTACCAGACCTGAGAGCCGCAGAAGATCGCATAGTATTATCCTGTCCTGACATATTGGCAAAAATGTTAAACATTTGAGAAAACTGCGTCGCACCCATTAAGCCGCCAACACCAAGAATCGAAATTGCCGCAGTTATGAAAGCTCCTTTTGCACTAGTAAACATACCTTTAAAACTGAATTTCTTTTTACCCTTACCTTTGCCTTTTCCTTGAGTCGTGGCATTGTATAGCCCGCCGCCCGACTCCTCACGTTTTTTGGCATCAACTACACCATTATCGCCACGATAGAATCCCCCATCTTCGCCATCCTGCCCAGCAGCACCAGATTCAGCATTGTTAAACTCATGCCTGGCTCTATCGTATTTTCCATCCGGGCCAGGAGAACCATCCAAAAAAGTATTGCCTAGATGACTAAAGTACCCGTCACTACCATTACCACCTGCAAAACCAGGAGTAATATCGGACTTCCGAGAATCCTCCATCTCACGATACGGGTCATTTTTCTTCAATCCATCAGCCATATATTATATATTATACAACACTTATGCTTTAAATAAAGATAATCGAAATAATCGAAAGAATCGCAAGCACGATTAGCACAATCCAAACCCAGCCGAATTTGCCGGTTTTCTTAAGATTCTTCATATATTCTGCATCCTCCACAAGGTCAACATCATCATCTTTATCCTCATCCTTCGAGGCCTCCATCGCCTTCTCACGCAAATCCGCACTTATCCTTCGCGACAGTTCATTTTCCCCTTCATCGTTTTTATTTACAATTACACCCATATTTTTCCCTAAATAAATTAATATTATTTTTCATTATAGCATAATATTTGTGCTATAATAAATTTAAATACAATTAAAGGAGGAATATGGCGACCAAAAAGTCGAAAACGTCCACAAAGTCTTCTGCGAAGACTAAGACGACTAAACCAAAAACTGCCGCGAAACCTGCAGTAAAGTCAGAAATCGAGGCTCCTAAAACCAAAAAAGTAGAAGCAACTTCTACTGCAAAAAAGTGCGAAGGCAAATCTTGTCTTTGTGGCTTCTTTGCCAAAAAATATGAAGGCAACGAAAGTTTTCTTACCGTATTTAAGAACCCTAAGTTCTACGGTTCATTACTTGGTGAAGTAATCGGTACTATGCTTATCGCATTGCTATTCTTCGCCGCATCACTAATGGGACTTCACACAATTGCAACTTATGCAATCGCGCTCATTGCAGTCCTAGCTGGCATCTATGCCTTCTCAGGCGCTTGCCTTAACCCACTAGTGTCAGTCGGTATGATGGCTTCCCGCCGTCTTTCAGTTGTACGTGGTATTATGTATATCATCGCTGAAATCATCGGCGCATGGCTCGGTTGGCTCATCTTCAACGCCTTCCACTTGGCTGGCGGCGAAACAGCTTACGAAATCCCAACTATGGCAGCTATCGCAGAAAACGGTTTCTGGGTTGTAGCTATTTTGGAGCTTCTCGGTGGAGCAATCATTGCATTCTTCTTCGCAAGAGCTCTTAAATACAAACGCAGCGTCTTTACCTTTGCAGCTATCGTAGCTGGCGGTATTGCTCTCGCTATGGTACTTGGTTATGTTGTTTCAGCAGCATTCCTAGGTCTAAATAACAACTTCATCTTTAACCCTGCACTCGCAATGATGTTCCAAATCTTCCCGACCGCAGGCGACAGCTTCGGCGAAATCATCGGCGGCATAATGCAGGCACTCTCAGCCTATGCAATTATCCCGATGATTGGTGGTGTAATCGGCTTCTACTTGTCAGATTTCACAGCCAAATTGTCCGGTAGCTGCGAAGAATAAAAGCTAGACAAAAATTCCCCCTCGCAAGGGGGAATTTTTTATTGCTTTGGGAAAAGCGGTGTTTCAGGTGGCGTAATCTCCGAGTCAAATATCTCAAAAATCCGAGCCGACGCATCCGGCAAGAATGGAGACAATTCATAATTCGCAGCAAGAAGCCCCACGATCAAGTCATTCATGCATTTCTCCAACTTCTCAGTCTCACCATTTTTAGCTAAGCTCCAAGGCTTCTCGTCGTCAATCTTTTTATTGAGATCTTGGATCTTGCCCCATACAAGATCAAATGCCTTCGAGAACTCATAATTCTCCATCAAATCAGTATATTCTTTCGAAAACTCATAATCCTTCGGCAAGCTAACATTCTTAATACCATTTTTCTTAGCAAGAGTTGCAAGTCTCTGTACCAAATTGCCCAGGTCATTCGCAAGCTCATTGTTGTATGCATCATCATATTTCTCCCATGTAAAATCAGAATCAGCAAAAGTATCAATGTGTCGCAAGAAATAATACCTAAATGCATCTAGCCCATACTTATCCAGCACATCCACTGGATCCACTACGTTACCGACCGATTTAGACATCTTCTTATTATTGATTAGCACCATTCCGTGAGACGCAATCGTACGTGGAAATGGGAGCCCGAGCCCAAGTAGCATTGCTGGCCAAATAATCGCATGGAATCTCAAGATATCTTTACCAACAAACTGGACAGTAGCCGGCCACCAATCAGCATATTTTTCATCATCAGGATAACCTAGCACAGTCAAATAATTCGAAAGCGCATCAATCCACACATACATAACTTGCGAATCATCTCCCGGCACGCTCACACCCCAAGTGAGTTGCGAAGTTGGACGAGAAATAGACACATCCGGTGACTCTTCAAGAAGTCTCAACATCTCGAGCTTTCTAAACTCCGGCAGAATTAATAGTTCATCGGATTCAATTGCCTCCTTGATCTGATCCTTGAAATCACTAATCCTAAAATAATAATTCTCTTCTGTTAATTTCTCATACGGCTTTTGATGATCCGGACAAACGCCTTCCGTTTCCTTGTATTCCTTATCAGTAATGTATCTTTCACAGCCAGGACAATACCAGCCATCATATTTTGCTTTATAAATATGGTCTTCTAATCTCTTCCAAATCTCCTGCACTCTTTTCTCATGCGCATCATCTGTAGTTCTAATAAAATCAGTATAAGAAACACCGAGTTTCGCAATAAAATCTTTGAAAGATTTTGCGTTTTCATCAACAAGCTCGCGAACCGGAATACCAAGTTCTTCTGCTTTTTTGAAGATTTTGCTACCATGTTCATCAGCACCGGCCTGGAATCTTACTTCGTCACCTTTTAATCTCGAATACCTTGCAAAAACATCAGCCAAACAATAATCAACCGCATGTCCAACATGAGGCTTACCGTTAAGATATGGTATAGCCGTTGTAATATAAGTCTTTTTCATGAAAATATTGTACAATATCTCTATGAATTAAGCAAGCAAAACCCAAACTATTGCTCTTCTGAGGCAGTACAAGCAACTTTCGTGTCAGCAGTAACGCCCGCAGAAAGCTCGTTTTCAAGATCCTGAGCAAAGGCAAGAGGAGTAACCTTGAGGGTACCGTCTTCAGCGATCAAAGCATTGCTTTCACTGGTAGAATTTTGACGATAAGCAACGTATTCAGTATATGATAGAGTTTGCTCTGTAGGGGTAGCAGCATCCTCTTCGGCACCAATCACTTCGGTCGTGAGAACCACTTCCTTAATCTTGTTGTCTACAATGATATATTTATTGGTCGTATTAGTAGTAATACCAGTTTCTGCGTTGGTCTGCGACGTTGTACAAAGAATAGAACTCTCCACAGCATCGGTATCATCCGTATCATCTGGCTCTTCAATAACCTCAGGGGCTGGCTTGTTGTTTGAAGTATCCGTATTCGTCTTATTACCAGAATTACTATTATTATCGCTACCAAGTTGGAATACCAAGACCGCAGCTAGACCAATTATAATCGCCACAAACACAAATATCAAAGCGATATATGTAGTCTTGCTAGTTTTCTTTTTTGGCTTAGCATCGCCGGATTGACCAGGCTCAGGCTGAGTAGCTGGATCATTAAATGAAACGCTCTGAGCTTTGCTTTGATCTTCTGTAAATGGACTGTTCGCCGGATCGGCAGCTGGAGCCGCATCCGCAGCAGGACCCGAAACGGCAGAACCAATCGAACCAGGAACAGGAGCCGCAGCCTTCATTGGAGCCTTCAATTCTTCTTCAACAGGGTCTGGTGCCTTTGGAGGCTCTGGTGCCATAATTGGATCAGTCGCACCCATACTAAAACTACTTGGGCTCACAACTGGATTAGCGGGAGTAATCACAGGATTAACAGGCGAAACAGGAGCAACAGGAGCAACCGGAGGGGTAACTGGCGCAGCCGGAGCGACAGGAGCAACCGGTGTAACTGGTGCCGCAGGCGCAGCAGGTGCTACAGGAGCTGTAGGCGCAGCTGGTGCTGGCGCTGGCGCAGGTGCCGGAGCGGCCGGTCCTGGCGCTGGTGTTGGTGTCGGCGCTGGCGCCGGTGTTGGTGTTTGGTTGTCTGTTGGATCCATGTTTAGTTACCTCAAAATTATAATTAATAACTTGCTTATGCTTATATACTACCACACTTTTTCAAAAATTCAAAGACAGTTTAGCGAATCTAGCGGCCGCTAAAACCGCCGCCTCCGCCGCCTCCGCCGGAGAACCCACCGCCTCCGCCGCCAGAAAATCCAGAAGACGAAGAACCGCCCGAGCTACTCATAACCGTAGCGTTCGAAATATAGTTTGAGGCATTTTGCATAGTTCTAGCAATTTCCGAAGCCGTAATACCAGCAAGCAAATAATCCGGTTCCTCGACTTCCTGTACTTCACAATATTGTTTCATTTCATCCATCCAGCTTTTTTCTAACCCAAATACTGCTGCGTAAGGTAATAACTTCTCGTACAACTTCACAATCCCCTTCGGCGACGTGTCGGCACCCTTCACGCTTTGAAGCATCTCCATTCTCTCCGCCTCAGCCATCTTGATATAAAGCTTCAATCCATCCATATAGCGCGAGGCTTCGAGCCCTTTCTCGGTATGCTTGATATATCGTTCAGCAGCAGTGCCGAGTGAAGCCCAAATAACAATCGTGGCCGTAACCATAACGATCACTGTCGGCAAAAACTCATCTTCATAAATCATATTCTGTCCCGCCGTAATCGACATTCCAAAGAAATCCGTAAGGAACGGAAAAATAAACATCAACATAAGAAATGCACCCGGCACAAACACAAACACGAGCGATAGTACATTTCCGAGCCCCCTATTCCCGCTATACCCCATAGTATAATTATTCTCAACCAGGCCGTCTTTCTTAAGATCACCTAATATCTTACTCTGCATCGAAGACTTCAAAGTCACTAGTCTATTGCTCGCACGATGTTTCTCAATCTTAATCGTATCGCCATTTGCCGGACGAGTCCCACCATTCAAAATACTAAGAAGATCGATGCATTCCTCAGGAATTTTATCGAGCTTATCAACAATAATACTCCACTTCTTCCCATCTTCATCTTTTTTCAATTGAATCTGATGCTTTACAATCATATCAAGCAGCATCGCCACCTTCATATCCCTCTTCTCGCCAATATATATTTCGGCCAACTCAGAAATACTATAATCCTTGCTAGGTTGATACTCCGGTTTGACAAAAATCCCTTTATAAAAACTCGCTTTACCCCGCGTCTTCATGTACTTACGCACAGAATATAATAGCAGAAGCGCACAAAGCACACCAAGCGCAATAATCATCCATACGTAGCCATAGTTGTCTTTCGGTGCTAGCAACACAAACGACCCTTCCTTTAGCTCCACATCAAAAGTCAAATTCTCCTTCATCGCCAAATTCTCAGCCTGGAACGTTACCCCATCATCAGTATTCGTAATAGTACATCTTTCCTGACCATTTTCGCCATACTTTCCTACATAGCACCAACTATCCCCCGTCCACACCGATTTATCTTCAAAACGAAGCTTCGCTGTCACCTTATCAAACTTCTGCACCGAACCATTTCCGTTCGTATCCCAATATAATTCTTGAAATATCCGATCATTTTCAGCAAATTCCGTCACCACATTATCAAATTCATATTGAAAAACATAAGTCTGCGACCCTAGCACATACTCTTCAGTTCCAGTACATACATTATAATAGTCACCTTCGCGCTCAATACTATAAATCGGTTCGGGATTGCCATTACGGGTCAGAGTAAGATTATCCTTAGTTAAATTAGGTAATACTAAATTCTTGCCGTTTTGGTTAGTGAACGGAATTTGCCGGCAAATGCCCTTGTTTTGATTGTAGTCCGGGAACTCCGCCGTAACGCTTTCCGTCACTTTAAGATGCGACACGCCCTCATCGTCTGCATATAAATAATAGTCACCAGTGAAATCGCTAAAATAAAAATCATTCACCGAGGCAGCATTTGCAGGCGCTACCACACCAAAAACAGCTAGAAAAATTCCAGCTAACCCAATAAAACTAATACTCTTTTTCATATTTTCATTATACCAAATTAAAATGCTTATGCTATAATATTATTATGGACAACAATAAGATCATGATCGTTGGGACGGGTAATGTTGGCGCGAGCATTGCTTTTGCATTGATCAACCAGCGCAGCGCTGTTAACGAAATAATTCTTACAGACATCATCGCCAAAGATGCCGAAGGCGAAGCTATGGACCTTCGCGACGCTTTGGCCGTATCGCCTAGCTACGTCAAAATCAAAAACGGCACTTATAAAGACGCCAAAGATTGCGACATCGTAGTTATTACCGCCGGCGCCAATCAGAAGCCGGGCGAAACCCGCATGGATTTGTTGGCCAAAAACGTCAACATTTTAAAAGGCATGATCGACCAAATCATGGCCAGCGGCTTTGATGGCATTCTTCTCATTGTTACCAACCCAATGGATGTCCTAACTTATTATGCTATGAAATTCTCCGGGCTCCCATCCGAGAAAGTCATCGGCTCCGGCACTGTCCTAGATTCCGCTAGACTACGTTCTCGCATCGCAAATTACTTAAATGTTAATCCAAAATCCGTCCACGCTCACCAAATCGGCGAGCACGGTGATACCGAATTAACCCTCTGGTCTCTCGCCGACATCGGCGGCCAAAAAATCACCGAACTTCTAGATCGCAAGATCCGCAAAGATATCTCCGACTTCGTCAAAAACGAAGCCTACGATATCATCGAGAAAAAAGGCGCCACCTATTACGGTATCGCCGACTGCGTCACACAAATCATTAACTGTATATTAAACGACGAGATGCGAGTCCTCGCCGTTTCTTCCTATGATCAATTTAGCGACACTTCATTCGGCTTCCCATCAGTAGTCGGCCGCCAAGGCGTCATCCGCCGCTTAGATCTTAAACTCTCCGAACACGAAGGCGTAGAATTGCAAAAATCCATCAACGCACTAAAAAAAGCTATCAAATCAGTCAAATACTAATTACATCAACGATTCAGCATAAAGCATCAGTTCGTCTTTTATAAACTTATCTTTAACTAGCTTCAACTCATTTACGAATCTTGACATCTGGCGATCTAGCCTAGCTTTGCGATATTCCTCATACTTCTCCATCTCCGATTCCGACAAGCACTCCGCAAAGTTCCGGCCCTTATAGTGCAATAACAATTCCGGCAGTCTTTCGTCGTCAAAATCCGGATTAAAATCAGCTAGTTTCATACTATCCGCATTTCGCACGGCAGCCACCTTAATCCTATCACTATCATTCAAGAATCCCTCATAAATCGCCGCTTCAGGCTCCACGGCTTTCGGAAATTCAGGCCGCGCTTCGTATTCAGACCTCATCTGTTCTGCAAACTCCGGATGCTTCAATAATTCCTGCAAGTTTTGCTCTACAATTTCTTTCGTTAATCCAATCTTCTTCCAACCGTCATGCTTTTCGAGCACACCAATCGGTGCAACTGCCGGGCATTTATTAAGACATAGTTCCTTCACTACCGGATACGTTTTCTCAACATCCGCCAAATTATGCCGAAGATCATATACTAGCACATTCCCATTCCGGGCCGGCGCAATCGGAAACGCCACCGTCGTTTTATTAAACTCATTCGAATACCGCCCCGAAGCGTAGACGAAAGGCTTCTTCTCGTCTAGGTTCACTAACTTCTTCACATCATTTTTATTACGAATCTCATATAAAAATTTAAACAAATCTGGCTGCTTATCCCGAATTAACCCCGCCACTGCGATAGTTGCATACACGTCCGACAAAGCATCATGCGCGTGCTCGTGTGACACACCGTTTAGTTTCGTAATCAATTCGAGTCGATTTGTCGGCGCACCATCTTCACGGAAAGGCCATTCAATCCCCTCCGGGCGAAGCGCTCGAGTTAGTCTCACCACGTCCAAAATATCCCAACGGCTCCGGCCATCTTTCCATTCAAATTCATACGGATCGTAAAAATTCCGCCACAGAATCGCCCGCATGAATTCGTCATCAAACCGCACCGTATTATAACCCACAGCGCAAGCATCCGGCGTAAATATCTCCTCCGTGACATACTTACAAAACTCCGCCTCACTCATACCGTCCATTAAAGTCTGCTGAGGTGTAATGCCAGTTACGTTAATCGCACCCGGGCTCGGCAAAGCATCATCCGTCATTTTGACTAAGATATTCACCGGCTCCCCCACTGGGTTTAGATCAGGATCAGTTCGCTGCCCAGCGAACTGCATGATCCTATCTTCTCTAGGATTTAGCCCCGAAGTTTCCAAATCATAGAAGAAAAATGTTTTCACTTTTAATCTCTATTCTTCAGCTCCAGCGACGTCGTCGTAATCCATTCCGTATAATGCATACTGGTAACGTAGATATGCCTCTTCGAGCTCACTATTTAGTTTCACTAAAGCATCTGATTTTGGCACTGCCATAACGATAAATTTAAGAGGCTTAGACGTACCTCCGCAGATTTCCTGTGTTTCACCATAAGCTAACTCTTGTGGAATGGTAATCTCTCGCACGCCACCAATCTTCATCCCATCTACGCCAAGTTTCCAACCCTCAATAAGTCCCACTGATGGGTCTAGAGCCCTAGTAAACTCAGTTGGATTACTTGGGTCATCAAATGAAGAATCAAACACAGACTCATCCGCACAAAAACCAATATAATATGCAAGATAATTATCTTCACTAACTGAGGAACCAGTCCCCTCTTTCAGATCCTTCTTTATTACGCCGCCCTCATTGGCCGCCGCCTCATTATAAGCCTTTACCTCAGATTTATACTTTACAAAAGTATTAAAGTCCTCCTTTGAAGCCTCGGCAAATTCTGCTACTTTATTCTCGTATGCTTCTTGAAGCTCGGCAACTTTCGCTTCATCAACATTAGAATCTGCACCAGAAGTACTATTAGATTTATTATTGCCACTAATCACAATTGCAGCATAGCTCGCAATAATAGAACCGAGCATAAGGACCGCAATTACAATAATAATTATCCGCTGCGCAGGACTGGTTTTTAGTTCTTTTTCTTGCATTTCTGAATCTCCACTTATTAATTCCCTTTATTATAGCACAAAAAATGACTCCCTAAGGAGTCATTTTTCTTTATTCAGCTTTCTTTTCAGGTCGCTTTAAGATTTCAACTTTCTTGAAAGATCCACCTGCTTTCTCGATCGCAGCAACTGCAGACTTTGAAGCAAATTGAGTCTCAAGGTTGATTTTCTTGGTAAGCTCACCGCGAGTGATCACCTTAACCTTCACAAATGGTGAAGAGACAAGTTGAGCCTCAGCAAGCTTGTAGTTGTCTACATTACCTGACAAATCATTGAGTCTGTCAGTGTAAACCACCTCAGCCTTTGGATGGAAAGATTTGAAACCTTTGAGCTTAGGCACAGCTTGCATAAGAGCACGCTGACCACCCATGAATCCAGCCGGCATCTTGCGATGACCAGAACGAGATTTCTGACCTTTAGTACCACGACCAGCGGTCTTGCCCTGACCAGCAGAGATACCGCGACCCTTACGGGTAGGACGGGTGTTTTTAGAAACTTCTAAATCATTGTATTTCATTACTTGTCCTCCTTCTTAGAGGTGCTTTTTGTAGCAGCCTTTTTGGCAGCAGCTGGCTTCTTAGCAGCAGTAGCTTTCTTAGCAGCAGGCTTTTCAGCCTTAGCAGGAGCAGCTTTCTTAGCAGCTGGCTTCTCAGCCTTAGTCTCGGCCTTAGTAGCCTTTTCAGCCTTCTCGGCCTTAGGCGCTGGCATTGGCTTACCCTCGTTTGCTACCCATTTGCTTCTAGGCGTCTGTTGCTTCAAACCTTCAACCACTGCATAAGCAATGTTTACCTTGTTGGTTGAACCAAGCGACTTAGAAATCAAGTTCTTTACACCAGTAAGACCGATGATAGACCTAACGGTACCACCAGCAATAATACCAGTACCAGGAGCTGCTGGCTTCAATAATACGTCAGCACCAGTAACCTTAGTACGAGTCTCGTGGCAGATAGTCTCACGATCCATAGAGAAAGTGATCATTGATTTCTTAGCTTTGCGCTCAGCTTTAGCAACCGCAGTCGTCACATCGTTACCCTTAGCGACGCCCACGCCAACCTTATCTTTGTGGTTACCGATTGCTACTAATGCCTTGAAGCGCATTCTACGACCACCAGCTACAGTACGGGATACGCGATCAACTGCGATGGTGATTGTGTCATATTCTTTTTTGCCCGCATCTGCGCGCACGCGGTCACGACGATTGCGTCGATCCATCTTGCGTCCGGAGATATCGCGAGTTTGCTTAGTCGCAGCAACCTTATCATCCATTTTAAGGGTGCCGGACTTATTAATTACTCTCGGGGCTTTGTTATCAGTCTCGGCCATAATTAAAACTCCAATCCTTCTTTACGAGCGGCATCAGCTAGCGCCGACATACGCCCAGCATAAATCCTTGAACCGCGATCAAAGACAACTTTCTTGATCTTAGCGGCTTTTGCCTTCTTAGCAATTTCGGTACCGATAGTAGCTGCTTTTTCAGTCTTGGTACCAGTCATTTTACTACCAACAGTAGTAACATATGCCAAAGTGGCCTTTGTATCATCATTGATGATCTGTGCAATAATGTGTTGATTCGAAAAATGCACTGAAAGACGAGGCCTCTCTGCTGTGCCATGAATCTTGGCACGAGTTCTCTTAGCTCTAAATACCTTATTCATTATTTCTTACCCGCCTTTCCTGCCTTACGAAGAATAACTTCGTCGACATACTTAATACCTTTACCCTTGTAAGGTTCAGGCTTCTTGAGGCTACGGATTTCAGCTGCAACCTGACCGACTTTTTGCTTGTCGATGCCAGAAACAGTGATTTCCATTTTGTTGGTAGCAAGTTGGACTCCCTCAGGAGCTTTGTATTTCACAGGATGTGAAAAACCAAGTGCCATTTCGATCTCCTGACCACCGCCAGAAAGACGAAAACCAACACCGTTAACTTCTAGTTTTTTCTCGTAGCCCTTGGTGACACCAACCACAGCATTGTTAAGCAATGCGCGCTGTAAGCCATGCCAAGCACGAGACTTTGGCTCGTCATCCTCACGAGTGACAGTAGCCACGTTACCATCGATCGTAACCTTTGTTTTAGGTTGGACCGGTACAATGAGCTGACCCTTCGGGCCTGCAACAGTGATTTCACTATCGCCGACCGTAATTGTCACTCCCGCCGGAATCTCGATGGGTTGTTTTCCGATACGACTCATTTGTCTCCTTTGTTATTTTGATATTACCCCTCATTATAACATACTTTCCCCTAAAAGTCTACATTTTTTAAGGGGAAAATCTCTAAGCCAAAATCTTCTTAGCGTTGCCTTCAAGTACACGCTTCAAACCATTCTTGTCGTAGTATTTCGAAAGCTTCTTCATCGCCGCCTTTACATACCCATTATGGCCAAAATGGTGCGCGTCATTACCAAATGCAAAGATGAAATCATCCTTCGCAAGTCTCCGCACAGTCTTAAACGCATTCTTCCCGTATTTACCGACCAAGCTCGCCATATTACACTGGAACAAAACTCCATTTTTATGTAATTCCACTAATTTCTCATAATCATCATGGAAAAACGGATAACGCTCAGGATGAGCCAAAAGCACCTTGTATCCATTTTCAAGCAAACTTGCAAAAATATCCTCGTAGCTCATCGAAGTTTCACTGAAAGGAAGCTCCACTAGTAAATATTTACTCCCAACGAGAGGCGAAATCAAACCTTTCTTCAGAAGTCCAAGAGTATCCTCATCAATAAATATCTCATTCCCGAGATACAAATTCACCTCAACACCTTCATCCTTCAAGAACCCACGCAGTTTCTCGAGTAGTTCCTTGTTACTCTTAGCCGGCGACACGTAAATAGTCTCGTTCACAAAATGCGGGGAGGCAATAATGTCGGTCACGCCCTGCGCGGCCAATTCCTTAATAATCCCCACGCTCTCGTCGAAATTCCTAGCCCCATCATCTACGCCAGGAATAATGTGAGAATGGATATCAATCATTTTTTATGCGAATCGTTATTATTATAATAGTAATAATTATTGTAATACTTTGTAGATCTATGGTTCGCCATATTAAAGACAACGCCAGCAACTTTTGCGCCAACTTTCTCAAGTGTGTCTCTTACGGCAACAAGATCAGCCTTATTCGTAAACGAATCTTTCACAACAATAATAGTTTCATCTACCAAGCTAGATAGAATCACCGAATCAGCCAAACCGCCAACAGGTGCACCATCAAGTATTACAATATCATAATACGAGAAGAGAGAAGTCATTAACCGTTTATTCTTCTTAGAAGCGAGAAGTTCACTCGGGTTCGGCGGATAAGTACCACAAGTCATCACATCAAGATTACTCACCTTGGTCGGATGAACGAAATCTGACCAGCTCCTAATATCATTAGTCAAGAGATTAGACAAACCATGTGTATTTGGAATGCCAAATAATCTATGGAGTCGTCCTTTACGAAGGTCGCAGTCGATTAGAAGCACTCTCTTCTCGGCCTGAGCAAAAGAAATCGCAAGATTAGACGAAATGAAGCTCTTACCTTCGCCTGCATTAGTACTAGTAATCAAGAATGACTTAACTTCTTCATCAACGGCGGTAAATTGCAAATTAGTTCTAAGACTCTTAATGTTCTCGCTCACAATTGCTTTCGGTGAATTTTCAACGATTAACTCGCTAACTGCTCTCTTCCCCTTCATCTCATGCCTACTAATACGTCCAGTCACTGGCAAACCGATATTTTTCTCAACCTCATCATTATATTTCACCGTGTCATCAAGATAGAATCTGAGGAATGCAATACCAGCCACAAGCAACACGCCAATCGCCACCGCAAGTATCAAATCGCGCACCAAAGTATTATTGGCTGGAGATGTCGGCGGTACCGCCACACTAAGCTGAGTAACATTTTCGATCTTATAAATCGTAGCCACCTGTTTCGAGAACACTTCCGCAATCTCATTTGCAATCGTAGCCGCAAGCTGCGCATTCAAATCTCTCACCGAAATACTAAGTATAGAAGTATCAGTCACTGGCTTCACGGTGATGCTGTTTCGAAGCTCATTCACAGTCATATGGAGACCAAGATTCTCAATCACTTGATTCATCACAAGCTCGCTCTTTGCAATCTCGCTATAAGTATTCGCAAGTTTCTGGCTAGCATTAACTTCATTTAGGGACGCAGCAGTACCATCGCTAGTATCTGACTTCGCAATCACCACCGTAGTATTAGCCTGATAGATTGGTTTCTTAAAGACTTTGTCATAAGTAAGCACACCAACTACGGCAACCAAAATAATCAGTACAAAATACAAAATATAATGTTTCAAATAACTAAAAAATTCTTTGATGTTTATTTCGTCCATAAATAACTCCTTCTCATATTGTAACATAACACCATAAAAAGGCAAGCATAAAAACTTTGGTTTTCTCACCAAAATAAAAACCCAATTTCTGCACAGTCAAAACTATGTTTTAAACAGTCAAATATTGATTAATTTCCGCCTTGATTTTCTCGAACGATTCCTCATCCGGAATCATCACCCATAACGGCGTGTCTTCGCCATAAGTATAAGTCGGGAGCATATCACCCACACCGTCTAATCCAATCGATTCCACCTGCCACTCTCGTGGCTGGTTTAGCTGCATTCGCATAAAATCAGTAATCTCGTCCCGACTAAAACTCGTTTCGAACGAATCGCCAATGATCTCCAGTATTTCCGGAAGCTTCATAAGATAGCTTCTCGACCCCATCATTTTATTAATAATACCCGTCAACACTTCCTGCTGATTCTCGCCACGGTGTTTGTCGCCACGCGCATAAGATTTACGTTCCCGCGAAAATCTCAACGCACAGTCACCATCCACGACCTGCTTTCCTACTACAAAATTGCACATTTTACCCTTTGGTGCCGTCTCTCCCGCCGACAAATTAAGCGCCGTGTCAGAATAAATCTCCACCCCATCTAATTCATCCACCACCTTCACGATTGTGTCAAAACCAACCTTCACCACATGATTGATATCAATCCCGAGAAAATCCTCAATCGTCGCTTTGCTAAGCTCAATATTATTATTGAGCCCCGCGTGCGTCAACTTATCCTTAAGCCCCGTCGTCCCATGCAACTGTACATACGTATCCCGCGGAATCGATACCAGTAGAATCTTGCTCTCCGCCGGATTCACCACTGCCAAAATATTCACATCCGACCGCGCATCTGGATCGTCCACGCTCGTATGCGAATCACTACCTGAAATATACAAAATAAACGGATCACGGGTGATATCAAGTTCATCATACGCCAGATCAATCCCGTTCCCAGTTAAACTAACCTTATCAAGGAATGCATTAATCGAATCAGTATATCTCAGGGCAAATATACCTCCAGCTATACAGGTAATTGATATAATCATACAAATAATACGTAGCGGAATTAACTTCTTCCTTTTCCATACTACGAGCGGCATGATACAAATTACAAATAATATCGCAAACACCCCCGCCACCAAGACAATCATCCATGTCTCAAGAAAATCCATGCGTACAAGTGATACTACACAAATTGTCGCCACCACTAATTGCGCCACCGCAAGAAGCAATGCTACCACCCGATAAACTCTCTTCGTCGTTTTGTTCATATCTGTATATTATGTTATAATATATATTCATATATGTAAAGAGATTATTTAAGGGGGTGCACATTATCATGGATAAAAAAGAAAGAGCAGCTGAACGCAAGTTTCGCAAAATGGTTCGCAAAATGAACGAAGACGAGTTGGCTTGTCTTTGGCGAGAGTGCATGGTCAAAGGCTACAAGGACAGAACTAACCTTGAATTATATAAACGCTCAGAAATCATTCGAGCGCAAATAGCCAAACGCAAAAACCAAGAACCGTTCATTGCAAAAGTAAACGCGCTCGGAGCAATGGGCGTCATTACGCCTTGGGCCGTACTCCGCGAGTACTTACCGTATGTCATCAATCTGAATGGCGAAGACGAAAGAGGAATTTTCCATCGCGCAGCACAGGGAAATCTAAAGTACTACATCAAACTCATCGTATTACCACGTATGCCGGCAGTTTTACGCGACCAGATCACAGAAGACGACATCGACGGTGTCGTTGAGATTATCGATTCAAGAATGACGCATAAACTGGGAAATCCCAGTAGAACCAACGCTGTGTTCAACTAATCTTCATGAAATCCCGAGTGAAAACTCGGGATTTTTCATGGCAACACATCGCCTTATACATCCGGATCAGCGCCCGGCTCTGCTTCACCGCAAGCGACCCCCGCAAGATGGTCATCAACATATAAATCCCCTGCTCAGTAAATGCGTATGGTAGATACCTGAAATGTCCTTCTATTTCATTTTCTAAGGTGCAATTTTTGCACCTTAGAAAAATATCATCTTCCATCCGCAATAATGTTAAATCCGTCCTTAGCTTTTTGCTATCTTGATTTGTTTTTGCCTTATTATCTCCTCAGATTATTAAAAAACAACCCTACCACTTCCCCTCAAAAATCTCAACCCCAAGATAATTCTTATGCAAATCAGGGTATTCCAATTAGTGATATAGTGTGCTATAATGAAAATATTCGGGAATACCCGCACTACCCCATTCTTTAAGATGGGGGATATTTTTTACAGATAAAGATTACGAAACCCCTCCTTGACAGTATCTAAATCAGAATGAGGAACCATCCCCATTTTCTTATAAAGTCTAGAAACGCTAAGAACCCGTATCTGCGCCAGAGATGCACACTGTATTCTACCTTTGAACGCAAAAGGAACATACCGGTCCCCAACATGTTTTTTCGACGTTAACGGAATACCCAGGAAACCAAAACGGCTAAACTTCTTCATTATTAATACAGGTCTAGAGAAAGCATCGCTTTTCCCATTAATCTCGATACCAACGTTCTCTCCGATAGCACACCACCAAACCTCGCCTTCGCGAATCGACGGTAATCTATTTGCAAAATGTACATTCTCCTTTACTGCAATCCATTCATTGAATTTTTTCTCATTTGTTTCCATTAAACTCCTTTAATTATTCCGCAACAACCCTACCACTCCCCCTCAAAAATCTCAACCCCAAGAAAATTCTTATGCAAAAGTGCAACCCATAGACCACCACCCCAGCCAAATATGGTATAATACACAAATACATTTTAAAAAGGGAGGAGCACTTTAAATGAAAGAAGTCAAAACAAACAGGAGACTAACACGAAGTAGCCTCAACAAAATGAGCTACGAAGAGTTAATCCAGCAATGGGCCTTTTATGCATCAAAAATCTGCAATGATCCTAACAACAAGAAGCTGCATAAGAACATCGGGCTGATCCGAGCGAGAATTGATCGATTTGAAGATCAAAAGCCATTCCTGGAAAAAGTCGAAGATCTCGGGGTAAAAGGAGTTATCACGCCATGGGGCATAGTTTTCGAATTCTTGTTCTATGAACTTAACAGATTCGGCGATAAAGACAAAGAACTCCTTCGTCACATAAGGCAAAACGACCTGGAGCGATACATCCACGACTACATCATGCCTCTCATTTCCGAGAAAACACGGCAGCTGATTACCGACAGCACCATTCATGATGTTGCTACGGAATTAAAAGCACCAGTCCTCAAATACTATCAAAACAAAGAGGTCAGAGTCTTCTAGTCAAACGACTTTAAACCCCCTAGCGCAAGTTAGGGGGTTTTCCATGCAAAACACACCCCACCACCCCACATACTTGTATTCCCGATATGAATCAGTATATAATATATGCAAACAAAAAAAGAACAAGGGGAGGTGTACATTATGTCAGAAAAAGAAGATCGTAAGTTCCTTAAAAGCCTCAAAAGATTAGACAAGCAAGAACTTGCTTTGCTCTGGAGTAACTATACAATAGCTGCAGAAGCGAACGAGAACGGAAACAGCCAAGATGTCGAACGCGCAATAGTAATCAGGACACAGCTCGAAAAAATGGGCGAGCAGGGATTCTTCCTCGATTATGTCGCCAATAAGGCAGCGAAAGGTATCATCGGACCAAGCACTGCGCTTTATGAGTATGCAATATATCAATTGCGAAAAGATGGGAAAACCGCCAAAGACATCCTCCAAAGCATAGAGGAAAACAGCATCGGTGAGTATATCTTTAAAAAAGTTATGACAAAAGTCCCCGCCGACGTGGTGGATATAATCACCGCAGAAGACATAGAAAAAGTCATAATCGATCTATATACCGCCACGCTCAATTACATGAAATACAGCTAAAAGGCAACTTTTCGAAACTTCCATAAACCCCTGGCAGAAGCTAGGGGTTTTGTCATGCAAGAACTAATTCTAAGCTTTTACACCTTCGCTCTTAAAGGCTTTCGCAAATGTCCCAAAGAAACACTTACAATCCAATCTGAAGCTTAGATTCTTCACATATTCGCCATCAAGCTCAGCCTTTTTCTTTTCCGAAAGATCATCGCGCCCACTAATTTGTGCCAGGCCACTTAGCCCCGGACGCACATCGTTCGCATGAGTTTTTTCACGCAACTTAATTAGCTCTTTTTGGTTCCATAATGCCGGACGCGGCCCAATAAAACTCATCTGCCCAACCAAGATATTAAAAATCTGCGGCAACTCATCAAGACTAGTTTTGCGAAGTACTCTCCCAATACTAGTAATGTATTGCTCCGGATTCTTTAACTTATCGGTCGGAACATCAGGAGTATCGACCTTCATCGTCCTAAACTTCATTATTCTGAAATATTTCTTATTCCTACCAAATCTCTTTTGCATAAAGAAAACAGGGCCCGGATCAGTAACCACAATAATAAGCGAGATAACGATTATTGGAATAAGTAAAATAACAATAGCAAGAATAGAGATAACGATGTCAATCAATCGCTTAAAGAAAGACTTATACATTCTTTCCCTTCTTCACCTTATAGGTATCAACAATTTTCGCAGTGCGTTCTTTGATATCATCCAAGTTATGTTCAGCCGAATCAATCAGTTTATCAAGATTGCTAAGGAAATTCTTATCAATTTTAATTGGCTGACCAATATGAATCAACTTATTCGGAGTCTCTTTCAGACCTTCTTCGTCCATCAGCATCTCTTCGTAAAGCTTCTCGCCTGGACGAAGCCCAGTAATCTTAATCTTGATATCCTTGCCCGGCTCGTATCCTTTGTAACGAATAATCTTCTTAGCGAGATCATAAATTTTCACCGGCTTGCCCATATCTAGTACAAATATTTCTCCGCCCTCAGCATACACACCAGCCTGGAGAATTAGACTCACCGCTTCCGGAATTGTCATAAAGTATCTAGTAATATCCTTGTGTGTTACCGTTACCGGCCCACCTTCTTCAATCTGCTTTAAGAATAGAGGAATCACCGAGCCATTACTACCAAGTACGTTACCAAATCTCACAGCAACATAATCAGTCTTGGATTTCTTATCATAAGTCTGCACAATCATTTCACAAATACGCTTCGATGCACCCATGATATTGGTCGGTCGTACGGCTTTGTCCGTACTAACTAGAAGAAATTTTTCCGCTCCATATTTATCAGCAAGTTTCACAGTATTAAGCGTGCCAAGGCAGTTATTCTTAATCGCTTCGTTTGGGCTGACTTCCATCAAAGGCACATGCTTGTGAGCCGCCGCATGATAAACCTGATCCGGACGATACTTAATAAATACTTTCTCAAGCCTTGCGTAGTCTCGTACCGAACCGACAATCGTTTGCAAATTAAGCTCCGGATAATTACGATAAAGCTCTTGTTGAATATCATAGGCATTATTCTCATAAATATCAAAAATAATAAGGAGTTTCGGTTTCGCTTTCGCAATCTGGCGACAAAGCTCCGAGCCAATCGAACCACCACCGCCAGTCACTAAGATTGTTTTACCCGTCAAGTTATTAGTGATTTCGTCATTATTCACCACGATCTGATCACGACCCAGGAAATCTTCATACTTAATCGGACGAATCTGCTTAACGATATTACTCGTCTTTTGGTTCATAGTAAGATATATGGACGGCAAAATCTGAATCTGGCATTTTGTCTTCTGGCACTCGTTTACAATCTTTGCAATATCTTCCTTACTCGCGGAAGGAATTGCAATAATGATCTCCTCAATCCCATATTTCTCTACAGATTCCTGAATCTTATGATAATTCCCCACAATTCTAATTCCACGAATCCTTGATCCTTGTTTTTGCTTGTCGTCATCAATAATACAGCGCACCCGCGTATTACCATATTCGCCATTTCGATTAATTTCATCAATCAAAATACGTGCCGCCTCACCACCACCAACGATCATCGTATTCTTGGATCGATCTTTTTTCGAAAGAGAATGCACCACTGTGCGCCCAATCCTATACGAGAATCTCACGCCACCAGCAAAGAACATCAAAAGAAACGCAAACAAGAACCAAAAACTTCTAGGTAACGGCAATCCCGCGATATGTTTATAAAGATAAATCAATACACCAGAACCAATACAAGCCCACACCACCGTAATAGATTCTGAGACAGATGCATATTTCCAAATAGAAGTATAAAGTCCTGACAAAGCAAAAATAGCAATAGTAAAGATAATATCAAGCGGTAAATAATAGACAATGGAGTCCCAGAAATCATTTGGAACCGGCTGAAAGTCAAAGCGAATCAAAAGAGATAAAGCAGAAGCAAACACAATAGCAAGAATATCAAAAACAACCAGGACCATAATCCTAGGGATCTTTTTATTGAAAAAAACTTTTACTTTTCTGCCCATTTTGCTTAAATAAGCTCCAACTTAACTCTACTTTTAAAGCTCAAAAAATCGCTTTACTACCTGTTATTTTATAACAAAATGGCAATTTTTGCAATTGCTTATGGTTAAATTTAGGCAAAAAAATTTTGTCGCAAAACTGTCGCAAAAAGTGTCGCAAAACTGTCGCAATATGATATAATATAAATATGAACACGCCAAAATACATCATTACAGAGAAGGTCCGAAACGATCTTCAAGATATAGAAAAACTAAAGGACAAAATCCGCGGTAGCCGCATCTTGCCAGAAGCTGAGGCTTCTATTCATTTGCGCGCTAGCGTCGAGACAATCCACAGTTCTACCTCTATCGAAGGCAACCCCCTAGACGCCAACGAAGTCCGAGCAATCGTCACCTCAGACAAGCCTCTCACAAGAGAAGAATACGCGGAAATTGAAGTCCAAAACTACAAAAACGCTCTTGATTACATAGATAAACGTCGCCATGGCGATTCGGACATTACCCTCGAAGATATACTAGAATTACATCGCATCATCACGGATAAATTATTAAACAAAACACGTAACGGCAAGATCCGCAAAAATCCAGTCTATATCGAAAACCAAGACCACGAAATCCTCTATATCGCAGTAGAGCCAGAAAAAGTGGAAAATGAGCTGAGAGATTTACTAAAATGGGTTAAAGACAGTCAGTTTGTAATCCATCCGGTAATTGTTGCATCAATTATCCATTTTCGTATTGCTGCAATCCATCCATTCGCAGATGGCAACGGCCGCACCGCCCGCGCAGCAACTACGCTTTATCTCGCCCTAAATCAATGGGATTGTAACGGCTCACTGGCACTTGATTCCTATTATGCGTCAGATCGCAAGGAGTATTATTCAGTCCTTCAACTGGTTAATGGCAAGAATTATACTACATCGAAAAAAGCCGACCTTACCCCATGGATCGAATACTTCACGAATGGATTTTTAACATCACTCCACGTCCTCGATGCAGAAATTAGAATTATTAACCTTGCCCTGCCAAGCGGTAAAAACTCCACCAATCTAGATCGCGAAAGCCAAGACATATTGAGCTACATATCCAAGTTCGGTTCAATCAGTATCTCCGAAGCCGAAACGATCCTACCAGAAACCAACCGCCGCAGCCTCCAAAGGCGACTAAAACAACTCGTAGACGACGGCTACCTAAAAATGGTCGGCGAAACCAGAGAAGTTAAATACATAATTACAAATAATTGAGCAACGTAGAGATATGCCGAAACCATTATTTCTTAAACCAGAATTATTAGAAGAATCAATAAATGAAACTCCTTTAAAATTTCAACAAGAGGAAATTGGGAGAATAGAAAAGAATCTAAGGCAAGATATCAAAACAAATAAATCTCTAATACTTGCATATTTAGGCCCATATGGCTCCGGAAAAAGTGTAACACTCAATAACGTATTTAAAAGACTACCAAAAGAATATATAAAGCTACAATTTGATATTTGGCAATGCCCAGATACAGAAAATATTTGGGAAAATTTCCTCATCAAGCTATTATCGAGGATTAAACAAAAGAATCCTGATACCATATCAAAAATAGTTGCTGGTAAGAAAATAATTTGGCACAGGTTGATACTCGTTTCCATAATATCTATGCTAGTCTACACATTGTTATGGCTTCTATCAGAAACATATAAAGACAATGACTTTATAATGTTTTTAAAGGATTTCTCAACTAGTTTTTTACCAATCATTGTAGCGCTTACCGGAATTAGCCAAATTGTACCATTTTATAATACAAAAATTAAAAACCTACATCAATATGAAAAGGAAATACGACATGCTATACAAAAGATAAAACATCCAATTGTCGTAATAATTGAAGACGTTGATCGCTCTGGCATAGCCGGACAAAGGTTCTTGGAGACACTGAAGTGCTTTATTCGCGATATAGAAAAACCACTAATAATAATCTGTCCACAAGAAAGTATATCGTTCGGGGAAACGACATACGAAACAAGTGGGGATTATAATATTTCAGCCCCAAGGCTAAATCGATCAATTAAAATATACGACGATGTACTATATAGTCGTATGACATCCGTACTATCGAATACTCAAATAAAACAATTTCTGGACAAAGTTGGATGCACCGACGAAAGATTAAAAAAAACAATACTATTACTCAAGAACGCATGTATTGATCATTCCGTTTTAACCATAAGATCATTGAAGTTCATATTAAGGAACACTCTATCATTCATAGAAACAAACCCCGAACTGGACCCATCACTTGTTTTCTTCTTTTTGTCATATAAGTTTGTAAACGGAAAAAGGGCTGGGTTGGCAAGTTCATTAGTTAAAACGTTAGTAGAAGGCAATGCTAAACACACCATTGATGATAATGGACGAGAAACCAAACTGTTACTTCACTTATTCAATATCAACCTCAACGATTATCCAAACGCGAATAATATCATCTTTGAATATTCCTTCCTGCAAAACAAAGATTACGACATCGTACAAATATGTGAAACTGAAATCATATGTAATATCAATACAAAATACGAAGAATTACTGAAAATGATTTCTGCAAGGTAAACACTATTTAGATAATTTCATAAAGCAAATCGTCTTTCCAAAGTCTAGATTTCCACAACTTCACCGCCCAAGAAATCCTCCATCACTCCGCAAATGCCAAGCGATACATCCTTAGAAATTCGGTTATAATCCATCTCCTTATTCTGTGCCACTCTAGCGAAAGCAACTAATTCATACCTAATACCCTCGCCATCCAATTGATAAAAATATCGCTTATTCTCTTCTTGGTCTTCATAGCGCACCTCGAAATAATCCATTTTCCACCACGGCGCCGGGACATATATATATCCTTTTGTGCCAATTATAACAAGAGAACCTTCCGACTTAGCCCCTTCCGCAACCTTAATTGATGCCGTGGCCTTATCATAGATAAAGTCTACTTGGGTATAATAATCTTCGTGATTCCCTTTATCCTTAAACCTTGAAATAATCGTTTTGCTCTTATAGTTTGTTCCCAAAATATCAAATACGGGCAACATCGCGTTAGCACCCCAATCAAGAAGACTCTTAGTGCGTTTCAAATATTTCATACTAGTACAAGTAGCTTCAACAGAAACAACATCACCTATCTTCCCGGATTTAACCAACAAAAGTAACCTTGCATAGGCCGTTGAATAAGCCGTCCTAATTGCATCCATAAGAACGCATCCATTTTTGTCAGCCAAATCAAATAATTCTTCACACTGTTTTTTACTTAAAGCAACCGGTGATTCACAAAGCACATTCTTTTTTGCCTCAAGTGCTTTTTTAATATGTTCGTAATGCAAATCATGCTCAGATTTAATATATACCGCATCCGAATTCTTAATAATATCATCCAGATCATTGGTTACGATATCTAATTTCTGGATTTCATCACAAAACTTAGAGACATCCTCGGTGCAAATCCCATTTATTTCAACACCATTAACATACTTGTTTTCTTCATAAAACTTATTTAAGAAAACCGGCGTCTCGCCAACCAGGCCAAGCTTTAGTTTACGGTCCTTTGATCTAAGTTGAGAGCTGGATACACCTTTCGTGCGATCCAGATACACGACATCACAATAATCTTTCAAATAATCAAATTTGCCAACCCAGTCAGAACCAACGGTGAAACAATCTACGCCATAACGTTGTATATCATCAATCTTCTGTCCTTCATATTCCTCTACGATTATTTGATCGGCCAGGCCAGTCGCCTTCACTGCCGCCACTCGTTCCGCAAGCGGTTGTTGTACATTAATCTTCCCCCTAATCTTATCAAAATCATCGCTAGTAATCCCCACAATCAGGTAATCCCCCAACTCCTTTGCTCTTTCAAGAAGTCTAATGTGACCATAGTGTAATAAGTCAAACGTTCCATAAGTGATTACAGTTTTCATTTCACAGTTCACCTTTACTCATTAAATCTTTAAACGCATTTATCAACTTATCATAATCATCAGTTGATAGATCACCAATATGCCCTACGCGAAGTACTTCATCTTTTAAAGCTCCACCATTCGGACAAATCCAAATATTGTAATTATCTTTTAACTTCAGGAATATCTCGAAAGCACTTGCATTAATCGGATGGAGCGAAGTTACTGCATTGGATGGCGAAGAAGTAATCATCTCAAAAGGCAAATCTGCAATACCATTTCTGAAATACTCAGCCCTCGCCTTGGTCTTCTCAATTTCACTTTGCACCCCACCATTCTGTTCAATAGACTTCAAACGCACATTAATCTGCCTCAATATCCCCACAGCAGGAGTAAATGGAGTCTGTCCACGCTTCGCATTCTCCAGGGCTTCTTTCAAGGATAGATACATACACTTCGGCTCATTTTCATATGCCCTGTTAACGGCGCGTTCGCTCATAGTTATAATAGAGATTCCCGGCTGGCACGCCAACGCTTTCTGTGAACCAGTAATCATTGCGTCTATATTATGTTCGCTCATGCTCACATAATCAGCCAAAAATGCACTAATCGCGTCCACAATCAAAAACAACCCATTTTTCTTACAAAATTCGCTAATTAAATCAATATCATACAGAACGCCCGTTGAAGTCTCATGCAAATTAACAATAAAGGCAGTATATTCTTCAGGTTTTATTCTCTTCAAATGTTCTTCGGTAAGAGGTTCACCCACATCAAGTTTTATTTCATCATTATCTACACTATAAAGATTACAAAGCTCCACAAAGCGTTGGCCAAATGATCCCCCATTCACGATGATGGCTTTATCTTCCTTTGTTAATAAATTTGCTACTACTGATTCCATCGAGGCGGTACCAGAACCAGTAATAAAAACTGTCTTATAACCTTCACTAGCCCCCATAAACTTCTTGACAAGCGCCTCATTCTCAAACATGGTGTTCGAAAACTCTTCTGTCCTAAAATATGGCACCTGCTCAGCACAAATATCCCTAATATTCTTCTCGCATTGTACTGGACCAACTGTAAAATTAATCATTTCTTCCATATATTATCCCTCATTATTAATGAAAAGCTTCCCCCATTCGCAATACACTTTAAAACCTAGCTTATCGTAAAGCGCAGTAGATGCATCAGAATAATTTATCAAGAACACCTTCCTTCCTTCTTTGGTTAAATCATGACAAACGGACGTACACAACTTCATGGCGATTCCGCGTTTACGATAATCTGGATCAGTAATCGCATAATTCAAAATACCCAATTTATCATCTTCAGCACCAGTCCCAGCATGAGCAATCACTCTGTCGCCGTCTTTCAGAATATAATCTCTTCCGTACCCATCCTGATATCTCTCAATTATCTGGTTATACATAGAGTCAAACGTATATGAGCCGCCGATGTCGGGATCGCTCAATAGTAGTTCCGTCAGCTGCCTGAACTCTTCTTCACTAGGCTCTTTGATTATCCCAGACTCATCACCCTGCTCAATACTATCCAAACAACGCACCCAGCCATATTCACTATCGAATATTTCAAATCCACCAGACCTCTCAAGTTTTTCAATGATACTTCTCTCAGCACAAATTAAGGTTGGCCTCTCTTTTTCAACCAAATCTCGAATATCTTCAATATCTACTTCACCGTTTGGCGAAAAAACATGCATCCCACTGTAATATTTCAATACAATCGCGTCGATGTCGTTGTTATTATTTTTACTTATCCAAATACTAATATTAGGGTTGTCAAAACCATATTTTTTTAAGTCAAGATAAAGGTAAAGGCACTTACCAAATTGATCCCCAATCGTATTGAATACCAATTCTTTTTTGTCCTCATTGACTCTTTCTATCATATACACATTATACAATTTTTTTCGAAAATTGTCCAGTACAATATAGCGGCCTATAGCTTATACAACTAAAACACTAATCTAATATAGACCAACTATTTCTTTTTCAAGTATTTTTTCAAAAAACTAAGCTCCGAACGGAAGAACACCAAACTCACACATATTAGCGGAATACTAATTATCACAGAATAAGCTAGAGCATGCCAGATCCAACTCATTATGGTATTATCCGGCATCGGTAGTAATAAACAAAGTAGTATTCCAAAGGCAGAAGCGAGTATAAATATAATCAACTTGCGATAGTAATACCATTGTTTCCATCCAGGAATAATCTTCGTCGTAAAATACACATGGAAGATTAGCCTATAAAGCATCGCCACGATCGTTCCAATTGCCACACCAATAATACCAAGAAATGGCACTAGTGCGACGGAAATTATGATATTAAGCCCCGCCTCAACAAATGCTGGGATCGATATTTTCTTAAACTTATCGGCAGAATATGCAAGATTAAGATGTGGAAATTTCAATAGATAAAGAGCCTCGGCAATTACGATCAGTACTCCAAACAAAGGTTGGAAATAATCTGCGTCAGTCAACCCCGCAGTATATATGGACACGAAGGGTGTAATTAACAAACCGGCAACACTAAAGATGAAAAAAACTAGCATAAAAACAATATACTCATAAAGGTCTACTTTATGCCTCAACTCAACATAGTCCTCTCTTGCATATGCATGACCCAAAGTCGGATTTAGGCTAGAAACCAGAGACATAATTATATTTTTAATCCCATTCGTTACGAGAGCGTATACACTATATACGGACACCGTAGCGAGGTTAGTGAAAATCGTAAGCACTGCAATATCAGTAGAGTTGTGGATAAACGCAGCCGTATTAATAGCAAATCCATCCCACCGCCCCTTAACTAACGAATCATCAGCAATGGCACTTTTATCTATTTTATAGTATTTCTTCACAAATAGCGTATAAACAATGGGCTGGACAACAAATATGGTACCTGTCAAAAACTTTAAAAAATGAATGTCCGGAAATACTTTAATCGCAAACATGGCAAGTATGATCTCGACTAATTTAAGAAGTGCCTGAGTGAACGAAACGATATAGATTTTTTTGTCTGCATTTAGTAATGTTCTATACGTTAAAGAAAGCATATATAGAATAATGTAATAAATCGAAAGTATTATTGTAAGAGAAAAGACATAAATAAAACTAAAACCAGTATTAAATATCAACGGATAAGCGATCGAGAGCCCAAGAGTATAGAGAATAAATATTAATCCAATTCTTCGATAAAACCTCTGCGCCGAAGCTAAAACCGCACTCAGTTTCTCGTTATCACCCTTTGTAAGAGGCCTGTATAATTTAGCCATCATGACACCAGTAATACCACCTTCAACCAGGGCTATATATTGTAAGAATTGATTAAGCGAAGAAACGAGCCCATTCACATCTGAACCGAATGCTTCAAGGATTAGTTTCGGAATAATAAAACCATTAAGAATGAGAACTATCTGCAAAAAAAGAGTTGATAAAGTATTTAGAAGTGTTTTTTTATTTTTTAAACCATTCATCGTAGAACTATCTCTCCTCCAAATCATTCAAGATAAACTTAGCAATCCCATCCGCGCACGGTTTTCTAGATAAAAAACCTAATCTACTATAAAAACGAGCCACTCTTTCCATATATGCACCTTGGTTAAACTTCTCTATGCTTGCATATAAACCATCTGCTGTAGTCGATACATCCCAAGGCAATTCTTCTTTCTTAAAGTATAGACCACGCTCGTCATTAGCATAATGATCGTAATCCGGGAAATATGAAAAAGCGGGTTTATCCGTCATACTAAAATCATAGATACACGAACTTATGTCTGTAATCAAAGCGTCGCAGCAAACCAAATAATCCACAATATCATCACTCTTGTTACCGTTTATCACTCTACCGTTATATTTTTTTTCAATCTTTCCCCAATCAATAGCCCTCTCCACATGATAATGAAAACGAGCTACAAAAACCCAATCACCGCCGAATCGCACCGAGAACGTACGCAAAAGCTTATCTATATCCAATTCATTCATTTGTTTAATACCGCTATCCTCAATGTTTTTCGTTTCATCATCATTGGATCTGAACGTAGGCGCATATATAACCGCCTTTTTTTCTAAAGGTATTCTCAAAGCCTTCTTTAAAGCGGTTTTGTTATGGTTTTTCGTGAATAAAACATCATTCCTTGGTTCACCCATTAGCTTGATGTTAATTGCGCCCTTAGTAATTCTTTTCATCACGCTCATAGTAAACTCATTATCTAAAAACATAACGGTATTCGAACAGCTAAAATTAAAACTATTATTTCTATTTGAATCAGAACCAATCTTCTTAATCAAGGAACCGTGCCAAGTAGAATAATACTTTTGTCTTCTCTTATGTTTAAGAAAAACACCGATCCAATACTTGAGCTGAGAAGTTATACTTTTACCTTGGGTATAATATTCGTGCCCACAATAAACATTATCTATTATCGCCGCCGCTCTTCCATAATAACGATCGGCTTCATTGCTGCCATATTTGATCCTTTTTACATAATCAGGAATACTCTTGTTGTCAACATCATTAACCAACCAAACTAGTCTTTTGTTTGGGGCGAGACGATGAATGGCTTCAGATAACACTTTTGGGCTATCAGCATATTTACCATTAAAGCTAGTGAATAGTATCAAGTCATTGTTTAATCTCTGGAACTTCTTTCTAAAAGCGGAAGCGATCAAACTCATTTTTCTCTCCTTTCCATGATTTTAGATACAATTATGTATGGAGCAAAAAATACTTTATATATAGCCAATCCGAGCCTATCGCCGAATACTTTCTGTATCCAGTTTAATAGTATAGCTCTTTTAATCTGTTGTGGATTAAGCCATGACCCCGCATAATGATGTATAGAATATGTATTCTCCGTAATATCAATGCTGTGCCCATAGGCAATTTTTGGATTGAAATAATCCGACGGAAAAACAACTACGTTCCCGTGCTTCTCCAAATCATTCTTGAGCCTAAACCCCTCATTCGTCATTATTTCACTATTTCGTATGGGACACGGGGTTAAATCGCACTTTCCGTCTACAACAAATTCGATATTAGTATATGAATCTAGCATCTTTTTGACAACTTTGCATTTCTTTTTGGCGCCAAAGCCAATACCAGTATTAATTAGTCCGTCCGACTCCATACCAAAGAAGGCCTCATAGCCCAAAAAACTATCATATCTTTTTATTGTTTCAACATCGGTATCCAAATATATGCCACCGTAATTATAGATAATAAATAGCCTAGCTACGTCCGAAACGAAAGAATACTGCTTTTTAGAATAGGCTTGTCTAGTATACTCAAACATATCTTTATCGAAGTTAGACTCATTCCACTCCACTATTTCATAATCAGGCATAGTCCGTCCCCAGCTTTCTATACATTTCTGAACAAGTTCCGGCTTTTCTTTTTCGCCAAACCAACAATAATGAATTCTTTTAGGTATCATTTCCTACTCCTTTTTTATAAAAAATACCCAAAAAGGCATATAATACTGCAAATGCCATTAATGGCAAGTTTCTCTGTATTATCAAATATGGATCACAATAGAAAACAGAATAAACACCAACATTTATAAAAAGAAACAAATAAATAAACATCCTCAGTGCATCATCTCTTATTTTCCCAGCGAGCAAGAAACACTTATGATAGATAAAGGCTAAAATTATTGGCACTATTATCGCACCAACCACGCCGAGCTGAAGATATGACAACGTAACGAAATCAACAGGCATTTCCCCATAAACACCATTGCTGCCCTTTTCAGCTCCCCACCAAGCAGCAGTAACTATGCTACTACACGTTTTTATCCCCATTTTTACAGACCATATACTCGAAGGGAGTAAATATACGGGGAAAAAAGCTATATCCGAAAAATATCTATAATCAAAGGTACTTAACTTATTTCTTATAACGAATAAATTCTGGAATGGAAATGTTATTTCACTATTAAACTCAGCCAATAAGGAACCCTCGTCATTTCTATTGAGTATCCCGCCAATAAAGAATAACGCTATGACCAACAAAAAAGAACAAACTGCTATTCTAATAAAACTCCTATAGGTAACGTACTTCGTCTTCCCCTTATAAAACAAAGCCAAAAGAAGGAGTAATACATATAAAAGAATCGACAACCTACCCAAATTAGAGTACAAAACCATAATGGAAAAAATCAAGGACACCACAAACAGACTCGCAGCTATTATTTTCTTTTTCCTCTTTTTTAGCAATAAAGCAAATAGGAATGATGAAAAAACAACACAACTTCTTAATGGCATTAGAAAACTGAAATTATTATCAACCACATTAATGCCAGATCTCAATAAACGATTAAAGTTTAAATAATTAGAAAAACCGCCATAAGCACTTAAATAAAGCTGGTTCGATACTAAACCAATAATTAATAAGGCTATCGCGGTTAATAATAATCTACTCGAATCACGATTATTACCATTATCAAACCTAGAAAACATCTTTATGCTTCTACTATGTTTTAATACCAAAATAAAGAACAGCGAGGCCAATGTCGCAAAGATATAAAGTATGGCTATATCGCTAGCCTCCATTAATTCGTAGTTTTGAATATATATATCTGCACTTAAACCAGCTAGACTTAATAAATAATTCGCTGGGAAAACCAGCCCAAATATGATCATATTCACAATCACGGTTGCATTTGAAAGAGTTAGCTCTATTTTTTTGTCTTTTTTACTCAACAAAAAAATCATTATAATGATATAAGTTATAGCCAATGTTAAAGTAAGTAATATTTTCATCCTCGCCCCCTATTATATAGTTCAATTATCCTACAATAAAACTTGTTTTCATTATTCAGTCTTATGAAAGAGCTTTGCAAACTGTCCAAAAGCACACCATAATTATCATTGTCTAAGAGTTGAAGAATTCTATTTGATAACTCGCGATCGTTATTGCTTAGATATCCATTCTCATTATCTTTAATAATTTTGTTTAACCCATCGATCTTCACCCCAATCACCGGCTTTCCTAGCGCCTGTGCCTCAAAGACCGCCATTGGGACTCCTTCGCGTTCAGAAGTGATTATTAATAATTTAGAATTATTTAACACCGGATATGGATTCTCTTGAAAACCTAACATCTTAACGTTTTTTTCTAATCCATTCTTTAATACGTATTCTCTTAGCCTCGTAGATTCCTCACCTTCGCCAACAATCGCCATCCTTACGTCATCTTTCCTTTCTTTCACTAAACTTATAATATGTAAAGCTCTTTTTGGGTTCTTTAAAGCAACTAGCCTTCCTAAGAATAAAACGTCGTATTCCTCACCAATATTATATTCCGTGGCTTTAGTTTTAATATAATTAACATCGACTACATTTTGTAGTACAATACTTTTTTGCTCAACGAAATGACTAAAATAATAATTCTTCAAGGCATCCTCCGATACCCAAATGATTTTACATATTTTTAGAGATATATATTTATAAAGAATAGCCCAAACAGAAAACGACTTAATTTTAGGGTTATCCTGGTGAATATGCGAAATAATCATGCCTTGATTCTGGAACCAACTTGCAACAATAACACTAGCCCTAAAGTCATGCGCATGAATAATATCTGGGTTAAACGCTTCAATCACCCTCTTTAAATTTCTGCGGCTCAATTTTTCAAGACCAAAATACTTGATACCCATCTCTTTCAGTTTCCCCTCAATAGGGCCCCGAGGAGAGCAATAGGCCATATCGAATTCGTCAGACAAGTTCCTAATTATCATGCATGCAACGTTCTCTGCACCAGAAAATCTATCACTAGCAAGAACGTGCAAAACTCTTCTTTTTCTACCATAAATCTTATCCATTGCGTCACCAACCACATTATTCCTATAGCAAGACATATCAATTCTATTATCGCCTTTCTGGATGTGCTCCAGGACATTCGTAAAACCAATACCGTCATTTAGTCTCAAAACGCTAGCATTTCTCCCACCAACCATCTCGCACACATCCCTCACCCCCCTACAATCCAGCGCCACAATCGGGAGACCCGCCATTCCGGCTTCGATCAAATTCACCGGCAACCCCTCCCTTTTGCTCGCTGACACGGCCACGTCAGATATTTGCATTAGTTCCGGGATATCCTTACGGAACCCTAAGAACAACACTTCCTTCGAGACCCCCAGATCCTTCGCCAGTTTTTGGTACTTCCCATCAAGTTCATCCGGCCCAACCAAAAGCAAACGATACTTATCGTCTTTCTCTAGCAACTCGCGCATAGCCTTAATCAGAAACCCCTGGTTTTTGTTTTTATCCAATCTCCCCACGCAAATCAGCACTTTATCATCATCAGAAAGCCCCAACTCAGCGCGTAATTTCGACTTCGCCTTTGCGCTCATCTTCTTCTCGAATTTCTTCGGGTCCACCCCCACGCCCGGTACATACTGAATATCAGCACAGCGCTTTCCAAATTTCCGCTTTGCTCGCTCAAAATCCTCATTATTTATCGTAATCAAAGTATCCGTATATTTTGCCAAATACTTCTCCACCGGATAAAACATCAACCAATAATGCGCCGGTGCTCCCTTATAAAAATGAAATCCATGCGCCGTATAAATCATCCGCGTGCCGTTTTTTCTAGCCTTCTTGCCGGCCATCCTCGCAACGACACCACCCATTGGCGTATGGCAATGCACAATTTCGTAGCCCTCATCGAACATTACTTTTCTAAGTTGACGAATTGCCTTAAAATTTGACAGCCGAAACGGACTCCGCCTTATCGGCAAGCAAATCTTCTTGTCACAGTATTTAATCGGCTTGTCCGTATCCGTCGCCACATGAACTTCATATCCGTGCTCCTTAAACATTTTAAGAAACGGCAAATGAAAAAGCTCGATATGCGAGTCCACCGTAGCCACAAATAAAACTTTTTTCTTCGTCATTTTGATTATTCCACACATGGGGCAAAAACACGCCCATACACCTATAGTAATACCACACTTTCCCTCATTTCGTCAATTGCTTATGCTTAAAATAACAGAGGCAAATGAGTTGATGCACAGTCGCATCATTGCCATTTGCACCTACATCATTTCGGCGACAAATATTTTGGACAATCAAAGCTTAAAGGGGCTATGTCGAAAATATATATAAACAATTCCCCGGCAAAGACTCTAATACCGCAAATCGCTATAATAATACTAAAATCAAAAGGGCAGAAATATTCATTACTTAATCCTGGGCAAACCAATATATTCGCTGACTAAATCCAGTATATAATTAGCATCTTCATCATTTTTGTAAAATTTTTCAGACAGTTCTTCCATATCCTCAAACTTCTTTTTCTTTCCCATGAGTGTAATTCTTAACGGAGAAGAATGGTCTTCATTAAGCAGGTATTGGCTATGTGCAAAAATATTCCTAATCCTACTGCAGCACTGAAAGCACCCCCACGATAGAATCTCATCATTCAAACCAGAAGCCTTACAAATGTATTTGATAGCATCCACCTTTTCACTAAACATTGACCTTTGGCTCCAGAAAAACTCATCGATATTTCGTGAATGTTCCGGCTTAACATAATAATGATTAAGGATGGTATTCATTCTGAGCTCCAGGGCATTGTATGCCGACAACACACGCATTAACCTGATAGAAGTTACAATCGTATCGGGACCCAACACTCCGCGATCCTCCTGAGTCCTTTTATTGAGTTCGCCGATATACTCCCTCAGATAGCGCTCGACATCATCCTTTTCAGATAGTTTAACCATACAATTATTATAATACCTAACTATGTGTTAATTAAAAAATCGTTCCGGCTTAACACGGCTACCCAATTCATGCGTACAGACTAAACGCAAAAAACATCGAAAAAAAGGCAAAGTATTCTTAGGATACTTCATATATTCTAATAAACCACGCTCCCACAAAAAAATTAACCCGGCCACCAGGCCGGGTTAATTTAATTTGCGTTCGTGTTGTTTTAGCTAGTCACCCCACCTCTAAGCGGTAGGCCGAGCCTTGGGCTTCACCCTATACTTCCCCTTCTTGAACTTATACTCATCGAGAAGGTCCTTGTTCGCCTCGATCTGAGACTGATCCAAAATTTCCGAGACCACCTCGACGGAAGCTCCGCACTCAAGAATAGTTTTCAAACACTCAGCCACATCACAAGGTATCATCCTCCTAACGATGAGATCCGGATCGATCTTCGCAATTTCTACAAGCATCCGAAACTGCTCTTCTGTTTTTTCCATTAACATCTGATTAAAAAGATACAAATATCTTTCCGGCGCCTTGACCATCGCTAAGGCCATCATTAGATCTTCTCCGTCGTCATTATCCATCTCGTAGTACGAAAAATACTCATGATCATCAAAATTCGCAAAGAAGAAATCCGGATCAGCACCATGCCCCCAGAAAAATGGCAAATCAAGGCAGTGCGCATCCCTCGCATTAAGCGATGAAAGGACCAGGTTCGAATTCGCACCTTTTATCACAAGGTATTCAGCCACGTCTCTCAAATTTCTAGGAGGAAGACTTTTGGCCAAATAGTTTGCATCAACCAAACACAGAAGGTTATCAATGTCGTCTTGAGTATCAAACACATCTCGAACATCAAACACATTATATATTTTATCAAAAACATCTCTGCCATCAATGAGACCAAGCTTGCAAAATTCTATCCATTCCCGAATATCGACAAACACCGACCAACCCTCCTGCTGAACCAAAATCCTGTTCATATCGATCTCGTAGTCATGGTCTTTCAAAAAATCCAAAGAAGCAAGAATTTTACAAGGGGAACTACTGATAAAATTAACAAAAATATCAAGATCAAGCTTCACGCCATGCTCTTTGAACCAATCATAATTCTTAATATAACAACGATAACCATACTCGCCAGAGAAAAGATTCCGCATGACATGCGAGTTGGTAAGTTCAAAACCCCGCTCGACTAAGTAATCAATATTCTCCTTAACGAATTCAAAATCCCCAGCCACGACAAACACATCATCAACATCAATACCTGCCTCATCGATCGCCCATTTGATCCCATGATCCTCCACCAGGCGTTTAATCAACAAATAACGAGAATCCATATCAACACCTCCTTACATCACTATTCCATTGTTAAATAACCTATTTGCAAAAAAATAAAAACAACACAAATATAACTACATTTATAACATACTTACCCCAATCCGTCAAAGTTGAACTCTGTTTACTTAGAATCCAGGTGCCAATATCACAGAATCAAACTACCCCGAATCGGCAACCAGCACCCCCCGTTATTTTTGACTTTTCCACCACAATATGATAAAATATAGCTATTGTGGGTGTAGCTTTACTCTTAGATGATGGGGCCCTCTCCGGAGGGTTTTGGGAAGTCACCTAATAGTCCTTATGCACTAGTGCCCGGTTTATTCTATCATGCCGTGCATGCTAACGTTATTGAATAACGTTAACCTCTGACGGATAACAAATAGCAATTGCAGGCACCCGCATAACGAACGGCGAACTCCCTGGCTTCGGTCTGGAACAGCGTCGTTAGACGACGTGGGAACTGTTCCGCGGGACAAGCCGTTCCCCCACAATAACTCAAGGGTCGCAACCACACCTGCGGCCCTTTTTCCTGTTATAAATCTATCTCTGCGACTTTTTTACAAAAACTATTGACATTCCTACAATTTAATGCTAAAATATAAGCATTGTGGGCGTAATTTAAGTAGTATTACGTTGGATGAAACGCGTTTGCAAGCGGATATACCTAGGTTTTAACCATATTCGTCGCGTTTCTATTCTCCAGCACTATCGGAGAAACCATGGCCAAATTGCTATTTGTGGATGTGGTTCTTCGAGAGAGAACCCTGGGGATGATACATCCAACAAATAGGCTTGTGCACTCTCGGGAGAACCCCCCGTACCAATATGACCTGAAGGTTATTCAAGATTTCGGAGTTTAAAACCGCCTTGAAGCTTTCGAACTATATTGGTAGAACCGGGATTCTCGTACCGGTTCAGAGGTCCTTGCCCGCTGTATAGGGCATTGAGGATGCGACTAAATGCGTTGTATAAATACAACGATACTGTCTCGAAATTCCACTAACACTTATCAAAAATAGTGGGAAAGAAAAAACAGAGACAGACGCCTAGTCGTAAGCACAATGGACAACCTCAACTATCCCTTAAAGGGAACACCGCTATGACGGCTGGTTGTCCACACCACAATAAACCAAAATCACTAGGTCGCAGATTTAATGCGGCCTTTTTTTACCAAAAAGCTTAATAAATCACCACCATATTGTAATCCGCCGTCATTAGTCTACCCCTGTAAATCCGTAAAAATACCCCTCAAAATATTGACATAAGCGACAATCTATGATATAATTAACAAACTAGCAAATACGCTAGAGTTTTTGCGCATCACAAGGAGGAGGTGATGAAAATGCGCGAAAATGTCAAGAAAAGGGATAACTTCAGCGATATCAATATCGCTGAAGTGGCGTACATCCCGTACGCAGGATACAAAGAATTTCCTAACCGATTCGAATACGAATACGGGAAGGAAAAAACCATAATTCTCCGAAATGAACTCACTGGGGAATTAGAAGAAGTAGAGTACAAGTACTCCGGCGCCGTGCCTTTAAAACACGCAGAGGGGTACCAGTGGTACTGGGGTGATGTGAAAGCAGACGATTACAACTCCAATATCTGCTTCTACTTCTTTAAGGATGGCACATTTAAAGAGGCGGCCATCACACTGTGTGGCAACAGCCTCAGCAAAAAGGAGTTCGATAAGATCAGTAAGGGTGTTAAATACCCAGCAGAAGTCACAGCCAGATTCTAGGCAAAAATAGCTGGCAATCTAACACCCTCCGGGGCCCCGCCTTGCGGGGTCCTTTTCGTTGCCTCGTTGCCCCCTAACACCAGCAAACAACGCTAAACCCCAAAACAGATCAAGTTTTACTCTACTCTATCCCTCTCTTCCACCAAATTTATATAAGCCTTCGGATTGCCCTTCACCTTGTCCGCAGGGACAAATTCCACCCCCTGAGAAATCAAGAAATTCATCATCTTCTTCTTTACAAATCTAGCTTTTTGCGGCAAAGTCGGCAATACCTTACCTCTCCGATAATCAACGTGCATTCTCTTCATTTCATCTTTTAGTTTCCGCGACAGTTCACCCGGCTCTTCATCTAGATTTAACGGCTCACCGATGACCATGGAGCCGAATTTAAGTGCCCGATTTTCATTGGTAGGATTCTCTTGGTATAGCCTCTCGTAATACTCAGGGTTTATGTCTTTTACTCCGCGCCCGCGCCAATCGTTCGGATCACTCGGATACCAAACCGGCGCATTCCCCATCTGAGTCTCACCACCATCGCTCTTTTTAAACAAATCCGACCAAAAAACGTGCCCATTTACGCTTTTTAGCCCAGTCTTCCCGTTTTCCTTATCTTCCATACCGATTGCTCGCGCGAGTAACCCCGTTGCAATACCAAGCGTGGCGCCACTTCTAGAAACCTCGTCAATAATCACCAAATTCTTTCCGTCAAGCACCGTCGGTGTTGCCATAATCGTGTCTACGTCCTCCGTTTCAATCCCCCCTTCAATATAAAGCGCACGTATCCTTGCCAGAAAATCCTTTTGTTTCTCTTCTGGCAAGGCATCAAAATGATCCCAGAAGTCCTTTTTCGTCGCCATTCTCCAGTTACCAGCATTATCGCTAATTTCCTGGTGCTCATTGGTCTCAATACCGACATTCTTAAACCACGGCCGTCGATCTATCGCTAGGAACGTCTCTTCCGGCTTTTCTTCATTTGTAAAATCTTCCCAAAACTCATTCACGAGCCAACTCACCGGCCTAGCTGATTTATCCAAATAAATAACGTGGTCCGCCTTCGGCACGCCAGGCACATCACCAGAAAGCATCGCAACCGTTTCAGCTGTCCGACCCGCCATCAACCCCAAAGTCTCATTGATACTAAGCGTACGACTCTTTATCTTTTTATCAAAATCCTCCCTGTTCCCCGCCTGCCGCGAAAAAATCGGATAATTCTTCGGGTCGACTGTAAAGTTCGGCACTATCTCCTTTCCACTCTTAACCTCAGCTTCAGTTTGGCCGGCTTCCTCTAGCCGTTTGACCGCCTCTACCACGCGACTACCCATATCCTGCATATCGTCGTTCTTCGGACCAGCCTCTGGCGCCTTTTCGACTGGTTGCTCATCTAATGAATTCACTATAATACTTTTCTCTTTTTCCATCTACCTCCTCATTAACTCTATTTTACCATAAAAACAAACCCAATCCAAAACCGGGTATACCTAAAAACCCCAGCACTTTAGCCGGGGTTTTCTTTTAAAGCATTGAGAAATTCTTTTAGCGTTCTGGTATACCTTTCATGGAACATAGACAAACGAAACTCTCTTTCACGGTATTCATCTTCCCATCCACCTTGATCTTCCTTATACCAGTCATCATCATCGAGAATGATGTCATAATGATGATAAGCCTCCTCAAGAAGAGATGCAGTCTCCGCTACCCTTTTTGCAGCTTTAACTATACTAAAACAAGAGAAGCAAAACCCATCCAGCAACACGACGACTCTATTCTTTATCGTGCGCACTGCCTCAATTCGATCGGTTGAAACGACTGAAACGAATCCATAGTTTGATGTATGTTTGATGAATGGAACAAAGTAATCCATGTCTTCCTCTTCCTCAATGTCGATATCAAACAGAATAACATAGCCCATAACCCACCTCCTGGATACTATAACTACAAATTGCTATCTAGAAACACTTTAAACCTATCAATATTATACAATAAATACCCATATATGTAAAGCCACACAGCAAAATACTCCGACTTTTACCCCAAGAAAAAAGCCCGTGCATCAAACGCACGGGCTGTGTCTTAAATCCTCCCTGAAAAAGGTTTCGTTGCTAAAATCAGCATATCCATTACAGCTTTGACTCTCTCGGCATTACATTCTTCACGCAAAGTAGCAAGCCTAATCGTAAACATACCATACTTAATCAAATCAGTGTTTGAAATCTGCACTGTACCATACGACAAATGCTCAACATCTTGCAAAACCTTTTCTAAGTTTTCCGATAAATATTTGCTACTGCTATAATCGAGATTCACCTCAATAAGAGGGATCGCACATTGCGAGTAGAAATGGAAAAACTTAATGTGTTTCACCTCGACATTCTTGATATCGATATATGCTTCAACAGCGCCCATATCGTTATAAGTCATTTCAACACCTCCCCACACTTTGAACTCTTTCAGGACTGTTAAAAAGCGACACCTACCTCCCAGTATAGCACATTTTCACCCCTGAACATAAAAAAGCCCGAACTTATAGTTCAGGCTTTTCGCTAGAATCATTCATCAGAGTCCGGATCCTCCGAATCCGATTTTTCTACGATACGCCCATATTTTAAGTTGGCGGACTCAAAACATAAGAAGATGAACAGACCAAGTACGACAAATGCAACAAGTGCACCAAATATTTTCAAAACAACCATCATTTCCTCCTTCCAATTACTCCATTCGATCACCTTCAGCTCTATAATAATCCTAGCTAGTAAGGTGCGCAAACTCTCTATATTTGTCTAAAAGCTTATTCTTACAATTATACCACAAGAGGTAAGAAAAGTCAATATAACTGAAGCATTTTCACGGTGTTGTCAACTAAAACACCCTCGAGACATAAAAAACCTGAACTATCAGTTCAGGTTTTTTGCTAGTGATTCTTCCACGAGATAATCCCAAGCTTCAGGAGAAAGATCCTCGCTGGGAAACGGATCACCATCTGATCCGATGACCGTCTCGGGCACTTCCCCAGAGTCAATTAAACGACGTCGCTCCATCAACTCCTGGTATTCATCATAACTAATATGCCCGATTGACGGCTCAAGAGCCTTCATACATCTCTGATATTCCTCATAAACAGGAAAATCAGCTGGATGAAGATCCGTCTCGTTAGCATCTTCCCTGATGATAAAAACATCCTCTCCGACAATAAATGGTCTATAGCGACCATTTATACTGGCCGAATCTGGCCGATAAAAAATAATGTCAGAGTATTGATACCACTCGTCCGATCTCGCAGGGTCAACGGAGGCCTCAGTTGAATTCTCAGATTCATCATCATCAACACGACGCCCCTCAATCTCCATGATTATCTTGATTTCCCGCCATCTCTCAACGGCTTTCCGAAGATGATCGAAAGTGTCGTCGAAGTCTTGCCTCATTTCCTCATCAAGAATAATCGAAATATTACGATAATTCTCAATGGTTTGGATGGCATCTTCCGGAACTTCATCAATACCGTCTGTGTAGGCAATTCTCCCATATTCAAGCAGCTTCGAGTATCCCTTTTTGGGCACAAAAGCCGCAAAATAAAAGAAAAAACCAGCCATCATCACAAATGCTAACCCTATAAGCGAGGCAAGCAAGACGATACCCTTCCTGGAAACTGCAATCCGAGAACCAGACCCATCATCGGCTTCTTCGACATTGTTAATACTTTCTTCCCTCCTGGAAGACCACATCAGAAACCAATTCATTTCATTTCCCCCTTTTTTTTAAAGTATTTCGTCTACGCCACCTTTAGCTTACAAAAATCCTAGCTAGTAAGGTGCGTAAACTCTTTTTAACTACAGTCTATGCTTGCAATTATACCATAAGAGGTGAGAAAAGTCAATCAAACAAAAGCATTTTCGGGCTAGTGTCAAATATTCTAAAAAAGGCAAAACCTAGTCCACCCCACCCTTAACCCCAAACAAAATAACCCCCATTTACGGGGGTTATTTTACCTTGGACTTCTCTCTTGAAAAGATTACCAAACTTTGACCAAGATTTCACCGCCCAAGCGATTTTTCTTAGCTTCACGTCCGGTCATTAATCCCTTAGAAGTGGAAACAATCACCATACCGCGGCCAGATTTGATCGTTGGGATGTCATCTGCAGAAGAGTAAACTCTTCGGCCTGGCTTTGAGACTTTGCTAATCTCATTGATCTTTGCGTTCATACCTGGCTCATTGATCGTAACTTTAAGAGTTCCTCTCGGTTCTCCAGCAATTACTTCATAACCAGTTACATAACCGTTGTTCTTTAGTACCTCTACTACCCCTGTTTTCAACTTCGAAGTAGGAACGAGGATTTCATTTTTACCAACCATTACAGCGTTACGAATACGGGTAATGAGGTCAGCAATTTGATCTGTAGATTGTAATGACATACTATCTCCTTTCCTACCAGCTACTCTTAGTTACACCAGGAATTTCACCCTTAGAGGCTTTTTCCCGGAAGTTAATACGAGAAAGACCAAATCGACGCATATAACCGCGTGGACGACCGTCCAACATATCACGGTTCTTTAGTCTCGTAGGCGATGAATTGCGTGGTAGCTTCTGCAAGCCTTCAAGATCGCCAGCTGCCTTGAGTGCAGCCCTCTTATCTTTGTACTTTTCGTACATTTTTCTTCGTTTTGCATCACGATACACTGCTGATTTCTTAGCCATTTTACTTGCCCTCCCTTGCAAATGGCATTCCGAAGAGCTCTAACAATTTAAGACTTCCTTCCTTTGAACCATTTTTAATTATAAATGTCACTTCGAGGCCATGTAGTACTGAAGCATCCTCAAAAGTAATCTCAGGGAATACGGTCTGTTCGACGATTCCTAGGTTGTAATTACCCTGTGCGTCGAATGCGGTTCTAGACACACCGTGGAAGTCACGGACGTGTGGCAATGCGACGTTGATCAATCTATCGACAAATTCATACATTTTGTCGTTGCGTAGAGTGGTAAGGTAGCCAACTGGGGCGCCCATCCCTTTACGAACTTTAAATGAAGCGATAGATTTCTTTGCTAGGCGAGAAGTTGCCTTCTGGCCAGTAATCTTTGCAATGGTAAGCTCCACAGTCTCGGTAAAGCGCTTATCTTCACGCTTTTTACCAACACCAGAGGAAATAACCACCTTCTTTAGCTCAGGTACCTGATTGATATTCTCAAGACCTAGCTCCTTTTGTAGCTTAGCCTTAAGCTCTGAATTGTAGAGAGCTTTGAGGCGTGGTTGTGCTTTTGCATCGGCTTTTACTGCTTTTTTAGCAGTAGTTTTCTTAGCCTCAGCTCCGGCAGCCGTTTTCTTTTCCGCCATTACTTAGCTCCTTTCTTAGCTTTTTTCTTATCGGCTTTTTCGGCCTTATCAGTTTTCTTGGCGTCTGCCTTTGAAGCTTTTGACTTCACTGGAGCAGCCGCTTCCACTAATTTCAAATTGGATAGATCAATACCTTGGTGAATGGTTTTCTTGCCGCCAGAAGGATTCATGTAAGATTTCTTCATATGGCGCTCAACAAGACCAATTCCCTCAAGGCAAGCTTTGTGACCAGCGCGATCAATCTTAACGATCTTCGCCTCAGTACCCTTATGGTCACCAGATATTACCAACACCTTATCGTTGATTTTCAAATTCTTTGCCATATTAGAGTACCTCCGGTGCTAAGCTTATAATTTTACTAAAGCCAAGATCACGAAGCTCCCTTGGAATTGGCCCGAATACACGAGTACCTTTCGGGGTCTTGTCTTCGTTCACTAGTACTGCAGCATTTTCGTCAAAACGGATAGTAGAACCATCTGGACGACGAATCGGAGCAACAGTTCTAACGATTACGGCGCGAACCACTGCTTTTTTCTTGACGTTACCAGTTGGTGAAGCCTCTTTGACAGAGCAGGTTACGATATCGCCTACCCGAGCATACCTTGCTCTAGTACCGCCAAGCACGCGGATTACTCCGAGTTCCTTAGCGCCACTGTTGTCAGCTACTTTTAATCTAGATTCTTGCTGTATCATTACTTATCCTCCCCTTCAGCAGCTTTTTTAGCAGCAGGCTTCTTTGCTGGCTTTTCAGCCTTTTCAGCCTTAGCGGCCTTAGCTTCAGCAGCCTTAGCGGCCTTTTCAGCTTTAGCTTCTGCTTCTGCTTTTGCGATTTCATCAGCACCAACCTTCTCTGGAAGATCGACCTTATTGACATCTTCCTTGAGTTCCACTGAACCATGCGAACGCTCTAGTACTTTGACTAAAGTGTAAGCCTTGGTCTTGGAAATTGGTCGACACATTGCGATCTCAACGCGATCACCCTTGTGGGCTTCATTCTTTTCATCATGAGCAGTGTACTTACGAGTTTTTGAATACTGCTTGCGATACAAAGGATGTGTTTCCCGGCTAACGATGGAGACGGTAATGGTCTTATCGCGCTTATCGGAAGTCACAGTCCCAATCAAAGTGTGTGCCATCTTAAAACTCCTCTTTCTTTATAATTTTACATTTCACCGGCAATTTGTGTGAAGCGAGTCTTAGGGCTTCACGCGCCTTCGCCTCTTCCACATCTGCAACCTCAAACATCACAGTACCAGCTTTAACTTTTGCCACAAAGAATTGCGGCTCACCTTTACCGGAACCCATTTTTACATCTAGAGGTTTCTTGGTAACAGGTGTGTGTGGGAAAATTCGAATCCAAATTTTACCACCACGCTTCAAATAACGTGTAATTGCCTGGCGTGCAGCCTCGATTTGCCTTGAAGTGATTCTCTCGTTGTCAAGAGACATCAAGCCAAACTCACCAAATGCAACAGTGTTACACCTAGTAGCTACACCAGCGTTTTTGCCTTTACGCACCTTACGGTGTGCAGTTTTTCTTGGTAGTAAAATAGCCATTTTATTTCTCCCCCTTATAAATCCAGACCTTTACACCAACGATACCGGCAATAGTTTGAGCGTGATGACAGTGATAATCAATGTCAGCTCTCAAAGTATGTAGAGGCACCGAACCTTCGATGAATTTCTCACGGCGGCTCATTTCAGCACCGTTCAAACGGCCTGCGACCTCAATACGTACACCCTTAGCACCAGCGTTCATCGTAGATGACAAAGCCATCTTGACAGCGCGGCGGAAGTTCATACGTTTGCCAAGCTGAAAACCAATGTTCTCAGCAACGAGTTTAGCGTTGAGTTCTGGTTTCTTAACTTCTTCTACGTTAATACGGATTGGACCATCGATGATTTTCTCAAGCCCTTTCTTTAGTTCATTGATCCCTGCGCCTTGTTTACCAATCACAGTACCAGCCTTTGCGGTTAGAATCGTGATAGTTGTAAGATTAGCGGAGCGTTCAATGTTGATTCGCGCAATCGTTGGACGAGACTTGTATCTGTTCTCGATAAATTCGCGAATTTTTACGTCTTCCACTAGCCAGTGGCGGAAATCAGCCTTCCTAGTGAACCACTTTGAAGACCAGTCCTTGCTGACCTGGAGACGGTAAGAGATGGGATTAACCTTCTGACCCATATTACTTTTTCTCCTTCTTCGCTTTCACCTCTGTTTTTTCGGATTTTTTCTCCTCAGAGGCGTTTTTCTTAACTTTTTCTTCGCCTGCGACCTCAACAAAAATGTTGGACGAAATAATCTCATAAGGTAATGCGCGACCACGAGATGCTGGCTTGTAACGGCGCATCCTGGTCCCACTAGTTACAAAAATTCTTGCAATCCGAATGGTTTTCGGATCAATCGAAACTTTGGAATTGTTAAGCAAATTTGCATTTGCCGACTCCACAGCTTTGAGTACTGCTTTAGCAGCACGACGTGGAGTGTGCTCTAGAATCACTACCGCATCTGCAACGTAACGATCACGTACGAGTGCAGCCACGATGTTAGTCTTTCTAGGCTGTGAATCAACTCCTTTCGCATATGCATGTGCAAAATGTGTATCTGCCATAATTACTTTCCTTTCGCCGCCGCTGCCTCAGCTGCCTTCTTGCCGCCGTGGCGTTTAAATTTACGAGTTGGCGCAAATTCACCAAGCTTATGACCCACCATATTTTCTGAAATAAACACTGGAACGTGCACTTTGCCATTGTGAACAGCGATTGTACGACCTACCATCTCTGGTGAAATCGTTGAATAACGCGCCCAGGTCTTGATAACAGTGCGGTCATCTGAGGTAAGTGCGGCAATCTTCTTTGCGAGTTTGTAGTCCACAAATGGACCCTTCTTAAGACTCCTAGACATTATCTCCTCTTTCCTTCGTGGCGACTGCGCACGATCATTTTATTAGTTTTCTTATTACGACGAGTACGGTAACCAAGCGTGAGTTGACCCCACGGGGTACGAGGCGCTTTACCAGAACCGTGACGACCACCATCACCACCACCGTGTGGGTGATCGGTAGCGTTCATAACGACACCACGTACAGTTGGGCGGATACCTTTACGGCGACGGCGCCCTGCTGCACCGATCTTTACGTTCTGGTGCTGTACGTTTGAAACTGTACCGATTGATGCTTCACAGGTAACAAGTACCTTTCTTACTTCGCCAGATGGCATCTTGAGAGTGGCATAGCCATTTTCTTTTGCCATAAGCTGTGCTGAAGCACCAGCTGCGCGTACCATTTGAGCACCACGACCAGGTGTTAATTCAATTGCGTACACGAATGTACCAACTGGAATGTTCTCGAGTGGCATTCTACTAGAATCCTCAACATCGATTTCCTTACCAGTCTTGAATTTTGTACCCTTAGTCATCTTTGTGTCAGCCAAAACATAGTAATATACACCGTTTTGGTCTTTAACTCTTGCGATCCTAGCTGAACGGTTTGGATCGTACTCGATCTCTTCAACTGTTAAAGTCAAATCTGCTGGTAGCTTGTAAGTCATCACACGGTAGTGACGCTTTACACCACCACCACGATGTCGTACCGTAATACGACCTTGGTTATTTTTACCCGCCTGCTGCTTCTTTGCTCTAAGCAAAGACTTCATCGGCTTATTCGTCGTAATCTGATCATAATCCTCAGTAGTTTTTTGACGTTGAGCCGGAGTAATTGGGCGGTAAGCTTTAATTGCCATTACTTCTTCTCCTTCCCTGCATTCTTGTCAGCCTTCTTGTCCGCCTTGACGTCCTTTTTGGCTTCCTTTGCGCTGGTTTTCTTTTCTTCTTCAGGTTGATCATCAAATACCTTGATAGAATCACCTTGCTTTAGCTTCACATAAGCAAATTTCTTGTCTTGGCGATGAGTGATGCCAGGATAAGCGTGTTTACCTTTGCTAAATTTCGTTTTCTTACCTTTGCGAATCATGGTTCTGACATCGGTAACAGTAACGTTGAACTCTTTTTCTACCATCTTTGCAATCTCTTGCTTACCCATCGATCTTTTCACTGGGAAAACGTAAATACGATTGGTTTGCTCAAGATAGCTTTTCTCGGTTGCACGAGGCTCCAAGAGATGTAGTTCGATATTGGTATTGTCGTTCTTTGCCATCTTACTTCTCCTCTCCTAGTAGCCACGCATCGATCATCGGCAAAGACTTCTCAGTTATTACAATCTGATCAGCATTCATGATGTCGAATACATTCAAATAAGTTGGACGAACAACTTTCAAAGTTGGTACATTTGATGTAGCGCGAAGTACTAGATCGTCCTTCTCACTCACCACCAACAATGTGTTCTTACTCATATCGAGTTTGTTGTTCTTGAAGAATTCCACCGTTTCTTTCACCTTACCTTTAGGGCAAGCGAAAGTTTCAGCAGTAAATATCTTCTTATCTTTGTTTTGCAAGCTTAATGCTTGACGAACAGCAACTCTCTTTGAAGATTTAGCTAATTTCTTGGTAAAGTTTTCATTTCCGGTACGGCCAAATGCCACACCACCATGACGCCAAATCGGGTTACGAGTTGAGCCAAAACGTGCTCTACCAGTACCTTTTTGCCTCCATGGCTTCTTGCCACCACCTCTTACTTCACCGCGCTTCAAAGTTTTAGCGTGGCTAGAACGTGAGTTAGCAAGATATGCATCATAAGCGAGTTTCACGAGTTCATGGTTTTCTACGGTTAAACCAAAAATATCTTTATTTAAAGCCATATTACTCCTTTCCCTCCACGCTTACGATACCTTTACGTGGGCCTGGCACTGCGCCTTTTAGGCCAATCACGTTGTTTTCTGCATCGATGTAAGCTACTACTAAATTCTTAACAGTAACTGTATCGTGACCCATACGGCCAGGCATCTTTTTACCCTTGAAAACCTTCTGTGGGTACATCGAACCGATGGAACCAACACGACGAATGTTTCCCTTAAAACCGTGGGTATTTCGTGATTCGTTAAAGTTATAACGCTTCACTGTACCAGCAAAACCTTTACCTTTGCTAGTGCCAGTCACTGCAACTTTATCACCTAATTTGAAACTTTCGACCGTGACTTTGTCACCAAGCTTCATGCCCTCTGGAATTTCCTCAACGCGAAATTCTTTAAGGACTTTAGGACTAATATTTTCACCAGCCTTTTTAACGTGGCCGGAAACCGACTTGCTCAGATTCTTACCCTGACCGTAGCCCACTTGCACAGCATTATAACCATCTGATTCGATAGTCTTTATCTGAGTCACCGTGCACGGACCGGCTTGGAGGATAGTGACAGGGGTCACCATGCCATCTTCACCGATAATCTGGGTCATACCAACTTTGGTGCCGAGAATGACTTGCATCCTATTCCTTTCGTTTATTAACCTTTGTTTTATGCGCTTTTAAGAGCGCGTTAGAGTTTTGCCTCTGTACAACAGGCAAAACTACTATTTTTTCCGCCTATAACGGAGTTTTTTGAGAATTTTACTTCTGTACACCAAGTAAAATTTTCTCTGTCGCAATCTTGAAAGCTCCACTAACAAAATTGCACTATTAAAACTAGACTTTTAGGACGGTTTCCACTCGTGAGTATGGCGGACCTCTCCTTGTGTCTAGGTAACGAGACAATTATATCACAGATTTTCTCTCTTGCCAACCCCTATTTTTGCATGAAAAAGGAGGCTATTTAGCCTCCTTAATTCGAAAGAACTCTTTCTTGATTGGTAGTAGCGCAAATTTCTTCAGCCACTCTAATAGCTTCATCGAGCCAACAATCAATGAAATACCCAAAAGATTCAACCCCGGCTCCACCGTCATCATAATAGTCATGTACTATTTTGATAAGCTTCTTCACCGTCTTTGATGCCTTCTCAAGCCAGTTAGGGTTATTGCGAACCATTTCATCGATCTGCCAAACCGAAAGCTCATACACAACCGAAGCGAAAGAGGCATCATTTTCATCCCGAGTATTAATAATTGCAGCAACATCATAATTCATGACGTCTTCTCTTTTTGCGTTTTTCTCGAGATAATCTCTAATGTCCCAAGGCGAGTCCTTCATCCAATCCACAATTTGAGTCCAAATCGCTTTTTTGAGCGTCCCTTCTCTCAATAAATCGACGAAAAGGCTTGGCCCAATTGCTTGAACCATTTTAAAAGACTTCGAAGGAATACTTGTATTTCGTGCCAATTTCTCCAAAAACTCGTCGCCGCCTCCATAGTTAATCCCCATATAATCACCTCCTATTCTGATTCTGGGATTCGTTCTTCCTTTTAAATAACAAATTATGCCCGATTGAGCATAAATAACGTAATCGACATTATATCACATTCCTTGAGGTAGTCAAGATTATAACGTACTTTCTGAGTAAGCGTCGATAAACCCGTCGATCTTCCCATCTAATACTGCGTCCGGATCCGTCTCCTCATATCCAGTTCGCGTATCTTTCACTAATTTATAAGGCTGCAACACATAATTCCTGATCTGTTGCCCCCATCCAGCCGATTCACCAGCCCTAAGCTCCCCAATTGTCGCCGCATGCTGCTCTAGTTGCATCTGCACCAATTTACCCCTCAAAATCTCCATCGCTTTCTCTTTGTTTTGGAGCTGCGAACGTTCATTTTGAATCGCCACCACGGTGTTTGTCGGCAAATGCGTAATCCTTACCGCTGAGTTTGTCGTATTTACCGACTGACCACCATGACCACCAGCGTGATAAACGTCAATCCGAAGGTCTTTATCATCAATCATCACCTCGGAATCCGCTTTAATCACCGGCAAAATCTCCACCAACGCAAACGAAGTCTGCCTGAGATTATTTGCATTAAATGGCGAGAGGCGCACCAAGCGATGCACTCCGTGCTCTGACTTCAGCCAACCATACACATTCACCCCTGTTATTTCATAGACCGCAGTCTTGATCCCCGCTTCTTCCCCCTCAGTTCGCTCTAAGCATGTCGCCTTCCAACCTTTTTTCTCGAAAAATCTTAGATACATCCTTTCAAGCATCCCAGCCCAATCCATCGCCTCTGTTCCGCCCGCTCCAGAGGTAATCCTGATAATCGCATCTTTGCCGTCATATGCCCCTTGGAATCTTAGAGCTTTCTTAAGCTCCACAAGTTGGTTTTCCATCGCCTCAATTTGCCCCTCGATCTCACCCTTCAAACTATCATCCGCAAGACTAATCAAATCTTTCAAATCCTCAATTTGGGTTTTAAGTAAATTCCACGGCGCGACTTCATCATTTAGTGCAGCGAGCTCCTGATTTTTCTCGGTCGCCTTCTTCACATCCCGCCAAATTTCCGGCTCCGCCACCTGTTTTTCGAGCTCTTCCGCTCTAGCATTTTTCTTTTCTATTTCTAATTTTTCATAAGACTTCAAAAACTCAGCTGACAGTTCCGCCAATCGTTTTTCAAGTTCTTGCATAAAACATATTATACCATATAAGCCATTGACGGAACCTGCTACCATTAGTATAATGGTAGCAGGTGGCAAGCTCTAGAAACTTGCCGGGTTTGTGTTAGTTACTCTCGTCTTCTACGACAAGAGTAACTTTTTTGTTTTTAGGCTTTAGCTTGAATCTAAAGTAAAACTCTATCTCCATAGCAGCCTCCTTTCTGTTTTTGTCTAACAAATTGGGGGCATCCACCTAAGCTATCTAGAATCACCACGCATAAATCCCCCCTTCTTGGGGCGAACCCACCGCACCTAGCCTAGTAGTTCGCCCTTCGCGAAGGGAATCTATGATATCCGCCAAACAAAATTTTCTCCAACCCGCAGCAATATAAACACACCAAGACAACAAAAACAACCCCAAGATGAAATTATTTTTGCACGAGAATTAAAAAACGAAACGAGACCAAATCTCGTTCCGTTTTTATCTAGCATTAGATTTAAAAAGTCTAAGCTAGTTGTGTGAGGTGCCAGGAGAGGTCGCGCGAGTTAAACTCGAGCGTTATTTGCTCCCGACCAACGAGCACGTCGAAGATATGAAGTGCCACCCCGCCCACAAATTTGATTTGTGTGCGAAGAAGCTCTGATACTTCGGTTTCAGATTCGCCTCGCCGCCTAAAAGTAAGTGGCTGGCATGGCGTCATCTCATACCCAAACAGAGCCATGACTTCGACCTGTTCTATTTTATTTTTGTTAAAGTTTTTCATAAAAGACTCCTTTAAATTAGATTTATTAGAGCCATTTATGCGAGCCCAAATTTAGTAGGCTCTTGGTCACGAAGGCTAAATGACAAAACCTCACGCGACTAAAAACTTTTCTCATTGCCAGTGACCGAAGTGTAGCATGAGCACCTTAATTATATCACATTTGCCCCCGGTCAAGTTCTAGGCCGAGAGCCTAATCACCTCGCGCGCTTCTTCTACCGAGTGCGTCTCCATCAATTTCGCCCTTAATTCCTTTGCTCCGGGGGAATTATTGATATAAATCTTAAAGAAATGTTTCAAAGGTTCATATGAAACATAGTGTTTTCTAGACTGCTCCTCATATAAATCTAAATGCAATTTCAAGAGGTCCATTAACTCTTCCTGAGTCGGAACATGATCAGTAAAGCAATATGGATTCTGGAAAACCCCACGCCCAATCATAAAGCCATCCACCTCTGGATATTTCTCATATAGTTCTAATGCATGAGCTCGGTCGCGAATGTCACCATTAATGATTAGTTTGGTTTCCGGACCCAATTCATTCCTCAACTTAATAATCTCCGGGATCAACTCGTAATGCGCCGGTACTTTGCTCATCTCCTTCTTGGTCCGAAGGTGCACAGTCAATGCCGCCGGATGCTCATTTAGTAGAACCGGTAGCCATTCTTTATATTCCTCAGGTTGACCCCATCCCAATCTCGTCTTTACGGAAACCGGCAGATCAGTGGATTTAGTAGCATTTCTGAGGCATTCTACCGCGAGTTCTGGCGTCTTAATCATCGCCGCCCCACCTCCGGCCTTATTTACGTGCTTATCTGGACAACCAAAATTCAAATCCACCCCCGAGAACCCAAGTGAAGAAAGCGCGGTGCAAGTTTCCGAAAAATGCTCCGGATTCTTCCCCCAAATCTGCGCAATAATCGGCGCATCAGTCGGCGCAACCTCTAACCGCTCCAACGCATTCGCCCGCCCCTTCTCTGAAGCATAGCTAGATACGTTAGTAAATTCCGTAAAAAACAAATCCGGGCGCCCTGCCCGAGCTACCACCTGACGAAACATAATATCCGTCACCCCTTCCATTGGGGCCAAAATTAAAAACGGTTTTTCTAACTCTTGCCAAATACTCATAAGTTTATTCACCTTACTCGCCTAATCTAACACATCCCTGAGCGCAAATCAACCCCAGAGCACTTGTTGACACCTAATAGTTAGAGTATAATATCTAGTATGAAAATCGCATTATTAGGATACGGCAAAGAGGGGAAATCTACCGAAAATTATTTCAAAACCCACTTCCCTGATGCCGAAATTGATATTTTTGAAAATTTCACTCCGGAAGAAATCAAACAAAAAGACTTCTCGTCATACGATCACGTCTTTCGTAGTCCATCGGTACCACCGCTAAATCTTCAAAACGAGACGTCAGTCACCAAATACTTCTTTGATCACTGCCCATGCCCCATCATCGGTGTCACTGGCACCAAAGGCAAAGGCACCACTTGTTCGTTTATTGCTCAAATTCTAGAAGCTCTGGGTCACAACGTTCATCTCGTTGGCAATATTGGCACCTCATCTATTGATGTCCTAGATACTCTAAACCCCACCGACACCATCGTCTACGAAATGAGCAGTTTCCAGCTTTGGGATCTCACAAAGTCCCCTCATATCGCCGTGGTTCTCCGCATCGAAGCCGATCACCTCAATGTTCATAATGGCTATTCCGACTACGTCAACGCCAAAAGCCACATTGCAGAGTTCCAAGAAAAAGATGACAGTATAGTTTACTTCAAAGACAATAACGACTCAGTAAAAATTGCCCAAAAAAGCCCCGCCGCCCATAAATACCCATACCCAGAAAACCGTAAATCAGAAAACCTCACCAGCCTACTAAATTCCCTCAAGATCCCAGGGAAACACAATCAAGAAAACGCTGAAGCCGCTCTCCTCGCTGTATCCGCCTACCTAAATACCACTCTCGATGCGTTAACCGAAAACAACTTCGAAAAGATTAAAACCGCCTTAGAAAACTTTAAGGGTCTTCCTCATCACATCGAATTCGTCAGGACTGTTGATGATGTCGATTATTACGACGATAGTTTCTCTGCTTCTTATCCATCGCTTGAAGTCGCTCTAAAGTCTTTCCCGGATAAGAGAGTTGTCTTAATTGCTGGCGGAAAAGACCGCGGTCTTGATTTAGCCCCCATCAAAAAGGCAATTTTCGAAGCCGATAATCTTGAAAAAACTATCCTCATCGGCGAAACTAAAGCAAAACTGGCCGAAAACGCCCCAGTCAACAAATATACGCTCGCAGATACTCTAGAAAACGCAGTAAAAGAAGCTAAAAACGCCGCCGACGCCTGCGGGAAAAACGCCGTTGTACTATTAAGCCCAGGCGCCGCAAGTTTCGACATGTTCAAAGACTTTTACGATCGCGGCGAACAATTCAAAAAATTAGTGGAGAGACTATAAAATGGATTTCACCTTCTTAGATTACGATTTCGACCAAACGACCAACCTAGCTTCTTTTCGCTACAAAGGAAAAGACGACCAAATCTTTACTGAAACTATCGAGTTTACGTCTAGCGCTATCGAATACGACCAAAAAGTCCTAGACGACGCTTTGTTCTTCGCTTTTATCGTCATTGGGACTTCCTATTATAAAGCCGCGCCCACCACTTCAGTCAATTTAGATGCCAATCTTACCAAAAAACAAAAGACATTCTTTGATCAAATCTATCAAGAGGGACTCAGTCAATTTGCTTTTGAAAATAATCTCACACGCGAAAACCTAGCTCACTTCATCAACTCCGAAAAGGAAAACCCGACCCCGAAAACCACTAATAACACCGACAAAACCCTCATCCTCTTAAGCGGTGGTAAAGACTCTCTTTTGTCGGCCGAAATCATCCGTTCTGAAGGCAAGCCATACGAAATCGCATATATTTCTTCCCAACAGAATTACCCTGAAATCATCGACAGTTTCAAAACCCCACTCATCATCAAACGCCATCTTGACAAAGAAAACTTAGAAAAAGTCTCCGGTTTAAATGGCCATGTCCCAGTCACATTGATCAACGAAGCTATTGCTATCATTGAGGCAATCCTAACCGGTTGCAGTCGCATCGAACTCGGCATTGGCAAAGAAGGTCTCGAACCGCATGCATTTATCGGCGATCTCCCAGTCAACCACCAATGGTCAAAAACCTACGATGCCCAAACCCAACTTAAAGATTATTTAAGAACCTACATCGCTAATAACATCGAAATTGGTAGCGTTCTTGAAAACTATACCGAACTCGAAATCGCCAAGCTATTTGCCGAAAAATGTTGGAATAAATACGGCCAACAATTCTCGTCTTGCAATATCGCAAATTATAAACTAGACGCTAATAATCGCGAATTAAAATGGTGCGGCCATTGTGCTAAATGTGCTAATTCTTACCTTCTCTTCGCTCCATTTGTGGAATTTGAGAAACAGAAAGCTCTTTTTGGCCGAGATCTCTTTTCTGATCCCGAAATGGCTCGAATATTCAAAGGCCTCCTCGGCATCGATGGAGTCATGAAGCCATTTGAATGCATAGCCAGCATTGAAGAGCTTCGTTGGGCTTACCAAGATAAACTCCCCGGATACGGCAATCTTCCTTTCGAGATCCCGAATTGATACTAAGTCTAAAAATTCAACCTTGCCTCAAGTTCAGAGATAAACGCTTTGTCCGTTGACGAAACCGCCGCAAAGCCCTTAATCCCAGCCCCCGCGAATTCGCGTGCCAGCTCAATCATCTTGTATTTATCAATCGACTGAATCAAATTCGGCATATTATCATATCTCTCGACAGTCTCATTCGTGAAATAATGATCTGCATAATAATCTGCAATCTGCCCAACTGTCTGTGCGCCCATCTGGAATCGACCCAGAGCATAAGATTTCGCAGCCAGAAAGTCCACGTCCAATATTTCCCCGTTCAAAGTCTTCATGAGTTCCATCTGGATCAATTCAAAAAGCGCATCCGCGTTCTCAATATTAACTTCACCATCGAAATCCCAGTACGAATTATGCGCATTCGAAGCCACTGATGAACCCATGCCGTACACCAATCCACGCTTCCTTGCTGCGCCAAAAATCTTCGAATTCGTTGTCCCATTCAAAATATGATTAAGGCAGTTCATTGCAAATACTTCTGTCGGGTCTAAATGTCTTGGGGTTACCAACGAGAATCCAAAAGTAATATTCGAAGCATCTTTTCTTCTGATCGACACCGCCTCCGAAGAATGCAACTCCGACATCGGGATCTCAAATCTCTCCCCCTCCTTCAGATTCCAATCATTCAAAGTCTTGATAATTTTGTGCTTTCGCCCCTTCAATTTCCCAGCGATGATAAACATCATATTCTTTGCTGTGTGAGTTCTCCTGTAATGCTCACGAATATCTTTGAGCTCAATATTTGAAATTGTCTTAATCCTCTCAGGCAAATCCAAAATATCTTCACCCACCGCTTGCTGCACGCGCGGCCAAAGCAATCTGTAATAGTCATTCATATAACCAGTAAGCTCTGATCTCACATTAGCTTTCTCGGACTTCAATTCTTCCTCGTTAAACTTCGGCTCACAGATAGAGACCCTCTGGAGCTCCATAATTCTTTCCCACTCAAAGTCCGCACATTCCGTCTCATAGCATACCGAAATATCCGAAGTCCAGGCATTGTGATATGCTCCATTCTTCGTAAACTCAGCCTCAAACGCTTGCTCATCCTTGTATTTCGCATTCGCGCCAAAAGCCAAGTGCTCTACCACGTGTGGGATTTCATACACTTCCTTATTCTTAGCATACATCATCCCCGCCCTAAACTGAATCCTCGTGGACATTACGCTCGCCCCAGGGATGTCGATCAGGAGCCCTTTCGCTCCGTTTCTAAGAGTTACCTCCTCAACTGAATGTTTCATCTTATTTGCGGCCTTTTTTGCGTGCTTGCTTACGCTTCTTTGCTGAGGTTTTCTTTTTCGTTGCAGACACCTTAGCGTGTGATTTTGTCTTGAACTCGTCGTCCAAATTCTTTTCACCGCTTGAAATTTCATTCACACCTCTCTCGGTCTGACCTTCCGCCATCTTGGTAAGCTCAGATTCATATTCTTCGCCATCCATCGCGTTATCAGCTGCTGCTTCTGCCGGCGTCACTGTGAGTAATATCTTCAATACCTCCTCACGCAAATTTCTCTGCAATCCATCAAATAGCTTCTGCGATTCTGAACGATATTCCACCAAAGGATCTCTTTGGCCCACCGAACGCCAGTGAATCCCTTCGCGAAGGTGTTGCATATTCTCAAGATGCTGCATCCACAAAGTATCAAGCACTTTGAGATATACTTCGCGCTCAACCTTCCTCATCGTATCTTTACCAAATAATTCTTCCTGCTTCTTGTAGGCTTCTTCTACAGCCTCAAGCCCTAAGCTGTAACGATCTTTCTCTTTACGCTTCAAACCAATCCCATGAATCAGATTGTCATCGAAATCAAACACGGCCTTAAATTCGGCGTCGAAATTCTTATTAACCCTAGACGAGAACTCCGTTAGCGTCTTTACTTCGTCACGCATCAATCGCTTAATCTCCGGATAAATGTCGTCCCCTTCAAGGATTCTACGCCTCATCATATAAACAACTTTACGGTGACGGTTGATCACGTTATCATATTGCACCACGTTCTTTCGGGAGTCAAAGTTAAATCCTTCAATCTTTTTCTGTGCAGACTCTAGAGTCTTCGAGATTGCCCTAGTCTGAATCGGCGTATTTTCATCCACACCGAGTCTCATCATTAGCATCTTTACTCTGTCGCCTTGGAAGATTCTCATCAAATCATCTTCACAGCTCACAAAGAATTGCGTCGTGCCAGGATCACCCTGACGGCCGCCACGACCTCTTAGCTGGTTGTCTACGCGCCTTGAATCGTGTCGCTCTGAGCCGATCACTACCAACCCGCCTAGTTCACGTACTCCTTCGCCAAGTTTAATATCGGTACCACGACCTGCCATGTTAGTAGCAAGCGTGATTGCACCTTTTTCACCGGCTTTCGCAATAATCGCAGCCTCACGCTCGTTATTTTTTGCGTTCAAAATCTCATAAGGAAGGCCATATTGCTCCAAATATTTCGCAATTTCCTCGTTATTTACGATCGAGCCAGACCCAACCAACACTGGTTGACCTTTCTCGTGATATTTGCGGATTTCTTCTGCAATCGCCTTCAACTTACCAGCCTTCGTTCTGTAAATTAAATCATCTTTATCTACACGCGCAATCGGCTTATTCGGCGGAATCTGGATTACGTCTAGCGCATAAATCTGCTGGAACTCTTCCGCCTCTGTAAATGCCGTACCAGTCATACCAGACAACTTCTTATAAAGCCTAAAGAAGTTCTGGAATGAAATCGTCGCAAGCGTCATTGATTCTTGCTTTACGGCCACACCTTCCTTTGCCTCGATCGCCTGATGTAAACCTTCATTATAGCGTCGGCCCTGCATCAAACGCCCAGTGTGCTCGTCCACGATAATTACTTCACCCGAATTCGTCACCACGTAATCCTTATCACGCTTGAATACGACTTCAGCCCTAATCGCCTGTTCCAAATGATAAACAAGTCGCGTATTCTTAGTAGAATACAAGTTATCCACGCCAAGAATCTTCTGAACTTTATCAATTCCTTTATCTGTTAAAGTCACCGAGCGGCGCTTTTCATCGAAAATATAATCATCCGAATCTAATCTCGAAGCCACCTTTGCAAACTGATAATAACTCTCCGGATTATCTCCAGCCGGTGCCGAAATAATTAGCGGCGTCCTCGCTTCATCAATCAAGATCGAATCTACCTCATCTACGATCGCAAAATTGAGTTCACGCTGTCTCAAATATTGCACCTCACTCGTCATATTATCGCGTAGATAGTCAAAGCCAAATTCGTTGTTTGTACCATAGGTAATATCCGCAGCATATGCTTCTTTACGCGTACATGGCTTCAAATGACGAAATCTCTCATCTTCATGCTCTTCATTTTCATACTCTGCATCGTAAATGAATGACGCTTCATTAATAATTACGGCTACCGAAAGCCCAAGAAAATCATAAATCGGACCATTCCAACCAGTATCACGCTGTGCCAAATAATCGTTTACCGTCACCACATGCACGCCACGTCCAGTCAAACCATTGAGATAAGCCGGTAGCATTGCTACCAAAGTCTTACCTTCGCCCGTCTTCATCTCAGCTACGGCACCTTCGTGAAGCACCATACCACCAATAAGTTGCACGTCATACGGCCTAAGTCCAGTAACACGCTTCGAAGCCTCTCTTGCTACAGCGAAAACTTCCGGCAAAAGCTCATTCAAAATTTTCGTGTCATCAATTTCAGCGCGCTTTTTGCTTTTCTTCGGTTTCTTACCATTCTTACTCGTCTTCGCGATCCCCTGTTCTGCTCGCGCCGTCTTTAAAGCCTTATCAATCTTCGCCCTAAATTTCTCAGTCTGAGCTTTCAACTCTTCGTCGCTCATCTTCTCGTATTTCGGCTCTAGCTTAGTAATTTCCTGAGCTCTCCTCCAAAGCCTCTTCAAGGTCTTTTTCTGTGCATCACCAAAAACTCCTTGCAAAAACTTCGTTAAAGCCGTCTTGTCGGCCAACTTATCAGTCGGCTTCTTGTTCTCATGTCTTTTAGCTAATTTCTCATTTTTTTTGACAGACTTCTCGTTTCTTTTGGCCTCCTTATCGGCCACTTTCACCTCTTTTTTCGCCATATTATCTCCAATCTGCCCCCCATTATATCATACTAACCTCTCTTCCGAAAGATGTTTTTCAGACCCTTTCTCTGGCGATGTGGCTGCACCTCAAGCTTATATCTTCTGATCTGCCCGAGCAGCTTCGCTTCAACTAAATCTACTCCAGCAAATACGTTTGAACATTCATCTCTCGCCGCAATTAGCTTACCGCCAATTAGCTCCATCGCTGCTGAAATTTCGTACTTCTCAGTTTTGCCTTTTCCGATCTCAGACGCTACCACCTTACAAACGACATCTTTTTTTGCTTTTTTCGGCAAATACTTATCGAGTTTACCAATCCTCTTCAATACGTATCTACGAAACGGCTCTTCTACCTTATAATCATTTCCGCTAATTTCGATTTTTTCAATCATTTTTTGTTATTCCTCCTTTAGATTTCTTCTTTTCCATTAAAATACGGTCTTAATACTTTTGGGATCGTCAATTTCCCGTCTTCTCTGGCGTAGTTCTCCAGTATCACCACTAGTGCTCTAGCCAAAGGAATCGCTGTCCCATTCAAAGTATGTACAAATTCCACCTTACCGTCTTTTCGCCTCACCCTACAATTCACCGCCCTAGCCTGAAAATCCGTACAGTTAGAACATGATGTGATCTCCTGATATTTCTGGTTCACTGGTGACCAGTATTCCATGTCATATTTCTTTGCTGCTGGCGCCCCAAGATCACCTGCCGCAATATTAATCACATGATACGGAATCTCAAGCCCCTGCCAAATATCCTCTTCGATCGCCAAAATTTTCTCATGAATCTCTTTACTCTGTTCTGGCAAACAGAAGGCATACATTTCTAGCTTATTAAACTGATGTACTCGGAACAAACCTCTAGTATATTTACCGGCCGCACCAGCCTCTTTTCTAAAACACGGCGAATAGCCAGCGTAAAAGAGCGGTAACTGTTCCTCATCAAGAATTTCATCCATGTGATAACCGGTAAGAGGCATCTCCGCCGTCGCGATCAAAGCCAAATCTTCTCCCTCAACAAAATACTCGTCGCTCTGTTCTGAACTACGTGGGTTAAAACCGCATCCCTCAAGAATCCTGGACGACACCATATCTGGCACCGTCATAAAAGTAAATCCATGTTCTTGCACCTTGGAAAGGCCATATTGAAGGAGCGCATTTTCGAGCAAAGCCAAACCATCCTTGAGGTAGTAAAACTTTGCCCCAGCCACTTTGGCTCCTCTTTCAAAATCTACCCAATCGCGGCTCAAAGCAAAATCCAAATGGTCCATACCAGTCTTGTGGTTCTCGCCCCACTTCTTAACTTCCACGGAGCATTCCTCATCCCCTAGTGGCACATCGTCAAAAATCACATTTGGCACCTGTTTTATAAGGTCTTTCAGCTTTTCCTCAGCCGATGTGAGCGCGGTTTCTTTCTCCGAAAGCTCTGCCTTAATCGCCTTACCCCTCTCAATTAATTCTTTTGCTGGCTTACCGCCTTTCATCTTTGCAGCAATTTCGTTACGCTCTTTCCTAAGAGCTTCTACCTCAACTAGTACAGCCTTACGTTCATCGTCAAGCTTAATTACCTCCTTGATGTTGATCTTGTAGCCTTTTTCTTTTGTGGATTTCTCCACCAAATCCAGATTTTCTCTAATAAACTTCACGTCTAACATAATAACTATATTATATCACACGATTTTATTTGGTTTGACAAAACCCCAGAACCAAAATATAATAAAAACATATGCAGTATAATAATGGAGACCTCTCGCCTTTAGGAGCTTTTTTCCGTAAGAAATGGGTTCGATTTTTTTTGATTATAGACATCCTCATCATTGTAACCATCGTCGTTATTAAGGCTTGGCAATCCACCAAAATCTCCGTTATCGATTTTAATATTGCCCCAATCGACGCAACTATCTCAGTTAGTGGTAACACTAGCTATTCCAACGGTCAATTCTCTATCACCCCAGGTACTTATGAAATCAAAATTTCCCACGAAGAGCTAGAGCCTAAAACTATAACAGTAAACATCGAACCACATCAAATCGTTCCAGTCACCTTATTCCTCGCGGGTGCAGACAATGATTTCTCATTCTACGAGTTAAAGGATAATTACAAATCATTCGAAAAACTCCAGTCCATCGCCTCCGCCGGCAAAAATACCACTACCGACAATGATATCTCTGCCGAAAAATTTATTACTAGCTACAAAAAAATCCTCTCTATCTTCGATAAACTGCCGATCAAGGGCTATGTTTACGAAAATCCAGAAGCAAATTCATCAACGGCTGGTTTTACAATCCGAAATGGCGAAAACAATAATTCATGCATAAAATCCGCGTGCTTATTGGTAAACTACTACGGATATGGCTACGAACGGGCAACGATAGAAAAAATCAAGGAAACCGGCTACACGCCGACGGACTATGAAATCGTTTACGAAAGGTATAACTAATGTCTAAGAATAAGTCCATCCTAAAACTCGCCACATTGGCCGCTCCATTTCTTTTGGCCAGCCTATTGCTTAGGCAATCCTGCTTTGCAGGTAGTGGTCACATGGAGATACCAGAAGCAACCATGGATATGTACGCCCAAAACAATATCTTCGGCTATGATGCATCCGAATGTACCCCTAAAGGCTCGCTCACAATTGATTCAAAAAGTTGTTTCAAAGTGGATGAAGACACCAAAGCAGTTGATTTTTGGTATGGCGAAGGCTGTCTCAACACTGGCGCATGCAAAAGTGACAGCGTAAAATACTACGCACAAGGCGAATCAGAAAAATCGGACAACGGCCTGGTAATGACCAAGAATAACTCGTGGATCTACGAAGACACCAAAGTTGATGACGACTTTGGCGGCATGCAGTACATCTACGCCGAAAACTATGATTATAAATACGATGGATCAAACACCGTACTTACACCTAATGAAGGCAACAGTAAAACTAAATACTATTGGATAGTCCTACCCGACCAAGCATACACAAACGGTTTTGGAGATACTTATGTTGCAACTTTTGAAAAGTTAGACAATCCCGTCTACTTTATCGTCTTCGACGCACACGCCTGTGCACACCAAAGCGAAAAATACTGTGACCAGGCAGAAAAAGACCCCGAAAAAGTCGCAATCGGCAAACAATTCTTTGGCTCGTTTACAAAAGATGGCAGTCAAAGTGGTGGTTTTGCAGAAAAAGCCGGAAAATTGACCTCTTTTTGCCGCCTAAAAGGCTCCGGTGAAGTCACCGTCGACGGCAATTCTGGCACCGTCAATTCTGGCAACTCCGATTCCGAAGACAAGGATAAAGAATCAAAGAGTAAGGATAAAAAATCAAAAAGTAAAGATAAAAAATCAGGCAACGGAGGAAACTCAATCAACAAAAAAGCACTAGAGTTGGCATGGCCATATGATCAAGCAAGTAAAGCAGCGACTGGCCCGACCGACGCTTATAAGAAAGCGATCGAAGAATACACAAAAGCAGACATGGACGCCGCCGGTGGAACCTGGAACGAAACAACAAGAAGATTGGGGCAAAGCTGCGATTTGTTTGTAGCTACAGTAATGAGGTCATCAGGTGCAGACGAAAACTACCCTATAGGGTTGCCTGGACAATACCCATATGTCAAAGATAATGAAAACTACAAAGAAGTATCATCATACGCAGAAGCAAAGGCAGGAGACATCGCCTTTTACAGCGACAATGTAGGACCATTTGACGAAAACACTATCGGGACAGGCAATGGCCACACATGGCTAATAGTTGACGATAACGGCCAAAAACGCATAGCGCAAGGTTCGTATGGAGATATGGCTGGGGCTGTAATAGATCTTACTTTTACGGAACGGGATGTCAAAGTGTTTCGCCTCAAGGGTAATGATGGCTGCAATAGTTTTAGCGGCAATTATCCGCAATATTACCAAGACGATTATGAAGGAAGCGATCACGATAATAGCAATCACAACTGGACAAGTGACAAATATAGCAAAGGCAAAATATCAGAATATGGTAGCGGTCCAACTTCCGCAGCCATGATAATTACCTCAGCAACCGGACAAGACGTTTACCCGCAAGATATCGTCAAAATCACTTCATCAGGTGACCCCAAAAAGCATAATTATGTCGGCGGCAAAGATTGCGAAGACGACTGCGGCATAGAATTAGATTTGAAATTAAAAGAAGAATACGACATTGAAGTAAAAATTGAGTCTTATTCATCAAAGACTGACGCCTACGACAAAATCAAAAGTTTCTTAAACGATGGCTACATGGTTCACCTTGCTGGCAAGGGAAAGCACGATGGTTTCTCGAAAGGCAACAAGACCCACTACGTTGGATTATTCAATATCGACGGAGATAATAAAGTTATGGTCGCAAACCCTGACAGCGATATTGGAAATACGCAAGTTGATCTCCAGAATATCGTAGATGCCATCAATAATGGTAAATTTGCCATCATTAAAGGTACCGTTAACGGCAAGAACGCCTGCAGCGATGAAGGCTACTGCCCAGGTGGTGACGGGGGCGGCGGCGGTACTGCCTCTAAAGGCGGCGCCACCCTAAAACAAGCCGAAATAATTGCACACTGGTACAATACTAATCATATCCCCAGAGGATGCTGCGGACTAATGAACTGCGTTGAGCTCTCCAACTTCTTCGTCTCTGAACTGACCACAAAAGGCACCCCAGGCGGATACTCCGTTAAAGGCGACGGGAATATGGTAGCCCCCAACTTAATCGCAGACGGAGTAACTGATGGCGGCAACGAACCTAGGGTTTGGTCGGTTTTCTCCGATAGCGGCCAACATACCGGAGTAGTAGTGGGCGCAAATGGCGACGGTACCTTTATTACCATCGAAGCGGCTTGGGGCGGATGGTGGGATGGTTACACTGATGGAGCGGGCAACGCAAGGGTTTATCCCGCTAAGTCATTCGATAGCAGCTACACGTTCGCCTATTTCGCAAACCACTTAAAACAGGATAAAATAAATCAGATTTTAAATGATTAGGAAGAATTATGGAAAATAATAGTCAAACAGAGTCAAGCAATCACTACGGGGCATTACCAGCCATTTTCATCATATTCCAAATCGCGCTCGTACTTCTCCTCGCCTTTTCTCTCCCTAAGATCTTTCAAAATAACCAAATCAAAGACACTCCTTCAGAAGGCCTATCCGCAACCATCACCAACGCCACCGACGCTATACCGGAAGAATATTCCGAATGGACCAAAATGATCGAATGGGCACTACTAAACTCTATTGCCGAGAACAACGAAGACGATAAACTATTCGAAGACCAGGCCTCCGTTCAGCTCCGCGAAAACAGCATCAAAACCCAGTATTTCAAAAAATCTGGCACCAACTATGTTCGCGCAATTGTCGATATTCCCGAATATAAACAATCCTATGAAGTCTTCTTAATGTACCCAGATAACCCAAACGCCGTGAAAATGGTTGAATACAGTAACCCAGACATCGTAAAACCTTATTCTATTCTATGCCTCCAAGATGAAGCTGACATCATTTACCCAGATTTCGACTGTCAAGATTCCCCTGATTACTTCAACCGCCAAAGAATAGCCTCCAAAATGATCGGTGACTTTGATTTTAACTATTACTCCGCCTATTTCGACCCTGACGACGAAAACAAGATAATCATCAACCCCTCAGTAACCCACAACAACAGCGAGGATACCAAATCTAAATACATAGAAGAAGTAAAAGCCGCCATCGGATCACTTGGTATCCCCTCCGACAGCTTCAAATACTACGTCCTCACTGCCGACGACGAAGAATAGTTGACATTTCTAGAATTTATTTTATTACTTTATAAAGTTCTGCCCATTTTTGGAGCTCAACGTCCCCCGGTCGCGCCTCTTTAGAAATACCACACTCCTCTAGGACGCTCATTATCTCTGTTTTAGGCTTTAACCCAGCCAAATTATGTGCAAGTTTTTTTCTCGGCGCAGAAAACCCCTTCCTGATAAGATCAAATACTTTTTTGTCCACCAATGACTCCTCGTATAATTCCATCACAACCACTTGCGAATCCACTTTCGGTGGCGGCGTAAACTCTTCCCTTGGCACCACCGGTCCAACCGAGGCCTTTGCATAGTTTTTTACGAAAAGCGACAGAAGCGTCTCTTTGCTACTCACAATCCTCTCTGCCACCTCTTTTTGCATTAGGAGCACCACCCGTTCTGGCTTTTTCTCCAAAGTCAGTACCTTTTTAATGATCGGACTTGTAATATAGTACGGAATATTCCCTGCAATCACGAAAGGCTCATCGATTTCCCTAAAATCATATTCCAAAACATCCTCATTTACCACTGTCAAATTCTTCCCAGGGAAAGATCCGGGCAGTTTCCTTGCAAGACCGGCGTCAAATTCTACCGCAATCACTTTTCTGAATCTCTTAAGGAGCGATGAAGTCAAAAACCCGAGTCCCGGCCCAATCTCTAGGCATAAACCAGCACCCTTGTTTTCGGACTTTGAAACCATGTCTGAGTCGCCCCCTACATAATCATCCTCCATCAGGGGGTCCACGCCATAATACGCCAAATCCGCAATTTCCTCCAGGATAACTCGGTTTTTCAGCCAATTCTGTCCTAGCGATTTCTTATTTTTCATCATCTACCCCTATAAATATCGCGACCACCATTACCTACCATCCCCGTTAGACCAGTCAGTCGCAAGATCAAATTGCTCAGGATTATGCGCCGCAAATCCACCAGTGTCGTACACTTTACCAGGACCAAGCGAGGTCTCAACGATCGAGCACCTCGGATAACGTGACAAATTCGCCGCCACAAGTACATAGCCATCAGCATCCACCTTAGCGCCATCTGCGCGTACAGTATAAGTTGCCGGCACTCCACAAGTCCTAGCATTCAATGACATCACCCCCGACATCGGCAAATCATAATAAGTCTCTTTTCTCTCAACCGTCACGCCATTTACCGTGGTAGTATACTGATTTACCCCCATCGACACCGTAAGAGGATGCATTTCAATCAAATTCGCGCCCACCGCTACTACCCTCGCTACCGGCTCCTTCGCAACCTCCTCACTCAAATACTCCCTTGACACCTCTTTACCGTCTACGTATTTCACATTATAATACACCTTTTTTGTACCGACTTCACCAAGTTGTTGTACCTCCTCTGTACCAGGAGCCAGATTATAGCTTTTTACCGTCTGCTCGGCAAACGGTATTTCCTCTTCCACCGTAATAGTACGACCACCATTGCGTATTAGCTTGTAAACATTCGCTGCCCCTATCTCGAGAAAATTCGTATTCGGCATTAAATTAATCTCATCGCCATCAAATATTGTAAGCCCCGCCTCTTTTGCGATCGTTTTCGCGTCGTAGCTTGCCGACATGATATATTTCTCACTCACGCCATCCTTAACTATCACCGGATGAGCCCTGTAAATATTAATGTAAAAGTTATCAGCGTTTATCTCAGCAGTTAATTCCGGCTCCACCTTGTCCCCGTTATTTAAGACTAAATCAAAACGCGAAATCGCCTCCCCCACCGTAGCCGCATCCGTTTTTACGGTTAATTTCTTACCATTATCGTAAAAAGTCACATATTTTGGCTCGCCAACCTTATAAACGGTCGATTCATCAATCTCACTCCTAGCAAAAGTATTCCGAGTGTAATTCGAAGCTATAAAACCAAAAACCGCTGCTATGGCAATAGTAGCAACGAAAGCAAAAATTTGTGCGATCTTTCTCGGAAGATTCATACCTTATAATTATACCACAAAAGGGGTCAAAACACTAGTCCTTATCTTGAAGCAACAAAAAATCCACCGCGAGATGGATTTTTACTTCAATTTCTAGGTGGAAATTAACCAAAACAACTCTACACTCTCCACCCTCTTTAGAGCCAGCACCACCTTAAACGATGCGCTCTCGTGACCTACATCACCTAAAGCAATGCGTCACAGATGCTTTGGCATCACAGCAGTTATTACCTTAAATAATAAGCTATGATGATTTTTTCGTAACTTACATCGACTTAATCAATGGGTTACGTCACACTTCCCGTGGCTCTGGTCCCTCTCAACGTTGGGAGCTTGACCCGAACCTACCCTTATTTTAGCATAGCCAATATGGTTGTCAACATTGTTTTTTCGGAGACTATATGTTCTAATATTTTTACCATCTTACAGGGGTAAAAACCCAAAAACCGAACAAACAGTACTTGACAAAACGAGAATTCATTTTACAATTATACCCGCATTTTTGACCATTTCAACGCGCAAAGTATGTTATAATAACCATTATGAATTGGAGGAAATGGCTAGACGATTTTGTGATTGCCGGCAAAGGTATTTTGCTCGCAACCAAGGAGAAGCGTTTTTGGTACGGTTTTATCCCTACTTTTTTATTCTTTGGACTACTAATGAACCTTCTTGCTGGTGGCACCTCTAAATTCGATTTGATGTTCGCCCTAGGCTTCCCTGATGCCCTTGGGATACTTGGCAAGAATTTCATCGGCATCTTTGGTGTCGGCCAGCCCTTCCTTGACTGGCTTCCGATTTTCCTAATTAGTATCTTGCAAGGCATATTAATCGGCCTCATCGTCCTACTTTGGAACAAAAAGCGCGAACAAAACGCCGGCAACCTCGGTAGCGCCGGCATCGTAGCTGGACTCATTGCTCTTGGCGCTGGTTGCCCCACCTGTGGCACCACCTTGCTCACCCCACTCCTCGGCGCAATCTTTTCCACAGGCGGCCTCGCCGTCACCGGGACTATTTCTACCATAGTCACAATCCTCGCTATCGTCATCGCCTTTTTTTCACTCAAACGCCTCGGAGTCGAAACCTATGTTACAATAATCAATGAAAGGTTCCTGGCGAAGAAAAAAGCTTCTAACGCTAAAACCACTAGACCAAATCAATCTAAAAAGAGGCAACAGGAGAAGGAGAAAAATGAAAAAAGCAATTAAAATTATCGGTGTCATAGCTGTTATTGGCCTAATTATTGCCGCCATCGTCGCAAGTATCACCGCAAAGCCATCCAACGCCGAAAAAATCTGGGATCAAGATATGACAGTGGGGAATATCGAAGCCAAAAACTACTTCATCATCTATTCCGACCTCGTCTGCCCTTATTGTGTAGCATTCGAGGACGCTATCGTCGAGAATGAAGAAGAATTTCAACGATACATCAAGGACCATGATATCGTAGTCGAAGTCCGGCTTTCCGACTTCCTCTATGAATACGGCGAAGCTCACGCTGAGCACTCTCGTCATTCCGCCATTGCCGCTTACTGCGCCAAAAACGAAGGCAGATTCTGGGATTACTACAACCTAGCCGTCGCCTCGGTTTGGAATGACTACTTCAAAGGAGCCGGCAAAGGTGGCTTCACCGCACTTAACGCAAACTCTGCAAACTATTGGTCCGAAATCGGCCACAAAATCGGCCTCGGCGAAACCTTTGACACCTGCGTCGAAACCAAAGCCCCTCTTAATGAGATCAAAGAAAACGCCGCAAAATCCGCCAAGCTCATCTCTGGCATGCCTTACTTTAAATTCAATAAATTCGTTAGCTCCGGATTTGGCCTTGACGGTGACTGGGAAGACGTCCTTCAATTCTTCCAAGCTGGCCTAGATAGCTAATCAACCCAAAACAAAGAATTTTTTTGGATTCATTTATTCCTTAGAATCGCCCTTTCTCTCTGGCCAAATTTTCTCATTCTTAATAGCGTCTGGCAAATAGTTCTTATCTAGATGGAACCCGGCCTCCCATTTTTGTCCCTTGCCGTACCCTAAATCCTTCATCAGCTTAGTTGGAGCGTTACGAAGCCAAGTCGGCACAGGCTCTCCCCGCGACTTGCGCGCGAGATCCAAAGCCTTAAACCAAGCATCCGTGGTCGCCCGCGACTTTTTAGAGAGCGCCAGTGCCACCGCCGTATGCGCAAGCATCAATCCAGATTCCGGCATCCCCACTCTCTCTACTGCCTGGAAACACGCCGTCGCGAGGCTCAGTGCCCCGTTCCCCGCCAACCCGATATCTTCCGACGCAAAAATCACCATCCTCCGCGCAATAAACTTCGGATCTTCCCCCGCCTCCACCATTCGCGCCAAATAATATAGCGCCGCATCCACATCCGACCCCCGCATCGACTTAATAAACGCCGATATCGTGTCATAATGATTGTCGCCCTTCTTGTCGTACCCAGGTAACTTCCGTCCCGCCGCTTCTTCTACCACCTTTTCATCAACCTTCTCGGCAAGTGACAACGCAAGTTCTAAATCCCCAAGTGCAGACCTCGCATCCCCACCCGACAGCTCCGCCAGTAAATCCAAAGCCTTTTTTGTCACCCTCTTAGTAGCCTTTTCTTCTTTTAAAGCTCTCTTTAACACCTTCAAAATGGCGTCTTTCGATAAAGCCGACACCACCACTACGCGCGACCGACTAAGTAGCGGCGAAATTACCTCAAATGATGGATTCTCCGTCGTAGCACCAATCAAAGTAATCAAGCCCGACTCCACGTGCGGCAAAAATGCATCCTGCTGCGCCTTATTAAACCTATGGATCTCATCCACGAATAACACTGTCCGCGTTTTTAGATTCCAATTTAATTTCGCTCGCTCGACTACCTCTTCGACATTCTTCTTCCCGGCCGTCACCGCCGAAATCTCCACAAAATCCGCTTTAAACTCCTTCGCTAAAATCCGCGCCAAAGTAGTTTTACCTGTCCCCGGTGGCCCCCAAAAAATCAAGTTTACCGGTTCCCCCTTCCGTACAATTTCCGTCAAAATTTTGCCTTCACCAATAATATCCTCCTGGCCCACAACTTCCGACAGTTTTCTAGGCCTCATCCTTTCGGCTAACGGAATTCTATTCATACTTATATTATATATAATTCAGCTCTTTTTTATCAAACATAAACAGTTTTCCACAGGTAAATCTTTACAAAAATAATCCCTATATGCTACAATCAGGGTAATATTAACAAAAGGAGTTATATTATGTCAGATTCTGACTTCTATCAACTATTAAATAGTATCGATAGTGGCAGCAGCAGCAGTGCAACCAGCAGCCTTACTGGCCTAGCTAACACTGCAAGCGGAATTGGTGTGTGGAGCATCATCGCTATCATCTTGGCAATCGTCGGCGGTATCTTGGTATACTTCCTCTTCGTCAAAGCCAAGACTGAGCCAAAAGGCAAATTCGGCAAGTGGCTCAAAGATTTCTTGTCATTCAAGATTATGTGGATTGAGCCAATCTTAAAGGTTGTTTACTACATTGCAACCATCTTTGTAATCCTTTACTCGTTCTCATTCCTAGGTCTTATGGGAATCATGGGCGGCTCAGCATTCTTAATGTTCCTTGGCTGCTTGATCCTTGGCCCAATCGTCGTTCGTATCGCTTACGAAATGACCATGATGTTCATCATGATCTGGCGCAATACTCGCGACATCGCTGAGAACACCAAGAAGAAATAATTAACTCTTCGAATCAAAAAATCTCCCGCTCCACACGGGAGATTTTTTCATTCACAAAAAACAAAATCTATGGTATAATACGTTCACGTGGTTCTGTAGCTCAGTTGGTAGAGCAGAGGCCTGAAGAGCCTTGTGTCGCTGGTTCAAGTCCAGCCGGAACCACCATGGCAACTTTATGGGCCGGTAGCTCAGCTGGTTAGAGCACGGGCCTTTTAAGCCCGGTGTCGAGGGTTCGAGCCCCTCCCGGCTCACCATAACGTTGCCCCTGGGCGGTTAGCTCAGTTGGCTAGAGCGCGTCTTTGACGTAGACGAGGTCACAGGTTCGACTCCTGTATCGCCCACCATGAAATTAAAAGAAGGCCTTTAGGCCTTATTTTAATTTTATAATGAGTGATATGGGAGCCGAGCCAAAGGTTCGCATCCCGCGCGAAGCGCGGGATTCCTCCTCCTGTATCGCCCACCATGAAATTAAAAGAAGGCCTTTAGGCCTTATTTTAATTTTATAATAGCGAGATATAGGAGACGAACCGAAGGTTCGCATCCCGCGCTTTAGCGCGGGATTCCTCCTCCTGTATCGCCCACCATTCAGGTTATAAAATAATTTTCAACTATTCCGTAACCTATAAATATCTGTTAAATCCCTTATAAAAATAGAGGGTTATTTTTGTACCAATTTTATGACAAAAATATACCAAAAAACCATAGTTTACCCCTATAATTTTGTCGGTTAAATCCCTAACTTTTGCGTTTGATGTTATAATACGTTGTATGGATACCAATTTGGTTGTTACTTCAGGTTGTAAATATATAGATATTGACGCATACGCTAGCATTATAGCCTATCGTGAACTATTGAAGAGACAGGGAGTCAACGCAACTGCTTCTACCTTATCTACGCTTAATCAAAGTATCCCACCCTTTATTTTATGGTTAAAACATCGTCTTGATTCAGCAGATACATTAAAAGATGCAAAATATATCGTCTTGGACACATCTAACCCCGATTTCTTTGACGAGCGAGTTACTAATGATAATCTTATTGAAATAATAGACCACCATACTGGCTTTGAAGATTATTGGAAAAATTATCCCAATATTAAAACGCAGATTGAATTTATCGGTTCGGTTTGTACTATAATCTTCGAGAAAATTGTTTCGTCTGGCTACACTGAAATCTTAGACACAGATCTTTGTAAATTATTGGTAGCGGGCATTTTGGATAATACCTTAAATCTTAAATCCAGCATCACTACCGACCGCGACCGTAATGCCTACGATAAGTTGATTGAGATAGGCAACATTTCGAACGATTTTTATGTTGAATATTTTTCCGCTTGTGAATCTGAGATCTTGAAAGATTTTACCAAAGCAATCAAAGATGATATAAAAATTGAGAAAGTTGGAGTTCTGCCAGAAGTAATTGGCCAAATGGTTGTTTTAAATACAAATAATTTCAATATTGAAAAAATGAAAGATGTTTTTGCGGAATATCCGGAATGGCTAATGAACGTTATTTCTTTGGAAGATGGAAAAAGTTACTTGTACTTTAACGGAGATAGCGTGCGGGAGAGGTTAGAAAAATTATTCGACAAACAATGCGATGCCGATGATTTATTGGTGCTAGATAAGTTCTTGCTTCGTAAGCAAATCATAAAAAAAGCACGAGACGTGTCCTTTTTATAATCTGTTAAAGCCTGGTTAATCAAGCCCCACCAAACGGGTTATAAAAATAAATATTAACTATTTCGTAACCTGTAAATGTCTGTTAAATCCCTTGCAAAAATAGAGGGCTATTTTTATGCCATTTTTACTGCAAAAACACAGCAAAAAATCGTATTTTACCTCTATAATTTTGTCCGTTAAATCCCCAACAATTTGGTCTTATTGACCAAGTACCCGTTGGCCGTTCTCGTCTACGATGATAACTGCTTCCTGGTTTAGCGGCAAAGCCTTCAGGCCGGCATTTTCGATACGGTGGATATAATCTTTTGTTCCTTCAATCCATTTCGGGACATCTGCATGAGGTACTATTTGATAATCTACTAACCCAACACCGTCAAATACCGCGTTTACACCATATATTTCTGGCACACGTTCTGGAACAAGATGGTCATGCCCGTAAAATTTAATTGTTTTACAAATAGCCATCGTTCCAGCACTAAACCCACCGTATACATATTTATCATTCACAAGATCTTCTCGTAGAATCTTATCAAAACCGCTTAAATGGTAGGCTGTTGCAAGTAGAAATACGTTCCCGCCACTAGCATATATTAAATCTGGTTTGTAGGCTTGAAGAAATTCTTTCAATTCATCTGGTTTTCCAAAATAGTTTCGGAGATTCAATTCCTCAACCTCGAACCCAAGCGAGGATAGCATTTCTAATTTTTCTTTTAAGTCATTTGCACGTTTTTCTTCTGGATAATAA
>JAFWHO010000003.1 GCA_017515105.1 Candidatus Saccharimonadota bacterium
GCGCGAAGCCCACTCCAAGATAAGGATTCCCTAGGAGACTCCAGAAAGAAGATCTGGTTGATAGGCGCAAGGTGGAAGTATGGTAACATATGGAGCCGAAGCGTACTAATAGGTCCATCGCCTTTTTATGTTCTAGGTTTTTAGCGTGACTAGTCGCGGTAAAAATCTAGGAGACTTAACTAGCAACCGGTGTTTGAATTTCAGATACCGTGACGCTTTAAAATCTTTGTTCACCTTATGGACATCAATAGTAATAATTAGCGTCATAATTATTACGATTTGGTGCCCATAGCGCCGAGGAAATACCTGTTCCCATTCCGAACACAGAAGTCAAGCTCGGTAGCGCCGATTATACTGCAATAGCGGGAAACTAGGAAGGTGCCAAATTATAAGGAACCACTCGGATAACGAGTGGTTTCTTCTTTTTAGAGTATTATTTGCAATAATTCTTAGTATTAAAAAAGAGTTGAGCCTCGTAGCCCAACTCTTTTTTGTTGATTGTTATTCCGCAGATTCTTCTGGGGCGTCTTCCGTGACCTCTTCAATAGCGGAGAGGAGGGAATCTTCGACGTTTTGCTTCTTTTTCTTGGCGGCTGGTTTGTTGATTTCGATATCAATATCGTAGCCGGTAAGCTTGGAAGCTAAGCGGACGTTTTGGCCTTGTTTGCCGATAGCAATGGATTGCTGTTCAGGGGAAACAAGCACTTTGGCCTTTTTGCCGGAGATCTCAACTTTGTTGATTTCGGCTGGGCTCAAAGCCTCGCGGATGTATTCGGATGGGTTGTCACTCCAGTTAATGACGTCGATTTTCTCACGATCGCCGATTTCGTTCATGACGGCGCCAACACGGATGCCGCGTCCACCAACGAAAGTGCCAACTGGGTCGATACCTGGGACGGTAGACATGACAGCAATCTTGGTGCGTCGGCCAGCTTCTCTTGCGATACCGCGGATTTCGACGGTGCCGTTTTCGAGTTCTGGAACTTCCTGACGGAAGAGGCACTCAACGAAGTCAGCAGAAGCACGGGAGAGAATGAGCTGTGCGCCACGTTCACCGTGTTCGATGTTTTTAACGAATACTTTGATACGTTGACCAACTGAGTAGTGGTCGCTGTCGATTTGCTCGGAGCGTGGCATGATACCAGATGCGTGACCGAGGTCGATGCGGACCAATTTGGCCTCTACACGAGAGACAGTACCGGTAACGATGGTCCCGATTTTGTTCTCAAATGCGGAAAGAACGGCTTCGTTCTCAGCTTCGCGGAGGCGTTGGATAACAACTTGTTTGGCGGTGCCAGCAGCGACACGGCCGAAGCTGGTAACGTTGAATTTTTCCTCCAATTCGTCACCGATTTTGGCATCTTTTTTGATGGCCTTAGCCTCTTTTAGAGGGATTTCGGTGGATGGATTGTAGGCAACGTCGTCTTCGATTACTACGCGAGTTACAAAGACATCAGCAGCGCCGGTCTTGGTGTTTAAGGCTGCACGGACGTTCATGTCGCGATCACCGTTGTCTTTGCGCCAAGCGGCAGCAATAGCCTGTTCGATGACGTCTAGAACGGTTTCTTTTGGAAGGCCTTTTTCTTCGGCAATGATATCGACCATGGCTGACATCTGCTTTAAATCTAGATTTTCCATTTTGATTTCCTTTCTAATCAATTTAACTAAAAAACCGCCTCTATCTCAAGAGTCGGTCAAATCTGTATATCTATATTTTAGCAAATTTATTGCAAAAAAGCAAGAGATTTGGTATAATAGAGGTACTGAAATTACTTGTAACAAAAAGGAAAATATGAATTTAAATGAAGAGAAGAGGCGTGCCCGACTCTTAAAATCAAGGGCAGAAAGGTTGCCAGGAATTAAGCGGCAATTCGAGGAATCACAGGGGCGGAAGGCCCAAGATTCTGCTGTTTCTGGTGTAGATGAATTTGAGGCAGCCCAGAACCGAAATTTTAACTCAAATTTTGCCCCTGGAGGCAAAGATGCTAAATTGGTGCCTAGTAAGGCCGGAAAGCAGTCTGAGGCCAAGAAAGCGGCAAAAAAAGGCGCTGGAGCGAAAAAAGCTGCGAAAACTACTAAAACTTCCAAGAAAAACAATCCTCAGGCCAAAACAGAGGCGGAACAGAGGAAAGTTAATTTGTCCGTATCTGTTAAGAAGGGTGACATGGTTCACCATCAGAGGATGCTTTCTCAAGATGTGAATGCGCAGGCAACACAGCATATTATTGGGGTGCCAGTGAATAAATCTCGTTATAACGGGTATGACGGCACTCAAATCACCAATGCTAGATTGAAACAGATGAGACCGGATCCGGAAGCTGTACGGGTAATCCCGATCGGTGGTGTTGGGGAGTTTGGTATTGGTAAAAATATGACGATTATTGAGTATAAGAGCGAAATGATCGTGGTTGATATGGGTGTACTGTTTGCAGGGGAGGATTACCCTGGTGTAAACTACATGATTCCTGATATTAAATATCTAGAGGATAATATTGCTAAAGTGAAGGCGATTTGCTTTACTCACGCTCACCTTGATCATATTGGGGCGTGTAGGCATTTATTGCCAAAATTTGGTACGAATATCCCAGTTTACGGTACTGATTTTACGATTGGAATGATTAAAAAACAGATGTCGGAGCTCGACGAGGAGCCGGATATGAATTATATCGCTGTGGATCCTTTGAAACATGAGAAAATTCAGGTTTCTGAGCATCTAAGCGTTGAGTTTATCCATACTTTACACTCTATTCCGGGTAACGCTGCGATTGTGGTGAGGACACCAAATGGAACAATTTATCTATCTGGCGACTGGCGTGCTGAGACTCGCCCGATGGGGATTCAGACCGATTATGAGAGGCTTGACGAGATTGTAGCGAAAGAGGGGATTGATTTGATGCTTAATGAATCAACCAACATTGATTCGCCGGGGAAGCATCCGCATTCTGAGTACGATGTAGGGGATAACCTCGGTAAGGTGATGGATAATTATGTGAATGGTCGTGTGATTATCTCGTGTTTCTCCTCACAGATTCTAAGGATTGAGCTTATTTTGAAAGAGGCGGCTAAGAGGGGTCGCAAGGTGGCATTTTCGGGCTTTTCAATGATCAATAACCTCGAGGTAGCACTTAGGGCTAAATCAATCAAAGTGCCAAAAGACACCATTGTGAAGATGGAAGACATCATCAAGATGCCGGACGAGAAGGTTTGCATTGTGTGTACTGGGTCACAGGGCGAGTTAAATGCTGTGCTTAACCGTATGATTACAGGTGCCCACAAATACATCAAGATTAAGTCAACAGATACGATCGTGTTCTCATCGAACCCGATTCCGGGCAACGAGCCACACGTGGTTTCAACTGTGGACGGGCTTTTGCGCGAAGGTGCACAGGTGATTCAAAACGGTAAGACGCATCTTACCAACATTGGGCCTTTGCATTTGTCTGGTCATGCTTACTATGAAGATCATGTGGAATTTGTGACAAGAATGCAACCAAAGAACTATATGCCATATCACGGTGAGTTCTATATGTTGGAGCACAATGCTGAAATGGCTGAAAATGTGGTTGGGATCCCGCGTGATAGGATTTTGGTGGCCGATGATGGTGATATCGTGGAACTAATGCCAGATAAAACCATTAAGAAGGCTGGTCGTATCCATGTGGGGAATAAGCTATTTGACGATGCTGACCAGCCGGTGCATGAAGCCGTGGTGAAAGACAGGATTCATATTTCAAGAGAAGGGATTTTCGTGATTGTGCTGACGCTATCGAAAAAGACCGGTCATTTGATGAAGACGCCGGATATTGTGTCTAGGGCATTCATTTACCTAGATAATTCGGAAGAGCTGATTGGTAAAATTCGACATTATCTAAGACAAAAGACTGATAAGTCGATCTCGACCGATCCAGAAATGAAGGTTTTGAAGGAAGAGATCAAGGAAGATATTACACATATCTTGTTTGATGCGACTGGACATACACCGATTGTGATCCCAGTGATCAATAAGGTATAATCTTCCAAATGTTCCTCGGTTCAGGCCGGGGAATATTTGTTTATGTTATAATGAGGTCATATGAAATATGATGTAATTGTGATTGGTGCAGGTATGGCGGGACTTACGGCTGCGATTTATTTGAAAAGAGCTGGGAAGAATATTTTGGTGCTTGAGTCTAATGTTGTTGGCGGTCAAATAATCAGTGCTCTCGCGGTTGATAATTGGCCGGGTGAGCCAGGAGTTTCGGGCGCGGATTTGATGAAAAAAGTTAACCGTCAGGTAGAGGAACTGGGTGTGTCGGTAAGATATGAGGATGTTCTGAAGATTGTAAAGAAGAATCATAAATTCTCTGTTGCGACCGATGAGGATAAATATTCTTGTGATGCGATTGTTGTAGCTACTGGGACAGAACCTCGGAAGCTGAGCGAAAAACAAGCAGAAGACGCAGGGATGAGACCGATTTCTTATTGTGCAACTTGCGACGGAGCTTTGTATAAGGATAAAACGGTGGTTGTGGTGGGGAGTGGAAATACGGCAAAGCACGAGATAAAGTATCTAGAGGGTATTTGTTCGAAAGTTTATCATATTCATCACGATGAGCCGATTCCAGAGGAGGCTGAAGCAGTGTTCGTGGCGATTGGAAGGGTGCCGGCAACTAAGATTGTAGTGGATTTGGTAGAACTTGATTCTAAAGGGTATATTGAGGCCGATGAAGATTGCGTGACGTCGTGTCCGGGAGTTTTCGCGGCGGGAGATTGTCGCACGAAAGAAGTTAGGCAGCTCGTAACAGCGGCTGGAGACGGAGCAGCGGCGAGTGAGGCAGTGCTTAGATATTTGGAAAAGTAGAAGTAAAATATGATATAATATAGGGGTGCTCGGATGGCGGAACTGGTATACGCGTTCGACTTAAAATCGAATGGGGAAACCCGTGCGGGTTCGATTCCCGCTCCGAGCACCAACACCTAATGGTGCTAAAAAAGTTGGAATTCGTTCTTCGAATCGATTCCCGCTCCGAGCACCAAAGAATAAAAAGAAGCCGCTTGCGGCTTGTTTTTATTCTTTAGCGAGGTCAGGGAAGACTTTCCCGCTTCGGGTTTTTTGTTACTTAAAAATTTGACATGATATAATGAGGATATAAACATAAGTAAGGGAGCGTATGGATAACAAGACAGTATACAAGAAAACATTAACGTTTTCGCTTAGACGCTTAGCGTGGGATTTGGCGTCTTTTGTTGTAATAGTTATTTTGGCGGCGGCGGGGTTTTTGCTGGCTGAAAAATTGGCAAATAGCGGTCTGATTGGACTAGCTATTGGAATTGTAATCGGTATTATTGTTGTAGCGATTGCGTCACATTTTATTTCGTACGTGTTTAAAGCTGGACAAATTGCGATGATGACAAAGGCTGTGACGGAGGGGAAGCTCCCCGATGACGTGTATGGTGAGGGTAAGAAGATTGTGAAGGAGAGATTCTTGACAGTTGCAGCATACTACGCGGCTACAAATGCAATTAAAGGGATTTTTAACCAATTAGGCAATGCGATTACGTCGGTAGGCCAAGCGGTGGGTGGTGATACTGGTAATGCGGTTGGTAGTACTATTTCTGCAGTAATTCAGACGATAGTGAACTACCTGTGTGATTGCTGTCTTGGCTGGGTGTTTTATCGCAAGGATAAAGGCGCGGTGAAAGCTACGCTTGAGGGGGCGGTGCTGTTCTTTAAACATGGCAAGACTTTGCTCAAGAATCTTGGGCGTGTATTTGGAATTGGGCTTCTTTCGTTGGTGGTGATAGGCGGGGTTTTCTTTGGAATTTTCTATTTAATTTCGTTGGCAATTCCAGGTGTATATAATGAGTTGGCGAATGCGATTTCTGAGCTTAGTGCGGAGGGTTCTACGGATTTGGAATTCTTGACGAATATCCAGAATTTGATGCTTATCGTGTCGGGGATCGGTGGCGTGATAATGTGGGGTATATTGCATTCGACATTTGTGCGTCCGTTTATCTTGGTAGGAGTGCTTCGCAATTATATCGAATCTGGTAAAGACGAGGCGTTTACTGAAAAAGATTTTGATGAGTTGGATAAAAAATCCAAAAAGTTTCAAAAGCTGCATGCTGAAGCTAAATAGTTTTAATTATAGATAGATTGGTTTAGATTGTTGGTTTTTGCTACAATAAAGGTATGACGAAGAGTTATATTGCGATAGATTTGAAGTCTTTTTATGCGTCGGTGGAATGCGTGGAGCGGGGGCTTGATCCTTTGACGACACATTTGGTGGTGGCGGATTTGTCGCGAACCGAGAAAACGATTTGTCTTGCTGTGTCGCCGGCTTTAAAGGAGTATAGTATTTCAGGGAGGGCGAGGCTATACGAAGTGGTGCAAAAAGTGCGTGAGATTAATCGGGCGAGGGAGCGAAAATATGGGAAGAAACTTACGGGTAGTTCGACGGATGCTAAGGAGCTTGCTCGAGATCCGTCACTTGCTCTTGATTATATCGTAGCGGTACCAAGGATGGCGTTTTATATTAGTTATAGTACTAGAATTTACAATGTTTATTTGAAGTACGTTGCTGAGGAGGATATGCATGTTTATTCGATCGATGAGGTGTTTATAGATGCGACGCCGTATCTCAAAACGTATAAATGCTCGGCGCATGAGCTGGCGATGAGGATAATTCGGGATGTTTTGAAAGAGACTGGCGTGACGGCGACGGCGGGGATTGGTACAAATATGTATCTAGCAAAAGTCGCAATGGATATTGTGGCGAAACATACAGCGCCTGATCAGGATGGGGTAAGAATTGCGGAGCTTGATGAAATGAGCTATCGTGAGAAACTGTGGAATCATAGGCCGCTTACGGATTTTTGGCGAGTAGGGAAAGGTTATGCAAAGAGGCTAGAATCGGCGGGGTTAAAAACGATGGGTGACATAGCGCTCTGTTCAGAAAAAGACGAAGACTATCTTTATAAAATGTTCGGGATAAACGCGGAGCTTTTGATCGACCATGCGTGGGGCTGGGAGCTGTGCGAGATAAGCGATGTAAGGGATTATCGTCCGAGCACGAATTCTTTTTCATCTGGGCAGGTTTTGAAGGAGCCGTATGATTTTAAAAGGGCACGCGTGGTGGCGCTTGAAATGGCGGATGAAGTGGCTTTGAATCTTTTAAAGAAAAAACTGATGACAGATCAAGTTGTTCTGACGGTTGGGTATGATAGGGCGAGTCTTTCAGGTTATGGAGGTGAGACGAAACTGGATTTTTATGGGCGGGAAGTGCCAAAGCATGCGCACGGGACAAAGAACTTAAAACAATATACGTGTTTTTCTGGTTCGATTCGCGAGGCGGTGGAGGAATTGTTTGATGAAATTGTAGACCCTAAATTATTGGTACGGAGAATTACGATCGACGTTAATCGGGTGAAAAGTGAAAAAGATGCCCTGAAAGAGCCACGGCAACTTGATTTATTTGAGGGGGCGGTGGATGCCGAAAAAATGGAAAAAGGTGGACGAGTGGATGCGGCGATGCTGTCGATCAAAAAGCGCTATGGTAAGAATGCGATTTTGAAAGGTATAAATTTTGAGGATGGGGCGACGGGGCGCGAGCGAAATGCGCAAATAGGAGGGCATCGAAAATGAAAGACAATGCTTTGCCGCTAAAATATCAGGAGATTTTGGACCACTCGCATTACGAGCCGAAGCGGCATCCGAGAATGTCTCGCAAAATGCGGGCGGCGCAGTTTGCGCCATTTGCGGCACTGGCTGGGTATGCTGGTGCAGTACGAAAAACGGCGAAGTTTGCGGAGCTGAGATCTAGGCGAGTGATCGAGAAGAATCCGGACGATGAGCCAAGTGAATATCTGATATAATATACTCATGAATATTTTATATTGTGGCGACCGAGGAATTCAGTGTGGAGTGCTAGTGTCTATTCTTTCAATCTTGAAGCACAATAAGGGGGTTCTGAATTTTTATATTTTGACGATAAATTATGAGGACACGGTGGCGTTTACGGAGAAGGCGGCTAAGTTTCTGGACGAGTTGGTGAAAAAGACGAACGCGAAAAATTCGGTGAAGCTGATCGATGCGTCGGAAGTGTTTGTGCAGAATTTGCCGAAGAAAAACATGGGGTCGTATTTTACGCCGGCGTCGATGCTAAGGCTTTATATTGATAAGGTACCGGAGATTGCTGGGCTTGACCGAGTGCTGTACCTTGATTACGACGTGGTTTGTCGTGGTGACCTCACGGAGTTTTACGATACGGACATGACGGGTGTGGAAGCTGCAGGAGTTCTCGATATTTATGGTAGGAGGTTTTATCATTATCATGGACTATTTGTGCAGGACTATATGAATTCGGGTGTGATGCTGTTTAATATGCCGGAGTGCATTGAGACTGAGATGTTTGAGCGGGCGGCAGATCTTTGCGCGAAGCGATGGATGATGTTGGCTGATCAGGCAGCGCTCAACAAGAGTATTTCGAAACGCAAATTGATGCCACGAAAGTTTAATGAGCAGGAGGAGCGGCCGCGGGGAGACACGGTGCTACATCATTTTTCGAATAACTTTAAGTTTTGGCCGTATTTTAGAGTGCAAAAAGTGAAACCTTTTGAAATTGATAAGATCCATAATGTTCTGAAGATTACGGAATACGATGATATTTTGGATGAATATAGTAAGCTAAAGGATGAATTGTAATAATGGGGTTGGTATTTGTGGTAAAATAGATATAATACTTACGAATAATTAAAGAATAAGAAATAAAATGAGTATTTTTAATACAGGAATAAATCCAATCAATAAATTCAAGGCGGTGCCGATTTTTCTGACAATCAATAGTGCATATGCGCCTTATGCGGCGGCTTCGATCCATTCGCTAATGCAACATACTGACCCGAAAAGATACTATCGTGTGATAATTTTGCATGACGGGCTGAATTTGGTAAATAGGATTCGGCTGAGGAGTTTGGTGACGAAGAACTGTGCGATTCAGTTTAAGAAGATGACTAGGAGTTTGTATCTTAAGGCAATTATTGCGTATTGTACGAGAAGAAAAAAGGGAGCAGGTGATTATTTTGCATCGGCGGTTTATTACTACCGGGCTTTTATTCCTTTGCTATTTCCTTTGTATAAAAAAGCAGTGTATATAGATAGCGATACGATACTTCTCGGCGATATCGGCGAGTTGTATGATACGGATCTTGGCGACAATGCGGTTGCGGCGATGGTCGATCCTAAGGTGACTAATGTTCCAGAGTTTAGAGATTACGTTGACAAGGCGCTTAGGGTGCCGCACACGGAGTACGTAAACTCTGGCGTGCAGGTGATGGATCTCAAAAAGATGCGTAAGCTGAAATATTTGTCGACCATGATCGAGTTGATAAAAAAATACGATGCGGATTTAGTGGCGCCAGATCAGGATTATTTGAATGTGATTTTGAAGGGCAAAATTGCGTTCATTGATCCGAAGTGGAATGCTGAACCATCAAAGAACTTGCCTAAAGATACGAAATTGGTGCATTTTAATATCTTTAATAAGCCATGGCATTACAAAAATGTGCCATGTGAAGAATTGTTTTGGGAAGCAGCTAAGGGTACAGGGTTCCTTGGAGATTTGAAGAGGCAGCAAGCGGCTTTTGATGAAGAGAAACAGAAGGTTGATCAAGACAAGATTGCATCCTTGATTAAGAAATCTGGGCGACTTGCGAAGGTGAAAGAACCGTTGATTAAGTTGTAAACTCATGAATGAAAAAAGGCGCAACCCTATGCGCCTTTTTTGTTAATGGATGAGTACCCAGGTGAAGTCTTTTTCTTTGACCCACCATTTTTTGTACCTTTTTTTGACATAGCTTGATACGAGCACTTTACCTTTTTTGTGCTTTTCCTCAAGCCATACGACGAGCCCCCACTCACCGATATCTGGGTTGACGCCAACATAGCGGTGCCCTTCGGACGGATGATCTACCACTTTCGAGTAGCCGGCTTCCTGCAGGAATTGAACCCAACGCTTGGCGTCGAGGCGTTCGCTGGAGGTTTTCCGAGGCCACGTGCCTGTCTCTTCGAAGATTTTCCAAGCACAATAGCTTGTGGGGTATTTAATTACGCAGAGGCTCTGATCAGAAATTAGATTGTAATTTTTCTTATCTCCTTTCTCTGGCCAATTTGCGAACCCCTGCAAACAATAAGGTTTCGGGTAGGTGTCGATAACCTCCCCGGCCTTATAGCGGCGGGTAAGTTGGCTCCCCTCTGGACTCATCCAGTATCTTTCTGCCGTTTTTTGATATCTAAGGCGGCAGAATTTGCGAAGTATTCGAATCTTGTTCCATTCGGGACAAGAATACTTCGCCCACATATTAGCTATTCTAAGGTTCATCTGTATCCCCCCTCCCTATAAAACACAAAAGCTATATCTATATTTTACCATAAATGCTTATATTAGTCAATTCTGTAACATGATCAGGCCCGCGTAGTAAATAGTTTAGCGGGGATAAAAATAACCCCTGTTCGGGGTGATTTTTTAAATTGTGGAGGTGCCTACCGGAATTGAACCGGTGTACGCGGTTTTGCAGACCGCTGCGTAACCACTCCGCCAAAGCACCGTGTGTAATAATTATATCATACATTCGGAAGTTGTAGTAAGACGATGCCGACTACCACTAATACCGTGGCAACTAGATGGACGAGAATGGTTTTCTTTTGGAGTTTCTCGCGTCCGAACTGTGGCCATATTAATGTAAGGACTATACCCATGAAAAATATGATGATTGGTTCGACGGAATCTGATGCGGCGGAAGCGATTGCGACGGTTGGTGCAATAAGGAGGCCTGCGCGGTAAGTTAAGTTTTTTATGATATTTATGATGAAGTTGGCAGTCATTGGAGCTAGCAGTTTGAGTTTGTTTTTCTTTGCGACGCTAAAGAATCTTTTGCGCCATTTGGGGTGTGTGGCAATAATGATAATATTCGAAATGCACATACCTAAATAGAAAAATGCCGTTACATTGAAAAAGTCAAGCTGGTTGGATTTGAGTGAGATGGTTTTAATAAAGATTAGATTACCGATTACTGCAAACAATACATAAATGAAAGCGTAAAGAATAGCACGGAGTTTGATTTTGCGGCTGCGTTTTCTGGTATTGGCAACGATGATTATAGGAGCGAGGAGGATGATGGGGATTGCGAATAGTTGGTTGATAGAGAAAGATTCGTTTAAGAATAGCCAACCTAGTATTAAATATAATATTGGTGACAATTGGATAAAGATTCCGATATTGGTCGATTCTTCGATTTCTAATGCTTTAAAGTATGGGATGCCACCAATTGTGTAGATGGCACCAGCAAAGATTATCAGGAAAAATATATATAGTTCGGTATTGCCAAAATTGAAATCGGTAATAGCCATAAGGATGAGAGCTGTGACTAGTTCGGCGGGAATAATGAAACATTTTTGGGATACAGCGAGCTTGCCCTTGAAAAAAGTGTCAGACAAAAAATTATCTATAAAAATACGGATTGAATCTAGAAGCGATGCGAGTAGAACTAGCATGAGCCACATCATACGGCAAGTGCTCCGTAGGTGATGTAGCCGTAATAGATTGTGAAAATGATGAGCATGAGGATACCTTCGGCGCGGGTAATCATGTGGTCTTTGCGGGCGAGAATACACAAGAGAAGAGCTGAGAATACAAGCATGATAAGATCTATCATTTCAAAGTTGTTTGGCGATATTCCTCCGGTGATGGCGATAGGGAGAGCTAAAACGATACAGATGTTGAAAATGTTACTACCAACAATGTTGCCGACTAGGAGATCAGATTCACCTTTTTTGGCGGCGGCGATGGTGGTAACGAGTTCGGGGAGAGATGTCCCAAGTGCGACTATCGTGAGTGAGATGATGCGCTCGGAAATACCAATTGCGCTAGCGATGAATGAAGCGGAGTTTACGACGAGTTGGCTACCGCCAACTATACCGGCAAGGCCAAGGATTATGAATATGATTGATTTACCTAGTTTGTATTTGGGTTTTTCGACTACGCTCAGATCTTTTTTGTTTTTGCGAGCTAGGGAAATGAGATAGTAAAGGAATATACCGAAGAAGAGTAGACAAATAATGGCATCAGCGCGAGAAAAAGTGTTGGTGACTGCTTCCGTAAGATTGGTATCTAATAATAGTACGATTAATGCGGAAGAAATGAGCAGCAGTAACGGGAGCTCTTTTGAAACGGTGTCTTTTTTGATTTTAATAGGTAGGATAACGGCGGCGATACCGATGAGTAGGAGTACATTTATAATGTTACTACCGATGACGTTGCCGACTAGGATGTCGGTGCTGCCATTAATGAGAGATGAAAAAGAAACGGCAAGTTCTGGGGCGCCAGTGCCAAAAGCGACTATAGTGAGGCCGACTAAGAGTTTGCTGACTTTGAGGTGTGATGCGACAGAAGAAGCGCCATCAACAAGCCAGTCTGCACCCTTAATCAAGAGGGCAAATCCGACCACTAATAATAATATCTGGAGTACGATTTCCATTACGTTTATGATTATATCATATCTGAGCTCTTTGTGGTTGCTAAGCGAAGAGACTCTAACTCTCGCTTTGAAAAACGAGAGTTAGCCAACAAAATAAGGCTACCTAGAGCCCTAAAGTGTGGTGCGAGCGAAGAGACTCTAACTCTCGACCTCTTCCTTGGCAAGGAAGCGCTCTAAACAACTGAGCTACGCTCGCATATTTACGTGTTCTCATTATATCATACTTTTTCCGGAAATGCGATAAAAAGTGATATAATGGTTATATAAAATAAAGGAGAACAAAATGCCTACATGGGGAATAATACTAATTGTAATCGTAGTTGTTATACTAATAATCATTGGAGCATTTGCTGGCATCTACAATAGCTTGGTTAGATTGGATGAGCGCGTGAATGAAGCATGGTCTGATATTACTGTACAGCTTAAGTATCGTGCTGATTTGATTCCAAATGTTGTTGAGACTGTAAAAGGTTATGCAAAACACGAAAAAGAAACTTTCCAAATGGTAACAGAGGCTCGCTCTGCTTCGATGGGAGTAAAAACAGTAAAGCAAGCTGCTGAGGCAGAAAAAGAAATGCAATCAGCTCTCGGAAGACTATTTGCTATCGCTGAGGCATACCCAGAGCTTAAGGCAAATGAGAACTTCGTTAAATTGCAAGATCAACTTCAAGACGTTGAAGATAAAATTCAAGCTGCTCGCAGATTCTATAATGCTGGTGCAAAAGAGCTTAATACTAAGATCAAGACTTTCCCGACAAATATCATCAACAATATAATCGGTCACTTCAAGAAGCGCGAATACTTTGAAGTTACGGAGAGCGAGAAGGCTAAGATTCAGGAAGCGCCTGAAGTCAAGTTTTAATACAAGATGTATAAACAGATTGCAGAAAACAAGCGAAAAACCGTAGTGATCATTATCGGGTTTGTTGTCCTGATTGGTGTGATTGCTGGGTTATTCGCTTGGTTTTATCAGGACCCATTTATTGCAGTTTGGGTGATAATTGCTGCAATCGCCTACGCAGTTTTGCAATATTATTTCTCTAGTTCTATTGCGATGGCAATGACTGGAGCCAAGGAAATCACAAAAAAAGATAATCCGAGGCTATATAATACGGTTGAAAACTTATCTATTACGACTGGGCTCCCGATGCCAAAAGTTTATATCATCGATTATCCGGCGCCAAATGCTTTTGCGACTGGTAGGGACCCGAAGCACGCTTCGGTAGCTGCGACGACTGGACTAATTGACATCATGGACAATAAAGAATTGACTGCCGTGATGGCACATGAAATGTCGCACGTAAAAAACTATGATATCAGGGTATCGATGATTGTATTTGGATTAGTTTGTGTTATTGGCTTGATTTCTGACATTGCGTTTAGAATGATGTTCTACGGTAGCCGTCGTCGTAATAATGAGGGGAGTCCGGTGGGTTATGTTTTGATCATAATTGCGGCGATTCTTTCTCCACTTGTTGCGGCGATTGCGCAAATGGCGGTGAGCAGGCAGCGCGAATATTTAGCAGACGCATCGGCAGTTAATATTACTAGATATCCAGAAGGAATGATCGCTGCTTTGAAAAAATTGCAGTCCCATAGCCAGCCGATGAAGTGTCAGAACATTGCAGCTGAGGCGATGTGGATTAATAATCCCTTGAAAAAAGGTTTCTTCAATAATCTGCTTTCTTCACATCCACCTATTGAAAAGAGAATTGAAAGACTAGAACATGGAAAAAACACATTCTAAGAAGTCGGGCACTAAGGTTGTCGGTAAAGCGAGTACTAAAGCTGACATAAAGAAAAAAACGGAGAAGAAAACGAAGGGTAGATTTTCGTGTTTTAAAAATCTTTTTAGCAGAAAAAGCACTAGTCCACACAAGACACTCAGGCGATCATATCGCGAGGACTATCGGCGCGAGACAAATATGCCTGGTATAATGCACCACATTATGACGAGCTTTAAGATGATTTTCAAGAACTGGAAATTGTTTTTACCGCTGTTGATTATTGCGGTGTTTATCAATGTGGTGTTCGTGGGGATAATGAGTGAAAGTAATTATGCTCAGTTTCAGGATATTATGGATGAGACTAGCGCCGATGTGACGGGTGGGGATATCGGTAATGTAGCTAAAGCAGGACTACTTCTGATTTCGACAATTACGACTGGCGGACTGTCGGGAGAGTCTAGCGAAGCAGCGGTAGTGTTTGGTGTAATTGTCTTCTTGATTATTTGGCTTACAACGATTTTCCTGCTTAGGCACTTGATGGCTGGACATAAAGTAAAACTTCGCGATGGACTTTATAACGGGATGTCGCCACTCTTGTCATCTTTCGTAGTGTTTGTGGTTATCATGTTGCAGTCTATCCCAATTTTCTTACTCGTCATTGCTTATTCTGCGGCAGTGCAAACCGATTTCCTGTCGACACCGTTTTATGCGTTGGTATTCTTTATCTTTGCGGCTCTAATGATTCTGTTGTCGGGCTATTTAATTTCGTCTTCTCTCATGGCTTTTGTGGCGGTGAGTGCGCCAGGTATGTATCCATTTAGGGCAATTTCGGTGGCCTCGGATCTCATGATGGGGCGGAGGGTGCGTTTTATATTGAGGATCGTAGCGCTCGTGTTAGCACTTGCGATCGTGTGGGTGATTGCGATGTTGCCTTTGATCCTATTTGATATGTGGATGAAACAATTTGAGTGGACGGCTGGAATCCCGTTTGTGCCGATTTGTCTCACCGTTATGACTTGTTTTACCGGTATATATGTCACTACGTATTTTTATTTGTATTATCGATGGCTGTTAGATAATTAGACAAGTATTCCTTTCGATTTGTGATATCATATTATTATGAACAGAGAAGAGGCTGAACAAAGAATTCTTAAGCTGAGGGAATTAATCAACGATTATCGTTATCATTACCATGTACTTGATGAGTCGATTATGAGTGAGGCGGCGGCGGACTCTTTGAAACATGAGCTGAGCTTACTTGAAGAGCAATACCCTGATTTAATTACGCCGGATTCCCCAACGCAGCGCGTGGCCGGGAAGCCGCTCGATAAATTCACGAAGATTACACATGAAAAAAGGATGATTTCGCTTGCGGATGTTTTTTCTGAAGAAGAGATTAGAGATTGGATTGCTCGCAATGAGAAATTGATCCCGGGCGGGAAGATTAAGGAGTTCTTCACTGATATCAAAATGGATGGCTTGGCGTGTTCTCTTAAATACCGGGACGGTGTATTTTATCAGGCAGTGACGCGCGGAGATGGGTTAGTCGGTGAGGATGTGACTTTGAATGTGAAAACGATTGAAAATGTACCGCTCAAAATTGATGCGGATAAAGTTGAGGTGCGTGGTGAAATTGTGATTTTTAAGAAAGATTTTGAACTTTTGAACGAAAAGCAGCGGAAAGAAGGCGCGGCGGAATTTGCGAACCCTCGAAATTTGGCGGCGGGTTCGATTAGACAGCTTGATCCAAAGGTTGCGGCTAGTCGCCCCCTTAAATTTATCGCGTATGATTTAGTGACTCCGGACTCGTCAACTTGGGCTGAGGCTTATGAGAAACTACGTGAGCTTGGATTCCAAACTTCAAATGAAGACCGCGTATTTAAGTATTCGGAAATGACACAAATGTTTCGCTATATTCATGAGCTGGATGACTATCGTAAAGGTTTGAAGTTTAATACTGATGGGATGGTGATTAAGATAAATGATCGGGCGGTGTATGAGCGGCTTGGGATAGTTGGCAAGACGCCGCGCGGTGCGGTGGCATTTAAATTCCCTGCGGAGGAATCGACGACGGTAGTTAAGGATATTGTGATATCGATTGGGAGAACCGGTGCAGCGACGCCGGTAGCGATTTTGGAACCGGTGGTTGTGGCGGGGACGACGGTGCGGCATGCGTCTTTACATAATGCGGATGAAATTGCGCGGCTGGATGTCAGGATTGGCGATACGGTTATTATATATAAAGCCGGAGATATTATACCGCAGGTTAAGGAGGTTTTGTTGACTCTTAGGCCGGAGGGTACTTCCGTATTTGATTATGAGAAAGCTTTGAAAGAGCAATATCCAGAACTTGAGTTTGAACGTCCGGCCGGTGAAGTGGTTTATCGCGTGAAGGGCGAGTCTTCTGATGTGATTTTGAAACGAGCGATTGAATACTATGCTTCGAAACCGGCGCTGAATATTGAAGGTTTAGGTGAGAAAAACGTGGAAGCCTTGATTGATACGGGATTGGTTAATTCAATAGCAGATCTATATAAACTGCGCGAGGGCGATGTGGCGAAGCTCGAAAGGTTCGGTGAAGTGTCTGCACACAATTTGATTACAGCAATTGATGCTTCGCGCAGACCAAAGCTTGCAAAATTTATTACAGCGCTAGGAATTCGTCACGTGGGGGCAGCAACTGCGGTTAGCTTAGCGCGAAGATTTAAGAGCTTGAAGGCTTTGATTGAGGCTAGCGAAGAGGAATTATTATCAGTTGATGATATTGGAAAAGTGGTTGCGGAGTCGATTTTGGCTTGGTTTAGCGATGAAGATAATTTGAAAATGCTTGCTGATTTGGAGGAGCTTGGCGTTGAGGCGCAGAGTGAGTCTGATATGGTGCTGCCGCTTGCTGGTAAGTCTTATATCGTGACCGGGACTTTATCTAGTATGGGAAGAGAGGAAGCGGAGGACAAACTACGCGAGCTCGGTGCGACCGTGACTTCATCAGTAACGAAGAATACCACCGCGTTGATTGTGGGCGAAAAACCAGGTAAGTCCAAAACCGATAAAGCAGAAAAGCTTGGAATCGGTACGATGGATGAGACAGAATTTTTGGAATTAATTAATGAAGGGAGGTAAAGTGGTGAAACCAAAAGTTTATTATACAAAAGAAATAACACCTGAGGGATTGGTTCGAGTTTATCAGGCTTTGAGTGTGAAATTGCCGGGTAAAATTGGCGTGAAGGTTTCTACTGGTGAAGCAGGTGCGAAGGGTTACCTTAAGGCGGACTTAATTGGCCCTTTTGTTAAGAGTTTAAATGGTACTATTGTTGAATGCAACACTGCATATGATGGGAAGAGAAATACTGTTCATGATCATTTGAAGGTGGCAGAAGAACATGGTTTTACATCTTTTGCCGATGTAGACATTTTGGATGCTGATGGTGAGTTCAAAATTCCATTTGAAAGAGGGAAGCACTTGAAATATGATATCGTGGGGACTCATTTAGATAATTATGATTCTTTTGTAAATCTTGCGCATGGTAAAGGTCACGTGATGGGCGGGTTTGGTGCTAACCTTAAGAATCAATCTATCGGCTTTGCGTCAAGAAACGGAAAAGCCTATATCCATTCTGCTGGTCGGACTGAGGACCCGGATGTTGTGTGGAATGATTTACCAGAGCAAATTGATTTTATTCATTCTATGGCGGAAGCTGCTACTGCCGTTTCGGATTATTTAAAAGAAAAGAAAAAACCGATTATATATATTACTGTTATGAACGCGTTGTCACTTAGTTGTGATTGCGACGCGAAGCAGGGTGACCCCGTGATGCCAGATCTTGGTATTGTGGCGTCGATGGATCCTGTTGCGAATGATCAGGCGTTTATTGATATGATTTGGGCTTCTTCGGAACCTGGCGCAAAAGATTTACGAGAACGTATCGATTCTCGTCTTGGTCGTGAAATCCTTCCTTATGCCGAAGAGCTTGGCCTCGGGTCTCGTGATTACGAGTTGGTGACCCTGTAAGAGGCCGGTGATATAATATACGTTATGGCAAGTACTAAAGAATATCGTGATTATGCATTAGAACAGTTGTCTGGAGCTTCGGATGTAACTTGTCGTCCGATGATGGGGGAGTTTTTATTGTATTCTGAAGGGATCTTGTTTGGCGGTATCTATGACGATCGTTTACTTGTTAAGATTGTTCCGGAGAATATGGGATTTGGGATGTCGGAAGCTATACCGTATGATGGCGCAAAACCGATGTATTTAGTTGAGGATATAGATGATAGGGAAAAGGTGGTTGAGATAATTAGGGCAACCGTGGAGGGGTTAGTTAAGGCTTAGATGGGTAGTGCGGCGGGAGTAAGAATTTTGCTTTGCAAAATTCTTTCTTTTCTGCGTCACTCGGTATTAGAATAATAAATTATTCTAATACTCTCGTTTCCTTGAAAAGGCGAACCCTTCGGGTTCAACTCTCGCCAAGAATCAGAGAATAAAAAAACAAGCCTTGAAGGCTTCTTTTTTTATTCTTGGTGATCTCGGCGGGAGTCGAACCCGCGTTGTCGGGATGAAAACCCGATGTACTAACCGTTATACTACGAGACCATTTAATATACACGGTGTATATATTATAGCAAATTTGTCAGAAATTACAAGAGTAGGTGATCTTGGTGTGGAATGATTCTTTGGTGTAGGGGGCGTCGGGGAAGAATTGGATAATGGTCTTGTTTTCGTCGCAGGCTTCGCGGAGGAATTTGGCGTCTTCCGTGTCTCTGTAGGCTTCATGCAATAATATTTGGCGGAGGAAGACGTGCGAGAAGCCTCTTTCGGCATAGATTTGCATGGTTTCTTCGAGGTTTTCGCTATCGAACTTGCCGGAATTGATAAAGTCGCTGTATAAATGGTTTTTATAGTAATCTTCGGCCATGGAATCTAGTTTTTGCTTGGTGAGGTTTTCTTCGCTAAAGATAAGTGGGATGATGAGGGCAACGACCACAAGAAGCATCGCAGAGACAATGATGATGATAGATATTTTTTTTGATAGTGAACCATTTTTGTGGTTTTTTGAAGAGGGGGATTTGGTTTTGTTGCTGGCGGAAATTGTTTTTTGCTTCATACAAGTATATTACCATATTATAAAACTTATGGTAAGATATAGGTATGAGTAAACTGTTTAAAAGAACTAAGATTTTGGCTACGATTGGGCCGTCGACGAATAGTCGCGAAATGATTGAAGATGTAATTATGGCTGGGGTGAATGGCTGTAGGCTTAATTGCTCACACGGTTCAAATGAAGAACGTGATCAGCAGATAAAGTGGATACGTGAAGCTGCGGAGAAAAAGGGGAGGAGCGTGGCGATTTTGCAGGATTTGCAGGGGCCGAAGATTCGTTTAGGAATGCTGAAAGATAACCGTCTGGATCTCGAAAAAGGCGATGAAGTTATTCTAGAATATGGTGATTTTGAACATGACGGTGGAAAGCGGGTGCCGGTGCAGTATAATTTGGCTGAGAAATGTAAGGTGGGTGAGCCGCTTTCGATGTTTGATGGCAAAGTCAAGGCTGAGATTGTTGAAATTGTTTCTGACACGGCTATTCGGATTAAGATTTTAAATGATGGTTTTGTGATGTCTAAGAAGGGTTTGAATTTGCCTGATACGGATTTTGGCGGGGATATTTTGACTGAGAAAGATTTGTCAGATATTGAATATGGCGCAAATTGTGATTATGATTATGTATCTTTGTCGTTTGTACAGAGCGCTTCGGATATTTTGAAGCTTAAACAACTATTGCTATCGCTTGGTTCAACGGCAAAAGTGATTGCGAAGATCGAAACGAAGAAAGCGATTTCGTCGGATGAGCATTTGGAAGAAATCGTGAAGGCTGCGGACGGGATCATGGTGGCGCGTGGCGACATGGCTGTTGAGGCTGGTACTGAAGTGGTGCCAATTGTGCAGAGAAAGCTGATCGCGCTTTGCCGTGCAAATGCGAAACTATGTATAGTAGCGACGCAAATGTTGTCTTCAATGGTGGATGCACCGGAACCGACGAGGGCGGAGGTTTCGGACGTGGCGACTGCGGTTGTGCAAGGAGCTGATGTGGTTATGCTATCAGACGAAACCGCAAACGGGTCTTATCCTTTGGAGACTGTGAAAGAAATGAAGAAGGTAATATTATATACTCAGAATCATTCACGTATTGCGCCGATTTCGAAACTTCCAGTTGGGCCAACTTCGGAGGTGTATGATGCGATTTCGAGCGCTGCAGCAAGACTTGCGGAAAAAATTGAGGCGGACGCTATTGTTTGTCAAACGGCGTCTGGTGCTACGGCGATGATGATGGCGGCGCAGCGACCGAATTTACCGATAGTTACGGTAACTTCAAATTCGCGTGTTGCTAACCAATTAGCTTTGACTTACGCGAATACGGCTTTTGTGAGACCATATTCAGAGAATTTTGGGTATGATTTGGTAGCGGAACTCAAAAAGTCAGAGTATTTGCAGACTAAAGAAGGGAAGAAAGACTTGCTAACCGTGATTGTTTCTGGCGACAAAAACAAGGTCGGTACTGACACGATTAGGGTGCGAAGCGTTTAAACCCTGTACTAATTGTTATTTCTGTATACTTTCGAGACCGGGTAGCTTTTTGCCGAGCAAGAATTCGAGAGAAGCGCCGCCACCGGTTGAGACTAGGGAGTATTGAAGGCTATCGTGTTTTTCCATAAGTTCTTCAACGAATCCCGTGGTGTCGCCGCCGCAAATGATTGTTTTAGCGTCTTGATGTTCGCCGATTAATTCCGCTGCGATAGTCGAAGCGGTAGCATAGGCTGGATCTTCGGCGTAACCGAGAAGACCATTCCAAATGATGGTCTTTGCGTCCGTGATAAGGTTTGCGAGATCGCCAGTGCTGACCGGGCCGATATCTAGTTTTGCACCTTCTTCATTTTCGTCAAAATCGTTTGCAACGATAACTTTTGAGTTGGTTGACTTGTAGCCATCGGCAGCAATTTTGCCCCCGACATAGATTTTGTCGGCTTTTCCTACGAATTTATCAATGAGGGGTTGCTTGTCGTCAACTTTGGCGCCGCCGATGATTAGGAGAACTGGGTGAGCAGGATTATCGGTGGCAGATTTTAAGTTGCTAATTTCTGTTTCAAGTAAGAGCCCACCGTAAATTGGCAGGAAGTTTTTGACGGCGTCGGTGGAAGCATGAGCGCGGTGGATTACAGCAAAACCGTCTTGGACATAGAAATCTGCATCGGTAGATTTGGCGATGTTTTCAATGAAGTCTTTGGAATTCTCTTCTTCGCCTGGGTCGAAACGAAGATTTTCTAATAGGATGATTTTGGCTTCCTTTGGCGCTTTTAGCTTTTGGTCTTTTCTTGGTAAAGGCTGGAATAAGATGCTTTGTTCTGGTAAGAGTTTTTGGAGAGCCTTTGCGACAGGTTTTAAGGAAAACTCTGGAGACTCTTTGCCTTCTGGTCGCCCGAGATGAGAGATTAGTATAATACGTTTTATGCCGTTTTCTAGCAAATAGTTAATGGTTGGAAGGCTGGCACGGATCCTGAGATCGTTTGCAACCTTACCATCTTTTAGTGGTACGTTGTAATCAACGCGAACCAAGGCTATTTTGTTTTTAATATCGATATCTTTAATTGTCTTCATGAGACTATTATAACATGTTTACAAATATTCATCCTATGATATAATGACGGTATGGCAAAAGCGAGAACATATCAGCAATTGCTCGGCGAAACCGTAGAGCATATGCGTTTAGAAAAAGGCTGGACGCAGGGTGAGCTTGCACAAATGGTGGGGACGAGTCAGTCAGCGATTCATCGAATCGAAAAGGGTGGACAAAACGTCTCTCTTGAAATGGTCAAGAAGCTATCTGAAGCATTCGGGACTCAGATTCTCTCTATAAATGACTCTGTTTCTCAGAGTTTTCGGATAAGGGGCGGCAAGGAATTGCACGGCGAAATTACGGTAAATACTTCAAAAAATGCGGCTGTGGGGCTCCTTTGCGCAGCACTTCTTAATACTGGCAGAACGGTACTTCATCGGGTTGCGAGAATCGAAGAGGTGTTTAGGATTATTGAAGTTTTGGAATCGATTGGCGTAAAATGTCACTGGCAAAACCGCCATAGAGATTTAGAAATTATATCACCACGTGAATTAAAGTTGGATGAGATGGATATAGAGGCGGCGAGGAGAACCAGGTCTATTATCATGTTCTTGGGGCCTTTACTTCATCGTTACCCTAAATTCAAAATCCCTTACGCCGGTGGGTGTTCGCTTGGAGTACGCACTGTCGAACCACATCTCCAGGCGTTGAAGTCATTTGGGCTCGAAGTAGATGCGGAAGGCAACAGTGGCTTTTATGAAGTTAATGTTCGTCAAGAGACTTTACATAAGTATCGAGATCGTTATATTGTGTTGACGGAGCGTGGTGATACTGTAACTGAGAACGTATTGATGGCGGCAGCGCTTGCACCTGGACGTACAACAATTGTTGGCGCCTCGTCGAATTATATGGTGCAGGACCTCTGTTTCTTTTTGGAAAAAATTGGGGTTAAAGTTTCAGGTATTGGTACGACGCGCCTTACTGTAGTTGGCAAACCGCAAATTAGTTTGGATGTGGATTATGCAATTTCAGAGGACCCGATTGAGGCGATGTCGTTTATTGCTGCAGCGCTCGTGACACATTCTGAGATTATGATAACGAGAGCGCCGATTGAATTTCTTGAAATTGAACTTGAGATTTTGAAGACGATGGGTGCGAAAATTGATCGTTCGGAAGAGTATTTGTCAACAAATGGTAAAACTAGGTTGGTGGATCTTACAATTCATAAATCGGATCTCGTTGCACCGATTGATAAGATTCATCCGATGCCGTTCCCAGGGCTTAATATTGATAATCTGCCGTTTTTCTCGGTGATTGCCGCTGTTGCGGAGGGCAGGACCTTGATACATGACTGGGTGTTCGAGAATCGTGCAGTATATATTACAGAACTTTCTAACTTAAACGTGAAGGTGGAGCTTCTTGATGCGCACCGCGTGTATATTGAAGGGCCAACAAACTTTCGTGCAGCTGATTTAACGGCGCCGCAGGCACTTCGTCCGGCGGTCGTGGTGCTTCTTGCAATGCTTGCGGCACCAGGCACATCAATTCTTAGAAATGTTTATACGATCAATCGTGGGTATCAGGATTTTGCGGCAAGGCTCAGGCATCTCGGAGCAGATATTGTGCCGCTGACTGGCATATAGTGCTTATGTAATGAATTTGTTGTGGGGGCGGGGTTGGTTTGTTATAATGGTGTAATGGATGAAATTTTGGAGGGATTAAACGAGCAGCAAAAAGAGGCGGCAGAAACTTTAGAAGGGCCGGTGCTAATTCTTGCTGGTGCAGGAAGCGGTAAGACAAAAACTTTGACACATCGAATTGCTAATTTGATTCGCCACGGGGTTCAACCGGGGAATATTTTGGCAGTAACGTTCACAAATAAGGCAGCACGAGAGATGCGTGAGCGGTTGTGGTCGCTTGTGTCCCAGTTCGGGGCATTTCGGAGCGCGGCAGCGCGAGAGTTAGCGCCGGCCGCCCATGGCGATGGGCCGGCCGGACGCGGCCTCGAATGGGATATAAGCGACCAACCGCCGCGCTCTTTCATGCCTTATATGGGGACGTTTCATAGTATTGCAGTAAAGATCCTAAGATTAGAAGCGGATGCTTTGGGACTTGATAAGAATTTCATAATTTACGATACTGATGACCAGATATCTCTAATTCGGCGAATCATGAAAGAGCTTAAATTGTCTGACAATAAACAGTTGAAGCCGAAATCAATTCAGGCGATTATTTCGAGCGAAAAGAACAAAGGAAATGGGCCGGACGAATATGAGGCGAATGCTTTTTATCCAAATCAAAAGCAGATTGCAAAGATTTTTTATAAATATGAAGAAGAGAAGCGGAAAGCGCAGGCGCTTGATTTTGACGATTTGCTTTTATATGAATTAGAGCTTTTCCGAAAGAATCCGGCGATTAGAAAAAAGTGGCAGGATAGATTTGAGCATATTTTGATTGACGAGTATCAGGATACGAATGTGATTCAATATAATATCGTGAAACTTTTGGTGAATGAAAAACGCAATATTTGCGTAGTGGGGGATGATTGGCAGTCTATTTATTCGTGGCGAGGGGCGGATTTTACGAATATTTTGAATTTTGAACGGGATTTTCCGGGTGCTAAAGTGATTAAACTTGAACAAAACTATCGTTCGACCGGTCGTATTTTGGCGGCTTCGCAAAAGATTATTAATGAAAATAAGACCAGGACTGAGAAGACTTTATTTACGGAGCTTGGAGAGGGGGAGCCGGTAGATATTGAGTCTCTAAGGGATGAGAATGCGGAGGCGAATTATGTGGCGCTCAAAATTCTAAATATGAAGAAGAACTACCCGGATTACAGTGATTTTGCAGTGCTTTATCGGACGAATGTACAGTCGTATGCGTTTGAAAAAGCGTTTATTAATATGCATATTCCGTATAAGATTGTGGGTGGGGTGAGATTTTATGATCGAAAAGAAGTGAAAGATGTGCTTGCGATATTGAAGTTGGTTGTGAATCAGCGAGATAAAGTGAGTCTTGCTAGGGTGGTGTCAAATGTTTTATCCGGAGTAGGTGAAGCAAGCCTCGCAAAAGTGATGGTGGCGATGGACGCAGTGGAGGGCGCGGAGCCATTACTTGATGCGGATGTACCTGAGGTATTGAAGGCCGGGAAAGCGAAGAACGGTTTGATGAGACTAGTGGATTTCCTTAGGAAAACTGAGGCGGACGAGAACCCAGGCGAAGTGGTGAAACGCGCAGTTGAATACTTTGATTTTAAGACTTTGACGGATGACGGAACGCCGTCGGCGGAAGATAGAATGGGGAACTTGGAAGTACTTGCTGCTAATGCGGCAGAATATGCGAGTCTCGATGAGTTTTTGGCGGATGCAAGTTTGATGTCTTCGGCGGATGAGGCGACTAAAAAGAATTCAGTGACGCTAATGACGATGCATGCGGCTAAGGGATTGGAGTTTCCGGTGGTATTCATCGTGGGGATGGAGGAAGGCTTGTTTCCGAGCAGTCGGGTGATGGAAGACGAGTCGGAGCTTGAAGAAGAGCGAAGACTCGCTTATGTTGGAATGACGCGAGCGATGAAAAAACTGTTTTTGACTTATGCTGGGTCGAGGTTCTCGTATGGGTCTAGGAATTACAATATGCCGTCGAGGTTTTTGATGGAGCTTGGGTATGATCCGTATGGATCCTCTGGCATTGGATCGGCGGGGTATCATGATAGAGATGGGGATGGGTTTACTGATTTTAATGAATTTGGTGATGACGAGTTTGGCGAGAGTGATTTTGATCCTTTCCCAAGCGATGGGCCGATATTTGAGTAAGTAAGTGGCTCCACGAAAATCAAGCGAGTTTTATTAAAATAATGTATAATAATAGTATGAAAAGAAAAGGGGTTTTAGTAACAGCTGTCGCTGCGATTTGTATCGCTTCGGTTTTTGTGGCTGGAGGATTATTCCTGGGTGGCGTTTATGCCGATGAGTCCGAAACAGAGATTCCAGAAGAGAAATTACGATTGGTGTCGGATAATTGCGATACTATCAAGACGAACTTGAAGGCGGTTCAGAAGAATGATGCCAGAGCTAGGGTATATCTTGGTTCTTATTATGAGAAAATATTGACGAAATACATTACTGCTCTCAACGTAAAACTGATTGAAAGCAATAATTCCGATACAGCTTTGATTGAAAACCAGAATAAGTATGCTAAGGCGAAATCGGTTTTTAGTGATGATTATATTGCTTATCAAAAAAAGCTAGAGGATTTAATTGCGGTTGACTGCAAAAGTGAACCAAAGAAGTTTTATGAAGAATTAACAAAGGTTAGGAAAAAACAGGCTGTGATTGTACAGGATACGGCGAAATTGTCGAGCATACTTGTGGAACACAAGGAGTTAGTTAATAAATTGAAAGCGAAATTATAAAATGATTGAAGAAGAAAAGCAAAAAAAGCGAAGTAGCGGAGCAAGAAATTTAATCATAATGGGGGCTCTTTCGATCTTGATCGCGGTCTCTACGACGGGAATTAGCATGGCGATTTATCACAATTCGGGTGATATTTATCTTGATCGGTCGAGACCTGGATTCTTGCCTGACGAAGCGGAGATTAAAGAGGAAGAAGAAAGTGGAGACGAGAACGAATATGATTTCTCGAAGACTGGAGCCGTGACGCGTGATTCTTTGGAAGAATACCTGAAAAACTTGGCTATTGAAGAAAAGGCGATAGATGCTTATGAAGAACCTTTCAACGATAAGGTACTTCAAGATGATCATTTAGGAATTGTGGTTGGTGGGGGCGAAGCTGCGAGTACCGACGCAGGGGTGCAGGAATAGTTTTTGAGACTTAAAGCTTAGATTATGTACTTGATTTTTGGGATGATAAAGCATATACTTTAAATATCATATGAAGAAAAAGAAGAGAGTAAACGGGAAGGTGCTTGGTGGAATTGCGGTTGGCGCTTTTTCTTTGGCGTTGATTTTTTCGATTGTGGGTTTGTCCAACACTGTAGAGGAAATCGACGAGGTTTCGATTGCTGAAACTCCTTCGGCGATTTTGGCAAGTGCTGGAGTAGCTGAGGGGCGTCCTGTTTCTGTACCGGTGTTGTTTTATGATCAGAAAGAGGACGAGTGCGTGAATCTCTACGATCTCAGTAAAAAAGATTTGCTGGAGCAGCGTCAATTTGAGTGGACAGAATGTTATTATCTGAGTAGCGCTTATGAGCAGGGTATGGTGGATTTTGAACTTAACGACCAGTCGTTGCCAGTGGTGAGTAGCGGTGAATTGACACCAAATCGTGGGCTTAGTGATACCACAAGGTGGTTCTCGGTAGTAGATGGGAAAAGTGCAAGCTATACTGGGGATATTCAGTTAGATTATGATGCTGATACGGCGGAGTTTTCGTTCTACAAGGAAGAGTTTTATCCTTTGGACAAGGCTGAGTTTTCAAAGAGTGATAAGGTGAATAGGGATGGGCATAACCACTTGTTTACGATGAATTTTGCAGTGCCTTTTACGGTTCTATCTAATGGAGGCGAGGCGTTTGAGGTGATAGCCGACGACGATACGTTCGTATTTGTGGGGAATAAATTAGTACTCGATATGGGTGGAATACACGATCCGATGACCGGTGTCTTTGAAATACATGAAAACGGAGAGGTGTATGTTTCGGTAAATGGTGAAACGATGGCTTATTCTGGGGTGAATGTGACAAAAGGTGAGAGCTCAATTGTTAGAATCTTTCATGCGGATAGGGATTCAAGAAATTCAACATTTAACGTGAGATTTATAGCAATGAATCTTGCGGTAGTGAATAGTGAATTAGCCAATAAGGAAGGCGGACTTCAAGTAGCGTATGATCCTTCTGATCCTATGTATGTTGCTCCGCTTGGTGAAAGTAAAGTATTTAAACCGAGTGGGGCTAAGGGGTTAATAGTGGTGGCAACTATTGAGGGGGCTGCATTGATTGCGTTTTCGATTTTTGCAGTGCTTTCAGTTAAAGTCTTTATTAAGAGAAAAAATCGTTAGTTTATTTACGAGGTTTTGAGATATTAGCAGGGCGGCCATAGTCTGGGATGATAATGGATTGTTTGTTGCCATTATGGTCATATAGGGGGATATTTAGTTCGTGAGCAAGTGTGTTCACGACAGTGGCGCCAATGCGAAGACCGGTAAAAGAACCTGGTCCAGACATGAAAGTGATTTCCGTGATATCTTGCCAAGTTTTGCTGTTTTCTTGCAACTTATCATGAATGAATTCGAGTAATTTCTCGGCTAGGTCGTTTGCAAAAATATATTTATACTCTTTGTCATCTAAATGGAGAATAGTCTCAGGAGTGGATGTGTCTAAATAAAGTTTCATGATATAATATTATATAATGAAGATTGAAACTGAGCAAGAGATGATGGATTGTGGGCGTGGGTTTGCGCGCGAAATTACTAGGCCATTAGTATTGGAGCTGGTTGGTGATGTGGGGGCTGGTAAGACTACTTTTGTGAAGGGATTAGCTGAAGGTTTGGGGGTAAAAGAGCCAGTCACCAGCCCGAGTTTTACTATTTCTAAAGTTTATGCGCTGCCGGGGGGCGGGAATTTGGTTCACTATGATTTTTATAGACTAAAAGAGCCAGGATTGATGCTGGAAGATTTGGAAGAGAAAATTGCGGATTCTAAAAACGTAATTGTGATAGAATGGGGTGAATCGATAAAGGATTTCTTGCCTGAAGGGCATAAGAAGATTGAAATTAAATACACTGAAGAGGGAAGGGAGATCATAAAATGAAACTTTATATTTCGGGTATTTCTGGTACTGGTATGGGGCCTTTGGCTTTGATGGCAAGAGCGGCTGGTTTTGAAGTTAGTGGGTCGGATCTTCAAAAGGGTGCGATCTATGATGAGCTTATTCAGGCCGGGATTGACGTTTCGATTGGTGATCAAGATGGAGAGTTTCTGAGGACTAAATTAGAGGAGGGGATTGATTGGTTTGCATATACTTCGGCGCTTCCCAGTGATCATGTGGAGCTTAGAATGGCGCGTGAGGCTGGAGTGAAATGTACAAAGAGGGATGATTTGACGGCGTTCTTGGTAGAAAAATTAGGGCTCAAAATGGTGGCTGTGGCGGGGACGCACGGCAAGACTACTACGACCTCAATGATTGTGTGGTTAGGACTTCAGATGGGGGTTCCGATTTCTTATATTGTCGGGACGACTTTAGGGTTTGCTCCATCGGGAGCTTATCATGAAGGCGATAAGTACTTTGTTTATGAGGCGGATGAATACGATCGGAATTTCCTGAAATACCATCCGTGGCTTGCGGTGATACCGGCGGTTTCTTATGATCATCCGGATATTTACCCAACAAAAGAGGATTACGAAAAGGCTTTTTCGCAGTTTGAATCACAGAGCGAAAAAGTTCTGACTTGTCGCGGTGAAGAGATTGTGTGGGGTGATGGAGGGGTGGTGATAGCTCGTGCAAGTGACTTTAATTTGGCGGGTGAAGCGAGGCGGATAGATGCGGCGCTTGCAGCCAACGCGGTGCTTTATATGTTAGATGGAGATGTGGCTGGTCCTGAAAAAGTCGACAAATTGATTAGCGCAATGAATGATTTCCCTGGGGTAGGTAGGAGATTCGAGAGAATCAGCGCGGGGGTGTATTCTGATTACGCGCACCATCCGGAAGAAATTGCAGCTACGGTAGAGATGGCTAAAGAGGAAGCGGAATTATCGGGCCGAAATGGGGTAGTTGTGGTATATCAGCCGCATCAAAATACAAGGCAGCACGAGGTGAAGGATGGTTATAGGGACGCTTTCGTGGGGGCTGATAAGGTTTTGTGGCTTCCGACATATTTGACTCGGGAAAATGAGGAGCTTCGGGTTATTAAACCGGAAGAATTTATAGCGGATTTATCAAATGCAGAAGTCGCAGAGGTTGCGGAGCTAGGGGATGAGTTGGAAGAAATACTGAGAAAGTATCTCGACGATAATTATTTGGTGATTTTGATGACGGCGGGACCAGCGGATGCGTGGTTCCGTGAAAAATTTGCTTCTTTGTGATTATTTAGCAGATCGATATGCTTCAATGACATGTTCGAAGAGGCAGGAAATTGTAAGTGGGCCGACGCCGCCGATTTTTGGAGTGATGGCGGTGAGATCTTTTCGGTTGTAAATTTCGGGATCGAGGTCGCCTTTAATGATACCTTTTTCGCTGGCGGTGCCAGCGTCTACAAGAGTGGCGCCAGGCTTTACCATGTTGTTTTTAATTAGCCCAGGGACGCCAGTAGCTGATATTATTATATCATAGTTTATTAAATCTGTCAAGTCAGATCCTCGGTGGAAGAGGGAAACGCCGTAATTTGAATTTTGGAACATTTTATAAAGTGGGGCACCAACTAATTTACCGCGTCCTACGATAGCGATTTTGCTGGTTTTTAGCGGGATGTCGAAGCCTGCAAGTAACCAGTTGATGGCTGTGGCGGTTGCTGAGTCGTATTTGGCATCTTTGCCAAGGCCGTCTACGTCTTTTGAAGGAAGAATTTGGTCGACGAGGGCGTCGGTTTGGTCTTTATCGGTGATGGGGAGCTGTAGGATGATGCCGTGGATGTTTGGGTCTTTATTTGCTTCTTTGATCTTTGCTTCAATGTCGGCGACATTGCTGGCTTTATATTCGATAGTGCTAATTCCGATATCTTCACCGTAGCGGATTTTGAGGGAAACGTATTTCTCGATGACAGGGTTGTCGCTGTCGCGGATGATTAAGAGGCAGGGTTTTTGCTTCATTCCGCGGACTACGGTGGCTTGGCGCTCTTTAACGAAGCCGGATAGTTCTTTGCCGTTTAGAGTCTTCATGGTGTCCTTTCTTTTATGGTATTTCTACTGGTTCTTGTTCAAGCCAATAACCGAATTTATCGTAAACTTTACCAATGATTTCGTCGCGAGCCTTGGCGAGGTCGTTGTAGGATTTTGCTGATTCGTTGATAAGAATAAGGGAAGCTTTGTCGCTGACGCGCATGCCGTGAATGAGTTCACCCTTGAGGCCGGCTTGTTCGATGAGCCAGCCGGAATTGATAATATAGCCGTCTTTCTTTTGGTGGATTGGATAGCCTTTGTCTCGGGCTTTTTCGGCTTCTTCTTCGGTGAGGGAAATGTTTTTGAAGAATGAGCCAGAGCTGGCTTTTTCTAGTGGGTCGGGGAGTTTGTCGGCGCGGATTTGGCTGACGATGTTGCGGATACTTTGAGGTGAAAAATCGGTGACGCCCTTTTCCGTAATATATCTTTCGAGGGAATTATAAAATGGACGAGACATTTCGCCTTGTTTAAGTTTCAAGGTGATAGAAATGACGAAATAACGGTTTTTTTCGGTAGTATTTAAGATGCTACGGCGGTAGCCAAAGTTAAGCTGGTCGTGGGTCATGGTTTTGAAGACCCGAGTGACGGAATCGTAAACATCGATTTCGGAAAGCGTGTCTGAAACTTCTTGGCCGTAGGCGCCGATATTTTGGACTGGTGCGGCAGCGGCGAGGCCAGGGATCTTGCTAAGGCCTTCGATGCCAGTGAGGCTTTTTGATGCTGCGTATTCTACGGCGTTGTCCCAGAGTTCTCCACCGAAAACCTTGAGAGTCGTGACGTCGTCTTCGGTGCTCTCAGCGATACCGCGGATGCGGTTGATGATGATTACACCATTAAAGCCTTCGTCGTGGCCAATAGTGTTGGCACCACCGCCAAGGACAAAAGTTGGAAGGTTATATGTTTCGGCGAAGCCGTAGGCGTCGGGGATTTCTTCGGGTTTTTCAATTTCGATAACGTAGCGAGCTGGGCCACCAAGTCGCATAGTGGTGAGGCTCGAAATTAAGATGTTTTCATTTACTCTCATATTATTATTGTATCATATCGGATTCCGGTTGTTTTTGCATAAGGATTATAAATTGGTTGAAAGTATTTTTGCTATGTGATATAGAGGGTGGCAGAAAGTAGGGTTGGTGAAGTTTAATAAACGTAGTAAGGAGAAAGGAGAGGTTATGGAAGAGCTTGATCTTGAATATATCATTATCAAACTAAAAAGAAATCTTCTCGACCTAAAATCGAGAAGAAATCCTAAAACCTTAAATTGATTCTACTATACACATGTGTAAAAGTCAACTCTACTTTCTATTATAACAATGTATTATAATAAAAGCAAAGAAAGGTAATATTATGGCAAAAAAGGATGCGGTGGAAAAAAAGAATACTAAGGCGGAAGCTGGTAACGACGGCAAGAGTGAGGCCTTGAAACTCGCGATTGCGCAGATTACGAAGCAGTTCGGTGACGGCTCGATCATGAAGCTTGGTGAGACTCCGAAGATGGATGTGGAACTATTGCCATCGGGTGCATTGTCGCTTGATTTGGCGCTGGGTGGTGGTTGGCCTAAGGGTAGGATTATTGAGATTTATGGGCCAGAATCATCTGGTAAGACAACTTTGGCGCTCCATGCAATTGCCGAGATACAGAAGCAAGGTGGGCAGGCGGCGTTTATTGATGCTGAGCATGCTTTGGATCCTGCATATGCAAAGAAAATTGGCGTAGATACAGCGAATTTGTTGATTTCTCAGCCGGACAATGGCGAGCAAGCGCTCGAGATTTGTGAAACTTTGGTGAGATCTAACGCAGTGGATTTGATCGTGGTGGACTCAGTGGCGGCTTTGGTGCCACAGGCTGAAATTGACGGCGATATGGGTGATTCCCAGATGGGTCTTCAGGCGAGACTGATGTCCCAAGCCATGAGGAAGCTTACTGGTATTATTTCGAAATCACGTGCGACGGTTGTGTTTATTAACCAAATCAGAATGAAGATCGGTGTGATGTTTGGCAATCCGGAGACGACGACTGGTGGTAATGCTTTGAAGTTTTACGCGTCGGTGAGAGTGGATATCAGAAGGATTGGTCAGATTAAGGAAGGCGATAACATTTCTGGTAACAGAACTAAGGTCAAAGTGGTGAAGAATAAGATTGCGGCGCCGTTTAGGACTGCGGAATTTGACATTATGTATAATGAGGGAATTTCGAAGTCAGGTGATGTGCTCGATCTTGGTGTTCAATATGGAGTCCTCGATAAGGCAGGCGCATTTATCAAGTATAATGGCGAGACTTTGGGTCAGGGACGTGAAGCTGTGAAGAAGTTGTTCCGCGAAAAACCGGAATTAATGGCAGAGATTGAGGCGAAGGTACGAGAGAAAGCTGCGGCGGATGCATAAAGACGAGTTGTGGCAAATCTATGCTTCGAATGGGGAGCCGATTGTTGATGCAGGGTGGGATTCGGCTTTAGATAATCCGGAGGTAACTGGTGCGGATGCGATTGTGGGGATTGCAGTGGTGTTTTTGTATCGGATTAATGATGGCGGGTTAGAACTTTTGTGGCAGAAGCGAGCTGATGGTGTGGATCGTTATCCGGGGTATTATGATATCTCAGCAGGTGGCCATATTAATTTGGGAGAGACGGTAGTAGAAGGAGCGATTCGTGAAGCGCGCGAGGAAATTGGTGCGGTGATCGATAAGAAAGATCTAAAGTTTGCCTTTACGAAGCCGTTTAATAAGAATAGGTTTGCGTGGATCTTTATGGCGGACTGGACCGGTAGAGAAGATAATTTTTCTTTTAACGATAAAGAGGTCTCGGAAGTTAAGTGGGTACCATATAAAGAGACAGAAGAGTTTAGGAAAAAACATGCGAAGACACCGCTTCAGAAGGATGATATAACTTTTATTAATCTAGATGATTGGCTAAAGTTGCAGGGGCTTATTTGATGGAAATCCTTGGGGTATCGACGATTACTGATTTGAAACAGGGAGTGAAAGATCCTAATAGGGTAAATGTGTTTATTGATGGGGCGTTTGCTTTTTCGTTGGATGTAGCGCAAGTGGTGGATCTCAAAGTGAAAGTGGGCAGGAAACTATCGGGTGAGGAATTGGAAGAATTAAAGCGGGCATCGGAATTTGGTAAGGCATACCAAAGAGCATTAGAATGGGTATTGGTGCGGCCGCGGTCAGTGAGAGAGCTCAAAGATTATCTGAAACGTAGTAAGTACAAGAAAGAGATGGAAGAGCGGAAAAAAGAGTGGCAGGTGAAAGATGATGGTCGGGAACGTAAACGGGAGCGAACTGGTGCGATTGATTTTAGCGGTATGATTTTAGAGCGAATTGTGGAGCGTGGGTATGTGGATGATAAAAAGTTTGCAGAATGGTATGTAGAGAATCGGTTCGTGAAGAAGGGGGTTTCGAAGAAACGACTCAAGATGGAGCTAGCAGAAAAAGGTGTCTCTCGGGAAATCATTGACGAAGTAGTTGATATGAGGGATGATGAAGAGGAAATCGAGAAGATACTTCTTAAAAAACGGGCCAAGTATGACGATGAGAAGTTAATTGGATATCTTTGTAGGCAAGGGTTTTCATATGACCTAGCTAAGGAAATGGTAAAAAAAGAAGCTAGTGCGAGCTAGCTTGTAGTCAGGGCGGGTGATTGATTATTCCCCGGCTTCTTCGGTGTCGGCGGGAGCGTAATCTGGTTCTTTGGTACGGAAGGGGTTGACGAAGTTTGGAATGAAGTCTTCGTTTGCAGAGCGAGCTTTGATAGTTTTCTCCTCGTCTTTGACGATGATTTTGTAGTCGGTGATTTCGGCTATTTCGCGTCGGTGAATGGTGAGTTCGGGATCCATAAAAGCTTTGACGACGGGACGTCTGACGATTATTTGTTGAATAATGAAATCATCCGACATAAAAGTGTAATCCTGGACTTTACCGAGTTTGGATCCTTTTTTGGTCTCGACTTTGAGGCCGATGAGGTTGAAATTCAGAGAGAGGAGTTTTTCGATTATAACTATATCTTCGGGGGCGGCGAGCTCTTCGATGCTATCAATAATGATGCCGATATCTGAATATTCGCGGATAGAATTAATATCGAGAATGTAAGCGTTTCGAATTAGTGGACCTGTGAGTTTGAAAGCGACAATTTTGAGTTTGTCTGGGTCGATAATTGGTTCAGAGATTGCGCCGACGGGGGCTCCAGTTTGAAGACTATAAACATTGGTGCCGATAAAACGAGAAGATGTAACTAGCATAAGTTAATTATAACACAGCTCTTCAAGCTGTTTGGCGTTTTTGACGTCATATTCTCCAACTTTGATACGACGAAGGGAGGTGAGATAAGCGCCAGTACTAAGGGATTCCCCGATATCTTCGGCGAGAGTGCGGATGTAGGTGCCGGAAGAAACGTGGCATCTAATAGTGAGTTCTGGATAATCGTAATTCAGAATATCGATAAAATAAATTTCTATTTCTCGGCTGGGGATTTCAAAATCTTGGTTTTTGCGGGCGAGTTTGTAGGCGCGTTGGCCGTTAATTTTGATGGCGGAAAACCTGGGTGGAGTTTGGGTGATAATGCCAGTAAAGTTTTGGAGTGTCGATTTGATATCTTCTAATTCTGGCTTTTTGTCTGAGATTTCTTCAATTTCGCCTTCGGGGTCGCCGGTGGTGGAGGTGAAGCCGAGTTTTAGAGTGGCTTCGTAGGTTTTGTCGAGCTTCAGGAATTCATTGGACTTTTTTGTCATTTTACCGGATAGTAGAATTAGTAATCCGGTGGCGAAGGGGTCTAGTGTACCGGTGTGGCCGACTTTGATTTTGTGGCCGAATTCGTCACGGAGTTTTGTACGGACTTTGGCAACAACACCGAAACTGGAAATACCAGCTGGTTTATCAACCAGGATGATTTGGTCTTCGAGATTTTTATGGTTAGTCAATACGGTGTCTGTCATTTGCTAGATTATAACATAGATCTGTTTTTATTCGCGAGGGTGAGATGCATTTTTCGGGTTTTTTGGCATTGACTTTAAAACATAACCAATATATAATTGTAGGTACAAAAAGGTCAAACAAAAAGGAAAAACAAAATTGAATACTAATTTTAATATCTCGGTTGTGAATGAGAACGATGCTTTTGTTGCCGTGCCGAATACTGGTGCGTTACAAAATGAAACTCCCATCATTATTGGTTCTTGTTCCATGTTGTTAGCTGTAAGCGCAATAATTATTATGCTATTTATTAAAAACAAGCATAAAAATAACGAGGATTTGCAGAAGCATTTTCTATTCTTCAATAAGAAACAAATAATTGTTGGCGTGATTCTTTTCCTTGTCACGGCGATGGTTTCGTTTGGGGCGGCTATCTTGAATGAAAAAACTGGTCAGGTGATGGCGGCTGATAAGGATGGAGAAGAGCAAGTAGTCAATGAGACGGACGGGATTTCTGTAAAAATTGAGCCAATGAGTTTAAATGTGAATATCAAAAAAGGTGAGAAGGAAAAATTTGCTTCAACTTATCATGATGTGACCGTGGGATCCGGCGCTTCGTATGGGTATACTCTTGGGGTATATGCGAGCGGTACGGATATTTCTTCAAGCGAAACGAAGACAAAGATTAATGGCCTTGGCGCCGGTGAGGAGCCTAGTGTACTTGGTAGAAACACTTGGGGCGTAGCGACGACGGAGCCGGTGGATGCAACTTCTAAAGTGTGGCAAAATGTGCCTGGCTCGGAAAGTGATATGAGGATTATAAAAGAGGCGCGAACTATATCGGAAATCAATAGTGCTGCGAGAGTTTACTATGGCGTGAATGCTGGTGATGATTTGGAATCAGGTGAATATGGCACAACCATTAACTATGTAGTGGTGCCAAATGCGATAGATGATTTGGAAGTGCAGGATATTTCGTATGCGGATTCAAAAGAGGTGTTGCCGAATCCGGATAGAGGAGTATATATACCACTTCGCCTTCAATACAATGCTGAAACTGGATTGTTTGGCGAGAAAAGTGATGTAATTAGTGCGGCGGCTGAAGCGAATCGTAGGAAGGTTTCTTTGGTTCATCTTAGGATTGACCTTTCGGCGTGGTCCGGAAATGCAAATGAGTCTGGTGAGGATTTACCAATGACGAGTGAACAGGTGGCTTCGCTTGCGAGACTTTTAAATTACTTCAGGATGTATTCTGTTAAGGTAATACCGCGGTTCTCTTATGACGTTACGGCGCTTGATCAAGAACCAAAATCTCTCGATACCGTGATGCAGCATCTCGAGGCCCTAAGACCGCTCTTCGAGGAAAATAAGGATGTAATTACTTCGGTGGATGCTGGGATTCTTGGCCCGTGGGGCGAGATGCATAGTACGAGCGGAATTTATGCTACGGATGAGACACTACGTCAAATTGTTCTCAAGTGGCTGGACGTTTTGCCAAAAGATTTAACGGTAAATGTGCGTACGCCGGTACAATATAGGACTGTACTTGGGGGTCTTGAAAATGATTCCGAGGATAGATATAGGTTGGGCATATTTAATGATGGCTATCTTGGGAGTGAGTCGGATCTCGGTTCTTATCATAGTGGGGTTACTAGGGATATCTTTGTGGATTGGATGGAGACGCAAGGAAATTACACTTTTTACGGTGGTGAAGTGACGAGGGCGGATCCTGATGAGCCGGATTATGTACCAGAAATGGAGCAGTGGAGCGAAGGCGCATTTGTTGCGCAAGAAATGCCGCGTACACATACTTCGTATTTTAACAGCGAGTTTAATTTGAAGATTTTGCGCGATAAATGGCAAAACCAGATTTATGAGAATTCCGACGACGAATACGATGGCGAAACTTATTATAAATATTTGACTGATCATATTGGATACAGAATAGTAATTCGGAACTCTGAGCTTACTTCTAGCGTGCAGACTGGTGGGATTGCGGCACTAAGGCTTAATTTGGAAAATGTCGGGTTCGCGAGACTGATTCAAAAACAAAAAGTTTATTTGATTCTTGAAAAAGATGGGGATTATCGCAAGGCAGAGCTTGATACCGATATTTCGGGGTTGATGAGCCAGAGTGATGAAACTTACACTTATGTGTTTAGTGTGCCGAGCGATCTCACGGCGGGGAATTGGAATGTATATTACAAGATCAATAATGCCAATTCGGAAAATTATCCTGTGAGCTTTGCGAATGCAAATGTTTATAACGAGAATTTGGGGGCGAATAAGGTGGGGCAAATCCAAGTTACTGAGGGTACAGAACAAAATATTGGGTTCCGGCAGTTAAATACTTCTGCTCAGGATTTGAGTGAAACTAGTGGCCTCGTGGAGGCTAAGAAAAAGTATGTGCAAGGTGTTATTACTTATCGTCTTAATAGCAATAATCAGGTAATACTTTCTAGGGAACATGTGCTTTTGACCAGGGGTGAGACTTTGAGTTTGAGTGATCCAGAAGGTTTGAAAAACAAAGGATTTGAGATGCTGTCGAATTACTATAAGCCGAAGTTTTATACTGTGCTTAGTGGTTGGCAGATGGCTGAGGAGGTTACGATCCCGCTTGAAGACTCAGAATCTTCTTACTGGATTGATGTTTATGTGAGGACGTCACCGAATCCAGACTTTGAGCTTGTGTATGTGTATGACGGGAATGTGATTGAACGGGTCGTCACTGATAAGGTTGCGCCTGGAGCTGTGATTGATCTCGATGATCCTGATGGGCTTGCCAGTATGGATATCGTGCCACTGGATGGCTATAGGATTACGCATTTCGCGAGTGGGGTGTTAACAAATTGGGCTGGTGTCACTAGAGTAACGATGCCGACCTCAGATCTTGATGATTGGTATATCTTGAACGTGTATCTGGAAGACGCTGAGTGATTTCTCTTTACGGATGATTGACTATTTAGTGAACTGTGGTATAATGGGGCAATGATAACAAAAGAGAATAAAGACAAGGCTATTGCCAAGGTTGCCCGAAATAAGGCTGACGTTGGTTCTCCTGAAGTTCAAGTTTCGATCTTGACTGAGCGGATCAAAGAAGTGACCGAGCATGTTAAGAACAACAAACATGACTTTATGGCCAAAAGAGGTTTGATGCAGATGGTGGGGAAGCGCAAAAAACTATTGCGCTATCTGGAAGAGACTGATTTTGAGCTATATAAGAAGACCATCAACAAGCTCGGCCTCAGGAAATAGATTTAGGCAGTAGAAATGGGAAAACCCGCCTTATTTGGCGGGTTTTTTGTTGGTTTTGGGTTTTTTTAGTTCTTCGGCGATTAGGAAATCGTCGATTGCCTTTTCGGCTTCCTCGATAGAACGTTTCTTGAACGCTTCCATGTATCTCGGAAGGCCTATTGGCGATTCCACCCACATTGAAATCAGATCTTTAAAGATTAATTTTATTGTGGGGAACAATGTCTGAAACCTTTCAGACAGTTCAGCCGTTTCCCTCTCATTTGTGTTTGTTGTTTCAAAACGGAGTTCGATGAACTCGGTCTTTTTGCCTTCGTAAAAGCAAAGATGGTTGTTCTGAAACAGTACCATGTCGAGGTTGAACAGCTGCTTGTTGTTCTTCCTTAACGCCGTATAGAGCTCCACCAACGGTTCAAACTTTTCAGTTCCATTGTCGCTGATGTTGATAATTACCGGTATGTACCCGATAATGAAGAACTCACCCCTGAGTTCTCTCTCGAGCTCTTTGTTTCTTTTAATACTCTCCTGCGTTTCAAGCCGCGGATCTGAATCGAGGAACAATAGTAAAAGGCTTCTTTTTCCCATTTTTTCACCTCCAAAAAATATTAGGGGTAACGGAAAACTAACCCCCTTACGTTTATTATAGCATATTTTGTGTTAAAAAGCAAGGAATTAGGGGGAATAACAGGGGTGGGGTTTTAGAGAGATTTGTTGAGTCCCATCCAGAATTTGAAGTATTTTGATGCGGTATCGACATTCCAGTGAATGCCATCAACAGTCTTATAGCTACTCCAGTTGCTCTTGAAGCTCCATTTGGTTTTGTCTAATGAGGTATCAACGATTTGACTAAAAGTATCTACATAGGATATATATTTATATTTGTTTGTGATATAGCTACTGTATTTTTTGTTAACCGTATAGTACTTGAAGTTTGAACGGTATTTTGCTGTGCAGTAATTGGCGTTATTGTTTTTTACATACGTTTTACTATCCCCATCGCTAGCCTTCATGGGGTGTTGAGATGTAACGTAGCCGTGTATTTTGTAGCCAGCATCACCAAATTCTGCAATAACATCATTGTATCTTTTTATTTGTTCGCTGATCGTTGGTAGTATTATCGTTCTAGTTATGGCTCCCGTTTCTTTGTTTTTAATATAGGCGATTTTCGAAGCGTTTTTTTCTATTTCTTCGCAGGAATAATGTTTGGTGTCATTGCCAGAAATGGTGAAATAGACGTAAAGATCAACATAGTCCTTTGCATACTTGTGGTGGTTGATGATTTTCTTGGCGAAACTCCAACCCGAGTAAGGTGGTTGATTCTCTACTTTATTTGGGCCAGCGTCGGCTGTCCAGTTTTGGGCGGTTTCAAACTGATAGCCGTGGCCTGAGTAATAGATAAAGTTGAGGGTGTCATCCAGGGATTTTGGCCCGCTTAACTTAGTGTTATACTGGTTGTTTTGAGTGGTAGTATATTGAGTTCCGGAAGTGCTTGAGGTGTAGCTTTTTACGTTAGCATAACCGTCTTTTGCTGATCCGTTGATTTGCCTGAGCTGGGAGGCGCCAAGAATTATGATTACTTTTTTCCAGACAGTAATCGTGAAAGTGTCTTTTTTGTTGGAGTCATATACGGACTGGGCAGTGATAGTGGCTTTGCCGGCATTAACGATTGTGACTTCGCCTTTTTCGTTGACGGTGGCAGTTTTTGTATTTCCGCTTTGCCAGTTTACTCCTTTATCAACAGCGTTTGGTGTTCCATTGACGACGGCATTAAGTTTGATGGTGTGGCTATCATTATTATAAGAAATGACTTTGCTTTCAATAGGTGAATCGTTTTTGTCCCGTATTTCGACACCGATGACTCTATCTGGTTCGACGTAGTGCCATAGAGCGTAGAGGGTGATGATTTGTGACGATTCGCCATCTGGGATATTGAATGGTACTGTGTTGCCGGCTTGATATGTTGTGCCGCTTGTCGTTCCATTGGAACAGTTTTCACCTGAAGGTTGGATGGTGCACCAACCTCTAAATTCGTAGTCCGTACGGGTTGGCTTGATGCTGCTGATTGTGAATGATGTACTATTATCGGTAATGTAGTCGGAGTCCGATGCAGGAGCGTTGCTACCACCGTTAGCGTTGTAGTTTAGGATAAAGGAATAATAGGTGGGCTCTGGTTCTTCTGGATTTTCTGGGTCTGGAGTTGGGGTCGGGGTGGTTTTTTCCCAGATGGCGTAGAGGTTGATGTTTTGGTTTCCGGTATAGGAGGCGCCGGCGTTGTATGAGGTGCCGCTATTGTTTGCGATAGTATTCCAGTGTTTAAAGGTGTAATTGTTCCTTTCGCAACCAGTTGAGGCAGATATCGTGACAGGTGCACCAATGTCTGCCGTTTGTGATGTGACACTACCGCTGCCGCCATTACAGTAGTAATTTACAGTGTAGGTTGGCAAAACGGTGGCAATGGCTTTGTAAGTGACTGCGCTGTTGTTGGTGCCGTAGTAGGACCCGTCTGGGAGATTATCCGTAAGATTAAAACCGTAATAGATCGTGGTAGAGTCGTTAGCTGGGGTGGCGGTGGTAGTTTCTTTGATGGCGATTTCGGAGCCTAGGACAGGAATACCGGCCCATTTACTGGTGGAAGATGGGGTATAATTGGTGCCAAATGTTGAATTTGCGATAGCGAAGCCGTAGGAATCGGCTTCAAGGGTGTCAGGATTAGCGAAGGAATTTGAAGTGGGTAGGATGCGGGCATTAGCCGAAATGCTACCATTGATTGAAAGATCATTATATTTGGGGTTGTCGGTCGAGATAAATAATTTGTAACCGTGCACAGTTGCGTCGTTAACGGTGACGGTTTGTGAGGTTGAAACGAAGACGTTTCCGTTTGCTAGATCTACATCTTTTGTAAAATTGCCGCTTGAAGTAGAAAGGGAAAGTGTGTCTTCATTGGTGGGGGCTGCAAAAGCAGTTTCTTCATTTGTGTTAGAAGTAAATGTATTCAAACAGAAATAGGCACCGCCGGCAACGACTGCGATTCCTGCGACGGCTGTGATTAATTTATGCGACTCGAGGTTAAGGCCTGTTTTTGACGATCTAGAAAGGGAAATGGTTTTTTTGGAGAAATGGTTTTTGATTGAGCTGAGAGAATTCGCCAACGAACGATTTGTGTTTTTTTGGTTTGGCCTAAATGAAGTCGTGGTTCTGAAAGTAGAATGCGTGTAGCTACGGGCCTTCAAACGAGGCAAGAGGTATTTTCGGATAGCAAAGAAGCTTACGATGATAATAAGAAGGCCAGAAAAGATGAATGGCATATTTCGTCCAATGGTAGCACCAAATGCTTGAGCGCTAATTCCGCCGGTGTCTGGGACGAGAATTGATCCTTCGAGCTCCTCGGGGTTTTCGGAAATGGCTAATGACGTAGTAAATTCTTTGCCATCGCTATATTTGGCAACAAGACTATAATCTCCGGTGGCTAGATTTTTGGCATAACTTCCTTTTACGGTAATAATAGTGCTACCTTCTTCGAGATAGTAATCTTCACCTAAAACCAGTTCCTTGTCGTTAAGGAACAAGCTTTGAAAAAGACTGAGATCGTAGTCGATTTCGACAATAAAATCTTCGCCATCGCCAAGAGCTTGAATATTATCGCTGAGCCAAGTAATTTCCCCAGTACTCTCTGGGGTTGGTTCTGGCGCAGGCGCAGAACTATTAGTGATGTTTATCCTAGGACTAAATGAAGCAGTAGATGCCATCTTTGATTTTCCTTTTTGTATTGACCTTTTGTATTTCTATTTTAACATAAGAATTTTGAAATGCAAGAGTTTTTCAGGTTTCTTATTATGGTTTAAAAGAAATGGTTTTTCTGGTATAATAGTAGTTAGTAAATTAACATTGGGAAGACGGCAGATATATTTATTCTAAACTCTTAATATCATATTTTTTTCGACACGGGTCGCTCCGGCCCGTCGTTACGGGCGGAGCGCCCTAATTCTCGGTCGTAACCTCCGAAATGTCTCAAAAAATAGATATCAAGAGTTTAGGTAGTTATACCTGAAGTTTTCCCGAGAAAGGATTATTTTTATGGAAATAATAAACCCTAATGGTAAGAAAACGGTGCGGGTTTCGACTGATTGGTTGGGGCGAGAATTGACTCTAGAAGTGAATAGGGTCGGTTTTAGGACCACTTCATCAGTACTCGTGACTTATGGGGATACTGTAGTGCTTGGCTCTGTAGTGGTAGGCACTAAACCGGTAGTGCAGGATTTCTTCCCGCTATCTATTGATTATGAAGAAAAATGGTATGCGGCAGGGAAAATCTCCGGTTCGCGTTTTATTAAAAGAGAGGGTAAGCCGGCGGACGAGGCGGTTCTCGTTGGTCGTTTGATTGACCGTCCGATTAGGCCTTTGTTCCCTAAGGGGTACAGGCAAGAGGTGCAGGTGGTTTGTACCGTACTTTCGATGGACCCAAGTTTTAGGCCTGATTGTGTAGCAATGATTGCAGCGTCTTCAGCTTTGATGAATGCCGGTGTGCCATTTGATGGCCCGGTGGCTGGGATTAGGATCGGACGAATTGGCGGTGAGTTTAAGGGCTTCCTAAATGCTGAAGAGCGTGAGCAATCACCGATGGATCTCGTGGTTGCTTGTAAAGATGGTAAGGTGATGATGGTGGAAGCTGGTATGAAAGAGGTGCCAGAGGATACGATTATTGAGGCGATGCACTGGGCAGTGAAAAATGTACAGCCTGTGCTTGATCTTCAGAGAGAGCTTTCAAAGCAGGTGGCTAAGGCTCCGCAGGAATATGAATTGGTACTTCCGGACGAAGAGATTTTGAAAGAAGTTGCGGACTGGACCGATGGTAAGTTTGGCTCAAAGGTGCGCGGTAATGTGATGGAAAGAGCGCAGATTTTGGATGATATCAAATATGCTATGCACGATGAGTTTGCACTATCTAAGGGCCAGGGCGAAACGGACAATGAAAAGGTTGCGTGGTATGATGAGAACTTGCGTGATGTATATGATCAGGCATTTGAACTTGCGGTGCATAAAGAGGTGCGTCGTGGGATCGTAGAGGAAGGTGTACGCCCTGATGGCCGTAAGTTGGATGAAGTGAGACCATTGTCGTCACAGGTCGGAATTTTACCAAGAACTCATGGTTCATCTCTATTCACGAGAGGTGTGACTCAGGCGATGAATATCGTAACTTTAGCACCTTTGTCTTACTCGCAAGATGTTGATACGATGGAAGTGACCGAGGGGAAGAGGCGTTATATGCATCATTACAATGCACCGTCTTATACTGTAGGTGAGCCGGGCAGGATTGGTTCGCCAGGACGCCGTGAGATTGGGCATGGCTATCTCGCTGAGAGAGCTCTTATCCCTGTTCTTCCTTCTGAAGAAGATTTCCCTTATGCAATTCGTTCGGTGACTGAGATTATGTCCCAGAACGGTTCGACTTCGATGGCGGCAACTTGTTCATCGTGTCTTGCATTGATGGATGCTGGTGTGCCGATTAAGCGTCCGGTGTCTGGTGTTGCTATGGGATTGATGGTAGATGTGCCAAAAGGTACTGAGATTACTGCTGACGATATCGATAAGGCATATGTATTAACCGATTTGATGGATGCCGAGGACTTTGCTGGTGATATGGACTTTAAGGTGACGGGCACAACTGAAGGTGTGACTGCACTTCAAATGGATATGAAAGTTCATGGTTTGCCGGTAGAAATCTTGGAAAAAGCAATCAAACAATCACATGATGGCAGAATGTTCATTTTGGATCACCTGGTGTCAGTGCTCAAAGAGCCTCGTTCTGAGATTTCAAAATATGCTCCTCAGATTGAGAAGATAATGGTAAAACCGGAGAAGATTGGTTCGATTATCGGTAAAGGTGGTGAAACTATCAATAAGATTACGACTGAAACTGGCGCAGGAGTAGACATTGAAGACTCTGGTCTTGTTACAATTTCGGCAAATGATCCAGAGAAAATCAAAAAAGCTCTCGAATGGGTCAAATCACTCGTGGAGGAACCAGAGGTTGGCAAGGTTTATGAAGGAACCGTAGTTTCGATTAAAGATTTTGGCGCTTTCGTAAATATTATGCCTGGAATCGATGGAATGCTACATATTTCACAAATTCGCGAAGGGAAGAGGCTCAAATCAGTAGAAGAAGTGTTGAAGGTCGGCGATAAAGTTAAGGTTAGGCTCGTTGCAATTGATCATGGTAAGCTGTCGCTTAGTATGATTGGCGTATAAGCTCGCATAAAAAACTTGGAATGAAAAACCGGCTAACAGATGTTAGCCGGTTTTAATGTGCTGGCCCTATTGGGCCTTGTTTGTGGGTGTTACGGCTGCTCTGACCCAGTCTCCATTTAGGTCTTTTCTTCTTTTGGAGATCTCCTGGATCCGTTTTTTGATCTCGTCTTCCGTCATTGCTTCATCTGCATTCGGAATGATTTCTTTAATAATCTGATCAAACAACATTTCGTTTCCCTCCTTTTGCGTACCCTGCCCGCCGGCGTATATTTGAATAAAGAGCAAAACTCTAAACCCATCCGAGCATTTTAGCATTTTTTAGTATTTCTGTCAAGGGTATTTAGCTTATTTTGTGACCTCTGTTAATGTATGGTATAATATAGTTTATGGATAAAATACGGAATTTTTGCATTATTGCGCATATTGATCATGGGAAATCGACGATTGCGGATCGGATGATGGAGATGACGGGGACAGTAGAGAAGCGCGAAATGAAGGCGCAGCTTCTTGATTCGATGGAGCTGGAGCGCGAGAAGGGTATTACGATCAAGCTCGCGCCGGTGACGATGAATTGGAAAGGATGTACGCTGAATTTGATTGATACGCCGGGGCATGTGGATTTTTCGTATGAGGTGAGCCGGTCTCTGCAAGCGGTGGAGACTGCGGTGCTGGTCGTGGATGCGACGCAAGGAATTCAGGCGCAGACGCTCGCGAATGTTTATTTAGCCTTGGAGCAAGATCTTACGATTATTCCGGTAATTAATAAGGTGGATCTGCCGGCGGCGGATGTGCCAAAAGTTGCGGCTCAAATCATGAATTTACTAGGATGTTCTCGAGAGGAAATCATTGAGGCGTCCGGTAAGACCGGGATGGGAGTGGATGAGATTTTGGATGCGGTGATTGAACGGGGTCCAGCTCCGAAAGTCAATGATGACGATAACCAGGCTCTGATATTTGATTCTTATTTTGATGATTACCGCGGGGTGGTGCTTTATGTGAGGGTTTTTGAGGGGGAAATCAAGAAAAATGCGGAAATTTTGATGATGGCGGCAGAAACTAAGGGTTTGGCGCTCGAGGTGGGGGTGTTGACGCCCAAAATGACGCCGCGGGACAGCTTGAGGGCAGGTGAAATTGGCTACATCGTGACAAACCTCAAGACGACGCGTGAGGCCAAGGTCGGTGATACGGTGACGCTAGCAAAAACTCCGGCTAGGGAAGCGTTGCCAGGATATAAGAACGTGTTGCCGTTTGTGTATGCTGGATTTTTCCCTGTTTCAAATGACCAATACAAAGAGTTAAAGGAAGCGATTGAGAAGTTGGCGTTGTCGGATTCGGCGCTTCAGTTTGAGCCGGAGAATTCGCCAGTGCTTGGGTTTGGCCTTCGGATTGGGTTTCTTGGACTTCTCCATATGGATATTATTCGCGAGAGGCTGGAGAGGGAGTTTGGTTTGGATCTAATTGTGACGAATCCATCAACAAACTATGAAGTCGTGATGAACAACGGGGAAGTGCGCGAGATTAAGTCGGCGAGTGATTTGCCGGATGCTTCGGAAATTCGCGAAGTACGAGAACCGTGGGTGAAGGGCGAGATAATTCTGCCAAAATCGATGATCGGAAATGTGTTGAACCTCATTAATGAGAAACGTGGGCATCAGACGAATGTATCTTATATTGAAGACCGAGCGGTAATTGACTTTGAGGCGCCAATGGCGAACCTTTTGACTGATTTTTATGATCAATTGAAGTCGGTGACTTCGGGATACGCTTCGTTTAATTATGAGCTTGACGGTTATCGGGCTGAGGATTTGGTTCGGGTTGATTTTCTAGTGGGTGGGCATAAGATGGACGCGCTTTCGGTGATGGCGCACAGAAGTGAGTCAGAGGCAATTGGGCGAGAAGTGACGAAGAAATTGAAGAGCGTAATTCCGCGGCAGAACTGGGAGGTTGCACTTCAGGCTGCGATTGGTGCGAGAATTATTGCGAGGGAAACGATTGGAGCGTATCGTAAGGATGTAACTGTGAAGATTCATACTGGTGACCGGGACAGGAAGGCAAAACTGCTCGAGAAGCAGAAGCGCGGGAAAGCGCGAATGAAGAGATTTGGTAAAATCGACATCCCGAGTGAAGCTTTTACGGTTATGCTGAAGCGGGATTAAGCTCATGCTGGAGATTTTAAGCTTATAGCGTGATAAAAATGAAAAGTCAAGACTTTTTATTTGAGACAAAAGGTGTATTATAAAAGTGGAGGTAAACTTATGAAGATTTTGTGGACCGATGGGAGTGCGGTGCCCAATCCAGGTCTTGGGGGATTTGCTGTAATTGAGGTGGTGAATGACGAAGGACGTCCGGTAGTTCTTGGGCGCGAGGAAGATTCGACGAACATTAGGATGGAGGGTAAGGCAATGATTGCAGCGATTCGTTATGCTGATGGTGAAGGATGTGAAATACATTCTGATTCAGAATTTTGGATTAATGTTTTAACCAAATGGGCTGAAGGTTGGAAAGCTCGTGGCTGGAAGAAGACAAAAGGCGAAATCGCTAATTTAGATATTGTAAAAGAATTGTATGAGCTCTACTGCGATAACGATGTGAAATTAGTGTGGGTGAGGGGGCATGTAGGAACGAAGTTTAATGAAATGGCAGACGAGTGGGCAAACAAGGCGCGCGAGGGTGCGACGCTAGATATGGCACACTAGATGTAGCGCGCTAGATATAGCGTGTCAGATACGGTGTGCTGGCTATTGCGTGCAAAACCGGTGTAAATATGGTATATATAATATATGAAGTTATCTGAAGAATTAATCTATCGGGGGTTTAAAGCAGAGACAACAATCGAGAATCCGGAGGATCTCGATAATCGTGCCTCAAAGAAGTTTTATTTTGGAGCTGATCCGAGTGCGGATTCTCTCACGATTGGAAATTTGGCGGCACTGATGATGTGTGCTTGTTTTGCGCGCCACGGCTATCAGCCTTATCTATTGGTTGGTGGTGCGACTGGGCAGATTGGTGATCCGAAGGAAAATAGTGAGCGTGAGCTGAAACCGCTAGAAGAAGTTGAGCATAATAAACAATGCATCAAAGAACAGGTTGAAAGAGTAATAAATAATGCTTCTTCTGACCATTCTGATGTCGTGCTGGTCGATAATTATGATTGGTTCAAGGATATGAAATATCTCGATTTCCTGCGCGAGGTCGGGAAAGCGTTTTCGATGACACAGCTACTTGATCGTCAATTTGTGCAGAATCGAATTGGTGAAGGTGGCGCGGGGATTTCATATGCGGAGTTCTCTTACACTTTGATTCAGGGTTATGATTTCTTGCATCTTTATCGTGAATATGGAGTGGATTTACAGCTTTGTGGTGCTGATCAGTATGGTAACTGTACAAGCGGGATTCATTTGATTCGTAGACTTGAAGGCGGTGAGGCTGATGTGTGGTCTACGCCGCTTATCATCGATCCTGTAACGGGGCGTAAATTTGGTAAATCAGAAGGAAATGCGATTTGGCTGGCTGCTTCGGACAACGGGGATGGGAATTATACATCAATCTTTGATTTTTATCAGTTCTGGCTGAATCAGCCTGATGAGGCGGTTGAGAGTTTGATCAAAACTTATACTTTACTTGAGAAAGAGGAGATTGAGGCGATCCTGAAGGAACATTTTGAGGCTCCGGAGAAGCGGATTGCGCAAAAGGCTTTGGCACGTGGCGTAACGGAAGTTTTGCATGGACGCGAGAATGCGGACGCGATTGAAAATTTGATCGGTTTGTTATTTGATAAAAATACGAATTTTGCTGAATTTAGTGAAGATGAGTTGAAGGAATTTGGTGAGTATTTGCCGACGGCTAAGAAGGGCAGTGGACTTGTGGATTTATTGGTTGATAATGGTCTCGCGGAGTCGAAAAAGAAAGCGCGCGAGTTTATTTCTCAGGGTGCGATTACGATTAATGGCGAGAAGGTGAAAGAGGATGTGGTAGTGGATCAGGTAGCGATCGTGAAGAAGGGCAAGAACAAGTTTGTGATCGTTAAATAATTTTACAATATGGGTATAATGCAAAAACGAGCCTTATGGGCTCGTTTTTAGGTGTTTCGTCTAGTGAGTCTTCCTATAACGCTTCCAGCATAGTTTATAAATTGTGCTGACGGAACGTTGGATCTCGATATTATTTCGGAATAAATATCAAATTTTGGGCCACCGTATATTTCAGCGAATTTTTTGAAAGCACCGCTGTATGAATATGCGATATGGCCACGTGTCCGGAGACTCATTTTGATGATAGTGTACAGAGCCCTGATTAGTTTCCTTTTGTCATAATTGTCTTGCCAGAGAAGATTTTTGAATTCTTGAATCTTCACTGGCAGCATGGTCTTGTCGTTTCCTTGAATATCCATAAGTGTGATTTTTGGAATACTCATTTTGCCAAATACGTAATTTGGCTTGATCATTTTCTCTCCCAATTGCCACATTACGACTCTAGCCTCATCATCAAGAAGGGAGGTTTCGAATTCGTCTTTCGTGAGCAATGTGGGGACTATTTGGATAGTGTGATTACCGCAAAGACCGTAGAGTGACTTATTCTTGCTTGGGTCAAACTCTTTTGTTACGATCATGGCGTTAATATTTGACCAGCCGTCAATGCAAAACTCAAGAGCGCAGCTGCCCGTGATTGCGAAGAAAAGAAAATTATTGTTCCCGAAGAGATTGATCGCTTCGATAAGGAAGTTTAATGCTTCTTTTCGGTACTGCTCTGGCATTTGGTAATCCGGAATATCCTTCGTTACTAATTCGCTCGTAAACACACGAAATCACCACCTTTCTAATGTACAATTTCTCCAATTATACAACGGGGGAGGGCTTTTTTACAAGGGTAGTATAGTAATTTTTTGCGTGCTGGCGGAATAGTTTGAGTTAGTGCGTGATAAATTGACTTTTCATGTTGGTTATGCTATATACGTAAGTATAAAGGTTATTGTTCTTCGGAATAAAGATAGATATAGTAATAAGTTTAAACAAGGAAGCTCTGTATGCTGATGAGAAAAAGGGTAGAGATTAAAATGTATATAGTGCTTGGTTTGATTCTTGCGCCAGTTATTGTTTCCAGTGCGGTACTGTCTTCGGATTATGTGTCTGCTGATGAATCTACCGGGGTTAATGCTAGCGTCAATGTGCCGGCGTCTTGTACGATGTCTGGTTCTGGTATGTCGAGCCATACAGCGACACTCATCAATGGTACATATACCCCGGGTATAGGCACTACTACTGTCAACGTAACATGTAATGATGCTGCTGGGTTTTCGATTTATGCTGCTGGATTTACTGGAAATGAGGTTGGAGCGGATAATAGCAATAAGCTTGTAGGTACAGCAGCGAGTGGCAACGCAACCATTAATACTGGTACAGCTACAGGTCCTAGTATTAATTATGATGTATCCAATTGGGCAATGAAGCTTGAAGCTGACTCTTATGGTGATTATCCTGTTAGTATCGAAAACTCTTTTGATTATTACCATGAGGTACCAATTGTTTTTACAAAGGTTGCTACTAGGCTTACGGGCACAGATGTTGGCACTGGTGCAACAGGTGCAACTTTTACTTCGACATATGCGGCGTATATTTCTAAAGAACAGCCCACTGACAGTTATTCTGGGCAAGTAAAGTTTGTCATGGTCCACCCAAATAATGCTGATATTCCAGGTTCCTTTGCGGCCGCTTATCGTGCTGCTGGTAAAACTAAGTATAATGGTTATTACAAAATGCAGGATATGAACGATACGATTTGTGCCAATGTTTATGAACTCGAGTCTGCCACTTTAATTGATACCCGTGATAATAACACTTATACGGTCGCTAAACTTGCAGATGCTTGTTGGATGACGCAAAATCTCAGGATTACTGGCGTTGTCCCCGCAGAAGGGTCCAATTTCACTGGGAACGATTATAACGTATCTGCTTATGATCTTAAAACTGATGGGACTAGTGGTGGCGCTTGCCATTGGAAAACTGGGGGCGACGATAATCCTTGTAGTCATATTCCTGACTCTAGTGATTTATCCAGAACCGGTTTGACTGCCCAGCAGATCGGTGTATGGTATAATTATGCGGCTGCGACGGCGGGGCAAATCACGGGGGAGTCGAATACCGATCTGGCCACACAGGATATTTGCCCAGCGGGGTGGCATTTGCCGTATTTCGATCCAGCTGGGTGGGATGATAATGAATATGTTGGCCCGCATGGTTCAATAAATAGCCTAGTTCATGGCAGGAGTTGGGTATACCCTAGTTTTAATGATAGTTTCTTGCCCGTTACTGGCGGTTATTTTAATGTCGGTTCAATTCAAAACATCGGTAATGGTAATTGGTGGTCTACTACTGCCAATTGGAAGAATGATCGTTATGGCTTGTCCTTCAGCACCTGGCCAGGTTTTCACGGTTCCGTCATTCGTTCTTGGGGTGTTTACATTAGGTGTGTTAGGTAATGAATCGATAGTATGAAATACTTGGCAATACTTGGTCGGCAACCGGAGATATCGATGGCAGAGCTCGAGGCTCAGTTTCTCGATATTAGGTTTATGACGAAAGGTGTTCATGACCAGCCTCTTGCCTTTATTGAGTTTACGACAGAATCTGAAATATTAATTGATAAATTGGGCGGCGTACAAAAACTTGCCGTTCAATTAGACAGAAAATCTCTAGACTATTTACACGATCTCCCGGAGGGGAAAATTACGATTGGGGTGAGCGATTATTCTAAAGGTGCTTCGCGGAAAACTGCGGGGAGTGAAGCTTTGAAATTAAAGAAGATTCTGGTGCGGCACGGACGTAGTGTGAGGGTGGTTGAGAATAAAGACGCGGTGCTTTCTTCGGCAACTTCACTTCACAATGGCCTGTCAGGCAAGAATGAGCGCAAAGTTGAACTTATTAAAACTGATGACGGTTGGTACCGAGTAGTTGGGGTGCAGGATATTGATGCCTACACGAAGCGTGATCAGAAACGTCCGGCGCGGGATGCGTATGTTGGGATGTTGCCTCCGAAACTGGCGCAGATTTTGATAAATTTATGCGGGCCACTAGCGGAAGGCGCTACGGTGCTAGACCCGTTTTGCGGGACTGGCGTGGTTTTACAAGAGGCTCTTCTCATGGGATACACGCCGTACGGCACCGATATCAACGAGCGGATGGTGGAGTATAGTAAAAAGAATTTGCAGTGGCTTACTGAATCTAAAATGAATCATTTTCAGATTCAGCAAGGCGATGCGACTTCATTTACTTGGCAGCAGCCGATTGATGCGGTGGCGTGCGAAGGGTATCTTGGGAAGCCGATGTCTGAGATCCCGACAGATATGAAAATGAAGGAGCAAAAGCAGGAGTGCGGCGCAATTATACTAGGATTTTTGAAGAATTTAGCGAAGCAAATCAAGGAAGGTACTCCGGTAACGATCGCAGCGCCGGCGTGGCTCAGAGGAGACGCAACATATGAAAGGCTAGATATTGTTGACGAAATCGAGGATATGGGGTATAATGTTAATAATAAAACGCGAGAGGGGCTTCTTTACCATCGTAAAGACCAGATTGTCGCGCGAGATATAATAATTTTAAGGAAAAAGTAAATGTCACATGTCAAAGCTGGCGGTACCGCCAAAAATATTCACAATAATGCTGGTCAGCGTCTCGGCGTGAAGCGTTTTGGTGGCCAAAAAGTTAAGAATGGTGAAGTTCTTGTTCGCCAAACTGGTGCTACTAAAATCGCTGGCCCTGGTACTTATATGTCACGCAACTTTACTATTCATGCCGCTAAGGATGGTGTAGTAACTTTTGTTAAGACTAAGAAAACTCATTTCTCTGGCAAGTCTTTGCCTCGTGTGAGAGTCGAAGTACGCTAGCCAAATAGCCCTCCCGGGGCTATTTTTTTGTGGTATAATTTTGATATGGAGAAATTGAAGGGTAAGCTTTTTTCTGTACGAACTATTTTGATGATTTTGACGGTCGCTCTCGTGGCGTTTGTAGTTTATCAGAACTGGCCAGATATCCTAGAAACACTGAATCATATTACTGAAGCGAATGGTTTCGTCTTGATACTTTTGATTCCGGAGCAATTATTCATGTATTTTGCTTGTGGACAGATTTTCTTCTCTTATCTAAAAGGTAAGAAAAACGTGACAAAGTTTTCTAATAAAGAAATGCTGAGTATTTCTACTGAACTAAATTTCGTTAATCATGCGATACCGGCCGGTGGAGTTGGGGGGCTCGCGTTTCTAACTTATCGCTTGAAGCCGCATGGAGTGTCGGCGGGGCAAGCGAGTTTTTTGTATTTGTTCCGTTATGCGGTGACGACTGTTATTAACTATGTACAGGCTCTGATTGCGATAGTGGTATTACTTCTATTGAATTTGATTCCGGAGGAGGCAAAATGGATTATTCCGGTATCCCTTCTTATGAATATGGGCGTTTTCTTCTTTTTGTGGTTTGTGGTATTTGTGGCGAGTAGTAGAAAAAGGATCAGTTTCTTCACAAAGACTGTAGAAAAAATTACCGATACCGTGGCACGGATTTTTACTTTTGGACGAAAAAAGAAGATTGTGAAGCATGAATCGATTAATGCGTATTTTTTGGATATACACGAAAGTGTAAAGATTGCGAAGGACAATAAACGGCTGCTTACCAAGCCGATACTTTGGGGAGTAATATATAGTTTTTGCGAAATTGCGACATATTGGATCGTGGCGATTTCGCTTGGGCGCCCGGAGCTTTTGCCGTTTATTATGGTGGGCGAGGCGATCGGATCGGTGTTTGACGGGATTGTGCCTTATGGACTATATGAGCTTGGCATGGCCGGTGTGATGATTGCGCTTGGTGTGGATTTCCCGACAGCGACGATTATTACGGTGATGACGAGAGTGATCACTCTGCTATTTACAATTGCTTCTGGTTCTTATCCTTATTATGAAGCGATTCGGGGCGATAAGGATGGAAAATAGTTTTTCCCCCACAGAATTTATCAGTGTAGTTAATCAGACTCTGGAATACACCTATTCGTCAGTTGTGGTGGTGGGTGAAGTGTCGGGGTTTAAAGTGAATCAAGGTAAATGGGTGTTTTTTGATCTTAAAGATGACGAATCATCGGTGAGTTGTTTTATGACTTTATGGTCGCTTAGACAGCCGATTGAAGATGGGATGAAGATTGCGGTACGTGCGGTGCCAAAACTCACGAAGTTTGGAAAGTTTTCTTTGACCGTAAACGCAGTGAAGCCGGTTGGAGAAGGGTCTCTTAAGAAGGCTTACGAGATGTTGAAGAAGAAGCTGACGGCCGAGGGGCTGTTTGCGGCTGAGAAGAAGCGTCCAATTCCAGAGGATTTGACAAAAATTGGTGTGATATCATCTACGCAGGCGGCCGGTTATGCTGATTTTATCAAGATTATCAATGCGAGGTGGGGTGGCATGAAAGTGACGGTAGCGCATACTCAAGTGCAGGGCATGGATGCACCGGACCAAATGATACGGGCTTTGCAGTATTTTAACGAGCGGAGTGAGGTGCAGATGATTGTGATGATCCGGGGCGGTGGTAGTGCGGATGACTTGTCCTGTTTTAACGACGAGAAATTGGTACGGGAGATAGCCGCTTCAAAGATTCCAGTGATTACGGGAATTGGACATGAAGTTGATGAATCTTTGGCGGATCTTGCAGCTGATGTGAGGGCGTCAACGCCGTCAAACGCTGCCGAAATACTAACGAAAGACAAGAATGAAGAGAAGAAGCGAATTGATCGATTAATGGAACACACAAAACAAGCGCTAATGCAAAACATAGACCTTGCGATTCGGGGGAATAAAGAAAAAGTGGCAAGGATATCGAGGGGAATTATAGACAAATATATTGAGCCAAGTTTGGAATTAAATCGAGAAAAAATGCAGAAGGCGTTAGAATTGATTTCGCAAAAGTTCAAAGAAACAAATACTTTATTTCTTACGAAAATGAAACTACTTGACGCTTTAAATCCAGAGAAGGTGCTAAGGCAGGGCTATGCGATTCTGTCCGGTAAAATCTCACCAGGTAGTGTTGTAAAAATTACAACACATCAAAAAGAAATAGAAGCAGAAGTTAAAACGATAAAAGAAAGGAAAGAAAATGGCTGACAAAATGAGTTTAAACCAAAAGATTGAGAAGCTCGATACGGAAGTAGAGTGGTTTTATTCGGATGATTTCAAGTTGGACGAGGCCACGGATAAATATAAGGAAGCAGTTTCGCTTGCAAAAGAGATTGAAGAAGATTTAACGAAACTCAAAAACGAGATAGAAGTATTGGCTGAAGATTTTACAAAATAATAAAGTAATTATGGTATAATAAGCGTATGGATAATGGACAAATGCCACCGGTACAAGTTCAGCCTGCTCAGTCTGTTCAGACTGCTTCTGGTATGCCTATGGTGCAGCAGGTTCAAGCGGCTCCGGTGCAAAAAACGAAAGATATGACCAGCTTAATTAAGACGATTGTGATTATCGCTGTTTCTTTAATTGCGGTGACTTTTATTGGTCTATTCATTATGATGCTTATGCAGCGCAATGAGGCACAGAACGATGTGGACGGACAGATTTCGGTTGCAGTCGCGGAAGCGTTGGATGACCAGGCTGCTAAGCTTGAAGCGGAATATCTTGAGAACATGAAGTACCCTTATAAGACTTTCTTTGGGCCAGTTGATTATGGTGAACTGAACTTTGAATACCCCAAGACTTGGAATTTGTATATCGCAAAAGATGCGTCAAATGGTGGAGACTATGAGGCTTATTTTAACCCAGATCAGGTTGAGCCAATTTCGAATGAAACAGTGATGGCGGTGAGGCTTTCGATTTTGGATGATGCGTTTGAAAAGGTGGCTGCCGAATATGAGCGTTATTTGGAGGATGAAGAGGCACCACTGAAAGTTGAGGCGGTCACTGTCAATGACGGTCCTGCTAATTTGTATACTGGTGTGGTCCCAGAAACGGACTTTAGCGGTATGGTTTTGTTGGTAAAGATTCGCGATAAAACTGCTGTTCTTCGTACTGACTCAATGCTCTTTGAGAGTGATTTTCGCAAATTGATGGATACGATCAAATTTAACACCTAGTTATTATAGATACTTTCTTAAATGTTGTATAATGGAGTTATGCAACAGGAGGTAGATGGAGTTTTGGTTGCGGCGCATGAGCTTAAGGCTCCGCTGGCGGTTTTAAGGCAACTTGCTTTATCTTTTGAGGGGGCGGGGGTTTCTGATGAACGTATCAAAAATCAGATGGTTAGCGTGTCTGAGCGGGCGCTTCGGCAAGTTAATGATTTGTCGAAGATTCGTAGGCTTGAAGATGGATTATTTGAGATGGAGCCAGTTGCGGTGAGGGAGGTTTGCGATGCTGTGACTAGAGAATTAAGATATCTTTTCCGATATAATGAACGTGATTTTACGGTAAAGTATTCGAATAAAATGAAACTAGTGACGGCGAACCGCGAATTATTATATAGCGTACTTTATAATTTCCTTTTAAATGCGATGCATTATTCTGATGCGAAAACTAATTCGAGATTGACCGTGAGGGATCACCGGGGCAGTGTGCGGGTTGATGTGAGGGATTTTGGTCCGGCTTTACCGGTGGAAGTGTGGCGGGAATTAAGGTATGGACAGATTGATAAACCGCTACCGGTCGCGATGCGCCCAAATTCATCTGGGCTGGGACTTTATATTGCCTCGACATTTTCTCGGTATATGGGGGCCAAGGTTGGGGTGGTGAGGCATCGCGATGGGACGAGTTTTTATGTCGAATTACCAATTTCTAAACAGGCGAGTTTGTTTGGCGTATGATTTTTGTGATTGATGATGATGAGATAATGGCTGAATGCATAGCTAGGTGGGCGAAAGACAAAGTTAAAAAATTCACAAATGCAATTGAAGCGATGAATGCTATTTCGGATGGGGTTTTGCCGGATTTGATTTTTTTAGACATTTTATTAGATGGGCCTGATGGTTTTACGTTTTTAAATGAAATGGTGTCATATAATGATACGGCAAAGATACCAGTGGTGGTGGTTTCGTCACTCGATCTCTCGAAATATAATTTGGCGGAATATGGAGTAGTCAGGGTACTTAGTAAGGATACTATGGTTCCGGCGGACATCAAGGAGCGCATTGATGAGTATGCCAAGTAAAGATATTAAGACGGTTGGGTACGTGATGAGGCGAACCAATTATGGCGAGGCGGATCGGATCTTAGACATCATTACGCCGCTTGGTAAAATTGCGGCGATTGCGCGAGGAGCGAGAAGGGAAAAATCAAAACTGGCTGGGGGAATTGAGATGTTTACTTTGACGGATTATTGTTTTCACAAAGGTCAAGGGGAGCTTGCGATCGTGACTTCGGCCAAGATGAAGAATCATTTTTCTAACATTATGAAGAGCTACGATCGGATAGAACTAGGTGGTGTGATTTTGAAGAAGGTAGCGAAAATTGCGGAAGGGTCTGACAGTGATGAATATTTTAATATAGTTCACCAAGCCATTATGGGTCTTAATGATGGGGTTGATGTACGCCTAGTGGAGACATATGCTCTCGTTAATCTTGCGAGTGCGATGGGCGAAGAATTGAATTTGCAAAGAGATGGTAATGGCGAGAGACTTGCCCCTCAGCGGCAGTATGATTGGGACGAAATTAATGATTGTTTTATTGAGTGCGAGGGGGCTGCTTTTAATGAAAATGACATTAAGCTGCTTAGGATGATAGCCTCGACAGATCTCGCGGTGGTGACGAGGGTCAAAAACATTGATGAGTCGCTTGGGAAGGTGTGGGAGTTGGTGCGCGCAGTTGTGCATATATGATATAATATAAAAAACAAAAGGAGAAAATATGGCAGATTTTAACAAAGTTTTGACGCCTGGAGATGTAGACAAAGGCGAGCTAAATGTAGTAATTGAGATCCCGACTGGGTCAAATCACAAAATTGAATGGGACAGGGAGCACGCTTGCTTTATGCTAGACCGCGTTGAGCCTATGATTTTTGCGAAGCCATGCAACTATGGTTTTATTCCACAGACTTTGGATGAGGATGGTGATGAGTTAGATGTGTTGATGATCACCGAGCAACCTCTTACTACGGGTATTTGGATGAAGGCTAAGATTCTTGGTGTGATGAAATTTGTCGACGACGGTGAAGTGGATGATAAGATTATTTGTGTGCCGGCTGATGATAGAAACAATGGCGATGCGTACAATAGCTTGGAAGATTTGCCAAAGCAAACTATAAGGCAGATTGAGGAGCACTTCAATCATTATAAGGATTTGAAGAAGCCTGGTACTACTGAAGTTAAATCATTTGAAGGTATTGATGTGGCAAAACAGGTGATCTTTGATTCAATCGAAAGGTTTAAGAAGCAATAAGAAAAATAGCCCCCGAGAGGGGCTATTTTTGTTTTCTACTCAGTGGCCTTTTCTTCTACGATGTCTACGTCTTCATGGACAAGGTCATCTTCGTCATCAAGTTCGTCTTCGTCGTCAAATTGTTTATTATACTCAATAGTTCTTCTGACATCTTCCGTGGTAATACCTTCATACTCTTCCGGCATATGGGTGACGATGACGTGGCGTCCGTCAATTTCGATGTTTTTTAAGTGGGTGCTGAGGGTATTTTTGTAGTAATTGTAGGCTTCTTTTGCTTTTGCTTCACTGGCATACTTTTGGTAAACTTTTAGGTCAGTGATGTCGTTATTCTGATAATAATAGACGAAATAGGTCTCGTCTGGCATCGGCTCATCTTCGTCTGCCGAGATACGATCACCACTTATTAGTGGAATAACAAGTTTGGTGTTGTCTGATACAAAGAATGAACCATTATCGAGTGAAGCTCGGTTGATTAATATCACTGCAATAATTATCGCGATAACTGCGACAATTGCAGCAACGGCTATTATTATAATGTTTCGCTTCTTTTGGTCAGTCTTTTTGGCCATGATTTCCTCCTGTTTGTTCTATTATATCACGCTTGTGGTTATACGAGAACAAAAAGCGGGAGAAGCGACGTATTATTACAAATCGCTGATTTTAACTCTGGTTTGCCTGGTGGTGTCACGATCACGAACGGTGACAGTGTCGTCGTTCATGGTATCAAAATCAATTACGACGCAACTTGGAGTGCCGATTTCGTCTTGTTTGCGATAGCGTTTGCCGATATTGCCGGAATCATCCCAGGTGACGTTACCGTATTTTTTGCGGAGTTTGTCGTAGACTTCGCGAGCTTTCTCGACGAGTTCTGGTTTGTTTTTGAGAAGTGGGGAAACGCAGAATCTAAATGGGGCGAGGTTTTCTGGCAATTTAAGGATGGTCCTTTTCTCGCCGTCGATTTCGTCTTCGGTGTAAGCGGAAGAAAGGACGGCTAGGAATAGGCGCTCGACACCGATTGATGGCTCGATGACGTGTGGGACAAATGTCTCATTTGTAGTCTTATCGCGGTATGCCATTGATTTGCCGGAGGCCTTCTCAATATTCATGAGGTCAAAATCGGTACGATAAGCAAGGCCCATGAGCTCTTCTTCACCATTTGGATAGTCAAACATAAAATCGATAGTGCGTTTGCTATAATGGGCGCGGTCTTCGGCTGGGACTTCAAGTTCGTGGATTTTTGATTTCGGCAAGCCCATGACGCCTTCTAGGAATTCGTGATGAAGAGTGCGCATAGTTTCGAAGTTTTCTTCCCATGTGGATGGGTTGACGAAGTATTCGATTTCCATCTGAGAACATTCGCGGTCACGCAAGATGAAGTCGCGTGGGCTAATTTCGTTACGGAAGGCTTTGCCCTGCTGGGCAAGACCAAATGGAATATTCGGGTAAATAGTGTCGACAATATTCTTGTAGTTTGTGAAAATTCCTTGGGCGGTCTCTGGTCGGAGGTAGGCGACGCCTTTTTTGGCGACTTCTTGGTCGTCATCGGGGAGTACTGCGCCTACGTGGGTCATAAACATCATGTTGAATTTACGGATTGGGCCCCAGGATTCTTTGCCGCAGACTGGACACTTGGTATGGGTCGCCAAGAATTCCTCGGTGGTAACTGATTCACTGATACCGTCGGCTATTTTGTCGGCGCGAAAACGAGATTTACATTCTTTGCATTCAACTAGTGGGTCTGCGAAGGTAGCAGTGTGGCCGGAAGCTTCCCAGGTTTTGGGGTTCATCAGGATGGCTGCGTCGATGCCGTACATATCTTCGCGATTCTCGACGAAGAATTTCCACCACTCGTCCATGATTTTCTTTTTTAGTAAAACACCAAGTGGACCAAAATCCCAGGTGCCGGCGAAACCGCCGTAGACGTCGGAGCCAGGGAAAATGAAACCGCGACGCTTACATAAACTTACGATATTGTCTAATTTTGCCATGGTATTATTATAACCCTGATTTTGGTTTTTCTCAACTCTTGGGGTGGATTTCTGGAAATATTAGCATCATTTTTTGCCTTAAGAGGTTTTTGGGGGTATAATAGAGGAATGAGTGAAAAGAAGAAAGAGAATAATTCGAAAAATATGAAGAGGACGCTGCATTATTTTTGGATGGCGATGATGCAACATAAGATTCGGACACTTTTATTATTTGTTTTGGTGCCGATTTGGATTGCAATTTCCAATGTTTTGGTGCCATATGGTACTTCGCAAATTGTTGGAAAATTATCTTCGGGTGATTTTGATCTGCAAAATTATGTTGGGATACTACTTCTCACTCTTTTGCCGGCGGCGGTCAATAACTTGTTTGTGATTCGAATTATTGATTGGGTTGATTTTTCACTCGATGCTCTGGGTGGTGAATACTTGGCAAAGATGGCTTTCTCGGCCGTGATTGACCAATCAATGACTTTCCACTCAAATAAGTTTTCGGGTTCTCTTACTAGTGCGGCGAACAAACTATCGAGTGCGTTCATTAGCCTGAAATCAAATTTTGTTTGGGACATTTATCCTTTGGTTCTAACTGGAGTGCTTTCAATTGGTACGATAGCGTTTGTGTGCCTACCGTTTGCTTTGATTCTTTTGGCTTATGTAATTATTTACATGTTGGTCGCTATTTTTACTTATTATAAGACGCGTTACGTTGATGAGGAATGGTCGAAAGCGGAGAATAAGCAAACTGGCCAACTTGCTGATGCGATTACGAATGAAATGTCGGTAAAATCGTATGCGCGTGAGGGTTTGGAAAAGGAGAGGTTCTCTCGCGCAACTGCTCGGACAAAACGTGCAATATTTGGGGTTGCAAAAGTTTCTCTTTGGCGTAATATGTCGATGAATGCTGTAAATATGACCACATATGCAGGTTTACTTGTTTTGATTGTGATGAGCCATAATCTGTTTGGGGCTTCGGTAGCCGACATGGTGTTCTTGTACTCATTATCTAACTCACTACTTAATAATGTTTGGACTATTAATCGTATTTTGCGTGCTATCAATAGGTCGCTTGGTGACGCAAAGGAAATGGTGGGAATTTTGGACTCGCCGACAATTGTGGACGATAAGACCGATAAACCATTAGAGATAGGACCGGCTGAGATTGATATCCGTGACATCACCTTCCATCACGAAGGTAAGAAAACCCCTTTGTTCAAGGGATTCTCTTTGGAAGTGCCGGCCGGGAAGAGCTTAGGGCTTGTGGGAGTGTCTGGTTCTGGCAAATCTACTTTGACTAAATTATTGCTTCGGTTTGCAGATGTAAATGAAGGTGGGATTTATATCGACGGTCAGGACATCAGGGATGTTACCCAGAAGAGCCTTCGTGAAGCGATTGCGTATGTACCGCAGGAATCTTCTCTCTTTCATCGTTCGATTTATGAAAACATTGCCTATGGTAAACCGGACGCAACTGAGGCTGAGGTCAAAAAAGCAGCAAAGTTAGCCTATGCTGATGAGTTTATCCGGGATCTTCCGGATGGATACGAGACTTTAGTTGGCGAGAGGGGTATCAAGCTCTCGGGTGGGCAAAGGCAGAGAATTGCGATTGCGCGGGCGATTTTGAAGGATGCTCCGATATTGGTGCTCGATGAGGCAACTTCGGCGCTCGATTCTGAATCGGAGGCCGCGATTCAGCAGGCTTTGGTTAATTTGATGAATGGGCGTACTTCGATTGTGGTGGCACATAGATTGTCGACAATCGCTGGGTTAGACGAAATTGTGGTGCTAGATAGCGGAAAGGTCGTGGAGAGGGGCTCACATCATGAGCTACTGAAGAAAAATGGCAACTATGCGAAACTTTGGTCGAGACAGAGTGGTGCATTTCTAGACGAAGGCTAGGGTGTTTATAGAGGTAGATACTAAATATGGCACACCAGATATGGTGTGCCATATGTTGTGTTATTCTGTTTTGACTGGTTTTAGTCAGCCCAGAAATCTTCAGGATTACTAACGACTTCGATATTTAAGTCGGTGACTTCGCCGGTTTGGAAGTTCTTTGTTTTTAGAGACTTGGTTTCGACTTCTTCAGCGCCAATGACGATGCCGTTTTCGGCGGTCTTGGAGGCGTAGGTCATTTTGTCGCTGAGCTTTTTACCGGAGAAGGTGATAGTAACACTGTGGCCTTTGCCGCGGAGCTTGGTGGCGACGTTCATCGCTTCGTCGTATTCGTGTTCTGAAACTGGAATGATAGCGTAATCAAGTAGGCTGTGTGGTTCGTGATCGAGGAGGTTGTGCTCGTTTAAGACGTAGAATAGGCGGGTGAGGCCAATGGAGCCGCCGACGCCAGGGAATGCTTGATCGGTGAAATGTTTGGTAAGATTGTCGTAGCGACCGCCGCCGGCGACGGAGCCGATATTTGGATATTCTGGTAGGATGAATTCGAAGACGGTGCCGGTGTAGTAATCGAGGCCGCGGACGATTTTCATGTCGGCTTCGATTTGATCTTTTTTGCCGACCGATTCTAATAGGTAAAGAATTTGGTCGAGCTCACTAAGGCCTTCTTTAAAGGTGTCGTTATTGATTTCGAGATTGCCGAGTTCTTTAATCACGAAAGAGCGATCGCCGTGAAGATTGACGAAGGCAGTGATTTTGGCCACGGTTTTAGGATCTAGTTTTAATTCTTCTAGGCTGTTTTTGGTTTGCTCCGGGGTGACTTTTTCGGCGTGGTCGATAATATTCATTATTTCGGGAGTTTCTTCGGTGAGACCGAGGAATTCGAGAAGTCCGGTGGTGATTTTGCGGTTATTGATGCGGGCAAGGACTGGAGTGTTTAGATCAAATGATTCAATGGTTGAAAGAAGAGCTGCAATTACTTCGGCGTCGTAAGCGAGAGGGAGCGTGGTCCTGCCGATGACGTCAATGTCGCATTGATAAAATTCACGGAAGCGGCCTTTTTGGGCGCGTTCGCCACGGAAGTTTTGGCCAATTTGGGAGACTTTAAGAGGAAAAGTTAGATTACTTTCGTATTCGGTAACGTAGCGAGCTAGAGGTACAGTGTGATCAAAACGGAGAGCTTGGTCTGCCGCTTCGACAGTTTTGTCACCTGTTTTGATGAGCTTGTATATTTGTTTCTCGGTGTCGCCGCCAGCTTTGGCGAGAAGAATTTCAGTACGTTCAATAGTTGGGGTCTCAATTTCTTGGAAACCGTATAGACGGTAAGTGTCGGCAATTTTGGATTTTAGGTTATTAAAAACTGCTTGTGCCTTCGGCAAAAGTTCTTGGGTTCCCGAAATTGGAGAAGTGTTGATTTTTTTCATGGTTTTATTATAACATAAATCTGTGGACGTTGAATAATACAGGAGGAGGAATCCCGCGCTAAAGCGCGGGATGCGAACCTTCGGTTCGTCTCCTATATCTCGCTATTATAAAATAAAAATAAGACCTAAAGGTCTTCTTTTTATTTTATGGTGGGGCTTAATTCGCCAGGTATTAACAGCATATAAAAAAGATTTGTATCAAAAATGGTATAATTGTATAAAAGGATAAAACAATGAGATTATACTTGGCGAGCCATAATTTAGGCCCCTTTACGGACGAATTGTTAAAACTAGTCGGCAAGGGCAGAAAAGCACTTTTTATTGAAAATGCCCGTGATTATTATCCAGAAGAAAAACGTGCAAATGACTTAAAA
>JAFWHO010000004.1 GCA_017515105.1 Candidatus Saccharimonadota bacterium
AGTCTTAGAAGTAGAAGCTCCGGAGTTATTTGTGCCGCTAGCACTACTCTTATAATCCGTGACGGATTTAGAGTAAGAGCAGGAGCCACCGTAAAGGGCATAGGTTGAACCATCCGTAGTGTAGCTGCCCCAAGTACCATCCGCGTTTTGCAAGCGATACTTCTTAGTACAGGTGATGTGATTTCTGTAGATAGTAATTTCATTGGTCTTTTCGCCAGTTACTGTATATGAAGCAACACTGGCTGTTTGATATGTAGTAGAATCAAAATTGGCGATTTGGGAAGTAGACCAGGAGTAGGATGAGCCATAATTAACACTCTTTTCTTCAGCTACGCTGTAGTTAGTGAAGGTACCATTTGCATTCTCATAGCGGATCTTGGTGGTCTGAGTGTAGCCATTTGCGGTACAGACACCATAAAGAACAGTGTTAGCGGTTGGTCTGAAGCTAGTATAGCCAGATTCATAAGTAATAGTAGTAGCACCAGTGCTGGTGGTGGTCCAACCACAAGTATGGCCAGTTTTAGTGATAGTAGGCAGAGTCATATCACTATTATCCCAACCAGCATAGAGAGTAGCTGCGCTAGTCTTGGCCCATTTACCACCAGTGCCAGTGTAGCCCGAAACATTGGCCGAAAGAACAGGGGTTAGAGCATTAGAAGCAACTAGAGTACCAGTGCCGGAAGTCTCATGCCAACCATTAAAGGCATAACCATACTTACAGTTGGTGCTAGAAGTGCAGACGCTACCAGTGGCAGTGGCAGCAGTGCTGCTATAGGTTACAGTTGCATCATTAGCATTATTACCGGAAGGCAAAGTAAAGCCAGTAATATTATATACTCTAGCTGGTTTAGAAGTAAGAGCACTCAAGGAAGTAGCGTCATAGGTGGCCTTAATAGTAGTAGGATTACTGTTTGTGGTGGCATTGTTCTGATTCAATGTGATATTGTATTGGTTTGCGGTTGCAGTGGCAGTAAAGTCTAGGGAAGCAGCGGAGTTTGCGGCTGGAGCATAGGAAGCACCAGAATTATAGGAATTCCCACCATAATTCCACTTACAAGTGTAGCCTGTACGGCTGATTTGTGGTAGGGTAATGCTGACTGGAGTCCAGGTGGCTACCATAGTAGCAGTACCAGTATCACTTCTTAAGTTCTTAAAGTATTGGTTGGTAGTAGCTGTACTACCATTCCAGGCAGAATAGGTGCCGCTAGCAGAGGAAGCGGTAGTAGTAGTACTGCTTAGGGTAGAAGAGGTCCAACCAGCGAAGGTCTGAGCTGCTGAAGCGGTGTAGCTAGAACTACTGTTAGCGCAACCAGTAGATCCCACACTACCGTTGATCGTCACGGTCTTAGTTGGATTAGAGATAGTAACAGCAGAGGCATAGGTGCCGGAGATTGGAGCACTAGAGCCAGCAGTACCATTCTTTAGATCATAGGAAATGGCGTAGTTATTTGCTGAATAATGGGTATAATAAGTTGTATTACTTGCTGGCATAGTACTGCTCGTAGTGATTCTACTGCCGCCGCTTGCTGTTGTGTACCAACCGCTATATGTGTATCCTGTTTTTGCTACTGTAGGCAAATCGCTTAGTGTAGAATTATAGTTTCTCGTGTCCGTTATCTTTAAAGAACTGACTTTTAATGGTTTGAATGTATCTTGAGCCTCACGATGATCTCTATTTGTTCGCAAAGCGTTTGTTGCAATTCCGGTCATGTTATATGTGCCACTTATGGTTATCGTCGTCATTCCGCTACCGGTTGCCGTAAGATTATAGGTTTTGCTGTTAGCATTCCATGTGAAAACTACTGATATATCAGTGTTTGTTGGCACTGTTGTTGTTGAGGATGTATTTACGTTGCCTGCAGCAAGATATAATCTGAGTTGATTGGACGTGTTAATCTCAATATTGAGATTTGCAGTAGTGCTATTGTAGTTACCAATTATTAAATAACGGTTACCTGTGGTGGTATATCTAAATGTTTCTTCGATCTTGAAGTCCCTACCCCAGTTGACTTTATAGCCCGTATCCAAATACTCATTATCGGCGTACTGATAGTCTTCTTGATAATCGTATGTTAAGCTATATGAGTTTACAGAACAGACACCTTGGACTTCTAAGTTACCAGCAGGCAAGATGGAAGCACCAGAATCATAGTAAGTACTAGTAGCATTAACATTCTGCCACTTACAAGTGTGACCAGTAAGAGTAATAGTAGGCAAAGTAACCACAGAATACTCCCCGACCGTAGCAGTCCAGCCAGCATAAAGAGTGGCTGCAGAAGTCTTAGTCCAACGCTTGGAGCTATCTGTGTAACCGGAGATACTTGCTTGCAGGGCTGGAGTTGCATCTTTACTTGCTACTAAGGTACCGGTACCAGAAGTTTCATGCCAACCATTGAAGGCATAGCTAGTACTATTAGTAGATTTACAATTATTAGCTGCAGTACAAGTACTACCAGAAGCTGTTTGGCTAGACGGATAAGTAATAGTAGCATCTGTGGCCGAAGAAGTCTTAGAGAAGCCTGAGATTGTTCTAGTGCCAGTAGCATTAGAGCAGGTTGGAACAGTAATAGCAGCTAGAGTAGTAGAATAGTAGGTTGCAGTAGTGGAAGTAGAACCTGTGGCAGTAGTAGAACAGTTCCTGTCTAATGTGACAGTGTAGGTTTGCCTGGTACCATTCAATGTTACAGCATTAGTACCGTCACCAATGGTATAGGTTGGGTTGGCAGCAGAAGTAGAAGACAAGGTACCTACAGCACCAGAATCTTTAGCCCAAGAGCTGAGTTTAGAACCAGTAGTATAGGTTGGATAGAGATAGTAGGCAGTATTATAGGTGAGGCCAGAAACAGAGTTGCCGGAAGTGGTAACAGTGCCCATGAGGTTAGTGCCAGAACAGTCACCAGAAGTCTTACAGACTTTGACACTTGATACATAGTTAGAATTGAAGGAGACTTTGAGAGATAGGTTAGATTTAATAGTGGAAGTAGCTGTAAATGTAAGAGAGGTAACAGAGTTTTCTTCTGGTGAATATGAGCCACCGGGGTCATAAGTATTTCCGTTATAGTTCCATTTGCAGGTGTAACCCGTGCGGCTGATCTGTGGTAAGGTAATGGGCTGCCTTGTCCAATTTGCCACCATTGTGACGGTGTCCGTATCGCTTCTTAAATTCTTGAAGTAATGATTGGTTGTTTTAGTGGTGCCATTCCATGAAGAATATGTGCCATTAATAGTAGAGGCAGTAGAGGCGGTGCTACTTAAGGTAGTAGATGTCCAGCCAGCGAAGGTTTGTGTAGCTGAAGCAGAATAACTAGCGCTGTTATTGGTGCAGCCGCTAGATCCTACGCTGCCGTTCACGGTTACTGTTTTATTTGGCTCAGGGATAGTTACAGCTGTCGCGTATGTTCCTGAATTTGGAGAGTTAGCTCCAGCTGTGCCATTCTTTAGATTGTATGAAATGCTGTAATCATTGTAATTCCATTTAGCATAAAGCGTTGTTGGGTTTCCAGTGAGGTTTTCTGGGTTGTTGTCGAATGTGCCGTCAGTATTAATATATTTCGTTCCGCCGCCGTCAACTTCTGTGTAATAGCCGTCAAAGGCGTAGCCGGTTCTTTCAGGTACGGTGATTGAGTTGATCGTTGTGGTGCGGGCTACATTTGAATAGAATTTGTTTACTTTGTATCTATAATATACTGCGGATGTGCCTTGCGAGGTGGCTGATTGGTCGTTCAATGACAAGTAATATGGGTTTGCCTCCCACATCGCGTAGAGATATAGGGTATTGTCGGCGGTTTGGTCAAGGGTCCAAGCGGAGCCTTTGGCGTATTCAGTGCCGCCAGTGCAGGAGTCTACACCGTCGGTGTTGGTGATTTTGGAATCGTTGGCTGTACCTGCGCAGTAACCTTTGAATGTATAATTCGTCCTTTTTGGATCATTGTTTGAAATAGAAACGGTTTCTTCTATAGTAGTAGAGCTTGCATTGCTCGGGAAATCTACAACGGTATCAGTGGTGTTTTTATTGTAGTTAATTGCGTATCCTACCGGATTTCCTACGGCAGTAATAATGAATGAATTTGTATATGAGCCTGGCGTCGCATTTCGGTCCGCTCTGGCGCCTAGGACTATAGTATATGTGTTCGCTACGCTATTTGCTCCAGAAGTTTGGTCTAGGATATCACCATTCGCATCGGGGCTTGGATGGAAACTTGTATTAGCGATTGAATTAAATTTGCTTGGCTGATAACCCCATTTGTTGTTATAACTGGTATTAGCCGAATTCGCGAAATCTTGTTCTGAGATGACTGAGTCGATAGATGTAAGAACGCTGGTTCCGTTGACAAGGTTGGTGGCGTTCTCTCCAGTTGTACCAGCTTTAATACCGAATGTGTAACCAGTGTAGTTGTCGGTGGTTATAGAAATGTTGTTGCTGGCCGATTTACTAAACACCCCTGATGTTGCGTTTGGAGTAACGTTTACCACGTTAGTCTCGCTACTTATTGTAATATTAATGCTGCTGGTTTTTGCATGTGTAGGAGCACAGAGTAAATCAGTGCATAATAATAGCCCCAAAACGAATGGAATCGCTAGGGCTAGTTTGAATCTATAAGAACTTGGAGAATTATTTCGTGATACAGTTATCCCATACCCATTTTTTAATGGGGTACCAACAACACCATTAATAACTCTATCTGACTCCACGTTTTTATTTTAACATATACATAATGAAATATTTTTAGAATTTTGCATAAGAAGTTTGGAGTTTTCCACAAGCATAATAATGGTCTCAATAAACAAAATTCCGAGAATATATTCTCGGTTTTCCGTTTTTGGTGGAGCGTGCGAGATTCAAACTCGCGACCTCTACTATGCCATAGTAGCGCTCTAATCGACTGAGCTAACGCCCCATCTGGTGTTCATGGTCCCAGCTCTGGGCTGGTAATACCTTGTTGTTATTTTATCATAAGTTGTGATAGAATGAAAGTATGAAAACTATTTTGACTGGAATTCGCGCAAATTCAGAACTTACGTTAGGGAATTATTTGGGCGCACTTTTGCCAATGGTGCGGCTTGCGAACAAATATTCGAAAGAAATGAATGTGAATATTTTTGTGCCGGACCTTCATTCGATTATTTCAAGCGTTGATGGCGATTTGCAAAAAAATATTTACAGATCTATTAGATATTATCTTGCTTCGGGTCTTAACTTAAATGAAAATGTGCATATTTATCGCCAGTCATATGTTCCAGCTCATTCTCAGCTCTGTTGGATTTTGAATTGTATAGCCACGATGGGTGAAACTTCCAGAATGACTCAGTTCAAGGAAAAAAGTGAGGGCAGGGAAAGCTGCAATGTTGGCATTTTTGATTATCCAGTTTTGATGGCTGCCGACATTTTGCTTTATTCTGCAGAATACGTGCCTATCGGTGAAGATCAGTTTCAACACATTGAGTTGACTCGCAACATTGCAATGCGATTTAATAATAAATATGGTGAAATTTTCACGATTCCGGTAAAAACTAAAGAACAAGTTCAATTTATGGGTTTTGATGACGGGATTCGTGTTCGTGATCTTTTAAACCCTGAGAAAAAAATGTCTAAATCTACTGCTGCTGAGAATTCTAAGATTATGATGGACGATGACCCCGATAAAGCCGCTAAGAAAATCATGAGCGCAACTACTGATTCACTTGGAAAAATTAAATTTGATATGTTTAATCAACCAGGAATTTCTAATTTATTACTAATTGATGCTCTCGTAACCGACTCACCGCTCCAAGATGTGATTTCTACCTGGAGTGGCGAGACGAAGTATGGTGATTTGAAGAAAAAAGTTGGTGCGGACGTAGCGGAAATGCTTCGTGAATTCCAATCAAATCTTGACGAGATTACTGATGACATGATTGATGAACTTTTCCAGGATGGGGAAGAATACGCTAATAAAATCGCAAATCAGAAACTTACTGAAGTGCAAAAAGTGGTTGGACTTAGATAATTTTGCAAGAAAAACCCAGCCCTTCCGGGCTGGGCGGTGAGAGATTATTTAAGGTAATTTGGATCATCGAGTAAACGTATTAATTCTTCTTCGTCGTATGGGTTTTCGACTTTGTTATAAAATACATGTATCCTGATAATATCCTCAATCCTTTCACGGAAATCATGTATTATTTTTTCATGTTCGGGCCATATTTTTTCTGCTGTTTTCAAATTAGGTAAAAAGAAGACGTTTGTTTCGAGTATATTTTTGAGAATTGATCTAATATTTAAGTTGGTCAATGTTCTCAAATTATCATTGCGGTCATTTGCCTTGGTTATGATTGCGTTTAAGTGCTCATTTGTTGGCCTTTCTATGAATCTTTGGAAATATCTACGCTTTATAACAGAGACGGGTTCATTTTCATATGTGGCTGTAATTGTCATTAACCCAATAGAATATCTTATACTATCGTTTACGGGCAGAATTAATAACGCTTTTTGCAATTCGTCATCACGTAAGTATCTGTCTTCGGGTTCAATTGAATCATGTAGTAAATGGGTTGCAGATAGATGATCATCTATTATCCTCATTGTCATTATCCTACATGCCATTGACATAGGGTGGATAATATATTGTTCCCCGTTTTTCCTTATTTGCTCACCATGCACTTCGCACATGTAATTAAAGGCTCTTATGCTTTCCATTAACCCGAGGTCAGTATAATGTGTTTTTAAGCGAGTTCTCATTTTTGCCACTTTAAAATCTGACTCTTCGAGATATTGTATGCGTTTTTGCCTTTCTTCTTCACTCAATTTACTCAGAATTATCTCTCTTTGTTCCTGTATGGTCATAATCTCACCTCCTTTTCAATGTGCTCCCACCTTGTCCAGAATTGTAGCACGATTGTTGCCGATGTCAACTTATGCTATAATTTTTGTATGATTAGGACTGGGAAAAAGTTCAGTAAGCCCGAGATGTCGCGGGTAATAAATGGCGATACAGTACTTCCTGAAGAAGAAGCGCCAGAAGAGAAGATCCGCCTAGATATTTTGATGCGCGAGATTTATCGCAGTTATAATCGTTCGACTTTGCAGAAGTTTATTGAGGCCGGCTATGTGACCGTGGATGGTGAAGTTGTAACTAAGCCAAACACCAAAATTACACGTGATGTTAAACTGGATTTACGTGTACCCGATGAGCTTAAGAATGCCGACGTTGAGCCTGATGTCGTATATGAAGATGATAATGTATTGGTCGTGAATAAACCCGAAGGGTTACTCTCTGAGGCGAAGGGCGAGTATTGCCCGGAGAGAACTTTGGCTGATTTTGGGTTGGTTGCGCACCGTTTGGATAGAGATACTTCTGGCGTGATGATCCTCGCAAAAAATGAAGATACTTTGCATTATTTGAAACGTCAATTTCAGAATCGCAGTGTACATAAAACTTACTATGCTGTGGTTGAAGGTCGCCCTAAGCTTGACCAGGCAAGGATTGATTTGCCTTTGATTCGTGACATGAAGAGGCCAACAACTTTTCGGGTTGATGCAAATGGTAAAGAATCGGAGACTTTTTACAAATTATTAAAGACAAATGGCGATTACTCATTGGTTGAGCTTAAACCTACTACTGGGCGTACACACCAACTGAGAGTACATATGAAGTATTTGGGGCATCCAATTGTGGGTGATAGAGTTTATGGCGACGGTGATGCTGACCGATTATATCTGCATGCTGGTGAGCTAGAGATCACTTTACCTGGAGGTGATAGGCGGGTATTTAGGGTGCCGAGGCCGGCTAAATTTGACGAATTGGTGTCCGAAAAAGCTGTCGTCTCTAAGGGCACGAGCGCGGTTAAAAGTTCCGAAAAGAAGAGTAAATAATGTTTTTTGATAATGTAGATGAGATTCCGGCGATTGCGAAAAAGTGCGGTACTTCGATTTTTGTTTTGCCGGACGACGTTGAAGTTAAGATTCCGCACAGCATTAATTTATCTCCCGACACCAAGACCGTGATAACTATCGAGCAAGTAAGGGAAGTGCTCGGGTTAGTAAATATCAAACAAACTGGGGATAGATTTATTGTTGTTCGGCCGGCTGAGACTCTCGGCGATGCGGCTGCCAATGCTTTTCTTAAAAATCTGGAAGAGCCTGGCGAAAAAGTACATTTTGTTTTGATAACTAAGGACCCATCTTCGCTTCTTCCTACGATTCTGAGTAGGGCGCAGATGTTTTTCTTGAAGTCTGGATCTGTTCTTAGCAGTAAGCTTTCTTGTGATGATAAGGTTCGAGATTTAGCTAAAGAATTAATGGTGGCGAAGCCGTCTGATCTTGTTGACATTGTCGATAAAATCACAAAGAAGAAGGATGGCGTTAGAAACAATGCACTTTCTGTGGTTGGCGCTGCGATAGAAATGCTTTACAAAACTTATTTCTTGACCGAGAAAGATGTGTTCCTCTCTAAGCTCCCAAAATTTCTAGCTGCCTATGATGGCATTTATCGTAATGGTCATGTTAAATTGCAATTAATCGCTAATTTATGTTAAAATAACTGTATGATTGCATTATTTGCTATTATTATTTTTACGATTTATCTCTGTTTTTTCTTTCCGCTCGAGACCAAAGAGAAGAAAGTAGAAGAGAAATCGCCAAAGTACAATTCTCAGATGAAAAAACTCTGGCAAATTGCGCAGACTTCTATGAAAGAGCGTAAGCCTTTCCGGGCCGAGAAGGCTTTGCTTACTATTTTGAAATTTGATGAGAAAAACGCTGCTGCATATAACAGGCTTGGGATTTTGTATGCAAAAGGCAAGAAATATGATGAGGCGGTGGAGTGCTTTGAAATTGCTCAATCTCTCGATAATAATCCAGCTTCGATCCATAATGTTGGCTTGATTTACCTTGAAACTGGTGCTTACGAAAAGGCCGAGATGGCTTTTCAGCAAGCAATTGAGCTTGAAGGCGATGTTCCTTCGAGATATATTGCACTTGCCAAAGCCGAGGAGAAATTAGGACGTCCTAAAAAGGCTGTCGAAGCACTTGAGAGTGCGTATGAGCTTGACCCTAAGGTCACGATCTTGAGGGATATTTTGACTATCTACGAAAATAATGGTGACGCTGAGGCTGCAACTGCGACTTCGGCAAGGATTGAGATGCAGATTATTAAAGATAATGAAGCCAAGAAACGTCGTATCGCTAAAGATCGTAAGACTGCTGCTGCGAGAGTTAATAGAACCACTTCAAAAAAGGTCGTGCGAAACGCTTCCTCAAAGATCAAAACTAGTTTGCCATCTAAGTCGAAACCTCGCACCAAGAGGTCACCTCAAATCATTAAACCACACGTTGGCCGTAAACGTATATAATTTTGTTGTATTGACTTTAAGTTTATAAGGTGTTATAATATCAGTTGTTATTTACTTTTTATGGAGTAAATATGTAGTTGTTTTTTAGTTTTGTTTGCAAAAGGAGAGTATTATGACAAAAAAGGAAGAAAAGATTTGTGACACAGTAAACAGGACACTAAAAAAATTAGAGGCAAAAAGATACGTTATTATCTTCAACCGGCAGTACTTGTATTCAAATGGTCATGGTGGCTATGAAAGTAAGGCTAGCAGGATGTCTCGATCGCCGTTCGCTAGATGGCGATAAATAAGTAAAGCACTTTTTTATAAGTCCGCGGCAAACCAGCCGCGGCTTTTTTATTTTTGATTAAGTAGGGCAGAAAAAAGCCCGCTTTTGCGGGCTGAAGGGCTATTGGCTTTGTCTGCGTCGATTTTTACTCAATTTCGATTAAGCAATTGAAATATTCGTATTCTTTTTCACCGCATTTCAGCGCAATCATCCCTTTTTTCCTCCGGTATTCAGTTTTCCCGCTGTATTCAGCAACGGGTTCTCCCTCCATTGTGCTAATTTTTATTTTTTTCTGGCCTTTACCCTCTTCGGGCTTATTTATGCTATACATAAACCAGAAGTTTCCCGTTAGGAAAACTGCAAACACAATCAGCAGGATAATCATTGGCCAAGGAGAATGTTTGTACTCCTTGTATTTTTTACTTTTTCTCATGCGCATCCCCCTCTCTGGTTGTCTCCACTACGCAATCATGGTATTCGTATTTGTTCCCATCGATTGTGATTCTTATGGTGCCTTCTAACTCTTTTTCGATTGCCTCCAGCTCTCCCTTTTTTTCTGCCAACAATTCGCCATTTAGGCTATAGACTTTAATGGTCTTTTCGCCTTCTGTGATCTCTGGCAATTTCATTATTATTGGCATCAAGAAAGTCGTGCTTAAAAACAACACCATAAAGACGGCATAGAAGGTCCATATTAGAGGTATGCTTTCATACCACTTGCTTTCGTAGCCGCCGAAATCGTATCGATTTTTTCGATTATTGCGATTTCTTCTTTTACGATGTCTTTTTTTACTTGGCTCTTCATCGAATTCCGGGTACAGAATATGCACGAGTCCTGTTTTTGGATCTGTGTACGTCATCGATTCCCCCCCCTTTCATATAATTTTATTAAAGAACTATGTTTGTATATTATACCATAATCTATTCCAAAATGCAAGCATTGGTGCTTTGTTTTGTTGTCTTTTTTAAATTTTTAGCGGTCAGTCAATAAAACCGGACTGCTGGCGAGTCTAGACTGTCGTTATCCTTAATTATTGGCTTTTTATCTGATAGCTTAATTGATCTGATTTCTTCTAGTAGTAATTCTGGATCTGTGATTTCGAATTTTTTGCCCATTTTCTTTGCAATATCTTTGGTTGCCTTTTTGACCATTCTCTTATCAATGAAGTTGGGGTTTTTGACTAATTCATTAAAGATATATTCTATTTGTGGGTCATTTATTGACATTTTCCAGATTGCTACATTGCCGTCGATTTCAACGTTTATTGAATACGACTCTTCGTAGTCTAATTTGGATTCTTTGATCTGTTCAATAAAATATTTCTCAAAAACATACATATGAATATGTGTGTAATTTGCGTATTTTGATGACGTATAGTATGTTTTCATATTTATATTATACTAGATATAATGTCGGTGGCGGTAAATCTAGACCCTATGGTCAGGGAAGGCACAGCAAGGGCGGAAAACCTAAGCAGAATCATTGGTAACAATTCATCAAGGAGCTACTTTTATAGTCGCTCCGCTTTTTTTGCTGCAGGGATTTTTCTTTTATTTTGACTCTACTATGAAGATTGTGTTTTTCTCAAATATTCCGAAGGCGAACCCCAGCTTAATAAATAGTGGCATATCGTCGTAAGCTTTGAAGCTGGTTCTTTCTAGAAATTCATCAATGCTGATTGTTTCTTTGTAGCCGTATGGATTCAAAACTGTTATTATGTTGTTCTTAATATCGATACCGGTCACTAGGGAGTAGTGCAAAGTCCATTCATCTTCGAACCTCGCGGCCCACTCAAATGGCACTGGTATTCCTGAAGATAAACTGTCGTAGATTTTATCTATTAGCTCGGTGTTTTTGAGGTATTTATGCGTTGTCGTGCTATAATCTTTGAACTGTTTGTTCATTTCTTTTTCAAATGAATCACCGGTCGAGGTAACGACTTTGCCATATTCGTCGTAAAGTGATTTTTCGGTGATATTTTCATTGCCGCTCCATTTTGCGAACATTTCGATGACTGCATATCCACAGGAAATGTCTTGTTTAATTGGTTCTAGGTTGTCGACATAATAACTGTTTTGGTATTTTGGGTTTGAATAAATTGAAGAATAGTCGTCGAATGTTTGATTAGTTTTAATGTTATTTATTATGATGGCGCCAAAGATAGTGAGAATTGCCAGTAGGGCTACAATTGCCGATCCAATGAGTATGCGTTTTAATACTTTATTTTTCATTATTGTTATTGTAGCATAAAAAATAAGGCCTAAAGGCCTATTTTTATTCATGGTGCTGGAGGTAGGACTCGAACCTACGAAGCCCGAAGGCGAGAGATTTACAGTCTCTTGTCATTGCCACTAGACGACTCCAGCGCTTCATATATTATATATGATTAAAGCTTATAAATCAAGAAAAATATTCCTTTTTACGTTTTTGTATGGTAAAATAGTCTTGTTCCAGAGTGTGCCGCGATAGCTCAGTTGGTAGTAGCGCATCCATGGTAAGGATGAGGTCACGAGTTCAAGTCTCGTTCGCGGCTCCAGATGTATAATCTAGAAACTTGCAGTTATGACTAGCTGCAAGTTTCTCTTTTCGTTTATTTTTTGGCCATTTATTGTTATAATTGGGGCAGAAAGGAGTTTATGTTTGACTTAAAAGATCAAGTTGCCGTTGTATCAGGTGCCTCCTCGGGGCTTGGGCAACAGATGGCTCTCGCTTTGGCCCGGCAAGGTGCGAAGCTCGCCATTTTGGCACGTAGAATTGAAAGACTAGAGGAATTCAAGCCCAAATTGGAGGAAGCGGGTTCTCCTGCTGTCTTTGTTTATCAATGTGATGTGACTGATACCGAGAATATTAATCGTGTAGCAGAGTCTGTTGAGAAAGATTTAAGCAGAGTGGATATATTATTAAACTGTGCCGGTGCATCTAAGGACAAAGGTGTTCTTGAGATGACCGATGAAGAATGGGATTTTACCATTGCTACTGATGAAACGAGTGTGTTCAAGATGACTCGTGCGTTTGCGAACATCATGAAGAAGAACAATTATGGTCGCATTATTAATATCGCCTCGATGTATGGGTTGGTTGGTAATACTGAAATTCACACTGTTGCTTACCACGCTTCAAAAGGCGCTGTGGTTAATTTCACGCGCGCTGTTGCAGCTGAGCTTGCCACAGAGGGAATTACTTGTAATGCAATTTGCCCTGGTTATTTTGAAACTGAACTCACGAAAGCCGTGCTTGACACTGATAGATTCCAGGAATTTGCTAAAACTCATGTGCCTATGCAAAGATATGGTAAGCCAGGTGAGCTCGATGCTGCTGTGGTTTTCCTCGCTTCGAAGGAAGCTTCGTACGTAACCGGCCTAATTATGCCGGTTGATGGTGGATATACTGCTGTTTAATTAATAAAACGAAAGGAGTAAGCATGTATAAAGGTACAAAAACCGAAGAGAATCTCAAAAAAGCTTTAGCTGGTGAGTCTGAAGCAAGGAATAAATATACTTTTTATGCATCTCAAGCCAAAAAAGATGGCTTTGAGCAAATTGCTGCGATTTTCTTAGAAACCGCTGACAACGAAAAAGAGCACGCTAAGATGTGGTATAAAGAGCTTCATGGCGGTAAAGTTGATTCGACTGATATAAATCTTGAAGCAGCTGCTGCTGGTGAGAATTATGAATGGACTGATATGTACAAAGGTTTTGCTGAGACTGCGCGTGAGGAGGGATTTGATGAGTTGGCTGATAAATTTGAAGCCGTAGCGGAGATCGAAAAACATCACGAGGAAAGATATTTGAAACTTCTCGAAAATGTTAAGGAAAAGAAAGTTTTCTCGAAAGATGGTGACGCTATCTGGGTTTGTCGCAACTGTGGACATATCGTGATCGGAAAAGAGGCTCCTGAGGTTTGTCCGGTATGCGCTCATCCACAAGCGTATTTTGAAGTACAGGCAAAGAATTACTAAGGTATTAGAGCGCTTCGGCGCTCTTTTTTATTGGAGCCACGAGTACTTCGTACTCTTGCTCCACTCGGAAAAAAAATATGAGCACTAGGTGCTCAATTTTTTGATTTTCCTCGTGGAGCCGCGAGTCGGACTTGAACCGACGACCTGCCGCTTACAAGGCGGCTGCTCTACCAGCTGAGCTATCACGGCGTGCGTTTATTATAACACATCTTTCAAAAAAATTGAAGTCTTTTAAGCACTTGCGAAATATCAATTTGAGGCTTATAATGGTTATATATAAATAGAGTTTGGAGGAATAAACAACAGATGTGGACACGCAGGTTGTTTAAATTCGGTAGGTTTGTGAATCTTGTCGGATTCTTCTTATTCTCGTTTCTTTTGACGAGTTTTCTATTTTTGAACTTTTCTGATGTCAGTGCAGTTGCAAAAGAAAGCACTATCTCGATGAGCGTTTCTTCTGATCCACTTGAGATTTTATTGCCGGGGGACAGTTTTGGTAAAACTTCTGATCTAAATATTGGCGTGCATACTGATAATTACTCCGGTTTTAAATTATCAGTAGCTTCAGTTGATTCTCCCTATCTAGTTAACGGAGAAGCCGTTATTCCATCTATTGATACAACTCTTTCTGAAGAAACTTATAGATCAGATAATAATTATTACAATACCTTTGGATATTTGCCTAGTCAGTATATTTCACCTTTAGGTACCGTTATAACAAATACCAATTATTTACCTTTACCTTCTGTAAACGGGAGCTTAATTGACGTAACTAATGCTGCAAATAGTACCGATAAATCTTACACTATTTCTTTTGCTGCTAAATCTAACGGTGAGCTCCCAACTGGTGATTACGAATACACTTTTGTTCTTAATGCTGTTGGGAATATGATTGAGTACAATGTGCTTTATGATTCCAATACTACTGATACTGTCACCAATATGCCTACACCTAATCCTCAGATCTTATCCATTCAAGGTGGTACTCCTGTTGCGGAAAGCTACGCTCCGCTCAGCAGCAACGTGCCGTTACGCGAAGATAGATCTTTCGGTGGTTGGTGCGATATTAGGCCTACTTATAATTCTGAGACGGGTGATGACGATTGTAACGGAACTACCTATGCTGCTGGCGCGAATTATCCTATCGACCAAACAATCGATGGCAGTAATATAACTCTTTATGCAATTTGGCTCAAGGATCCGTTCCCAATTGTATGGAGTCAGATGGGAGCCTGCGAGTTTCATGGTAAAACACAAGGTAATATCACTGGCTCGGAATGTTCGGCCTATACTAACAAAAAGTTTATTGATACCGGTATTGGGCTTTATAGCAATGAAAATTATACAAAAGATTACGAGATACACTTTAAGATACTTTCTTATAATCCGCACGATCAAGATGATTCAGTGGATTCACAACAAACTTTTGTTTCCGATAAGCTATCCACCGATGCCTTAGTTTCACCATATGACGGGAAGGCACCTGGCATTGTAGTAAGAAGAGGCAATGATACCGCCATACAAGTGAGACATACATATGGCCATGGCTCTGATAGAGATAATTCTAAGGATATAATCAAGCCCGCTAATCAAATAACCGAAATAAGTATTTTCAGAATCGATAACGGTATTTATGTCAGCTTTAACAGGGGTGCTCTTGAATTAATTCAAAAAATTAATAATTTCGATCAACCGTTTGAGTTAAATACTTGGTTTGGGGCTTATCCAGACGATGGTTGTACTGGCAATGAAACCCAAGGTGTTTGCGCTAATGCAAAACGATATATCGAAGCAACACTGAGCGAGATGTATATTAGGCTTGGCGATGCTGACGGGACAAAATTGCATGAGCTAAAATTTTACAGTAATGGAGGAACCCCACCATCTTCTTCGAGTATAATACTCGACGGGAGTCCAATAGGCAATTTTCCTCAAGTCGCAAGGCAGGGTTGGGTGTTTAGAGGTTGGTATACCGAGGAGGAGGGTGGCACTGAGGTGGATGAAAGTTGGATTCCTCATGGAGATGAAGAATATTGGGCTCATTGGGTTAAATCTGTATTGCAGGCGTTCTTTGAGACCACGGATTTGCAAGTTGCTGTCAGAGGAACTCAACAAATTGTTGTAACGAACCCGCCAGGAGAACTTGAAAACTACACTTTTAGTTCCGAAGATACCTCTATTGCTAGAGTCGACCCAAATACTGGTCTAGTTACCGGCGTGAATGTTGGCTCTACTACAATTATTATGCATGGAACTGAATCTGGTTATGAGATGTATTTAAATGTTACCGTCTCAGACCAGCTTGTTCCTGTTTCATTTGAAACTGGACAAGGTAGTTCTGTATCTCCTATGAATATTGGTAGAGGTGCCACTATCAATACTTTACCGATTTCCATAATGGAACATTATACACTTGATGGTTGGTATACGGGTCCTAATGGCACTGGCACCAAACTAACTTCGTCTCTCCCAATTACTGAGCCTACTACTTTTATCGCCAATTGGGTCGAGACTACATATGTTTGCAAAAAAGCAACTGAGCTCCATGCGGAAACTTGCGACAGATCTTCACAGGGCTGCCGTACTAACGATCTTTATTCTCAGGGCGAAAAAATCACATATGGTACCATCCCGAATTCCACTACTCTTTCGCCTGGTTTTGCATATACTTGCGACATAAACGCGAATAATGAGTTTGACGAAGACTTTGAAAGATTCTATTATCTCGGTACAAGCAATGGTAGAGCCGCCTTAATATGGCATCAAAACATGTTTGACGTTAGTATGAGCTATCCTTCCGGGATCACCCTTCTTCCTGACGCCAACGAATGGAGAAGCACCGACATTATTGCGCAAGACGAGGGTAAAATTGCTCGGTATATGAAATTATCCGAAATGCAAACTGCTTGCGGTAATACTGGTGGTCTTAGGACTAAAGCCTGTGATTATTTGATGGAAAAAACCAATTTTGCAAATACTGGTCTTCAAGATGGTATTTGGATGCAAAAACTAAATGATAGTGCTACCGGCGGCAGACGTATTCACACAGCTGCATTGAATGTAAATAGCGTCGACACATCTATTAATGGCAGTAAAAATGCCCCTCGCCCTGTAATCGAGCTTCCGGCCGGTTTGATTGAACCATATTCTGAAACCCCAGTATACACCATTATATTTAATCCTCACAATAATGCTCCTTCAAACGTTGTTCATATAGATGATGGAGAACCACTTGGCAATAAATTCCCGTCCCATGACCCGCAATATGAAAACCATGTTTTCCAAGGATGGTATACAGCTCCTCAAGGCGGTGACCCTGTAACAGATCAAACTATCCCTGTTAGTGATTCTACGTATCATGCACAATGGAAGAAGTCTGTTTCTCTTGCCGAAATTGCGAACGATGATCTTGTCGTGATCGAAAACAACACCGTCTCAATCGATGTTACGAATTCAAGCGAACTCGAATCATATACATTTAGCTCAAATGATTCCTCGAAGGCCACAGTTAATCCTGCAACTGGTGCCATTACTGGTGTTTCTCGTGGTGAAACTACGATCACTATGACTGGCACTGAATCTGGAGATACTAAGACTATCTACATAAATGTCGTTTCTAGCACTGATACATTTACTATTTCATTTGATTCTGAGGGCGGTTCTCCTGTGAACGATATCACTATACCTGCTGGCCGCTCGATAGGTGCTGACTACCCCGCTGATCCACTATACGCCAACCATGTGTTTGAAGGTTGGTATACCGAGGCAACTGGTGGTAAGCTTATCACGAGTGATACCATTCCAAGCCATAGCAAGACTTATTATGCTCATTGGAAGCTCGATGTGACTCAAGCTATAATATCCAATTATGACTTGACTCTTTCGGTCGGTGGACAAATTTCTATCGGTGTGACAAATTCTGATGAACTTGAGCCGTATACGTTTATCTCAAACGATCCTAGCGTTGCGACTGTTGATGCTACTTCTGGTGTAATTACGGGTATTGGGGCTGGCGCTACCAATATTGTAATGACTGGCTCTGAGTCTCATCTTACCAAGACTCTTGCGGTCGAGGTCACACCTGCTCCTGTGACTAGTTATCTAGTGACATTTGAAACAAACAGTGGCGAATCCGTTGAGCCGATTCGTGTTAATGCGGGCGATCCTGTTGGTACGCTTCCGACAATCACGAGAACCAACTATAAGTTCTTTGGGTGGTATGAGGATCCTACGTTGTTTAAAGAGGTGTATCCTGAAACGATTATAAACGCCGACGTAACTTATTATGCAAAATGGGTCGAAGATACCACATCATTCCCGGTAGTATGGTCTGAAGCAGATGCTTGTACATTTGGATCTGGCAATGTTTCAGGTACATACTGTGACGCAGATAACAAAACTAAGACTTACATCGATACGGGAAAACAACTGTTTAGCGAAGACAATATTGATAATGAATTCGAGGTTGGTTTTACTATCGTGGATTATGATCCCGAAATCAATGCAAAACAGGCGACAATTGTTAATTCAAAACAAGAAAACAGTTCAAATAATTTTCCTGGTTTCGTTTTCCGTCGTAGCGCCGACAACGCAAATTGGCTTGAACTGACCCAGAAATGGAAAGGCTCTGGGAATAATGGTGCTACGCAGACATTTAATTATAGCAATGTTAAATCTGTTAAGGTTTCTCGTCGTAAGGAGACTGTTGGTGGCTCTGTTCGAACTAAGATCTACTATTCTATTAATAATGGTACTCCTGTCGAATTCCAGGATATTACCAATATAACAAGGTTTATCTTCGACACTAAAGTATGGTTTGGCGCATCCACAACTTCTTCTGGTGGTATCCAGCGCCCACTTGTCGGGACTTTGACTGATATGTATATCAGGATTGGGAATAAAACTGATTACACGATAGACTTTGATGCGAACGGTGGGTCAGTGAATCCATCCAGCGTATCTATTCCTATTGGTGATCCGATCGGGACCTTACCAACACCAACTCCTGCAAGCAGTAGCTTTACCTTTGAGGCATGGTATGATGAATCCGTTTCGCCTGCCGTTGTTGTGACATCGAATACTGTTCCGGATCACGATTCGACCTATGTCGCTCATTGGCATTACCAATCATCTGACGTTCCAGTTACGTTCGATGTTTCAAATGACGCAACGCGTGATTATCAAGACATAATTGATAATTGGGTCGGGAGCCCCGTGAACCTAACAACCTTCAATAAAGCAAGCCCTATCAATAGTTCTACCTGGGGCGACACATCGGTGCTTTCTGAGCCTAATTACTGGACCACATTAAAAGATAGCTTTGAATCAAATGACTGCATGGTTCCAAGTTACGGTGACGCAAAAACTACTCCCGTTAATCCTACTGCCTGGGCTAACGGTACAGTTGACTGCTCTAAGCCAGATGCTTATGATACTAAGATTCGTGCACCACTAAATGTTTATCTGTATGACTTAGATAATTCATCGACAGGACAACAAGTATTCTATACTAAATCCAACAAAGGTGTTATCTACAATATGATTCCTGGTCAAACTTATTATTGGGAAAAGGATGGCGACAACTCGGTGTATGGATATGTAACTGCTACTTCGCCTAACAATAGACGCTGGGTTGATACTGGCCAAATTAGGAATACTCGCGATCTTGGCGGGCTACCTGTTTCATTTGAGAAGAATGGTAATACTGTTACCGGTACAGTCGCTTATGGTAAATTGTTCCGTGGCGAAAGGTTATGGTCTGCTCCTGGAAACGCTGCTGAGCTCACAAACCTCGGGATTACAAAAGAATATGATCTTAGTGATGGCAATGAGTTGAGTGGCGATACGAGGCTACCCGACTATCAGCAAGACACTGTTGTTCATTATAATATCGATGTGGACCTTTCCGCAAACAGTAATTATATGAAAGCATGGAATGCAGTTACGGATATCATGACCGACGTCACTGCTGGCAAGAATATTTATTTCCATTGTCGCGTAGGTGCTGACAGAACTGGCACAATTGCCTATCTCCTAGAGGGTTTACTTGGTGTACAGAATGAAGATCGCTATGAAGAATATTCCTTAACTCATTTGTCTGGCCTATATGATAGGACTCGATACTACAAGATGAAAGACTCCGGCAATGCGCTTAAATTCGTTTACATGATGGGATATCTCCAAAATACTTCTGATATTTACAACTGGTACATGGCAAATCCAAATGCTGATGCTAGCCTGATTTCTGACTTCAGGAATCATATGGTGATTGAAGATTAACCTCTCACCTTTGTGATATAATAAGGTTATGGATATAGTTTTTATTGTGATGGGGGTAGTTATTATAATATTGCTAATTGTAGTAATCGTTCTTTTCCTTAAAAAAAGTTCGTCTAATAAACCTAGTCTAGATTATAAGGCTATGGAAGAGCGTTTGATTCGTGTCGAGGGTGAGGTATCAAAAATAAACCCTGCGATTGACCGTAATTTCCGGGAAAATCGCAAAGAGATTTCCGAAAACCTTGAGCGAATGCAAAATAGTAACGCTAAGAGTATCGAACAACTGCGTACTGGTAATGAGAAAAAACTTGAGGAAATGCGCGAGACTGTCGACGAAAAACTAAAAGCTTCCGTAGAAAAACGCTTTAATGAGAGCTTTAAATCGATCTCTGCGCAGCTTACGCAGGTCTATCAAGGTCTTGGCGAAATGAAAAATCTTGCGACTGGTGTGGGCGACCTAAAAAAAGTGATGGAGGGTGTTAAGACTCGCGGTATTTATGGTGAAATACAACTCGGTGCCATTATAGAGGATATTTTGAATAAATCACAGTATGAAGAAAATGCGATAACAAAAAAGGGAAGCGCTGATAGAGTCGAGTTTGCTATTAAAATGCCCGGTAAGGATGCTGAGAATATAATATATCTCCCGATTGACTCGAAATTCCCAATCGAAAATTATTCGAGGCTCCTTGCTGCCTATGATAATGGCGACAAGACTGAAATTGAGAAATTCTCCAAAGCCCTTGCTACTGATGTGAAGGAGCAAGCCAAGAAAATTTCAACTAAATATCTTGATCCGCCTCAGACTACAGATTTTGGTATGATGTTTGTACCCACCGAGTCACTTTATGCTGAAATATTAAGGATCCCAGGTCTTTCCGATGAGGTTCGCCAGAAGTACCGCGTTTCTATTACTAGCCCTTCCACTTTGCCAGTTGCTCTAAATGGTCTTTTAATGGGCTTTAAGACTGTGGCGATTGAAAAACGTTCTGCTGAAGTATGGCAGACGCTGGGCGCCGTCAAGACCCAGTTTGGTAAGTTCTCTGACCTCCTTGAAGGCGTACAAAAGAAGCTTCAAGAGTCCGCGAATAAGATTGAATCCGCTAAAACAACCTCCCGTCAGATCGAGAGGAAGCTAAAGAACGTCGAAGAGCTTCCTGAAGCCGAATCTGTTAAACTAATTGGTGAAGTATAAAATTATATTAGAAAAATCTTAGCTTATCAAATGGGAAGAGCCTAAAGATAACTGGGCCGATAATTCGGCAGTAAGGAATTGTACCGAGGCCGTTACGGGAATCCCAGGAATTTGAGCCTTCACGGTTATCGCCTGAAACAAATAGTTCGCCCGAAGGTACGGTTATATCAATTTCGCCAGAAGTGTACTCCTTTGGTCCATCAGTTTCAGATTTACGCCATTCTGTGTCATAGACAAACCCATCTGGGTGCTCGTCGTTATAGATTGTCATAATACCGTCTTTTACGGTGACTCTTTCGCCTGGGAAAGCAATGACCCTCTTGATAATATATTGGTCACTAACGTTTGAAGGAATTGAGCAAGTCATTGGATTTTCGACACCCTCTTCTTTGTATTTCTTTACAGCCTCTTCGTCTTCATTTAAAAACACGATGACTTGGCCACGATCTGGTACATAATCTTGGCCTAAGAAGTGTGCCCACGAGACTGCGGCACGGTTTACGATCACGCGATCATCCTGATGAAGGGTGTTTTCCATACTGCCACCAACTACATTATATGACCTGTAGATAAAAGTATTCAAGAAGACCGTAAGCAGTACGATCAAAACTATAAATCCCCCTAGACTAAGGAAATCTTTAAGTAATGGATGCTTCTGAAAAAAAGTAGGTTCCATGTCACTTATTATAGCACATTTACCCCGTCTTAAAGCGCCTATAGTTTATTTATCTTTTCTCACAAAAATTTGGTATAATACTATATATGGCTGATTATATTTTGGCGAGAAAATCTAGAAACATTGCGAGTTCGCTCGTTCATCTTTTCTTAAATATTTTGCTCGGCATTGGGTCTGTAATCATTACTGTTCTTTCTGGTAGCCCTGTGCTTGGACTTCTTCTCGTTTTAGTTTCAAAATGGCGTATTTTTGCTGTGAGATTTCGCTATTTGTGGCTTAACATTAAGTCAAATCTCGTTGACTTGATTGTTGGTTTTAGCATCGTCCTTCTGACTTATTATGCCGGAATGTCGTTTCTTCCTGTAGATTTTATTCTGGCTGGGTTCTATTGTGTCTGGCTTATCTTCATCAAGCCGCTTTCTTCCGAGAACGCTACTCTTGCGCAATCTCTCATTGCAGTGTTCCTTGGTACTTCGGCCGTTTCGATTATGACTGCAAATCTTAATTCTATCGTATTCGTATTATTAGAGTTCTTGGTAGGCTACGCCGCTAGCCGACACGTCTTAATCCAGAGTAGCGACAAGGATTTCAGATTAACCACCCTTGTTTGTGGCTTGGTTTTTGCTGAAACTGCTTGGATCTGCAGCACTTGGAGTATTCTTTATACTTTTGGTAACACTGGTATTCGTATTCCACAAGTTGCGATTATAATGACTATTTTCGCATTCGTTTACAACTATGCGCGGCAAGCCATGATTAAGTACCAAGATGATTTTCGTTTTAAGCATATTTCAGGTCCAGTTCTGTTTGGTATATTATTAATTGGTATTATAGTGATATTTTTCAGCAACCCAATATTTAATATATAAGGAGGAAAATGGAAGAACAAGAAAAGGGCAAAATTGTTGAAGCAAAAAAAATCGATGAGGAACTACCTCAGACTGAGAAATCTCATAAGGATTCTGATAATTCTCGTCCTGCGGGGGGCAGCTCAAAAGTCGCTATCGCTATTTCATCACTCGCCTTGGTGCTTGGTGCTGGCGGTTTAGCACTTGGTTGGATTGGCTTCCAGAAGGCCTCTACGCCTATTACATTTTTAAATAGTGGCGCTGATGGCAATTCGGCTAACTTTACTGATGGCTCAATTGCTGACATTGCAGAGAAAGTATCGAAGAGCGTTGTCTCCATTATTACTTCTACGACCACCAAAAATTACTTTGGGCAAGATTATGCCTCATCGGCTGCTGGTACTGGCGTGATTGCTACCGCTGACGGCTATATTATAACCAATAAACACGTGATTAACGGTGCAAATAAAGTCATTGTAATACTTGATGATGGCACTCAGTACGAAGACGTTGAGGTCGTAGCAGTTGATCCACTCGACGATATTGCCTATCTCAAAATCAATAGCGTGTCAGATCTTACTCCAGCGACGCTAGGTGATTCAAAAACTATTAGCGTTGGCCAGCAGGTGATAGCCATCGGCAACGCTCTAGGTGAATACCAAAACACTGTCACCGCTGGTATTATTTCTGGTACCGGACGCTCAGTGACTGCTTCTGACGGTAGTGGCACCAATGTTGAAACTTTAACTGACATGATCCAAACTGACGCTGCGATTAACTCCGGAAACTCCGGTGGGCCTCTCGTTAATGCGGCTGGTGAAGTTATTGGTATCAATACCGCTACTTCTTCTTCCGCTGAGAACGTTGGATTTGCTATTCCTATTTCTTCCGTTAAGGGCATGTTAGGCCAGCTTGTCGAGACCGGTAAAGCCGAGAGGGCATATCTTGGTGTTTACTCGACCCAAATTACTCCTGACGTAGCCAAGGCATACAATTTACCCGTATCAACTGGTGAATATATTTATAGCCAATCACTCCATTCTGCAGTCATGAATGGCTCCCCGGCGGCTGAAGCTGGTGTTAAAGACAAAGATATTATCACTGCCGTAAATGGTGTTAAAGTTGGCGCTGCGGGGACCGTATCTGACTTAATTGGCGAATATAAACCTGGTGATACCGTACAGCTCACTATCATTCGTGAAGGTCAGGAAATCGCCATCAACGTCACGCTTGGTGCTTATAAGAAATAGTTCTTAGTTGTATTTAAATGTTTGAATGAAGCCACGTTCCTCGTATAATATGTAGTCGTGGCTTCCAGCGAAAGCTTCGATTTCTTCGTGCTGACAGGGGTCGGACTCCAGGATAAGATATTTAATCTTCCTGGAGCTGGCCTCTATTATTAATTCTTTAATTAGTTTTAACCCATGATCGTCAGCATATAATGCTAGGTTTGGTTCGTGCGAGAGAGATACTTGGTCCAGCCAATCCCACTCTGGGTCAACATAAGGGAGGTTCGCTATTAGTACTTCTGGCGTAATTTTTATATCTTTTAGAAGATCTGACTCTACGAACGTTATATCTGCTTGATGATTCTTGGCGTTTTCGTTGGCGATATTTAGGGCCTCTTTTGAGATATCTGATGCGTAGACAGAGGCTTTTTCTAGCTCTTTTTTGATCGTGATAGCAATGCAGCCTGATCCGGTGCCAACGTCTAGAATGAGCGGATTTTTGCTTAGTTCTCTTTCTGTTGGCTTGACGCCGGGAAGGTAAGGTTTCCCGGCTAGAATTAAGACCTGGTCAATGATTTGCTCTGTCTCGGGGCGGGGAATTAATACGTCAGGAGTTACTTTGAACTCGCGACCATAAAAATCTTGGTAACCTGTTCTATATGCTTCTGGTATTCTTTCGTTACTAGGCATCTGCTTCTTTGGTGAGGTTTCGCTCCTGCATTACTAATTCGTGGATGATGTCGTCGATATCGCCGTCCATAACCGCCGGGATGTTGGAACGAGAATAATGGATGCGGTGGTCCGTGACGCGGTCTTGAGGGAAGTTATAGGTACGGATTTTCTCGGAGCGGTCACCGGTACCGATGAGGGACTTACGCGCTTCGCTGGCGTTCTTTAGTTCTTCTTCTTTTTTACGCTCTAGGAGCCTAGTCCTTAGGACATTCATGGCTTTGATGCGGTTTTGCTGCTGAGAGCGCTCATCTTGCATCGCAACTACGATCCCAGTAGGTAAATGCGTGATTCTAACAGCAGAGTCGGTGGTGTTTACGCCCTGGCCGCCGTGACCGCCTGAGCGATAGATATCAATGCGGAGATCCTCGGGGTTGATTTCGAGGTCTTGTTCGGCTGCTTCAGGGAGAACTGCGACCGTAACGGTTGAAGTATGGATGCGGCCCTGAGATTCGGTGACAGGAACTCGCTGAACGCGATGAACGCCACCTTCGAATTTGAGCTGGCCATAGGCATTGTCGCCGGTAATTTTGAAAATTACTTCCTTCATGCCACCTGCTTCGTTCTCGTTTTTGCTGATTAATTCTGATTTCAAATCATGCGCTTCGGCGTATTTTTGATACATACGGAATAATTCGCCAGCGAACAGGGAAGCTTCGTCGCCTCCGGCACCAGCGCGGATTTCGATGATGGCTGGCTTGTCGTCTTCGGGGTCGCGCGGAATCAAGAGTTCTTCTAATTCTGCCTCGGTTACTTCTAGGTCTTTTTTGATGGTCTTGATATCTTCTTTTGCGATTTCACCAAGCTCTGAGTCTTCGGTCAATGCTTCTGCTTCGGTAAGATTTTGCTTTAATTGCTCTATTTTGTCACCGTGTTCGATAATTTCGCGCAAAACACTAGCGCGCTTGCTTTTTGTGGCAAAATCTGGTGAATTATAAGCGTCTGGCTGCGCCAGGAACGATTCTATATCTGATAACTCTTGTTTAAATTTTTCTAGATTCATGTTATAATTATAGCACATTTATGGACCCATAGCTCAGTTGGCTAGAGCGTACGATTCACATTCGTAAGGTCGCAGGTTCAAGCCCTGCTGGGTCCACCATTCAGGTTATAAAGTAATTTTCAACTATTCCGTAATCTATAAATGTCTGTTAAATCCCTTACAAAAATAGAGGGCTATTTTTATGTCATTTTTGCGACAAAAATACGTCAAAAACTACAATTTACCTCTATAATTTCGGCGGTTAAATCCCTAGAGTTAAAAAACCTTTTTGGTCATTCCAGGAATCTGTTCATCACCGTTCAAATGAAAACAATAAAAATCCTTCAGCAGGGCCTCTTTACCTTCCCTTGACCCAGAATATCTTATTTCGTATTCACGGTTTTCACTTGAATCTTTCGAATGGCGTAGGTCGCCACTTATTGTCAACTCATTAGTTGATTGTGAATAACCAATTCCCCTAACTTTAATATTGAAACTACCTAAAGATTTATCAGCCAATCTCGTTGAGAAGTGTATATCTCTTCCGTCTTTTAATGCAAAAAGTCCAAGTTGAAGCATTACCGATGGCATCAATATCTTCATTATGCCTTTATACTCTTGTTGGCTTGGGGTATGCATATTACTCCAAAGATAATCACTTATATTTTTCGCATAACAAACCGCATCCATAGCACGATTGCCATATGAATATTCTGGTGTTTCAGGCGCAAAATAAACTCCAGGGATGCTAGATTCACTTATCCAAACTGGAGAGTGCTCTGTATTCTCAAATAGCTCAGGGTCAGTTTCATATATACCACGAATACCCTCCTCTACTTCCTCTTTTTTACCTATCCCATTATATATGATAATCCTATCGCAATGTTTAGTATGGCGTGCGGTGCTTAATTTATATTTAAAAGAGGACCTCGTGCCGTTTTCGGAAAAAGTTTGAGCCAATTTTCGTATAACCTTATGTATATTGTCTTTCGTTGGTGCAATATAAAAACGAGACTCACATTTTCCACATCCACCATTCACTTCCACCCATTCGTATGAGGCACCTTGACTAAATGTCTCGACATTTTCATATCTCGATAATATTGACTTGGTCTGGTCCTCTACTGTCGTTAAATCTCTAATGTCATAAGCCGAATTATATAATTCGTTTCTAATTATTTCTTCATCGTAGGATGCGTGAGTAGAGTATTTTACTAGTTCATCTATGGATTGGCCACTGATTGGCATTATTTCTTCATTTAAGAAACTATCTGCCGCTTTTTTAAGTTGTTCATCATAAAGTACATCTACATTTCCAAGCCTAGTTACTCCAACCCTTAAATACCTGTCTTCTTCCAAGTTGGCTAATGAATCCCATTGGCTGTCGTTTCGCCCATTATTATTGCCGGCTAATTCAGTACTTTTCACATTACAATTATAACATGAGTTTTTCAGTTTTTCCTGTGTGCTCTCCCCATAAACTGTTAAAACCTGGTTAAGCAAGCCCCACCAAACGGTTTATAAAATAGTTTTTAACTATTCCGTAATCTGTAAGTGTCTGTTAAATCCCTCATAAAAATAGAGGGCTATTTTTGTGCCATTTTTGCGACAAAAATATGCCAAAAAACGCAATTTACCTCTATAATTTTTCTGTTAAATCCCTTATATTGGTGTACTCAGACCACTCTATATTCGTTAAAACTATTATTAGAGACCTTTAGTAGCTTCATTTACAGCATCAATACTGTCTTTTAGTTTTTCTTCCATGGATGCGACAGTGCCATCATCTGAAGCTAAATCTTCGATCAATTTCTTGTCAGCATCTTCTATTGCAATTTCTTTATCTAAAATTCTATCTTGTTCATCAATGGACAAACCTTTTTCGGCAGCAAAATCAAGCCTTCTTCGAGATGCTTCATCTCTATAGACTGCGGCTTGAAGGATTCTTTCCTTTGCTTCGGGTGTAATTTTCGCCTGTTCCTTAGAAGCCATGTGCTCTTCGAATGATAGCATTTTGGAGAGACTTCTTGTTGACTCTGACTCTGGTGTTGGGGCTGGTGTCGGTTCTGGTGTTCTTGGCAAATTTTCCATTTTATGGTTCTCCTTATTATTTATAATACTATAATAACATGGTAGCGGACTTATTTTGTGGATTCCCCATGCGTCTTTTTGTGCTCTGTTAAAACCTGGTTAATTGAGCCCCACCAGTAACACTTAACGCCTCTAGTAAGGCTTTTTTGCAGGGCTCGGACCTACTGTGCGAGCAGCCGATTTGACTGCGCCGCTACGTCGACTGAATTTCTCGATGGGTCTTTTCTTTGATTCATATACGGCCTTCCTGCTGCGCCAAGAACTCCGCCAAAGCACCCTTCATCTTATCGTATCCCACTTTGCTCATGTTGTCTGCGACGAAATTATCGTGTTGTTTTTTGCCTTTGAACATATGATTTTCTCCAAAATCCCAAACAGTGTATTCCTTGCAAAAATCTTCGAAATCAGGGAATTTTTCGGCGACAGCCATAAAGCTTCTGGCGGCGGACAGGAAAGAACCGCCATTTTGCAGAATCCAGTTCTCGACACCGGCACCACCAAGGCCGCCTTGCGGCTTATCCCCCCTATTTGGTTTATATGCTCTAGCCGCTTTTAAGAATTTCTTTGCAAAGATTATGTTCGCTATCACTTGTTTGTACTTTTCTGGCGATTGCTTTCTGATCGTTTCGAGTCTATCGACGAGTGCCATGTCGGTTGAATATTGCACCTTGTTGGTTTTTTGGACAAAGGATATGTCGATATCAACTGGTTCATTCAAACCATCAATATGCACGTTCTTTAATCTCAGGTCCCCATTTGGCAACACCTCGTCTGGCTCGTGCTCTGTTTTTCCGAATCTGGCAAGTAGCGTCTTACTAACTTCTGATAACTTTTCAGGGTCACTTTTTATACTTTTATCTAACCTCATCAAATAGTCGAAGTCGCCGGAACCAGGTGCATTATCAAAGCGCCCAGTTGAACCGGTGTCTATCAGCTCTACGAAGCCCTCAGTCAAATCACCATCTATATGCCCCTTCCTTGTTAGCCCGCCGATGTCTTGCAAAGCTAAATCGATGACGCTATCGATGGCCACATGTTTTTTGCGCACTTCGGTTTCATTTTTCGATAACTGCGATGTTATCTGACTGATACTATCAATTTGCGTTCCGTCAACTACTACGCTTCCCAGGTTCAATTCAGATTCTTTTGCGAAGTGATAATCTCCCGTTTCATAGTGGCTTAAACCCGACATTTTTTCTCTTATCTCGTCGTAATCTTCTGGGGTGAAAATGATTTTGCCGCTATCCATATCTACTACGGGTATATAAAATCCATTCAGCGCTATTTCCATGCCTATTACTTTTGAGATTGGTGTACCATTTATGTCTTCTGAGCCAACTATGAAATAATCTATCTCCGACGAGGCAAAACCGGTTCTAATACCATAGTGACTATCCCCCGCTTTGCCAGTATAGAAAGCTTCAAGTTTTTCATTCGCATTAGGAGCTTCGACTTTTTGCTCGTCTTCTTTTGGTGACCTACGCGTTATTGAAAGTCTGTTTTCTCCTTGGCGGTTTTCGTCTCCTTTTAAAACTAGCCAAACTGGGCCATAACCATATGCTTCAGTATCTTTAAGACCTTCACTCATGTTTTCCGGGGTTTTAAGAACAATGCTTAGATCCGTGTCTAGCGGCGTAAGGTCACTTCCTGCAGAATCTCCGAGGAATTCTTTAGCTACGGAGCCATTCTGTAGAATATCTGTGAGATAACGAACTTTACCTATGCCCTTCACTAAGTCTCCTTTTTCAAGCTTAAAGCCGTTTTTTATTGCCTCTCTATTCTTGGTATCAGCATTCTTTGCAGTCGTTCCGAGCAATAATACTGCGCTATCGAGATCCTTTACCCCTGCAAAGTAAGCAAAGTTTCGTACTACCCTGTCGCTCAGTTTATGGCGCTCAGTAGGGGAGAAGGCTTCAATTAACTCTGTCAGGTCTTGTTCTAAATCGCCACTTAGCTTATGGGGATTCTTTTTGCCTGCCTCAGTATTGTTGTACATAGTATTTATATGCTGGGCAAAGATTTCTAGAATAATATGCTTCTTCCTTATCTCATCTGGAGCATCATCATTCTCGGCTTGCGCTAGCTCGTCCCAACTAAGTTCCCCTGACGACAACTCGTCGATTAATTCTTGTCCTTCTTTCAGGCTGTTTAAATAGTCGCGGATAGAACGATTATTTGACCCAAATGAAGCCTTCAGCAAATCAGAGAATATTATCGTCTCTCTGTTTTTTGCTTTGTCCGACATGCTTTTCGCCTGCTCAGGGCTGTTGGGCACGTCTTTCAGAGATGGGCTAATTTTACTCGATTCGCTGAAGTCGAAATCCGAGTCCAAGCTTGCAGAAGGGTGTAGTATCTGGAAGGACAAAAATGCTTTGCCGACAAATGGTAGGTTATTGTGTATGAATACATCTTCTATCTGCTCTAAGCTTTCAAACATTTTCTCGTCATTATTTAGTTCTATTCGCAATAATTGTCTCGCGAAGGCAGACCTGTGTTTTGCAATCTCGCTCGAATTTGAGAGCCCCAAACGCTTTAATACTTGCGGGGCGATTCGTATTCTACTTATTGGGATTTCGTTGCAGTCCTCTGAAACAAATTCGCAAAAATCACTCTTATCATTCCCGTCTTCGAGTTCACTATAAACTCTTAGGGCTTCTTCTTGGTTCTCGCTCAAGCTTAAAGACGAAAAATTTAAATCTTCTTGAGGCCTTTTTTCCCGTTTTCTACTATAACCAAATGGACTATCCGACGATACATTTTCTACCGTTGCTTTTTTGCTGACGTGCTTTAGAATTCCCTCAAGATTACCTCGCGAAAACATAAGTTGCCAAAATTCAGGCTTTGTCCCATTTTCATCAAAATACTTTTCAGTCTCTTTCGATTTGATGATATCCCTTAAATCCTGAGCGAACCACGGGTCTTCACTAAATAATTTCATGATTGATTCTTGGGTCAATGATAAACCAAGTGATGAGTAGTCTATTTCTGTTTTACCATCATCGTATTTTGCCTTTATCGAATATAGATTTATCTCCCTGAATTCCCCAGCTTCAAATTCTGCCTGCCAAAACTCTGGCTTAGGGCCTTCTTCGTCAAAATATTTTGCAATTTCACTATCTGATAGACTCAAGATTCTATCGGTTCTCCCAACCCTATTTACAGTGTCCAAATACTTTTGCTGAACCAATGGCAGGGCTGCACTAATTTCTGGAGTAGAACATAAAACCTTTCTGCCTCCGACATATGAACTTCCACTAAACAGCCTTTTCGCCAATTCGGGCTTTATATTGCCATCTTTGTCAAAGTATTTCTTAAGGTCATCGGTTTCGAGTGAGCTAAGCTGGCTACCAGGATGTTTTGCTATTAATTCTACTAGCTTTCTTCTTCTTGGGGATAGTTCTTCCATCAAATCCGGGTGTTCCGATATGAGCCCTTCTCTATCCCAGAGGGAATCTATTACTTCTTTCATGCCGCTAGAAAACTTACTTGCCCAGTTTGGGTCGAATTCTTTAACGGTAGACCTATAGTCATAACTAAAAATTGCTGCTTCTTTGGCCATTTCTGAAACACCATTCTCGTCGAACAGCACTTCGTAGCCGCCAGGAATTTTTTGGTTAAGACGAAGTAGTTTTTCGATTATTTCTTTCGTAGACCGTCTCTGATCTGATTCTCTTAAGTTTTTATAAAATGGGTCATCCATATTATACCACGGGTTTTTTTCTATAAATTGTGAGGCGACATTTTTCATGGCAGCATTTAATGCAATAACAAACCCTCTGTCGGGGCCACTAAGCATATCTGGGTTTCTGAGAATGGTTTGCATTGGATCTGACTCTTGGTCTTCTGACTCACTAAATTCTCTGGCCATTTCTACGATTATGGAGCCGGAATGGTGTTCTCTAGCTTCTTTTGCTATTTTAGATAACTCATCTTCACCCGTCTCTTCTGAGCGCTTCTCCCAAAATAACGCAAATTCATCTTTTCCACTACATTTTAGTCCTTCGAGTATTGGCATATCTCCGGCATTTTTATCTTTGTTTAATTTGTTGAATTTATATCGGTACATCGCGTCGACGGTATCTTCCGTTATGAGGCCAAGCTCCTTTGCCAACTTCTGCACTCCTATCACCTTATCGCTCTCGCAGAAAGGATCTGCCCCTGCGAAAACCGGCTCTACACCATTTTTGAGTGGTTCATAGCCTAGCTTTCTAAGAAAATTAATTCCTTCCTTTGCTCTTTCTATCTGTTTTTTTATGGATTCAGGGTCTCTATAATCTCCATATCTGCTCATACTGCTCATAACTAGAAAATGTTCCACTGCCTTATCACCGAATGCTTGAATGTTGGCCCTTTCCATTAAAAGCTTTCTAGCCTCTGTTGAATCATATTTGTCTAGGATTTCAGACATCTCCGCTAAGGTGGCAATACCTTCGCCTGCATATATCCCATCATCATGAAATTGTTGATGATAGTAACATTCGCCTTCTTCGGCAAGCGAATCATTCATTCTAGATATGATTTTTTCCGTGATCATCATTATAGGGAGTTCTGGCGGTACACCAATCCCCACAATGTCATCTAATTTTTCTGGTATAGTTTTTGGTCTTTTTCCCTGTACATCGTCGACAAGATCCCATTCCGATAGTTTGATTTTCAGATAGTTATCGATGATACTCGGATTGGTTTTATCGACCTTACCGCTCTCAACTAGCTTGATGACTTTTTCTCTGTCGCCGAGCAGGCTGCGATTAAAACCCTTGTGGTCTCCATTGGCCAATTCGTCTATCCTTTTAGCTTGTCTTTCGGATATGATTCTTTGCAAGAAGTTTTTTCTGTCTTGAGTGATGGAGGTGGATGTAGATGGCTTTATTTTTTTGGCGCTCAAAGCCGCATGGCCTAACTCCTCTAATCCGCTTCGTTGGCTATCCGCTAACTCTGGCGCTTTTTTTAGTTCTTCATGGTTTTTTGACATATTAACCTCTTGTTGCCCTCCTGCTGCCTGGGTTTTTCGTTGATTACCCTCCGGCTTCGTCTCGAATTATTATAGCATATTTGCAAGAGTTTTTCTATATACACAAGCGCATTCTTGAATAAGTATATTGCGTTTATTGTCTTATTTCACCGTTTTACTATATGGTTTTTCTGCACCCCATTAGTCGATATATTCCAGCAATTCTTCAAATTTATCAAAGCCACTCTCGGAGTTTACATGGCCGCCATTTTTTATAATGATTTGTTCATCCGCTATAATATCGGCAAACTGCTTTTCGGCATTATATGTCACATATGGGTCGTTATCCGAATAAAAGCAAATTATTTTTTTGCAATATTTTTTTACATCCTCGAGATTATTAAAGAACATCGGCTGATTCACCGCATCATAATCTGGGTCAATCCCTAGATAGTTATTGAAACCGCAAACAAAAATCAACTCTTTAACTTTTATCTTATTTTCAACCAAATACTTGCAAACAAAGACCGGCGCAATACTATGAGCGATAATTATTGTCTTTTCGTCAACTGCTAACTTATCTAGCTCGTTGCTCCATGATTCGAAATCTTGTTTTCCTACGCCGACTGGCATTTGTGGGGTGAAGACTACTTTATTCCTATCTTGCAGTTCTTTTTTTAGCCAAGGGAACCAGTTGCCTTCACTTGAGCCAAAACTCCCATGGATGATAATGTATTTCTCCATATTATCCCTTCCTTATTATCTTGTATAAGCTAACTGCACTATTACCGTTTATAGCACCATTGACGGTTTCAATTCTTTCTTTTTTATACACTTCAATGAACTCTAGCGTCTTCAGAATTGAGTCAATTTCATCGTCTGTCTGGTAGTTCATATAGAGTGCGCTTTTACCCTTGTCTCCCAAATATGGTTCATCTGTAAATTCTTCTCCTACTCCTCTCTGGTACGAGAAAAGAAAAACGCCATCCTTTTTTAAGATATCGTTGACGTCTACAAGGACTTTCCTAAAATTTTCTTCTGGTAGATGAAACAGGGAATACATCGCGATTACCGAATCAATGGAGTTGCTCTCAAAATGGTTTTTTATGTTCACCATATCGTCGAGAATATAGGGGAACTCACTGTGAATCTTGAACGCCTCGTCTCTCATTTTGGACGAAAAATCCAGACCGATATAGTTATATCCTTTTTTATTGAAATATGCGTACGCTCTTCCAGCCCCGGCACCTAAATCAAGGATGGTAGCGCCTTTTGGTAACTTTTCCTCGAAGGCCTTATAAACATCCAAATCCTCGATGAACGTTCCGTAATCCTGACCAAATTGCTCAGCTATCAGATCATAATCCTTTTTTACGCTATTACGCTTTTCTTCTGAGTTCATATTGTATTTTAATTATATCATTCTTGTCATATTCCTGATGCTTTTGAAATTCCCCACAAAAAGCCCCCGGCTCTACCCACGCTGGATGCGTGGAAGTCGGGGGTCGTGCCCTATACTATGCTTTGTATTATACCACATATGCTTATCTATGTCAATATTAGCTCAGGGTTTTCTTGATTATTTCTAGGACTCGTCTTTCACGCTCAGCCATCTGTTTTTTCATGAGATTATTGCCTTTGAAAGCCGCGTTGACGCGTATCGCCTCTTCGACTGGGACAAATTTAAGGACAAAATCCGCCTCTTTTTCTTTATCGTCTAGGTTTTGATCGCCTATTTCTTTTTCAACTTGGCAAGTATAGTAGTAGTTTTGTTGAATGAATATGGTCTGGTCGTCGGTTTCGTCGAATCTCTGTCTTCTTTCGACTTGGCCAAATTCCTTCGCCGTGTCCGGGATAAGGGTCATACCGGTTTCTTCTTTGATTTCGCGAGCTAGTGTCTCGAGATGGGTTTCGTCGCCTTCAATCCCGCCGCCAGGGAATTTATAGAAGTGATATTTCTGGCTGTAAATCATCGCAATTTTGCCATCGTTGTCAATAATTATTCCACGGACTGATGGACGGCAAAATATTTTCCCGTTCGGGTTGTAATCTTTCAAATCAATTGTAAATAGTTTTCTCATATTTTTTATTATAACACTTATAAGCTGCTAATTTTGGTTCTAGCTATTTTTGAACGGTAATTCTTGATGGCATCCTCGAGGGCTTCGTGACCGAGGATGGAACAGTGGAATTTGTGCTTCGGTAGGTTACCGAGATAGTTGTCGATATCTTTGGCGGTGATTTTCATGGCCTCATCTAGAGTTTTGCCTTTTGCGAGTTCTGACAAAGCAGAGGTTGAGGCGATAGCGGAAGCACAGCCGTAGGTCTTCCAACGGAGGTCTATTATTTTGTCGTCTTTGACCTTGATGTACATTTTCATTTGGTCGCCACAGATGGGATTACCTACTAGACCTACCGCATCGTATTTAAACTTTGACTCGTCGCCAAAGAGGAAATTACGGGGGTTCAAAAAGTGGTCTTTGACGATATCCGAATAAACCCAATCTTGTCCTTCGTTCATTTCTTTTTCCTTTCTAGAGTACTGATTTTTTGTAGGCGGTCTATGACGCCTGGCAATACTTCCATTACCTTATCTATATCCTCTTTCGTGTTGCCCAGGCCGAATGAGAAACGGATGGATGAGTGTGCGACTTCGGCGTCGCCGGTTTTCGCCATTAAGACATGGCTCGGCTTGATATCGCCAGAGGCGCAGGCGGAGCCGGTGGACACGATAATGCCTTCGGCGTCTAGATATAGTTGGATCGACTCGCCTTCGGCTGCCTCAAATGAGGCGTTTAATATATTTGGCAGGGAATTCTTGAGGTCAGTATTTAGGCTACTACCCGGGATTTCTTTTAAAATGCGCCTTGCAAGCTCGTCGCGAAGCGTGCGGATTTTCGTATCGTAGATTTCCCATGTTTTATGCTCGGCGACGTATTTCAGCGCAGCACCAAAACCAATAATTCCGACCGTATTATACGTCGTGCCGCGACGCTTCTTCTCTTGATTGCCGCCTATGATGAGGGGTTTAAACGGTACACCATTTCTCACATAAAGCGCGCCGACTCCTATTGGGCCGCCGATTTTGTGCGCGCTGAATGTCGCGTAATCTAGATCCAGAGCTTTGACGTCGATCGGTAGTTTACCGAGTACTTGGGTTAGATCAGAGTGGACGAAGCCGCCTTCTTTACGCGCCTTTTTTACGATGTCTTTTATTGGCAAAAACTCGCCAATTTCGTTATTTGCTAGCATATATGAGTATAGCGCAGGCGTCTTCTTGCCGCCGAGTGCTTTTGCCGTCTCGATAATAGAATGATGCTCCAGGGGTGAAGTAATAATTTTGTGTCCTTCAAAAGTACGGATAACCGTATTATTGGATTCGGATGCGCCAGACGTAAAAATGATCTCGTCAGGCTCGGCATTGATCAACTGTGCGAGGAGCTCACGCGTCTCTTCTATTTTATTTAGGGAAAGGTGGCCTGGCGTGTGTAATGCCGATGCGTTCGCAAAAAATCTCTGCTCTGCTTCGCGCATCGCTTTAATTGCCTCGTGTAGAAGCGGGCTGGTTGCAGCGTAATCTAAATAGACCATTTTATTAATTATATCACCTCTTGCCTAAATCTTTTTTAACTGCTAAGATAAAAGTATTATGGAAAACTCGTTTACTCTAATGCCCATGAATCAGCAGGTTGATTTGAACCCTGGTGAGACATATGAAGGCTATATTACAATCGTGAATCCGGCCGATGCCAAGGCAGACTTTAACTACAAAGTCTCCGTTTCGCCGTACAGTGTAGTTGGCGAAGATTATACGGCTGATTTACAAACCAAGAATAAAAATAATGAGATGGTGGATTGGATCAAGATAGAGGAGCCTACCGGGACTATTGCTCCTAACGGCACCAAAAAAGTCAAATTTACAATCACTACCCCTTTGGACGCTGCTGCTGGTGGCCAGTATGCCTCTCTCAATGTATCTAGTAATAATGACGACAGTAGCAATGATGCTTTCGCTGTTAAAAATGTCTTCGAAATGGCAAGCCTCATCTATGGTACGGTTTCGGGCGACATCGTCAAAGAAGGTGAAATTCTAGAGAATAATGTACCCGGATTTACCGCTGTTCCACCAATTACCGTTTCAGCAAAACTCCAAAACAAGGGCAACATCCATCAGTCCGCAACAATTATTCTTAAAGTAACAAATTTCTTTACCGGTGACGTAATTTTTCCAAAAGACGAACAGCAGAGTCAATTCGGTGAGATGGTTATGCCGGATACAATCTATACCACAAGCCGTCAGATCGGCAGTTTGCCATCTATCGGTGTCGTAACCGTCAATCAAACCATTCACTTTGATGGCAAAATCTCAACAACCGAAAAGCAGGTGATCATTTGTCCGGTTTGGTTTATGATCATTGTAGTGCTTACTGTCGCGGCACTTATCACCTTTATTGTCACCAGGATTAAAAAAGCAAGGCGCAAAAAACGCGAATTCTAAAAAATCACCCCCTTCAAGGGGGGATTTTTTATTCTATACTTAGGATTTTACCGGTACCGTATTCTAGCTTGATCAGCCTTTGATTCTTAGAACCCCTAAAACGAAGGCTGAGGTCTCTTTGCTTCAGGATGAAAGGCCCGTCAATAATTGCATCGAGGGATTTAAGGAATTCCCAGGGTTCTTTGCCATATTCTTTGATAATTTCGTAGGTAAAGCCAGAGAAGCTCCATACATCCCAACCTAGTTCATTTCGGACGTAGTCTGCGATAATTTTGCATTGCTTTGGCTGAACGAATGGCTCGCCACCGCAGAATGTCAAACCAGTTTGGCCTTTCAATTCGGATAACTGCTTTAAAACATCGTCGATCGGTACGACCATACCGCCGCAGTAATCCCATGTTTCGGGGTTTTGGCAGCCAGGGCAATGATTAGGGCAGCCTTGCGTCCAAAGGACTGCCCTTAGACCATCGCCGTTAACTATACTATCGCGTTCAATTGGGCCAGAAAGCCTAATTTTGTCTTCTGGTAATTCTTCCTGCTTTGCGATTTTTTCTAGTGCTAATTTGTGCCAATCGGTCATTATTCTCCTTTGGCGCAGCTTTTGACCTTTTCAAACGGCAAATCACCTTCTAGCCTACCACAATGTGGGCATCTGTCGCCCGTAATGACACCGGAGAAGCCACAAACCGGGTCACGGTCTACCGGATGGTTAACTGAGCCGTAGCCAATACCAGCGTCGTGCATTTTGCGAATCACGGCTTCAAATGCTGCAATATTCTGGGACGGGTCACCATCTAACTCAATGTAGGTGATATGACCTGCGTTACAGAGTTCGTGATAAGGTGCCTCAATTTCGATCTTGTCAAAGGCGGAAATTGGGTAATAAACAGGTACGTGGAACGAGTTAGTGTAGAATTCGCGGTCAGTTACGCCTTTGATCTTACCAAATTCGCGGCGGTCCATCTTGGTGAAGCGGCCAGCGATACCTTCGGCCGGTGTGGCAAGAAGGGAGAAATTTAGTTTATATTTCTTGCTATACTTGTCGCATTTCTCTCGCATATAAGTGATGATATCAAGACCGAGTTCGCGGGAATCCTCGTCTTCACCGTGGTGCTTACCGGTCATCGCGACCAACGTCTCGGCGAGGCCGATAAAGCCAATTGACAAAGTCCCATGCTTAATGACTTCACGCAATGTATCGTTAGGACCTAATTTCTCGCTACCAAACCAGTTGCCTTGGCCCATCAGGAATGGGAAGTTGCGAACGTGTTGGTTGGCCTGGAATTCAAACCTCTCGAGTAATTCGTCTTTAACTAGATCCATTTTTTCGTCTAATTCACGGTAGAATCCATCCCAGTCGCCTTCTTTTCTTTCTTTGAGACAGATACCGTGTTTAATACCAATTCTGACTAGGTTGATTGTGGTGAATGACAAGTTGCCACGGCTCGTGACGATGCCATCGGATTCCGGGAAGATTGAGCCAAATACCCTGGTGCGGCAACCCATGGTCGCGATCTCAGTGCGATAGTCGCCTGGTTTGTAGTATTGCAAATTAAATGGTGCATCGATGAAACAGAAGTTAGGGAAGAGGCGCTTGGCAGAAACTTCCATTGACTTCTTGAAGAGGTCGTAGTTCGGGTCATCTGGCTCGTAGTTTATACCTGATTTGACTTTGAAAATCGAAATCGGGAAGATTGGCGTTTCGCCTTTACCGAGTCCGTTTTCGGTCGCGATTAGGAGATTCTTCGAAACTAAGCGGCCGGCTGGAGTCGTGTCGGTACCGAAGTTAATTGAAGTAAATGGCACCTGTGCACCTGCACGGGAGTGCATAGTGTTCAGGTTGTGGACGAAGCCTTCCATAGCTTGCAAAGTTTCGCGCTCGACGTCTTCATTCGAGGCAGCGATGACTTCTTTTGGCCATTTCGCTTTCTTCAATTTGTCGTCTTCACCATAGTCATAACTATCTTTAACTTCTAGATCTAACTTCTTGCCAGTGAATTTGTTGTATTTGGCGAGATTTCTTTTAAGAGCTTTTCTAAATGACTTGTTAACACCTGGAGCCATGGCATAGTCAAAGTTAGGGATAGACTGGCCGCCGTGTTGCTCGTTCTGGTTTGCTTGTAAGACAATTGCAGCTAGGGCGCCGTATGAACCGATTGAGTTCGGGGTACGGAGGTGACCATGACCGGTGTTAAAACCGCCATTTTCGAATAATACAAATGGATCGGACTGGCAGCAAGTCAAAGTGCCGGTTGCGTAAAAATCAAGGTCGTGAATATGAATATCACCGTTATCATGGGCGGCTGCGATGTCGGGGCGAATCAGTAATGTCTTCGCGAAAACCTTTGAGCCTTCAGCACCGAATTGAAGCATTTTGCCCATGGCGGAGTTGCCGTCGACGTTAGCGTTTGAACGTTTAATGTCTGAGTCTTCACTTGCATCGGCGTGCGAAATAGTGCGATAGATCATCATTAGATCCGACTTAGCCTCACGTCGGCGAGAACGTTCCTGACGATATCTGATGTATTCTCTTGCAGTCTTCTTGAATGAAGACTCCATCAACACTTCCTCGACGATATCTTGAATTTGCTCGACGTTCGGAGTGCGAACCGTAATGGTTTCTTCCGCACGTTTTAAAACTTTATCAGCTAGAGTTTTGGCTCTATCATATTTGAATTCTTCAGTAGCGAGTCCGGCTTTGGCGATGGCATCGGTAATCTTTTCTGGATCGAATTTTACGATTTTCCCATCCCGCTTTACTATTCTTTTGAACATGAAATATACCTCCTTAATGCGTTTTCTAGTTCAATTTGTTATTTCTATGACCTTTTTAGGATAACTTAATGGTAATGCTTGTGCTACCCTACATTTAGTGCCTTATGAATATAATATAACACTATATATGGTATTTCAAGACTTTTTATGTTTAAATTTCAAAATTGTGCAAAACTTGCCGATTTACTGCATAAGCAGTTTGTGATAAAATTATATTAGTAAATATAGCGGAGAAATAATACTTATGGACCAAAAGAAGCCATTGACGACGAACCCCTTAATGCGAAAGAAACAGGAGAAAGAGTCTGCTTCGGATCCTTTTGACGCTCTTAAAAACCAATCCGATAACGAACTGGCTGACAACAAACCTGTAGAAAGCGCTGCATTTGAAAATTCTGCGACGAAAACTCAACCTATCACTACGAGACCCGCAGCTGCCCCAACAATCGAAAGAAGAGCGGCCAGAAGACCACTCCGAAACTTGCCCGAAACCCAGAATAGACGACGTTCACTCGGGATGGACATCAGAAGGCGCCCTGTGCGAAAAGCTCCAATGCATGGTCGCCCGGTTAGAGTCCCTACACCTACACGTCCCAGGCCAATCGTTGAGCCAACCGGAGAAATTGCCACCAGAGAACTCGAAGCACAAAATAGCGTTACTGATACCACAATTGCTGCCGAAAGAAACAATGCTACCGGCATTGCTCCAAAGGGACAAAAAAAATCTCACAAGAAGCTGTTCCAAATCTTATTTGCCATCATCGCATTTATATCCGTTGCGGTTGTCGTTGCAATTATCTTAATTAAAGTAGTCCCACATGACAATTCCGGTAATTCAAGCGACTCTGGCGCATCCAATGATGCTCGTTTTGCGAATAGTGGAAGCCCTAGTGTCTTCTCTGATATAACTACGGAAAAAAATGAATCTATTACAAAAGAAACCATTAACAATACCGCCGAAATTGAGTTTCTTGGAGTTCAAAAGAGTGAGACTATGGACCTTGACCATAAAATTGTCAAAGTTTCTATTAAGAATAAAACGGACGAGAGGCAATCGATTCGTATTATTGTTTCTGCCATTGGTGAAGACGGACAAATTCTTGACACTTCTTCACTTTATGCTGAAGGCATGTATCCTGATGATGTGTTTGTATTTGAAGCTTTCGTTTCAACAACTCTTAGCGATGAAGACCTCGAAAAAGCCACGTTCAAAACTTCTTCTGCTTCAACTTACCAAACTCAAATAGACTCCGAGGAATCCGACCAGTGAACGCAGACAAAATTGCAGTGATCGGCGCAGGGGCCTATGGGTCTGCGCTTGGTGAAATTCTTTCGGTCAAAGGATACAGTGTCTCGTATTATGATCCGAAGCTTCGCGAAAGCGATATCTCAAAAACCTTGTCCGGGGCGAGCTATGTCCTGCTTGTTGTTCCTTCTAATACTATCGAGCATGCTTTGCCGCTTTTACCGAAAAATCTCCCGCTCATTATTGCCACAAAAGGAATTCTTTCATGTAGCGTTTTCGACGGGTTCAGTGACAAAATGCTAATCTCTGGGCCCGGTTTCGCCAAGGATATTGTCCTCGAAAGAAAAACTAAGCTAACGGCAACAGATCATAGGGTGATCGATCTGTTTTCTACTAAATATTTATCCTTTGATTACACCGATGATTTTAATGGCGTTCTGATGTGCGGGTCACTCAAAAACGTTTACGCAATCGGTGCAGGGCTGCTCGGTCTAGTCCACGGTGCTCCTTTGTGGCGGAAATACATTACAGATGTTTACCGTGAGCTTAAGTCTATCTTAGCTTTAAATGGCTCCGATCCGAGGACCGTCGATCTCGCTTGCGGCGTTGGCGACCTCATGCTCACTTGTGACACGCCTTCCCGCAATTATCGATTCGGCGTCAATCTTCGCGACGACCCGAATTACAAGTCGCGCGACACTCTGGAAGGGCTTTCTACTATCCAATCCATTAAAGAAGGTGAGCTTGAAATACCAGAGGATGCTGCTATACTAAAAGATATAATCAAAAAAGTATCAAATGGGACTAAATAGTAATCAAAAACGAGCAGTGGAATATCTGGATGGGCCACTTTTGGTATTGGCTGGGCCCGGCACTGGCAAGACTCAGCTTCTTTCAGAAAAAGTCGCCTATATTTTAAAAAACACCGACACTAATCCTGAGAATATTTTGTGTATCACTTTTACTGAGTCTGGGGCTTCGAATATGCGCGAAAGACTGAAAACTATTGTCGGCGCTGAAGGGGCCAAGGTGCAAGTTTCTACTTATCACGCTTTCGGGACTGACGTTTTATCTCTCTATAAGAATTATTCCGACAAATATGACCGCCAGCTTGATAGCCCGATTGATGAAGTAACACAATTTAAGATTGTAAAAACCATCCGCGATAATCTACCCGCTTTAGATATTTTACATGGTGATAATGTTAAGAATATTATAAGTGTGATTTCTTCCGCTAAGTCTGCCGGATTGTCTTCAGCCGATCTTAAGAAAATTGCTGAAACCAATATGGAAGACTCTAAAGTATTGTCTGGTGCTATTTCGCCACTACTTAAGAACGTAGTCGCAGGTAGATTCCGCGAATCTTATGACAATGCTTACGGGCCGATTTATGAGCTCTTAAAGGATTACACTGATGTTCCGACCATCACAGAGCGAATTGAGCGTTCAATCGCCGGAATAGCCCGCGACCTTAAAACAGCGATTTGTGAAGCTGAGTCTTCCGAGAAAGTGACACCTCTCACGGCCTGGCGTAACGCATATTTTGAAAAGGACGAAAAAGGGAATTATCGCCTCAAAGATACCGTGGCCAACAAGAAACTCCTCAGTATTTCATCTGTAATGGAACAGTACGACGAGCATTTGAAGGAGAATGGGCTATTTGATTATGACGATATGATCCAGGAAGCTGTCAGGATTCTTTCATCCGATGAAGGTTTCCGTTTGACCTTATCAGAGCGTTTCGAATATATCATGCTCGATGAGTTCCAGGATACAAACCCGTCTCAATTTATGATTATCAAGAAATTGACTGACTATGAAAAGCCAAATATTATGGCAGTGGGTGATGATGACCAGGCGATTTACGAATTCCAGGGTGCTTCTGCTACTAATTTGACCGACTTCCAGGAATACTACGGAGCGGAAGTCATTCCGCTGGTCGAAAACTATCGTAGTACTCAGGAAATCCTCGATTTCTCCCGCGAAGTCATCAATCAAGCTCCTGACAGGTTTGCTGATAAAGAATTGGTCGCTCATAAGTCCGCTCCCAAATCTACCCAAATTGAGCGGTTGGAGTTTAGGTCTTCAGACGTTGAGTTTTCATTTATCGCCAAGAAGATCTCTGAATTAATTAAATCTGGCGTTCCGCAAAAGGACATCGCGGTTATCTCTTATATGCGAAAATATTTTGTACCTTTGCTCCCATATCTAAAGTCTTACCCCGAGATCAATATTTCTTATGAAATGCAAAATAATTTACTTGAGGATAATAAAATCCATCAATTGATTACTTTGGCTAAGTTAATCAATGAATTGTCTCAGCAGAGCTCAAATAACGCACTTCTGGTTGAAGTGCTCGGCTATCCTTTCTTCGGCCTCCCTATGCTCGAAGTTATCAAAATTATCGGTGTAGCTCGCAATGACAAGAAATCGGTGTTTGAATATTTGATCTCCTCCTCTGACGAAAGGATTAATCAAGTTGCTAACTTCTTAGCCAATCTGGTTGCTAAATCATTTACTGAGCCGCTTGAAATCATGTGGGACTATTTGATTGGCGCCGCTGAGCTGAATGGTTACAAATCGCCATTCTTAGCCTACTACGAAAAACAGGGCGAATATGAAGCATTCTCGCTATACGAAAACCTCGCTGCACTTCGAGGTAAGCTCAGGCAGCATTTTGGCGATAAGAGTCTCAAGATTGCCGACCTCGTCTCGATGGTAGAAGACTATGAGGCTGCCGAGATGCCGGTTAATACCACTTCGCCATATAAAGATTCCGAGGATGCCGTATCCATCATGACAGCTCATAAAGCCAAAGGCCTAGAATTTGAGCACGTATTTATCATTTCTGCCGATCACGCTGCTTGGGGCAAAGGAAAGGGGAATAATAATACCTTATCTCTACCAAAAAACTTAATGCAAATTCGTCACACTGGAACAACTGATGGCGAAAAAATCCGTATCCTTTACGTTTCTCTCACGAGGGCGAAATCACATCTATATATCACGAATTCGCTAAACGATTTTAATGGCAAGAACCCAGATAGATTAGAGTATTTCCAGGAATATGTCGAAGACGGAAAGGTAATATCGCCATTTTTGCCATCGAAAGAAGTGAAATGTCTCTACGATGGAAGCGCGGTTTCAATTTCCGAAAATACCCTTAAAAACTGGCTCTCGGTCTATCATAACGCTAACCCTGATATGCGATCTATTTATAAGGAGCGCGTGAAGCAATACCGAATGTCAGCCACATCGCTCACCACCTTTATCGATGTTGTTTATGCCGGTCCACAAGAATTCTTTAAGCGCGAAGTGCTGCGCGTCCCGAGCGATGCTCAGGATGAATCGTTGGCTTTCGGGACTTTGGTACACCAGGTTTATGAGCAAGTCACGAACAATGATTTGTCTGATGAAGAGGCTATCAAATATTACCTCGATGAACTTGATAAGATGGCGCTTGATTCAAAACTAAAAAACCGCCTGAAAGAAAAAGGTGTTGCTAACCTCACCGTGTCGCTTAATACCTTCAAAGATATTTTACATCAAGGCAAGGCCGAGGTTAACTTCAGCTCTGAGAAGATTGTGGTCTCTGGCGTACCGATAACAGGTAAAATTGACCATATCACTATAAATGAAACTGATAAAACAATCGAGATTTACGATTATAAGACTGCGGGATATCATAAAGAGAAGTGGCAATCGCACGCTTCACTATATAAATATATGCTACAACTAGAATTCTACAAACTACTCCTTAATAATTCTCCTACCTACCGTAAATACACCGTCAAAAAAGCCCATATACTCTTCGTGATCCCAGATAAAAAAACTGGTGAGGTATATGATAAAGAATATGATTTTGATGACAAAAATAGCGCGATGCTGATCGAATTGATGAAGAAAGTCTATTCGCTTGTCACTACGCTCGGGTTTATGGATAACCCCGATGTATTTGTGGCGCCCAACAATTCTCTCGGCGTCAAAAACATCATTGCTTTCATTGAGCTACTGCTTGCAATCTAGAATGCTTTATAGTATATAATACGAGTAACCCATTGTTCTTTATTTCTTTGTAGAAAGGGGGTGTCTGTATGAGGATCGTTCGCAGGAAACTGCTCAACAGGCGGATATACTCTGTTTGGTATCAGTGTCCAAGATGTGGCGCTGCTTTCATGACAGAGGTGGAACGTAATGTCCACTTACTTTCCTGTCGGTAAAAATAAAATAGGGCACCATGCTCTACTTATTTCCACAAATACAGAAAGCCTACAAAGAAGAACGGAGCCAGTCGGCTCCGTTTTTCTAGTTTGATAATTTAGCGTTTCTTTTCTTTGACTTCGTTGCGGCCAAGATTCTTCTTGGTTTCAACAAATAAGACATGCTTTCTAAGAACTGGGTCATATTTACGAAGAGACAACTTGTCTGGAGTGTTCATCGTATTTTTCTTAGTATAGTAAGCGCGTACCCCTGACTCTTCTGAGACGAGGCCTACTAATTTTCGCTTCGTATTATTCTTTTTTGCCATAATTCTTGTTATTATAGCACGAATAATCTTATTTTACAAGTAATTTTACTAGAAACTGGGGTATTTAGCTATTTTTTGGCCGTTTTTAACATATTTAAACGGTATTCGATATCTCTTAAGATATTCATGAAGAAGATGTATGACTCATACGGCGAGGCGTAGGCGGAAAAATAAGCATGAACATCGCCATCATTCCAGTATTTTGTACACATCGAATATGGATGGTCCGAAGTTGTGAGATTTCGCCAATCCGCAATAAGTTTCTCGTCGCCAGATTTTAGAACATCTTTCTTCATGCCATATAAAGCTTCCATAGCGGAAGTTTGCATTGAATTCGAACACCACGCCGACAAATCTCTCTCTGTATCTGCCCAAGTCACCGTCTCTGGCATCGAAATCTCGTCTCTGGGCTCGTATAAATCGCAGGCCTCTGATGCAGTAACAAAGATGTTCTCGTATTCCGAAAGCCATTTATCGATGAATGAACTCATGAATTCGAAAATTCCAGTATCTTTCCATTGGTGTTCGCCAAACGTCTCGAAGTCCATAAACAGATTAATTAGATTGCCACGAAGGGAGTCCATATTGAGCCAGTCAATATATTTCGGTACCGTAAGCGGCCATTCTTCCCAAGCGCGATTACTAAATCTAAAAGCGATATCATCAGATAGACGATAATTCTTGAGCAGGAGTTTAATATGTTTACAGTTTGTTGGGCGGTAAACATGGTTCGGACTACGCCAACCCAGTACTTTACCCCATCCTTCAGCTAATATTGCCTTGTAGCCTTTTGCGTCGGCCCATTTAGCCAGTTCATCGTTATAGGCTAACTCAGTATTACGGAATGTCTTTGGTTTTTTACCGAATAGTTCCTTAATCTTTTTTTCGTGCATTTTGACCTGGGCGTCAAATTCATCTCTATCGTAAAAGAAGGCCAGGGAATGATAGTAGGTCTCGCCAACTACCTCAACTTGCCCTGTGTCCACCATCCTTTTAATGACTTCAATTAATTCTGGTTCCCATTTTTCGGCTTGCTCAAGCCAAGTGCCCGTAATCGAAAAAGAAACTTTGAACTGCTTATTATTGTTAATCTTCGACTCTAAGAGTTTCAACATCGGACGGTAGCTTTTCTCGGCAACTTTTTTAAAAATCCTCTCGTTGGATTGGCGACCGTCAATACGATCGTTGTAGTAGTTGGAATTATTTCCAACGTCAAAAATCGAATACTGTCGATATCTGGTGGGCTGGTGGATGTGAAGATATAGACAAATCGCACGCATTTATTTTTTCCTCTTTTTAACCGTGTCGTTGTAGATTTCTAAGCATTTTTTTGCGATTTTGTCCCATGAAATTTGACGATATTCTTGCTGGATACTATGCTGTAAAGCCTTTTTCAATGCTGGTCGTTTTGAAATTGCCAAAATCTGTTCGGCGAGTTTATGTTCATCCCAGTAGTCATATTTAAGAGCTGACCAGATTATTTCTGAAACACCCGATTGTTTGGTGAGGATAAGGCAGTCTCCATGATGCGCCGCCTCAAGTGCCGTCAAACCGAATGGTTCCGAGACGGAGCTCATTACGAATATATCTGAAAGGGAATAGATATCGCGAAGTCTTTTGCCACGGATAAATCCTGTGAAGATGACATTTTTCGTGATACCGAGTTCGGCCGATAATTGTATTAGTTCGTTTCGTTCTTCGCCATCGCCCGCGAAGATAAAAAGTAGTTTAGGGTTTTCGGAAATCGCCGTAGCGGCTGCGCGCATAAGGTGAGTGAGACCTTTTTGGACTGTAAATCTGCTCACGGTCGAAATAATAGTCCAGCCGGAGTGTTTAAGGCTCTCGATATATTTATAAGTTGAGTCATCAAATTCGTAACCATCTTCTTCATACTTGGAGTCCAATGAATTATAAACAACCTCAATTTTGGATAATGGTATATGGTATTTTTCGTGTATAATCCGTTTGGTTGTTTCGGACACCGCAAATATTCGGTCTGCATTCATTAATCCTTCGTATTCAATTTCATGGATAAGCTTATTGCCTTCTTTCATGCCCGCCCTGTCAAATTCAGTAGCGTGTACATGTGCGATGAATGGAATGTGATATTTTTGTTTTGCTATTAGACCCGCTTCGTAGGTCAACCAGTCATGCGCGTGGACAACATCAGGGTGATGGTTTTCTAGGTAATCTTCGACATATTCACAATAATCTTTTTGGATATCCCGGATTGATTGATAATCGCCTGTGTCTTGATTTTCAATAAAGAGTTTCTCGATTTCTGATGAAACATATGCACCATTCCCATAACGAAGAAAAGGGGAGATTTTAGTCGCAGACAAGATATTCATAAACTTGGCGTCTTCGTGCTTTGCAGAATATGGGACCACAAAATCTATACTTGCTCCGCAGCCTGCTAGAGATTTGGCCATGTTGAGACAGGCCACTCCTAGACCACCGCTGTTATAGGGAGGAAGCTCCCACCCGAGCATAAGTATTTTCATCTTTTATATTTTAGCATAAATAGTATGATTTGTCGCTATTTTGTGGTAAAATAACCCTGGGGCATTTAGGGATGTAGTACAACGGCTAGTATAGCGGTCTCCAAAACCGTAGATCTTGGTTCGATTCCGAGCATCCCTGCCAGTAAAGTATAAATCGATATGGCAAGGCGAAATAATTTACTATTTACTTTACGTATTGTATTTTTAATTGTCGTGGGTATACTTTTGCTTGCTGATATTTATTTGTTTTGTTTTAATACATATATTAATAGCGAGGCCTATATTAGTGCACATACAATGCCTCTACCAATTGACGATGTGCCACCCACCGTTAAACTCAATGGTGGCGACAATACGACCGTTGCTCTTGGCACCACTTTCGAAGACGATGGCGTAACTGCTTACGATGATCGTACTGACGTCACAGTTGATATAAACGGTGAAGTCGATACGAATACCGTAGGCGAATATTCGATTGAATATATCGTGACGGATGAACATGGGAACTCCACTACAGTGACCAGAAAGGTTAACGTACTTGAGCCAACTGGTGTTATATATTTAACTTTCGATGATGGCCCTGGAACATACACTTCGGCGCTGCTCGATGTTCTGGCAAAGCATAACGTCAAAGCGACTTTCTTCGTGACGTGTGCTGGGTCGGACGATATGATTGTGAGGGAGTATGACGAAGGGCATAGCGTTGCGCTTCATACCTGTTCTCATAACTATAGTAGTATTTACTCGAGTCCAGATGCTTATTTTGAAGATCTTACCGCCGTACAGAATAGAGTTAAAAATCTTACTGGATATACCTCCAAACTAATTCGCTTCCCCGGAGGTAGTTCAAATACCATCAGTACTCGTTACGACGGCGGTTCTCGTATTATGAGCTATCTGGCGCGTGAAGTAGAGAATCGTGGCTTTACTTATTTTGACTGGAATGTGACTTCAGGCGATGCGGCAGGCGTAACTACACCTGAGGGCGTATATGAACGAGTAGTTAATGCTCTGAAGCCTGGCAGTAGTTCCGTTGTTCTACAGCATGACATCAAAGGATATTCAGTTGATGCCGTAGAAAACATTATTCTATTTGGTAAAGAACATGGCTACATTTTTGCAAAACTAGATGCTTCTTCGTTCACCGCTCATCATGGCGTCAACAACTAAACTTCTCTGTTGTTCGATGTTTTTTGCTTTTTTTATTAATAGTGTGTTACAATAATTTATATATGGAAGGTAATAATACAACGACAAAACCAAGAGCCTTGTTGGTGTTCGGTGCTCCTTGCTGCGGCAAGTCTACGTTTTCAGAAGCATTCTCGAAAAAATTCGGCTTAGCATATTACGACCTAAACAAATTAGAAGAAGATTTCGGTTTCTCAAAAGAGGCTACTATTATTGTCCTAGAACAAGTTTTAAAAACAAAGGCTTCGATTGTCGTCGAAGGCTGTATTGATACAGAACAAGATCGTCTGCAAATCAGAAATCTGCTTAGAAATTACGGCTACGAGCCTGCTCTTGTTTGGGTGCAGACCGACGTTGCTACTATCAGGGCTAGACTCAAAAAACGCTGTCGCAATGTCGCCAAAGCAAAAGAAATCTTTGAGCATGCAACCGCCGAGATGGAAGCTCCTTCCGAGGCCGAGAAACCAATCATTCTTTCCGGAAAACATACTTTTGAAACGCAATGCCGTCACGTCGTTAAAGGACTTGCCGAGCTCTCCGAGACTAAGAAATAACCGTGGTTATAAAAGATAAAGAATTTGGTGAAGTCATCGTTCGCAAGAATGCTCTTTCTCGTGGGGTGAAATTTTCTGTGTCTACTTCTGGCAGACTAATGATGTCAGTACCGAAATATACTTCTGATTTCCTCGCAAAGCGTTTTCTCAACTCAAATAGAGACGTTATCCGGAAGAAGCTTCCCCTGAAAGACCCAAACGAACAAAGAGCCCGCGATTACCAGAAAAAAATCATGATGAAAAAGGCCAAAGAATACTTGCCTTATCGCCTGGAGTATTTTGCTAAATTATACGGTTATACTTATGACAAGTGTCGCCTGTCTCACGCAAATACAAGGTGGGGAAGCTGTTCTAGCAACAAGACTATTTCTCTGAACATAGGGCTTATGAAGCTTCCGCCGAAGCTCTCCGATTACGTCATCCTTCATGAGCTTGCGCATTTAAACCACATGGATCATTCTAAGAGCTTTTGGGCTGAGGTCCACAAGCATGATCCTAACTACAAATATCACGAAAAAGTACTAAAAAAATACAGTCCTGGTTTATAAAACTTATGCTATAATAAGCATTAAGGAGGAGAGTGTGGAGTTAAGACACCGAATTCGTTCAAAATACATTTTTGGCATTGTGTATTTCGTGTTTCTGTTTGGCTTTATCGCCATGAATGTTGTTTTTGCTGAAACTTCAAACACTCTCGCCAGCGCAGAAGCTTTAAATACCGACAGTGTCTTACTAATTCCTGATATTAACCTAAAAACTGATGTCGTCCAGCTTTCTCTTGTAGACGGGGAGCTAAAAACTCCGGACTACATCGCCGGAAGCTTTCAACGCTCAGAGAATAAAACTTTAATCATCGGCCATGCTACGACCGTATTTTCTAAACTAGACCAAGCGAGCCTGAATAACAGATTGGTATATAATAATGATGTCTATAAAATTGTTTCTAAATATGTCGCACCGAAATCTGATATCAATATGAGCAAACTACTGAAGAGGGAAGATCGCGATACTTTAGTTTTGATGACTTGCGCAGGAGAGAGCCTAGGCGACAAAGATGCTACACATCGATTAATAATTACAGCGATTCGTGAATAATTAGATTTTCTTAAGCCAAATAGCAAACCCACCACCAGGTGCCATATAAATGTCTAGATTGTCGTTCTTATTTAGATTTCTGACTTCTTCACTAATTGCAAATTGATTTTCTTTGTAATGAGATTTGTTGATGTCCGTATAGAGCTTGGCTTTATATCGCCCGTCGTCCAGAAAATCTAAATTAAGCTTTACGCTCCTAGAATTCTCGTTTGTTATACCGCCAATAAACCAATCGTTACTGTCGCGATCTTTGCGGGCCACAACGTAATACTCTCCGATCTCACCGGCAATGGGAATTGTTTTTTCGAAATTAGTCGGTACTACTTTAATGAACTCAAATTCTTCTTTGAATTTATCTTCGTAGATGAATGGGCGATCGGCGGCCATTTGCATGCCGGAATAGATCGTGACAAAGTATGCTAGTTGACGTGCCAGAGTCGTCGCAATATGTTTAGCCTCGTTTGTTAAATCAAAAATCCCGCTGGTATAATCCATTCCACCCGACAGTAACCTAGTATACGGTAAGTAGCAAGCATGCGACGGCGAGATTGCGCCACCTTCGTATTCTTGGCCACGAGCTCCCTCACGGGAGAGAAGATTCGGCCACGTCCTTTCAATGCCGGTACCTTTGATTGGCTCGTGGATATCTAGACAAATATGTTTTTTCGCTGCTAGTTCTACAGTTTTTTGATAATGTTTGACGCCTAGCTGTGAATGATGGTATTCGCGACGCCCCTTGATGAGCATCATCGAGCCGGAATAACCAGTCTTTAGATAATGAATGCCGTTTGCAGCATAATAATTATAGGCTTCTTCTAGTTGTCGCTCATAGTTATCTATAAATCCTACCGTTTCGTGGTGTCCAACGATTTCGACCTTTTTCCGTTTGGCGTATCTCGCTACTTCTTCCAAATCAAAATCGGGTGCCGAAACCGTAAATTTGTTGAAAATGCCATTTTCGAGCCAATCGCCTTCCCAGCCATCATTCCAGCCCTCAATTAAGAGTCCCGAGATACCGAGACGGACGGCCGCGTCGATGTATTCCTTTGCGTGCTCAGTCGTGGCACCATGGCGTTCTCCTGGTGCCCAGGTCCACTCGCCGACGTACATTGCCCACCAAATACCAATAAATTTAAGAGTCTCCACCCATTTAAAATCCCCTTTAGGTGGGTCATTCAGTGCAAACATAGTGCGGTTTTTGGTTAGCTCAATGGCGGAATCCGCCAACATGATAAGACGCCAAGGGGTATGGAAGGGAAGCCTGAGATGTGCAATAGTGTGATCGGAGAGCGGAGTAATGTCGGCTTTTAATACTTCGTCTTTACCGAGTTTTAAGGTCATCGATCCGTAATTATAAAGTGCTGCCTCGTGGATAGATACATATACGCCGTTCGGCGTGAGGGCTGTGAATGGCGTATGGGCAGAACCCTTCAAGTTCTCTAGCAATATTCGCTCATAATTATATTCATAGCGATCTGGCTGATAGGCGGGGATTTTCCAAACAGTAGATTCTGTGTCTAGATTGAATTCGGTCAATTCTTCTTTTAATGTCAGCTGAGAAAAACTCGGTTGTGGCGGTATTTCGTAACGAAACGCGACTGCATTATTAAACACTCTAATCCTAAAAGTCATTGATCTTTTTGGCTCCTTGTTTTCGACTAGATAAAAAGCAGTCTCATTATAAGTATTATCTATGAGTTTATCTTCACCCCATTGAAGTTCAATGCTGCCTTTGTTCTTTTTTTTGAATTCTTTTACTGGAGCGAAGCTGCTAAATGATGGTTTGTGGCTACAGATAACAAATCCCAGCCTTGAAGGCTTAACCACTTCTTTGCCACCTTTGTAGACTGAATAGTACAATCGATGAGCTTTAATGGAAAAATGAAACCTAATGTTCTCGTTTGGTGAGAAAATATCTTTATCTAGCCGGTCATTTTTAAGTCTTAAAAACATAAGTATATTATAACACTTTTCATTTCAAAGCGTACGTGGTAAAGATGCCGCTTCTTAAAATCCAAAAAAGTAGTATAATGGAGTTATGGAGATGAAATCGAGAAAAAAGGGTAGGCCTATAATCTTAATAATTTGCTTTATAGTCGTAGCTGCTGCGGCTTTTTTTGGCATTCAATTCTTCACCAAGACTGGTATTTTCAAAATACCTGGCGTAGTTTATTATGCTGAAGACCTAAAAGACGACGAAAAATCTAAATTAGAAGGCGTCTTTACTGAAGAATTGGTCCTAGACAAAGACGTGTATATTAGCGTCAGCGAGTCCAACACCAAGCCTGAACCCGCTGAGGGCGAGTTTTTAGTTGATATATTTGTACCGGTCGCTGATTTTTATGACGTCAGGGAAGATATTAGCGAGTATGAAGAAGGAGAATACAAGTATATATCAATTGATGAATTAGATTCGAAAGTAAAACTCCTGAGCGTAGATGACAATTATTATCTTGACGAGTTTGATAAAGGCGGGATTTTTAGAATTATAAAATTTGATTCTGAGAAATATGATGAAGAAATAAAACCTCTTGTTAGCGATTTGTTTAGTAAGGAGTTTCCTTCAAAAGATTCGGTTCTTACTTTCGCACAAACTGGCGTGACTGCTCTTTCTCGCGGCATGAATGCGAAGCTATACCAAGTTGGTGATGCTGAATACTTCGCTGAGGGAATCTCTGACTATCTTTCTGGCTTTGACCTCACTCATACGTCAAACGAGTCATCGTTTACAGATTATGCAAATTCCGAAAATATTTGCTCCGACAAACGTTTTATTAATACACTGCTCGCAATTGGTCTAGACATCGTCGAGCTTACTGGTAACCATAATCTGGACTGTGGCGCAACAGCGGCGTTAGAAACATTGGATACGTATAAGGAAAACGGGATAAAAACCGTCGGCGGTGGCAGCGATGCTAATGATGCTGCCGTACCGCTACAATTAAATGAAAAAGACTCCAATATCACTTTTCTTGCTTATAACTTATCCACTGGTGGGGCTACGCATGGCGATTTGCCGGGGGCAAATCAATACTACGAAGAAAACGCCATCGCTGAGATCAATGCGGCGAAAGAGCGAGGCGACTTCGTAATCGTCGATGTTCAATACTATGAATGCAGTGCTTATGCTTCGGAATACGAAGATCCGATTTGTGATTATCCGCAAAATGTTCCTGGTGACGAAATTGGCTTCTTCAGGCATTTGATTGATCTCGGGGCAGATCTTGTAGTAGGCACTTCTGCTCACCAACCACAGACGTTCGAACTATATGGCAATGGGGCTATATATTATGGTCTCGGTAATCTATTCTTTGATCAGGCTTGGTGGCCCGGCACAACACGAAGCTTGATTTTGGCTCACTATTTCTACAACGGGAAGCTTTTGCAAACCAAAGTTATCCCTACGGTTTATGATAAAAGCTTACAAACTAAACTACTAGACAAGGAGACGTCGCGATGGTTTCTAAATCGCCTAATCAGCATAAGACCGTAAAGACAAACATTGTACTCCTCGTTAGTCTTTTATTTGTTTTTGTTTTCGCAGGAGCTCTCATCTCGTGCTACATCATCAAGGGCATAAATGATAACACCTCGCCTGACCCAGATGCTTCTATTCATGAGGCTGAACCCGAACCTGAACCGGAACCAGAGCCGGTTTTGCCGCCTGCGATTAGTTTCCAGACCGTCATCGACAATTGGGCTAATTATGTCGGTGGTTCAAAAAGTGTGATTATATATGATTTGGATCGAGATGAAATAGCCGGTGAATCTAACCCAGATGAGAGCTATAATACAGCATCGCTTTATAAACTATTTGTAGTATACGACGGCTACCGTAAAGTCCAAAGCGGGGAATGGCAATCTGACAGTCCTGCTGGTAACACCGGATACTCTATCATTGAATGTTTAGATCTTGCGATCAGGGAATCGAACTCCTCTTGCGCCGAGACACTTTGGAGTATGATTGGGCGCTACGACTTAGCTACGATTGTTACCGATGACTACCATATCACCGACTCAGACATCAGTAGTCTTATTTCGAATCCTCGCGACATCTTGAAGATGATGCAGATATTTTACAAACACGAAGAAATCACCAACGAGGAATTAATTGCAAGGATGAAGGATTCTTTCTTGGTGCAGCCAATTACTACTTATAATTGGCGCCAAGGACTTCCTAGTGGTTTCTCGAAAGCAAATGTATACAATAAAGTAGGCTGGGACTATAATCCCGATGGCGGCTATTGGAATATTTATCATGACGCAGCTATCGTGGAGTTCCCAGAAACTAATAGACATTTTATCGTGGTCGTGATGTCAAATAAAGTACCGTTTTCCAAAATCACCAATCTAGGGAAACAGATTGAAGGTTATTATTATAGTTCACTCAATGATTAATACGTACTAAAGAATTGTGACCAATACGTCTTGTAGGTGGAATTTGGATCAAAGACAAATCCTACGGCTAGATTTGTGTATTCCGGACTCAAAATATTCGCACGGTGGGTTTCGCTACTCATCCACAAAGCAACAGTCGTGGCTGGCGAAACTGCAGCGTTGCCAATGGCTAGGTTTTCTCCGCTTGCACCGTTATTACTTGGTGCCGGGCAAACCGTAGACCAATCTGAACCATCTGGCCTTGTATGGGCATAGAGCTCCATTGCCTCGTTCGCTCTAATAAGCGCTGCATCCTCGCATGTGGTGCCCCACGATAGTTGGTCAAGATTATTCTTGATACGAATTCGGTTTACTATTGTTAGCACTTCACGTTCCCATTGCTGTACTGGTGGCGCAATTACGTTAACCACTATCGAATCTTTGCGCTTGCCGTCGTATGTACCCGCCGTGATCGTAGTAACCCCAAGGCCGCTAATGACTGGGTAACGACAAGTTTCATTATTATAACCTAGCCAGGTGCGTGCCGAGCCGTAAAAACCGGATATCACGTTGGAGTTGGAGGTTTGCCAATACATTTCACCAAGATCCTTGAGGCCACCGCCCACACAAATGTCTATATCAGGAGTGGCGTAAATTGTGATGGCTTTTTCATTCCATAACTCACCCGCGCTGACGGGAGTATTGTCAAATTCGTGACTGGAAGTCGATACGTAATCGTCGTTGCCTACAGCGTAAATATCATTCGAGGCATTACTCTCTGAACTGGTCGTAGACTCGAACAATGCAATTTCTTCCGGCGTCTCTTTAACCGTATCGGACCGCTCGTCAACTACCCTAAAATTGGTTTCGCCGTCAGACCTAATAGCGCTAGACACCATAACGCCGGCTATTAACACCACAGCGGCATTAATGGATAGTAGGATAGTAAGTTTACTATGTTTATGCGTCGTCGGCTGTTCTTCCATTTTTGTCCTTGTCGTTGTCAGTTTTTGCTATGGATTGTTTCGCATTTTGTCCACTGATTAAATTCTTGATATATGCCGTGAGCCCATTTAGGACTGGTATCAAGGCGATAAAGAATAGTATCATGATGAAGTTCAATACAATCACTTCCACCGAAGGAGTCGACCCTCTAAACAAAGCGGCAAATACGATCGAGAAAACAATCATATAAATAATTGCGATGGTTGAAATAACAACCACATAGGAAAATATGCGGAGCCAAATCGATGATAGATTAATCATTCTGTATCTTAGAATAGTATGGTAAACAGTGAGGATAGTGAAAGCAAGCGAGAGCGGCCCGATCCAGATTAGACTCCAATTACCAAATAGTGGCATAATTAGGTTAAAAATCAGTACCATTAGGCTTGATAGGCCAAAGCTTATCATTGTCATTATTTCACCATTTTTCCTGTTTTTGTTGCGCTTTTTTAAGTATTGATGGAAGAATGAAGCTACTATGACTGGGACAATTGCACCGAAGAATCCAACATAGCAGAAATATAGAGGCCCAATATTCATTGTCACGCTGTTGCCTGTATTGGCAAGAGTGATGGCAGTATAGAGATATTCCGGATGGAGCGCAATTACAATACTAATGAGGAGCCCCAGTATGAAGAAAAATGACGTAGCACATTTACCATATTTCATTTGCCATGTCCCATAACCGAGGAATGCTATATCAAGGAAAATTGCACTAATAAAGGTCCAGTTGACTCGCCAATTAATAATCTCTGCTTGCTCCGGAGTTGCAACCATGAATAGGGATATTGAGGTCATCCATATCGTTGCAAAAATAGCCGCTAGAAAATAAAAGGCTGATTTCGCACGCTCAGCCTTGGCTGAGCCAAAATAGACAATTGCGCCGGACAAAAATGTAAGTACCGACACTGTCGAAAGCAATATGACAATTAATTGCATGAGCACCTCCTTTTTTTCATTATAGCATAACTATAATAGTTTTTTAAAAAACAACCTAGCAATATAGTTATCTTCTTCCTGGCCTTTGCGGAGCTGATTGATTCATGGAACCGTTGCCAACTGTAGTAGTAACGCCTGTTACTGAGAATGATTGATATTCATCGCCATCGAGATAAATTGTGTATTCTTCACCGATATTGAGCCCTGGAGCACCTGCCGCGATATGGTTGAACGCCTTAGCTGAAGTGTGGGAAAGAATTAGCTTACCTTCGGAATTCTTAATCTCAATTTTTGAATTTGCCGGCTTCGTAGTGGGTAGATATATACTGACGCTCGGGACAGCCGAAGCGGTACTCATCGCTTCCGCCATGCCGCTCGATCCGATTGCCAGCACTTCGCCACCACTCATCACAATGCCCATACCTGAATCCAAGGCACCATTGCCGTCGTTTGTAGGCCCGTCGATAATGGTGCTACCGCCAGCAATATATAGCCAACCATTACTATCGATTCCATCACCAGACGCGTTGATATGTATGTCGCCATTGGTTATCAACACTTCACAATTCTCATCTGCGTCAAATGGATCTTTGCGTTCAGTGGCTTGATCTCCAGAATCCGTGCCGCCGCCTGCGTTGATTCCATCATCAGAAGCTGTAATATTAATTGTGCCGCCACTAATACTGACATCTTGTGCCTCCAAGCCTTCATACGATTCATTAATTGATATTTCACCGTTTTCAATAATTAGTTTTCGATCGGCGTGCATCCCATCGTCACCGGTGCTAATATCAATCTTGCCGTTTGCTATACCAATGTAATTGTCTGAGTGTAAGGCATCGTCGGTAGATTTAATAGTAAAATTACCGTCCTTGATGGAAATGCTTGAAATAGCTTTAATGCCTTTTTTCGTAGCGGTTATATTGAAGTTCCCGCTTTCTATCAATACAAATCCTTTCCGTGGATTTTCTTCGTTGGTAGTTTTTATAGCGTCGGATTCTGCTGACAAAATAAAATTACCATCTTGAACGTAAACCGAATCACGGCCGCGGATTGCGTCATCGACCGCCGCAATGTCGTAAGTGCCACTCGCGAATTTAAGATCATCTTTTGCTACAATGCCGTCTTGATAATTTGCTGTTATATATAATGTACCGTCACCCTCAAAAGTAAGGTCAGCTTTACTATAGATGGTGCCCGTTATATCTTCGTCATAGTTAACGCTATACTTAGTGCCGTCTTCTAATTCATTTTTTCCAAATAAATCAATCACTAGGTCATCGGCAGATTCACAAATGATGGCTGGGCCATCGGAATTACTAATACTAACGTTATCCAAAATCAGTTTGACAGGCTCGTTCTCTTTAGCGGAAATCTTTATTTGACCACCGCTTAGAGAACCTGAGATATGATAGATACCGGCCTCTGTGATATTTACCGAATCTTGCAACCTGATGTCCGTTGTGGCATATTTACCCCAATTAATATCGAGGTCACCGTTGTCGATATCAAGCCCAGTTTCGATTCTACTCGCATCAATACCAGAGTGAGAACTATTATAAACAATCGCCAGAACAAAAACTCCAACTAGTGCCACTAATATAACAATCCACCTGGCATCAAAAGAATGGTTTTTACGACTACGCGCTCTCGTATAATCTTGCGAATCGATTTGATAACTTTTTGAATCCTCACCCGATACCATGCTTAAATCTCCTCTTCTAGGCAAGGGTGAGATAATAGCACTTTGAGGTTGCAATTCTTGACGCGAATCTCGTCAAGAAATTCTTTTTCTTTGATACCTTTTTTGATCGTAATATCATAGGTTAATTTGTATAGACTTCCCATATTCATGGTTTTCATACGCACCAGCTCTGCTTTGGTGGTGTATTTTTTGAAAATATCATCAAACACTTCTTCGTAGTCCAAATCTTCTGGAACGACGATTTTAAGAACACGCTGTTTTTTGTTGGGTTCTAAGAACTTAGTGTAAGAGAAGAAGAGAATTGCCACGACAGCAATCGCCGTAATCACGACGGCGAATAGCACATGACCCATTCCGCAGGCAAGACCAATAGCCATAGCGAAGAACACGCTAAGAAGATCCTTAGCACGGCCTTGTATCGAACGGAAACGGATGAGCGAGAATGCACCAAGGATTGCGATTGATGTGCCAAGATTGCCGTTGATCATGATCATGACTGCCATTACGAGCAAAGGCAGAGTGGCGAGTGTAATTAAAAATCCCTTTGTGGTTTGGGAGGTCTTCATATGGGTCAAGGCGATGACAATACCGAGGACTAGCGCCACTCCCGCGCAGATGAGCCCAGTGGTGATACTCATCCCGGCCACGGTATTATCAAATATCGTATTAAACATTCTGCTCCTTTCTTATCTTTTGATAGATCTTGCCTATTTTACTAAAACGTTGTGGATAAATTTTCATCTCTGACAGTTTCTTTACTAACCAGAGCGGTAAGGCCCCGCCCGCTTTTATTTCCATAATAATATTACGGTCGTCCTTAAAATATATTTTATCATTTTTTTTGCTTTTTAGTTCTAGATTATGGTCACGGTATTTTAAATTTTCATCAAATGTAACGCGAAGATCATTCTCGCCCTTGTAGCTTGTCCTATTGTAAATAACTAGAATTTTTGGCGATAGATCAAAATAGTTGATTAGGTAGTCTACTTCCTTAGCAATTTGGATATCGTTGCCGGTCTCGATGACTTGCCTGGACAACTCTTCTACGGTCGCTTTCTTTTTGATTAACTTTTTGAAGTCACTATGCGTAATCATGACACGACGCTTGTAGCCGATATTGTTTTCTTTGCTACGGATCTTTGTTTTGATTTCCAAGAAAACCCGATCATATCCGCCATAGCTCCTGGCGCGAACCTTTTCTTTGAAATCGGTCCAGTCGATTGACTGATTAATAAAATCGAAAGAATCGTTATCGAAATATATATTATAGACTAGGGATTCATAGTATTTATCCGGCTTCATATGTTTTTTGATCAGACTCATCAGTTTCTTTTTTTCGGAATTCGTGATGAGGTATTTTTTCTCGACACGATTGAATACTTTACCATCCATACTGTTATATTATAACAAAAACCTGAGTCGAAGTTGAAAATATATAATTGGAGCCCGATAACAAAGACGGAGATACATGAATATATTGACTGTCCTTGATTTTTTCTATATTTTATGTTATAATTATATGACCTAGTACATTAGTTTATGTATTCATGCGTCTAAAAAGGAGGTGATTTTTGCATGAATCGAATCTATCAGGTGTGGCCGATCTCATGGATCGAGCCGCAATATAAAGGAGATAACCGCTCTGCGCTGCGAAAAGTCGTTGACTTCGTACCGCGCTTTGCAAGGCTCGGCGTCAAGTATCTGTGGCTCAGCCCGATTTTCACGTCTCCATGGTCCGATCATGGTTACGATGTGGCTGACTTCACTGAAATTGACTTACGTTTTGGAACTCTGAAGGAGTTTGAACAACTGATCGTTGTGGCTAATTGTCACGGTATCGGTATACTGCTGGATCTCGTTTTAAACCATACATCGACAAATCATCGATGGTTTAAGATGCAGCCCGAGTATTACTGCTGGAGTAAGGTGGATAAGCCCGGGTGGAAAAATCTCTTTGACGGGGGGTCTTCATGGGCGCCCTATAAGGGTCGCCGTTATCTACACCTGTTCAGTAATGATCAAGCCGATTTGAACTGGTTCCCGGAAGGTTTGGACAAGAGCCCGAATCTTGAACTCGTTATCAAGTTCCGGAGCATTGTCGACTACTGGGCTAAGAAAGGCGTCGCGGGATTCCGGCTCGACGCAATGCAGTGCATAAACAAAGATCCGTCTTCGGACGTCTTTGATCCGTTTGCGACTGCTGATATGGAGCACCGCAAGCTCGCGGCGAAGGTGATCAATTCGGTCTTCAACGACCAGCGAGCGAACATGTTCCTCTTGATGGAGTGCCTTGACCTTAGTGGTGATCTCGTAAAGTATTATTACGAGAACACGCCCGTAGATGCCGTGATGGACAACACGCCGGTTAATACTCTTAGTATTACTGATGATCAATCCGTCACTAGCCGCAATCTTGACGACTATCTCGCTGCAGTAAAAGCTGCCTTTGAGCGGTGCCCCGAAGGGTTCGCACATGTGATAGAGTCACATGATTGCCCGCGGTTTACAACGGCGGCCGGCGTCGACGGTAAGACAGCCATCGACATCCTGCACGGTTATTATAACGGTGAGCAGTTCATTAAACCGCGCACTATTGTAATCTATCAGGGTGAAGAGCTCGGTCTCGTTAATCCGGGCAAGGAAGAACTCACAGACGAAATGATGGTTGAGCTCGACGCGCAAACCAAGATGCGCTTCCAGCGCGGTGAATCTCTCGACGAACTGCGTGCTACTTCTAGAGCAAACTCTAGAGTGGCTGTGCCCTTGGTAGAATACGAACGGCAAGAGAAAGATGAAAATTCTTGCCTCAACTATTGCTTGACATATGGCACCTAATAAAAGGCCCGCAATTTGCGGGCTTTTTTTGTTTCCCGAACTTGCCGCACTTTATAAAAAGGGATATAATTAGAAATTATGACAAACGCACTATTATCTACTAACGGCCTCAAGAAGATTTATGGCAAAAATGATACTATTTTTGAGGCATTAAAAGGCATTGATCTCAAAATCGAGGCCGGTGAGTCCGTCGCGATCGTCGGTAAATCTGGTTCCGGTAAATCGACTTTGATGCATCTTTTGGCTTTGCTCGATAAGCCAACAGAAGGTGAAATATATTTAAATGGCAGGAATACTAGTAAACTCAAGAATCGCAAGCTTAATCGTTTGCGTAATAAAGAATTTGGCTTCGTATTCCAGAGCTTTTTCATGAACGCGAATGACACGGTTTTAAACAATGTCATTTTGCCTCTCAAAATTGCTGGAATCAGTCGCCGTGAGCGCAAACGCCGTGCTATGGAAGCCCTGGAGGTTGTAGAGCTCGACGATAAAGCAAAGAACAAAGCCAGCGATTTGTCTGGTGGTCAAAAGCAACGTGTTTGCATTGCTCGCGCTATTGTTAATAACCCAAAGGTTATTTTTGCCGATGAGCCAACTGGCAACCTCGATACAGCTACTGGTGAAAAAATCGAAAAAATTCTTTTTGAATTGAATCGCAAAAAGGGAATTACGTTAATTATTGTTACTCATGATGAGGAGCTTGCTGCTAAATGTAAGCGTCAAATCCGTATCGCTGACGGCCTCGTTGTTTCAGACGAAAAAGTTAAGAAGGGAGGCAAAAAATGAAAACTTTAGATATTCTGCGCGACGCTAATGCCAATTTGTGGCGCAACAAGATTCGCAGTTTTCTCACTATTCTTGCTATATTTATCGGTAGTTTTACGATTATTTTGAACTCCGCCATTAATGCCGGCGTTAATGATTTCATGGATAAGCAGATTTCCAATATGGGTGGTGACGGTTACCTTGAGATGATGCCAACCGAAGCGTATGATACCGCGATGGATCTACTTGGAAGCAACGGTGTTCAGGAATATACCGAGGATAAGGATAACTCAAATGCTTCAGTCTACATCAAAGACGAGCAGATTGAAAAGATCGATGAGATCGATGGCATTAAATCCTTCCACGTACTCGCAAATTCAACCGCTGATTATGTGACTAGTGATCGAACCGATAAGCGCTATCGTCTCGCGCTTAACCTCGTGGTGCCAGGAATCTCATTTGATATGTCTAATGGTCGCACACCGAGTACCGAAGACGATGGCCCTTACGAAATTGCCGTTAATGAAGACTTAGCTCGTGCATTAGGATACGACAATGTCTCTGATATTGTCGACCAAACCGTCCAGATCGCCGTGCCAAGCAATCTCAAATGCTACACTGCTACTAAGCGCAGTAAATGTCAAACGATTTTAGATGTCAAAGTAACCGGCACGCAGGCCCCAGGTATCCTTTCTATGGGTGGTAGCCGTGCTAGTTACGCACTTTGGAGTCGTATCAACGAAATAAACTTCGAAGGTATGCCAGCCGAGACTAATCGTAGCTACCAAGCTACGGCCGATGTCGAACCCGATAAAATCGATGAAGTGAAGGCTGCTCTTGAAGAAATTGGTCTTAAAGCCATGTCGGTGGATGACGAGGTCGGCATGTTCCGTACTTTCTTTGATGCTATTTTGATCGTATTTAACATCTTTGGTGCTATCGCCTTGATCGCTGCATCTATTGGCATCATTAATACTTTATTTATGTCCGTCCAAGAGCGCACCCGCGAAATTGGTCTTGATAAAGCCCTCGGCATGAGTAACGGCAAAGTATTCTTTAGTTTTTCCGCTGAAGCTATCATGCTTGGTTTTTGGGGATCGTTTGTTGGTGTAATTATTTCCATAATTATCGGCACCGTCGTAAGCAATCTTGCACATGAGACTTTCTTAAAGGATTTCCCAACCTTTAGTCTTACGATCTTTGAACCGCTTACCATGATTGGGATCGTGGCAATTATTATGCTTATTGCCTTCCTCGCTGGTACACTACCAGCTCGCAAAGCCTCCAAGAAAAACCCGATCGACGCATTGCGCTACGAATAATTTGTGGAAATCTAGCCAAAAATCTTATGCAAAATTGCTTTAAATATTAGCATAATCATGTATAATAAAACTTGGAATATTCTATCGTGGAGGTATTTTTGTATAAAAGTACAAGAGTACTGAACCGATAGGTCCAAGTGGAGTAATTTAAGCGGAAGGATTAGGTGCTAAAGAGGCTAGTATGTGGAGGTAGATATATGAAGAAAAGGTGTGTTTTTGCACACCTATTCGCGTCGACGACTTTGCTTTTTGCTGCGATTATTGGTGTGAATTTCTTGGCTACAACCCATGACGCTTTAGCCGCCGAAAGCACTATTTCTCTTTCTGTGACTAGCCATACCTTGTCTGTAGATATTACACCGAATCGTGCTGCTGGGGTTTTTGGTAAGTCGAACAGTAGCACCGTCTCGATTACTACTAACAACTATACTGGCTATACGTTTGGCATTAGTGCGAGCTCTTCTGGAACGAATGCAACTAATCTCGTGAACGGCAACGAAGTCCTCGCCTCGATTGAATCGGCGGTTTCGGAAACGGATTTTGGGGCCGAAGCAAACACTGGTTACAATAACAAATGGGGATATTTACCTAGCAAATTAAACTCAGCTGCCAATACTGATTTTCTTCCTGCGCCTGACGCTAACGGAAGCATCTTGGACCATACTTCTTCCGCCAACGATGTGGCCAATACTTACACCCTGGCGGTGGGTGCGAGGGTAGACCAGACGGCAGTGCCGGGTACTTATTCTAATACTTTTGTCCTAACCGTGGTAGCAAATCCTAGTGTTTATGCTATTACTTATGACGCAAATGCTGGAAGCGATATGGTAACTAACATGCCGACGCCAAACCCCCTGACTGGGACTTCGGACAATTCGGCTGTAAATATTTCCAGCACAGTACCCGCTCGAGCTGATTATGTGTTTAAAGGTTGGTGCTCGGTTGCGACTTCAGATCATAACTGTTCTGGTACGGTCTATAACCCAAATGGCGGCGGAACCGATCTCGCTGTTGCTTTAAGCCAGACTGATAATAACGTTAAAAGTATTTATGCGATGTGGAAGCCGGAATCGCTTGGGGAATGTGATTCAGAAGAAACTTGTATGCAGAAAGTATCTACTTGTCCTACTACTTCAACCAATTTAACAGATGCACGTGATGGTAAAGAATATTCAGTCGTAGAGCTAAATGATGGCAACTGCTGGATGACAAGTAACTTAAGGTTTACGGGAACAACTCTAGATCCGGAGTTTTCTAATGTAGAATCTGATACTACGATTACTTATGGGGATTTGACAGATGGTGATAGCTATAGTGAAGCGAGAATCCATGAAGGCGTAGATGGTAATAATGATCCTACGGTCTGGTATAATTATGCGGCGGCTTCGGCTATGACGATTACTGGCTCATCTAATGGAGCAGATGCAATCTATGATATTTGTCCTAAAGGGTGGCGTCTTCCAACTAACAACGAAATTGAAGGAATAACCGATTACGTTTCTACATTTAATCCTGTAACTGGCGGCTATTATTTCGGCGGCGAATTTAAGAGTACGGGGCGTGCTTACTGGTGGGCTGCTACTCCTGCTAGTTCTTCGAGTCGAAATGGCCTGCGTTTTGAAAGTGGTAGTCTTGATCCAGGCTATCACAATAGGACCAATGGTTTTTATGTAAGGTGTATTAAGGAGACAAAAAAAATGCAGGACGTTTCTTCTTATGATCTTAGATATCTAGCGCCTGATCATGGCGATAATGTCGTTCTCCAAGACGTAAGAGATAGCAAAAGCTATCAAGTGACGAATATAGACGGGACGTACTGGATGACCGAAAACTTGCGGTTTACCGGGACTTCGCTTGATCCTACTACTTCAAATGTTGGTTCAGTTACTACGATAACTTATGGGGATTTAACTTCCGGAGACAGTTATGATGAGGCCAGAATTCATAGTGGTTCAGACCGCAGTGGCAAACCAACAGTCTGGTACAATTACGCGGCAGCTTCCGCTGCGACGATTACGGGTTATTCGAACATGGACTACGCCGCTTATGATATTTGCCCTAAGGGATGGCGTATGCCTTCTGTCGAAGAGATTAGCAGCATTACGTCCTCTTCGTCTGTTTTTTCACCTGTGGTTGGAGGGCGCTACGTCAATGGCGCTTTAGAAAATGCGTATATTGGTTTTTGGTGGTCTGCTACAGCCAGCAAGATCAATAGCGCCGTCCGTTATAATTTATTTGGATATGGCGATGGTAGCGATTTGGTTGTTGCCGAAAACAATGTTGCTAGATATGCAGGCTTTTATGTAAGATGCGTCAAAGCTGAGCCACAAATGCAGGATGTCTCTGCTGATGATCTGAGAAACATAGTACCTTCTCGTGGCGACAATGCGATTTTGCAAGACAAACGAGATGGGAAGAACTATCAGGTGACGAATATCGACGGGAATTATTGGATGACGCAGAATCTAAGATTCACTGGCACTGATCTAGATCCTGTTACTTCTAATGTGGAGTCGGCTACTACTATGACTTATGGCGATTTAACATCTGGTAACAGCTATGATGAAGCTAGGATCCACACTGGCACAGATGGTGATGGGAATCCTACGGTTTGGTATAACTTTGCGGCGGCTTCGGCTACATCTATTACAGGAATCTCAAATGAAGCCGATGCAACTGAAGACATATGTCCAGCTGGCTGGAGACTGCCTAATAATGATGAAATTGGCTCGATTACTTCATATAGGTCAGCTTTTTCTCCTGTTTACGGTGGGAGCTATGGCGATGGCCAGCTTGTTTACTCTGGTAATGGCTACTGGTGGTCTTCAACTGCGTCCGGCGCCCCATATCGTCATAGCCTTTATTGGTATAGCAGTGGTTTAGGAACAGATTATTTCAGTAGGGCTCGTGGGTTTTATATCAGGTGCATTAAAGACATCCCGCAAATGCAGGAAACATCCGCCTATGACCTTAGCAATATGGTTCCCGATCATGGTGACAGTGTAGTTCTACAAGATAAACGAGATGGGAAGAACTATCAGGTGACGAATATCGACGGGAATTATTGGATGACGCAGAATCTAAGATTCACTGGAACCAATCTAGATCCTTCAGATTCTAACGTAGGTGAAGCAACTACGATTACGTATGGAGATCTTACTTCCGGAAATAGTTATGATCAGGCCAGAGTACATACGGGTGTAGATAGCAATGGTAGCCCAACGGTTTGGTATAACTATGCCGCTGCCTCGGCGATGACAGTGACTGGAGATTCTAATGATACTGGAACGATCTATGATGTCTGTCCTAAAGGTTGGAGGTTACCTAATAACAGCGAGATCAGTGATATCGCTTCCGGCACGACCGTTTTTTCTCCTGTTGCCGGTGGGGGCTATAGCAATGGCACAATCTACCAAGGCTCTTCTGGTTACGGTTATTGGTGGTCCTCAAATACATATGTAACTACTGGGCGCTATCTCTTGGGTTGGTATGGTACTATTTTTGGCCAAACTTACGCCAACCGAACTGCAGGGTATTACATAAGATGCATTAAAGACGTTCCTAAAATGCAAGATGTCTCTGCTTCTGACCTCGCCGAAATAGTGCCCAATCATGGGGATAACACTGTTTTGCAAGATAGCCGGGATGGAAAGAATTATCAGGTGACGAATATCGACGGCAATTACTGGATGACGCAGAATCTACGGTTTACAGGAACCGAATTAGACCCTTCTTCTTCTAACGTAGAATCGGCTACCACTATTACTTATGGAGAGTTAGCATCTAGTAGTGGCAATAGTTATGATGAAGCAAAAATCCATACCGGTATAGATAACAAAGGCGATCCTACGGTCTGGTATAATTTCGCTGCCGCTTCAGCGACAACAATTACTGGGTCTTCTAATGGTACAGATGCGACTAGTGATATTTGCCCTAAAGGATGGAGGCTACCTAATTATGACGAGCTTAGTAAGATTACGTCCTATTCCTCCGTTTTCAAGCCGGTTACTGGTGGTGATTATAGCGGCGGTACGCTATATGGTCCCGGAAACGGTTACTGGTGGTCATCTACTGCGTCTAGTACTTTACGCCGTTATCGCTTGTATTGGAATGGTGGCAGCCTTGGCACCAATGATAATAATCGGGTTACTGGGTTTTATATTAGATGTGTTAAAGATATAACACGAATGCAAGAATTATCTGTCGCCAATCTTGAGAGCATAGTTCCTAATAGTGGGGATAACACCATTTTACAAGACAGGAGAGACAGAAAAAACTATGAAATTACAAATATCAATGGCGTTTATTGGATGACTCAGAACTTAAGGTTCACTGAGACATCTCTACATCCTTCTACTTCTAACGTGAAAGAGGCCACTACTATTGTTTATGGCGATCTTACTTCCGGCGGTAGCCTAAATGAGGCCAAGATACATTCTGGTACAGATAGTAATGGGAAATCCACCGTTTGGTATAACTACGCCGCCGCCTCGGCAATGACGATTACTGGGGATTCTAATGAAGGTGCCACAACTGAAGATGTTTGCCCCGCAGGGTGGAGAATGCCTACACGCTCTGAGGCTGGCAGCATAACTTCCAATACGTCTGACTTTAAGCCCGTTGCCGGTGGGTACTATAACGTCGTTGGAAGTCTTAGTGACACTGGTAGTATAGGAGATTGGTGGGCTGTTGATGCATATAATACTACAGATCGTTATTATCTTGGATGGAACAATATTAGCCTAGGCGCAAATGGGCACTCTAGAAGAGAATATGGTTTTTATATAAGATGTATCAAAACAAATGATGGCTATTTGCAGGATGCTGAATTAGATGACTTTGTGGAGGGTGAGCAAAAGCTTCTTGCGGACAAACGAGATGGAAATACTTATACGGTGAAGAGAATCAATGGTTCGATATGGATGACGCAAAACTTAAGATTTACGGGAACTTCTTTAGATCCTTCAACTTCAAATGTTGAATCGGCAACCACTATTACTTATGGTGATTTGTCTTCCGGTAATAGCTATGATGAGGCTAGGATTCACACTGGTACGGATAACAATGGCGATCCAACGGTCTGGTATAATTTTGCGGCGGCTTCGGCCATGACAATTACTGGGTCTTCTAATGATACAGATGCAGTTTATGATGTCTGTCCTAAGGGCTGGCGATTACCTGCCGAGAATGAGTTCAATGGTATTATTTCTCATGCGACTGGTTTTAATCCTGTTGCTGGTGGTTACGGCTATAATGGTTCAATTACCACTTCAGGTGTTGGTCATTGGTGGTCTGCTACCAGAAGTGGTAATTCTTCGGGGCGCGCTCGTTTAGGATGGAATGGGAATGATCTTAACTTAAATTTTTCTAATAGAACCTATGGATTCTATGTCAGATGTATCAAAGCAAATGATGGCTACTTGCAAGACGCACAAACATCTGATTTTTCGGAAGGAGAACAAAAAACACTTGTAGACAAACGGGATGGAAATGTTTATACGGTAAAGAAGATAAATGGAATGGTGTGGATGACTCAGAATCTTCGCTTTACAGGGACTTCTTTGGATCCTGCAACTTCTAATGTGAGTGAAGCAACCACAATTACTTACGGGGATTTGACCACTGGAAATAGTTTTAATGAAGCCAGGATTCACACTGGTACGGATAACAATGGCGATCCAACGGTCTGGTATAACTACGCAGCTGCTTCCGCTATGACAATTACTGGCTCTTCTAATGAGAATGATGCAGCTTATGATATCTGCCCTGGTGGATGGAGGTTACCAACGCAAAGTGAAACTAGGAGTATTACGTCAAATGCTGACGCCTTTAACCCGGTCGCCGGCGGCAATTATAGTACTGGCGTTTTATCTAATGCTGATTACGGCTACTGGTGGTCTTCTATTGCTACCGATACGACAAATCGATACGGTTTGGGATGGTATGGTAGTAGCCTTAATGCATCCAATTACTCTCGGGGTTATGGTTTTTATATTAGGTGTGTAAAGGACGAACCACAAATGCAAGAAGTCTCTGCTACTGAACTCGGGAACTTGATACCTAATAGTGGAGATAAAACCGTCCTGCAAGATAGTAGAGACGGAAAGAATTACCAGATTACTAACATAGACGGCAATTATTGGATGACGCAAAACCTGAGATTTTCGGGGACTAATTTGGATCCTGCTACTTCAAATGTAGGATCGGCAACCACTATTACTTACGGTGATCTTGCTTCTGGCAATAGTTACGATCAGGCAAGGATTCATTCTGGCACAGATAATAATGGCGATCTTACAGTCTGGTATAACTATGCTGCCGCTTCTGCGATGACGGTAACTGGCGGCTCTAATGAATCAGATACAACTTCCGATATTTGTCCTAAAGGATGGAGACTACCTATACAAAGCGAGATTGATAGTATTGCTTCCTATATTGGAACCTTTAACCCCGTAGTTGGCGGTGATTATTTCGAAGGTGGGCTATCTAACCCTAGCAGTGGCTATTGGTGGGCTGCTACTACATATAGTACTACGAGCCGGTATCGTTCGTACTGGAATGGTAGTAGTTCTGGCGCTAGTTATAGTGGTCGAGGCCGAGGATTGTATGTTAGATGCATTAAGGATGTTCCTAAAATGCAAGATATGTCTGCTTCTGTTCTAGCGGACGTAGTGCCCAATCATGGGGATAATACGGTTCTTCAGGATAGTAGAGATGGTAAGAACTATCAGGTGACGAATATCGACGGCAACTACTGGATGACGCAGAACCTGAGATTCACTGGCACATCTCTTGATCCTGCTACTTCCAATGTAGGAGAAGCTACTACGATTACGTATGGGGATCTTACTTCTGGAAATAGTTATGATCAGGCCAGAGTACATACGGGTGTAGATAGTAATGGTAACCCAACGGTTTGGTATAACTATGCTGCCGCTTCAGCGATGACTATGACCGGAAATTCTAGTGATATAGACGCGACATACGATATATGCCCAGTCGGTTGGCGATTACCTACACACAGCGAGGTTGATAACATTAAAGGCGTTGCATCCTATACAGATGCCTTTAACCCTGTTGCTGGTGGCTACTACAGCGCTGGTTCGTTGCTTTATCCTAGCTACAATGGTTACTGGTGGTCTTCTACTGCGTCTAGCGCCACAAGCCGTTTCACTCTGCGCTGGGGTGGCAGTAGTACCCTTGGCACTAGCGAAGACTACCGCAACTACGGGTTTTATATTAGGTGCATTAAGGACGTAACAACAATGCAGGACGTTTCTGCTTCCGATCTTGCAGGAATAGTGCCAAATCACGGTGATAGCACCGTTCTCCAAGATAGTAGAGATGGGAAGAATTACCAAGTCACGAATATCGACGGCAACTACTGGATGACGCAAAATCTGAGATTTACAGGTACTTCTCTTGACCCAACCACATCCAATGTAAAAACAGCGAAGACTATTTCTTATGGGGATCTAACTTCTGGGGATAGTTATGATGAAGCAAGAATTCATGCTGGGGTAGATGACGAAGGCAATCCTACCGTTTGGTATAATTTTGCTGCAATTTCAGCTATGACGATAACGGGTGCTTCTAACAATACGGATGCAGAAGAAGATATTTGCCCTAAAGGTTGGAGATTACCGACACAGACCGAAATTAGCGACGTTGCTTCTTATTTGTCTTCCTTTAATCCTGTCGCTGGTGGCTGGTATGGTAGTGGCATACTTAAGACTGCCGGAAGTGGTTATTGGTGGTCTGCTACTGCACACGGATACGTGTATCGTCATTACCTTGTTTGGGATGGCTATAGACTTTTCCTTCACAACACCGGAGATGGACGAACTGGTGCTATTTATGCTAGATGTATAAAGGATATACCGCAAATGCAGGAAGTTTCTATATCGGATCTTGATGAAATGATACCTGATCATGGGGATAGCACTGTTTTGCAAGATAGTAGAGACGGGAAGAATTATCAGGTGACAAATATAGATGGGATGTACTGGATGACGGAGAACTTACGGTTTACAGGGACAGATCTGGACCCTTCTACATCCAATGTGGAATCTTCCACGACTATTACTTATGGTGATTTAACGGATGGAGATAGCTATGACGCAGCTAGAATCCATGCTGGCACTGATAGTAATGGCGGACCTACAGTTTGGTATAATTATGCAGCGGCTTCAGCTATGACGATTACTGGTTCTTCTAATAGTTCGGAGGCGGTTGACGATGTTTGCCCTAAAGGCTGGAGAATCCCTTCAAATAACGAAATTGATGCTGTAAAATCCCAGATTTCAGCATTCAACCCCATTACTGGCGGTATTTACGACGGCGGTTCACTGGGCTACCCTAACAATGGTTTCTGGTGGTCCGCTACCTCATCCAGCACAGGAGGGCGTAACCGCTTGGGTTGGAATGAGAGTAGTCTCTATACTGGCAACGATTTCCGGCGTAGTGGGCTCTATATAAGGTGTGTCAAATCTAGTTAATTACTCTGGTCGCTGTGGCGGTTTCGGATTACCGTAAAACTTTCTTTTCGGCGAGGTAGCCGAAGGAAAAAGCTAGTTCGCAAGTAGCGGACTAGCCCGGTCCTTCCAGTGTAATTCTAGAGCTGCACTGGTTATGTTTTTATTGTACATTAAAAGATGGTTGGGTGCAAGGGGGGGATGATGAGGGATATGTTATCCCTCATCCCCACTTGGCTTCGCCAAGTATTTTCTCGCTACGTTCGAAAACGCCATGATTCTACGTCACAAAAATAGAAGTGCAAGCACTTCATTTTTCTTCCTTGAATCATGGCTGGGGATGAGGGATTCGAACCCCCGAATGGCGGGACCAGAACCCGCTGCCTTACCACTTGGCGAATCCCCAAGCTTTATTATTTTATCACATTTTGCTGAAAAATGCTATAATATACTACGATATGCGTAAAAAGAAAAACGTTTTTTCTGAAAAAGAATTGTCTCAGCTTTCCGCTGAGAAAATTATTGATAAGATACAGCACGAAAACTATTCTTTGCTTACATCTCTTGGTGCGGAAGATTTGCGCAGGGAAATGGTACCGGTCGGGATGGTATGCAATGCTGTCATTAATTATATATTTAGGACAACCCGCAAGAAAGGCACGCAGGCCGAATACGACAAAGAAGCTCGCAAGAAATTAGTCAAAGTGCTTGATCGGTTTACTCCGGGATCTTATGAAGGTGTGCCAATTAATGAACCGAGTGGTTTGGTTATCGGTTTCAATCATCCATCGCTTGGTGAAATTGCTAGAATTCTAGCCATGAAGATTGACGTCATGGGTGACAAGCCTATGTATTTTCCAGTTAATCTACCTTGGTACGAGGCTTTAGCGCCAAATTTTGAGAGAATTAAGCGCCTTGGTATCATTATTACCCCAACCATTACGCCTGCAACGTGGAAAAAAATGAATCTCGATAAAGGTTCAATACTCTACGAAGCCGGAAATAGGCTGAAGAAAGAATTCCGCGATCGCTATACCAAGATTTCTCATGATGGACTCAAAAAGGGCGGCGTAGTGTTTGTCGCACCTTCTGCCACGAGACAGGCGACTGTATTTAAGACCAAGGCCGTCTACGGCAAGAAGGAAGACATCATCCCTACAATGTCCGTTCTTGCGCTTAGTCTTTTTGAAGATCCAGAAATGAATTGCAATTTCTTACCGATCGCCGTGTTGCCACCAAAGAATTACAAGCGTGGGCTGAATTTCGGGAAAAAATATAAGCTGATCCCTGGCGAATTAATGACGGCGGACTATATCCGAAAAACTTACTTTAAGACTAAGAAGCCCACCAAGCTTGAAGGGCTTGACTGGGACTTTCATATGCGAATCGCCGAAAAATTGCCTAAGTCTTTTTGGTACTAGAATAAGTTTGTGCTATAATCATAAGAGTTATGGATGGGCAAGATTATTTTTATCATCCGTTGGAGAATATCGAAGACGTCGATCTGTTTTATGATGCGGTTGAACGAAATCACTTAACTAAAGCTATCTCGCCAGAGAGGCCATACACTTATTGGACAATTGAATTATATGATCAGCAGAATGGTATTCGTGGCGGTGGGGGACTTGGCGTGCTTGCCGCCGACACAAGGCGCGTGGCCGAGAAAATGGGTGTGCCTTTTGCGCTGATTACGCCATTTTATCCATCGGAGATGAAGCAGTCCTTACAAGATGGTGAAATCATCGAAAACCATGTTCCAGTTGATTACAAAAAGTTCGGCTATAAATTCATCGATAAAGTTAATATTAAATGCTCAGGTACTCTTTGCTCGCTAGACGTGATCGAAAAGCGCCTTGGTAGCACTAGAATTATTTCCGTCACTGAGCCGAACTTTGGGGAACTATATTCTGGGCTTAGTGGCTCAGACCACCGTCTATATCAGGAAGTGTCGCTTGGTTTTGGTGGCTACGCAGCTCTCAAACTCCTCGGGCTGAAGCCTGCGATCATGCAGCTAAATGAAGTTGCGACTTTCTTTGCGGCTTTGGCTCGACTTGATGAACTCACGCGAAATGGTATGGATTTTTACGAGGCTGTCGTTTATACACGCAAGCACACGTTATATACAAATCATACTTTGGTGCAGGCAGCTGAGGCAGAATTTAAATACTCGCAATTTGAAAAATTCGTCTTTCCGAATTTGAAATCACCGGCAGTAAAAAAGTGGCTGTCAGACAAATTCACTGACGGATCGATTAAACTTTCGACGGTTACTATCGAGATAGCTGAGCTAAGAAGTGGTGTCTCAAAACTCCATACTAGGGTTGCAAACTACCGCGACATTGCCGGTAATAAGGTTAAGTTCAAAGCTATCACCAATGGTATCGATATGGATAAATGGGTATTTCCTGAAATTATGGATGAATATAAGAAGATCGGAGTGTTGGATGATTTAAACATACCGCTTGCGGATTATGCCGAGAAACTTGAGCTCCTTGATTCCGATACTATTCGCCAGCTTAAGCTAAATGGCCGAGAAATTCTAAACAAGGCGCTAAAGAATCGTCCCGACCAGAACGGACAAATTCTTTCGTTTAAGGATAGTGATTTTATTGTTGATTTTAAGCGCAGATTCGTAGACTATAAACGCCCCGAAATGCCTTTTAAGGATCCGGTGCGACTTCGCAACATCTTGGAATCCAGAAATGCGCATTATATTATAGCCGGACGCGTGCATCCAGGTGACCATATTATGTATTCTAAGTTGAAATCCTTGCTTGAAACCTGTAAGCATGACGATTACCTCAAAGAGCACGTGCACTATATTGCTGATTATGATGAGAATTTGGCATACGGGCTATCTTGCGGCTCGAATGTTTCCATCAATGTGCCGGTGGTAGGCTGTGAAGCTTGCGGAACCAGCTGGATGAAAGACGTCGCCAATTTGAACCTGCTAGTCTCTACTCATGACGGCGGCGTAGCGGACGGCCCAATGAGCGCATATTTCTGCGTCAATAGTGGAACAGAAGACGAAGAGCTCGACATGCTTTATCAACAGCTTGAAGATGCGATTTCGACCTGGGATAATGATTTTGATCTTGAATATATGACTCGTAAGCAACTTACTGCATTCCTGCCGATTATTTCCGGGACTAGGATGATGAACGATTATTTGCAATACCTGTTCCCGAAATAAAATTTCTCTTGATTTCTGCTCCTAAGTTTGCTATACTATTGACAAGTCTGGTATCAGACTTTTTTGATACTTAGTAAAAGGAGTAAAATGGCGAAAATAACAAGAATTAAGGCAAAAGATGACTCTCCCAAAAAAGAGTCTGCCGATGAGCCGACGATTACTCGAAAGAAAGTTGTCGTTAAAGACAAAAAACAAGATAAAATCAAACGCGAAAAAATGAAAAAAGAAATCAAGAAGGTAGGTGAGGACAAAGGGTCCAAAAAGAAACCATTCATTCTCTTTAGGCCTTTTGTATATTTTGGCCGTTATTTGAAGGAATCTTGGCATGAACTAAGGCAAGTTCGTTGGCCAAATCGCAAAACAACCTGGAAAATGGTGCTAGCAGTTTTGGTATATACCGCTATTTTCGTGATACTAATTACTCTACTTGATTTATTCTTCTCATGGTTATTTAATTTAATACTTAATAAATAAGAAAGGACTATAAATGGCAGTAAACAGATATGATGATACTAGAGCCTGGTACGCTATTTCTACCTACTCCGGTTATGAAGACAAGGTTGCAGACTCGATCAACCAACGTACTAGCACTGTTGAAATGGCTGATAAAATTTTCGAGGCAATCGTGCCAAAAGAAAAGCAAATTGAAATCAAAAACGGTAAGCGTAAAATTGTCGACCGCAAAATTTTGCAAGGCTATGTACTCGTTGATATGAAGCTTTCGGATGAAACTTGGTATATCATCCGCAACACCCCGGGTGTGACTGGCTTTATTGGTACTGGCACGCAGCCAACTCCTGTTTCTGAAAAGGAAATTAAGAAGATCAAGAAGCGCATGGGCGTCGAAGATCCGAAATTCTCAGTTAAATATGAAGTGGGCGAAGTGGTCTCGATCACTGATGGTCCTTTCAAGGGCTTTGACGGCGCGATTTCCGAAATCGACGCAGCAAAAGGCAAACTCAAAGTCATGGTATCAATGTTCGGCCGTGAAACACCTGTCGAGCTCGATGCTTTACAAGTAAAACAATTAAACTAGCTGAGTAGTCAACAAAATTCTTTCCTGAGGTAGCAAGACTTGGGCTTTGCAGCCCCGGAGCGCTACCGAGGGAAGGAATTTTTGTTGACTCATTGACATAATTTTGTTATAATTGTCGAGTTACGCACTAGAAAGGTTTTTTATGGCAGAAAAGAAAGTTATTGGCAATCTTAAACTTCGAATTCCAGCCGGTAGAGCGACTGCAGGTCCTCCGGTTGGTTCAACGCTTGGTCAGTGGGGCCTCAATATGATGGATTTCATTAATCCATTCAACGAAGCTACCAAAGACCTTATGGGCAAGAATGTGATCGTTCATATTCGTGTCTACGACGACAGAACATTTGATTGGAAATCACTTGGTCAGCCAGTGGATGATTTGATTCGCGAAGCTATCAAGATCGACAAAGGTTCTGGCAAGCCAAACACCGATAAGGTTGGCACTATCACGAAAGATCAACTTAGAGAGATTGCCGAGAAAAAGATGGAGTTCTTGAACGCCGTTGATATCGAAGGCGCAATCAAAATTGTCGCTGGTACTGCACGTTCAATGGGCGTCACTGTCGAAGAATAATGTCTAGTAAATCTTAAAAATCAAGCCGCTTGGGCTTGATTTTTGTTTCGTTTATGCTATAGAAAGGGGAGAAAGCTACATCCTTATAATCAAATCAAGAAGGAGATTCTGGAATCTATGCCCGAAATTCCTTTCCTTAGGATCACCGACAGAGAAGATGCTGAGGAATACCTTCTTAATATTGAGGTGATATAGCGCTCAAGGGCCCCTTGAATTTTTTTAGAATTTTTGTTATAATAATTTTACTATTTTATTAACCGTGGGAGGGCCTAGCCCGTTATCACCACAGAAAGGAATACTATGGCCAAAGAAGAGGTCAAAGACTTAGAAGAAAAGACTACTGTAGAAGCTCCTGTCGAGGAAGTAACTACCGGGGAAGTCGCCGACAAGGCAGATGAAACTCCTGAGACTTTTGCAAAGTCAGGGAAGAAATCCAAGAAACATATTGAAGAGGTTAAAGCTGAGGAAGAGCGCCAAGCTCGCAAGGTTGAGCGAAAAGCCGCCGATGCTGCCCCTAAGGCTAAGGGTGCCACCCCTATCACTAGACCAAAAATCGAGCGCAGAGGCAAGAAATACCAAGAAGCCCACAAGCTCGTTGAGAAAGGCAAACTTTACAATTTGAGTGAAGCTGTCAAGCTTGCAATGGACACCAATCCTACTAAGTTTGATGCAAGCGTCGAGGTTCACGCTAGACTCGGTGTTGATCCACGTCAGGCTGACCAGAATATCCGCACAACTCTCGTACTTCCACACGGGAACGGTAAAACTGTCCGCGTAGCTGTATTTGCTCCGCTTGATGTTTGCAAAGCCGCTAAGGCAGCTGGTGCTGATATCGCTGAGGATGAAGAATTCTTGAAGAGACTCGAGAAAGGTAACGTTGATTTCGACGTTCTTATCTCAACCCCACAATACATGCCAAAGCTTGGTAAGTTCGCAAGACTACTTGGCCCTAAAGGCTTGATGCCAAATCCAAAGGCTGGCACCGTTACGGCTGACGTCGAGAAAGCTGTTAAGGATTCAAAGGCTGGTAAGGTTGAATACCGTGTCGACAAGCAAGCTATCGTACATATTGGTGTTGGTAAAGTTTCCTTCGGTCAGGACAAATTGATTGAGAACATCAACGCGTTCCTCGATTCTTTGAAGGCTCAAAAACCAGCATCTCTCAAAGGTTCTTACATTAAGACCATCTTTATTACTACTACGATGGGCCCTTCTATCCAAATCGAAAACATCTATAACTAATTGATTTAGAACAAAAAGTCTCCCAATTCGGGAGATTTTTTGTGCTATAATTTAAGCATGGAAGCTTTACGAGGTCTCGAAATCTACGAACTAATCATTTTTGCAGTGATCGGACTTCTCGTTTTATTCTGCGGTTATCGCATCAAGAAAATTGCCTTTTTCCTAGTGTGGTTCCTGCTTGGCTACAACTTGATGATGCTATTTTTGCCAACGCTAAATCAATGGGTACCACAAATCGCGGACAATAATCTCTGGCAAATCCTACTTCCAATCGGTGGCGGTCTACTACTAGGTTTACTTGGATTTTCGATCGAGAAACTATGCGTCGGTGGAATTTGTTTTGCGCTTGTCATGATGGTCACCGTAAGATATTTCGGCACCGAGGTGCAAACTCTGGCCATTGGTGGCGTCGTGGGCGTAATCGCTGCTGCATTTGCCGTTATGATGATGAAGCCCGCAATCATTGTTTCGACTTCTCTTGCTGGTGCGTATTTACTCACGATGATACTCTTGACATTGGTGCCATCGATTGAGTTTTCGGTGTTTTATTGGCCAATTATAATAGGGGTCACCGCAGTTGGATCCCTGGTCCAATTCTCCACAACTAAAGGTACGACATAATAATCATTCAACCCTTGTTTTTTCGTTCTAATCGTGCTATAATTAACGGAGTTACCAAAGACAGCGACGGGAGTAATCCTTAATCATGTCGCCGAGGAATTATCTTGTAATTATATTTGGTGACGAATTTTAACAATTAGTCGACCAAATTATTAAATTAAAACCAAAGGAACTTTTTTATGGCTATTTCAAAGGATAAAAAGAACACATTGGTTGCTGATTTAACTGAGCTTTTGACAGGCGCAAAGACTACCGTCTATGCAAAATATCAAGGTTTGACCGTGGCTGAACTCCAGGAGCTTAGAAAAGCTGCTAGGGAAGCTGGCGTCAAAATCAAGGTTGTGAAGAACCGCTTGGTTCGCGTAGCTATGGGACAGATTGCCGTCTACAAAGATACCGATACCACCGGTTTGACCGGACAATTGCTTTATGCAATTTCCGACGAGGATGAAGTTGCTCCCGCTAAAGTTCTAGCTTCTTTTGCTAAAACCCACAAAGCATTAAGCATCGCAGGTGGTTTTAACGATCTCGGAAACACTCTTTCCGAGACGGAAGTTAAAACTCTTGCTGAAATGCCGACCAAAGACGAGCTTATCGCCGGGGTCGTGGCACAGCTTCTTTCGCCGGTTACCGACAGTATCTCTGGACTTTCTGGAGGTCTTTCCGGAATCGTGTCTGGGCTTGAAGCTCACGCTAATTAGCAACGTTTATTATTAAATGAAAGGAACTATTATGGCTACTGATATCAAAAAACTAGCTGAGGAATTGGTTAAGTTGACCGTTCTCGAAGTAAACGAACTTAAAAATGTACTAAAAGATGAATATGGCATTGAGCCTGCTGCTGCAGCTGTCGCTGTCGCTGCTGGTCCTGCTGCTGACGCTGGTGCTGCTGCCGATGAAGGCAAAAGCGAATTTGACGTCGTTTTGAAAGACGCTGGCGCTCAGAAGATCGCTGTAATCAAGGCTGTTAAAGAGGCTACTGGCCTTGGTCTTGGTGAAGCCAAAGCTATCGTCGATGGTGCTCCTGCAACCGTGAAAGAGAAAGTTGCAAAAGCTGACGCTGAAGCAATGAAGAAAGCTCTTGAAGAAGCAGGTGCTACTGTTGAGCTCGCTTAAATCATAAAGGTTGACTAATTGGCAAAAACACCCCGCAAAGGGTGTTTTTTGTTATATACTATATATATGAAAGATTTTGATTATTTAGGCGAGGGAGACGTTTATCTCGATGCGGCTTGCCAAAGCCTTCGGCCTAGGTGCGTGATTGACACCCTGAACAACTATTACACTAAACACAATTCTTGCGGTGAAAGAGTGAAATATAAATGGGGAGTCGAGACTGACACTAAGGTCGAGGAAACTCGTGAATTGGTTCTAAAGTATATCGATTTGAAACCCAAGAAATATACTGTTTCTTTCACCCTTAATACGACTTACGGGATCAATTTGATTCTGTCGCAACTCAATGGTAACTTATTTAAAAAAGTGATGACGAGCGAGATTGAGCACAATTCGCCATTTTTATCTACGATTGCTTTTTCCGAAAGAACCGGGTTGCCACGCGAAGTGATGAAGAGAGAAGAAGATGGTTCAATAAAACTATCTGACTATGATTTTTCAGGCGCCGTAGTAGTAGTTAACTGTGCCTCAAATTTTGATGGTCGCAAACTCTGCAATGTCAACGAACTCGTAAAAACCGTACATAAGGCTGGCGGGATTGTTATTATCGATGCGGCTCAGGCAATGGCCCACTCGGCGGACGTAGTACGCAGCGTTGAGGCGGACGCAATTTGTTTCTCAGCTCATAAAATGTATGCGCCAAGCCTTGGCGTAATTGTATGGCAAGACAATTTGATGGACAAAATGGCGCAGGGCTTCCTCGGTGGCGGTATGGTAGATGATGTCTTGAAAGATTCGTACGCTTTGTCCGCAGAGGGGAAAGAACATCGTTATACTAGATTTGAAGCGGGCCTTCAAGCTTGGGGTGAGATCGTGGCGCTTGGAACTGTGATAAAATGGCTGGACAAACTACCTAAATCTACCTGGAAAGAGTTTGAGAAGACATATCACGAGTTATATGATTATTTATCACAATCCGATAAGGTGCATTTTGTAAACAACGAAGCAAATCCGACGATGTCGTTTTATATCGATGGGTTTGATTCACATCTGCTTGGTACCGCGCTTTCTAGAGAAAACATTATGGCACGAACTGGCTACTTCTGCGCGCATTATTATTTAGATCATGTTCTTCATTTACCGCCACTGGTTAGATTCTCGCTTGGACTGCATAATACTCCTGAATCAATCGCTAAAGTTAAAAAAGTTATGGATAAGATTTTGTAAACGTGGTAAAATAAAGTAATTATGGTGTGCATAGCGGCTTTTATAATACTGGCTCTTATTGGTATTTTTGTCGCTATCATTTCTATTTTTAAACCCAAGGTCGGCAAAGCATATCTCAAAGCCATGAAAAAGGCCTGGGGTTGTTTATGGAAAAAAGTGCGTTTACAAAAGTGTGAAACCGGGTTTAAAGATGATGTAAAAAACACTCTGCTTTCGCGTATTATGTTGAAACACCCTAAGTGGGTAAAACCTTTGTCAGTTATTATTGAAGTGTTTTCGATCGTGATTGTCGTGGTTGCAGTTTGGGCGCTACTCACGGCTATTAAATCTTTGCTTGCGCTTTGGACACTTGGTTCTTGCAACGTAACGAAGCCATCTGCCTGTACGATGGGGGCCGAAGTTTGTTCGATCGACCAAGCGGAGCCACCTAATCCGCTCGAAGCGACTGGACGCTGGTTTACTGAATGGGGCGAAATATTCGAGGCGATCCCGGATAAATTCAGAACATATAATCCTGACGACTACAACTTCAATTACATCTCCGCTTCGACGGCAACTTCTGACGAAAAGCCAGTCGCCATTGATATATTCGATCCTGGCTGCTCCGTCTGTATGATTTCATACCGCAACCAAAAAGAAGCCGGCTTCTTTGATGATTACAATGTACGCTTGGTGCCTTTCCCGATTCAGGATGGCGAGGGGAACTATAAATTCAAAAACTCCGAACTAATCGTGAGATACATGTTTGCCGCCGAGCAAGTTAAGTCAGGACTGGCTCTCCAAATCATAGACAAAATCTTCGTAGGTGAGAATAGTGAAGGTCAATCTTATCAGGCGATGTTCAATGACGAATATAACCATGACGAGGCCGTCCTCAAATTAAAGTCCTGGCTAAAGAGCTTTGGCCTAAACGATAAAGAAATCGAGGAAGTTGAGAAGATCTCTGAATATCCTGAGACAAGCGACAAATTAGATCAAAATCAAAAAATTGTCGAGAATGAACTGAGAGTAAAAGGCATCCCGACGATGGTCTACGATGGGCAAAAACACACTGGACTTTGGAAGCATAACTAGTATTGTAAAATTTACAACATTTTTACTTTGACCGATGTTAATTTGGTGGAAAAGTTTGGGTATATTCTATTGACTTTATTCCGTGTTAGATATAATATAATATTAATATTATATTTAGACAGGAATGCGAGGTGATGTCTGAAATACCAGAAAAACAAATAAAACGTTTACGAAGTTTGCTTGGAGAAGCAGAAACTAATTTATCAGCAGCTAAAGAATTACTGATCTCTATTTTGGGTGATGGTGAGGCTATCGCTGTGCCAAGTGATAATGTAATATCCACGCCCGAAGGTAAAGTAATCGAAGGAATCTTTGATGGGCAGATTATGATTGGCCCTGATGGTAAGAATTATCCAGTTCCAGCAAACTATGCGTCTAAGTCAAAGCTAGTCGAGGGCGATATTATGAAGCTCACTATTAGCGACGACGGCAAATTCATGTACAAGCAGATTGGCCCAGTGGAACGTAAGACCGTAATTGGTACGCTTTCACATCACGATGATAAATATTTTGTAGAAGTCGCTGGTAAAGAATATCAGATTCTCTATGCTTCGGTGACATATTTCCATTTGCACGAAGGCGCTCAGGTATCGGTGGTGATCCCAGCTGACAATGAGGATGCCACTTGGGCTGCAGTAGAGGCGGCTTTGTAATTAGCTGAATGAAAAGTCTTTATAGAAGATATCGGCCACTTTCCCTCGCTGATGTTGTTGGTGAGGAACAGGTAACTGGCCCTTTGATTAAATCACTCGAGCAAAACAAAATCAACCACGCATATCTTTTTATTGGCCCGAGAGGGTGCGGCAAAACCAGTGTGGCGAGAATTTTGGCGCACGAAGTAAACGGTTTTAAATATGATATCGAGGATGAATATATTGATATCATCGAAATCGATGGCGCGTCTAACCGCGGTATTGATAATATTCGGGAGCTCCGCGAAAAAGTTGCGATCGCTCCGTCGAGCGGTAAATACAAAGTATATATTATTGACGAAGTCCACATGTTGACCAAGGAAGCCTTCAACGCGCTTCTTAAAACTTTGGAGGAGCCGCCGAAGCACGTAATCTTTATCATGGCGACGACGGATGCCTACAAAGTACCGGTCACCATTACGTCGAGAGCTCAGTGCTTTACTTTTAAACTCGCTGAGCCGGATGTGATGTTTGACTACCTGAAGAAGATTACCGATAAGGAGAAAATCAAAATCACCGACGACGCCCTCAGGATTATCATAAAAAGAGGTGGCGGTTCGTTTAGAGACACTTTGTCGCTGCTTGACCAATTATCATCTTTGTCCCAGGACGAAATTACGGAAGAGATGGTAATTAATGCTATGGGGCTTCCTGAAGACGAAAAAATCAAAACTCTTCTTGCTGTTTATAAATCTAGCGATACTAGTGGTGTGTTTAATGTCGTTAAAGAGCTTTTGTCTGCTGGTATCAAGGCCGACACGATTGCCGATGAATTAATTGCGACCATTATCGAATCACCTGAGCCCGATCTAATTGGACTACTTGCAGAGCTTCCGAACGTAAAGGCGCCTTATTCCGAAGCAAAGCTCTTAGTAGCGCTCAGCGGTGCTCTTAAAAAAACCAGTGTAGCTGCTGTGCAGCCGGCGACGCATTCTGCTACGCAAACTACAGCGCATCCCGCCGCGCAGGCTTCTTCGCAACCGGCTGCGAGGCCTTCTTTTAAGGATCGCGCTAAACTCGCTTCCACCCAACTAAAAGCTCCAGCCGCGCCTGTCGGCCAACCCGCAAAAGTCGTAGCTAAAGAAGAACTTGTTCAGAAACCCGAGCCCAGCGAGAATGTAAATTTTGACTGGGAAAAGTTTCTTGCCACCGTAATGGAGAAAAGTGATGTTCTCCACTCGCAGCTAGGCCGCACGAATCATTCATTTGATGGTGAGGCGTTACATATTTATCCCACCAAGAAAATTACCAAAAATATTATCGGACGCGAAAATAACAAAAAGATATTACAGGAAGCGGCTGGCATCGGTGTAAAAATTACAATACATGACGTGACGGATTCCCCGAACGATACAAAAAATGATGCTACGCTATCTAGATTATCTGATATAATGGGTGGAGAGGTATTAAATGACAGAGGAGGAAACCCATTCTAAAAAAGACGGCCGCATGCCGCCGTACGATGAAGTTGCAGAGAAGTCTGTTCTTGGCGCTATCATAATCGACAACGACGTTTTGCCGGAAGTTTTGACGATTTTGAAACCTCGTGATTTTTATGAAAAAAGACATCAGATCATTTATGAGTCCATTATCGATCTATACGACAAACACAAACCGATTGATCTTTTGACGCTCACTACCGAGCTGAAATCCAAGAAGAAATTATCCGAAATCGGTTCTGCGTCTTATCTTACTGATTTGTCAAATTTTGTACCGGTTGCGTCTCACGCTAAAGCTTACGCAGAGATCATCGAGAAGACTTCCACCAGGCGTCGCCTTATCACGGCTGGCACCGAGATTGTAAGGAAAGCTTATGAAGATGATGCCAACACTGATGATTTGATTGGCCATGCCGAGCGTGAACTGTTTGAAGTTTCCGACAAAATCGTAAAAAGCGATTATGTACCGATCGACCAGTTACTCGCGGATGCTTTTGATCGCATTGATGATTTGCATAAAAATAAAGGAGCGCTCCGCGGCCTTAAAACTGGCTTCCGTGATCTCGATAAGAAGACAGCTGGTTTCCAGAAAGGCGATCTTATAATTATCGGCGCCCGCCCAGCAATGGGTAAAACTACTTTCGCACAAAACTTGGCTTACAATATTGCTACCATCAACAAAAAAGGCGTGCTCTTTTTCTCGATGGAGATGGCGGCAAACGAAATTGTGGACAGAATGATTTCTGATGTATCGGGCGTAGATAACTGGAAAATGCGAACTGGTAATTTGTCGGATGAGGAATTCCAGAAAATTGGCGATGCGATGGACGAAATGGACGAGCTACCGATTTATATTGACGATACTAGCTCGATGACGGTCGTGGAGCTTCGTAATAAAGCTAGAAGAGCAATGCATGACCACGATATAGGTGTTGTGATCGTAGACTATTTGCAGCTTATCCAGGGCTCGGATCGCTACAAGGGAAATAGGGTTCAGGAGGTGACCGAGGTCTCACGTGGTTTAAAGATTTTAGCCAGGGAACTAAGTATCCCGGTGATTGCGTTGGCGCAGCTTTCTCGTAACGTGACAGGGCGTGACGACCCGAGACCGGTGCTTTCAGACCTTCGTGATTCTGGCTCCATCGAGCAGGACGCCGACCTTGTGATGTTCTTGCACCGTCCTGATTATTACAAGCAAAACGACGACAATTACGAAGAGACCCACATAACAGAACTACTCGTTGCAAAGCACCGCCATGGCGCCGTCGGTAAAATTGAACTATACTTCCACCCAGAACTTCTACGTTTTATGTCACTTGATGCTACACACGAATAGTAGTATAATACTTATGTGAAGAAAAGAACTATTTCTAAACTTTTTCTGTACCGTTATCGGTTTTTGATTGGCTATATTATACTTGGTGTTGCCTTTATTACGCTGCTTATTTCGTTGCCGCTGATCGCGCAGAACGGGCTTTCGGATGCAGAAATCGATTCCGCCACAACTTCTTATTATCTTAGCCCAGATAATTTATTTACCGGCAATATGGTCGATATGCCATATCATGCTCTGCAAAAGGTTTCGATTAAGCTATTCGGGCTAACTACTTATGCAATTAAACTACCGAGTATTATTATTGGGCTCGTGCTTGGTTTACTTTTAATATTGCTACTTAATAGGTGGTTTAAGAGCAATGTTTCGCTCATAGCCTCGTGTCTGATTGTTTTGTCTACTCCGTTTTTGTTCCTAGCCGGGTCTGGCACGCCACTCATCATGATTGTCTTCTGGCCAACTCTTCTCTTGTGGCTTGGGTCCAAAATCCAAGGCGAAAAACGTCCAAAACCAATGTATAGTTTTGTGTTTGCCATCGCAATGCTCTTCTCGTTGTTTACACCTTATATGATTTACTTCGCAATCCTTTGCGTCGTGTTCCTACTAGCCCAGCCGCACCTCCGCTTTGTGGTAAAGAGCCTGCCGAAACTACCTTTAATCATAGTCGGGTTAATCATACTGGCTGGGTTCGCGCTACTTGGCGTTAATATCTTCCAGCGCCCAGATACTATTTCTGAACTATTGTTTAGCTCCGGTTTTGAAAGAGGATCCTTCTTCCGAAATATTGGGTATGGATTCTCGCCAGTATTCTCGTGGCATAATAGCAGCGAAGGAGTTTTCCTTTCGCCGCTCATTAGCCTGCCGACTCTCGCACTAGCTCTCATTGGTCTCTTTTCGACCACTAAAGGATTCTTCGCTTCGCGAAATTCCATCGCCACGATGCTCCTAATCTTTTGCATTATTATCACTGGGTTCAATCCAAATGCCGTTATCTTTATTATTCTACCTTTGTCGATCTTGACTGCTCATGGTATTAAATACTTGCTCGAAAAATGGTATGGCCTATTCCCAGAGAACCCTTATGCTAGAATTTCGGCGCTTTTCCCGATCACTCTACTATTTGGGATTATGATTATTTCTGGGCTTTTGCAGTATATTTACGGCTACCGTTACAATCCGAACATTGCCGATTCATTCAACAACAATCTGTCGATAATCAGCAAGAATCTCACAGACGAAACACTCGTGGTCCAAGATCATTTTGATTTTTATAAGATCTTGGAGGATAAAACCAGCCTCAGGGTTTCCAACAAGGTTAATACTTCTGCCGAGAAGATTGCGGTTATGGGTGATCGATCGAAAGTCCCCGAGAATTACTCGCTTTACCGCATAATCACTTCGCCAAGGAAAGATAATTCTGATATAATATATCTATATACAGCAACAGTAAATCAAGGAGAATAGTATGGGTCAGAAGATGGACCAAATGAAATTATTGAATCAATTGCGTAAAGCTCAAAAAGAACTCAAAAACGAAGTTGTTGAAGTTGAGGCTGGCGATGGCGCCGTAATCGTTCAGATTAACGGTGAACTTAAAGTCAAAAAAGTCAAGATCGACCCTGAAAAAGTTGACCTCGATGATATCCACGAACTCGAACGCTGGATCGAGAACTGTATGCGTGACGGTTTTGCTAAAGCACAAGAAATTGCCACTGACAAGATGAAGCCACTGATGGGTGGTCTTGGCAATCTCGGCCTCGGAATGTAATATGCTGCCAAAAGCTTTGACAAATGCCATTGACGCTCTGGCTATGCTTCCTGGCGTAGGGCCAAAAACTGCTGAGCGCTATGCCTACTATCTTTTTAAGGCTAACCCGAGAATTTCGGATGGCATTTGTGATGCTTTGTCAAATTTGCACGACAAAGTTAAGTCGTGCCCAGTTACTTTTGCTTTGATCGACGCCAGTGAAGAAATTTCACCTTTATACGCGGACGAATCTCGTGATAAGACGACGATTATGGTGGTAGAGGAGCCTCTCGATATTTATGCGATCGAAGCCACAAAGCAATACAAAGGGACGTACCATGTGCTCGGCGGTGCTATTTCGCCAATCGATGGAATTACACCAGAGCAACTCCATATTGGTGAACTAATTAAGCGCGCCAATAATGACAACGCCAAGGAAATCATTATCGCAACAAATCCTTCCGTGGAAGGGGAATCAACGGCGCTTTATCTCGAAAAGATTATGCATGAACAAAATCCTAATTTGAAACTCACCCGTCTTGCCCGCGGATTACCACTCGGGGTTGATCTTTCATATGCTGATCAAATAACGCTTAGTGCGGCGTTAGAAAATCGCACTAATCTATGATTTTTTGAGATTTCTTCTATGGTCAACCTTCCAGGAACGGACGCCGGCAAATTTTGCTGCAAGTACATCAGTGGACCATTTGTCGCCCAGCATTACAGTTTCTTCTTTCTTGAACCCTTTTTTGATCATGGCCTTTTGCAAGGTGTTTCGAATCGGCTTCCCGGCCCACCACATACAGTCTACGCCGATTGGTTCACAAAATCTTTTCATCATTTTTTTGCGTCCGTTATTACTGACTACCATTATTTCGACGCCGGCTTTTTTGCAGTCTGCTACCCAGTCCTGCAACTCGTCGGCGGGCTCTTTCTCGGAATGAAGCCTGATGGTATTATCTAGATCGCATAGCAAAAGTTTGACGCCCTCTTCTTTTAGTATTTCTGGTGTCACATCTTCGAATCTTTCGAAATATCTATCTGCACGAAAAATGCTCATGGAACTATTTTAACATAATCCTGGCGGAATTGTAGATTGTGGAAAACTTTACTTTTGTATTTACAATGATAATATTTGTGCTAAAATGAAGTTAGTTATGGTTATGTACAAAGGTAGAAGTGTTGAAGTATTTTCCAAATTTCTTGGTGTTTTTGTTATTTTGGGACTACCATTTTTCTTTTTGCTACTCACCGATCGTAGCGCCAATGCATTGACCTATTCATCTGACGTTGATGTAAATTTTACTTTTAATCCGACTTTATCTATTCAGATGTCCTCGCCATCTGATCTCGTTATCCCGAGTTTAGCACCAGGTTCCTACGCTGATAGTAACCACGTTACCATAACAGTTGATACGAATGCCGCATATGGTTTTCAGCTTAGTGCTACGGTAGGTACGAAAAATGGCACCGATGCTCTCGTGAATACCAGCAACAACAATTACGCATTTAGTAATTTGTCTAGTGGAGAGAGTTCGCTAGCGTCATTCAGTGATGACACCTGGGGTTATTCATATTGTTATTATTCACCCGTAGAAGATTGTGACACTCATAGTGAATATTGGGTATATGGCAATAGGTTTACGAATTATAGTGGCTACGGTGCATTGCCGCTCGACGACAATTCTACTTCCAGCGAGCGCGGCAACGGCGGTGTTATCTTGATGAACACCATCGATGGCCCAGATAGCGGAAATGCTATCAAATTTAAGATTGGAGCCAAAGCTAGCACTACTCAAGCTTCCGGTAATTATTCTAATACTATTAATTTCTACGCGGTCGCTAGCCCAGAACCAGAACTTACGCCGATGGCTTGCGAAGCCGGTAAGATCTGCTACCACGCAAACTCGCTTGACCCTGTCGAGGGGACGATGGCGATGCAATCAGCTGTTGCTAATGATCAGGTAACCCTGCACGCTTCGAATTATTCTCGAACCGGATATGGTTTTGCGGGGTGGAACACTGAGCCGGATTATACTGGAACTTTTTATGGTCCAAACGAGACTATTACGGTCCCTTCTGATATTTCTTCGTCGCAAGGCTTTAGCCTTTATGCTGTATGGCTGACCTCGGCTGGCGATCTCCAAAGCTGGAGTGGCTGTTCTAGTTTAAGTACGGGAGACGTTACTGCGCTTAAGGATGCGCGTGACAACCAAGTATATGCAGTCGCCAAGCTAGATGATGGCAACTGTTGGATGATTGAGAATTTGAGACTTGATAGTAGATCCACTAGCGGCTCTTATGTTAATATGGCAGAAGGTTATTCTACTGGCTTTACTGGTTTAGCTAACTCGGAAGCCACAGCTAACTTTAACGAAGTGACAACAGCGAACAGTCTGTATAGCACTGACGGTAGTACAGTGAATACGATCACTGGTAATTATATCGCAGAAAGAATGCCGCGTTATCATAATGTGAATACCGCCGCCAGGATAGATTATTCAACCGGTATTGATTTAGCTACTTACTCATATGGAAACTATTACTCCTGGGCTGCGGCTAACGCTGACGTGGAAGAAACTTATGGCAATAATGATTCGGTTCAGAATATGAGCATTTGCCCTACTGGCTGGTCGCTTCCTTCTGGCGGGAACAATAGTAACACCGCGAATAGTGATTTCTGGAACCTTGGTGTTGCGATTGTGGGGTCCGCACCGGCGAATGCTTCGACTATACCTAATTCATACTACACCGGTGAGCCAGAAGGCCAAAATGCTACCGAGGCATTCCGCTCTTACCCAAACAACTTCCTTTTTTCTGGTATCGTTTCCGATGGTCAGCCTAACTACCGTGGTAGTGGGGGTTATTACTGGACTTCTACATACAGCGGTCCGCAAACTGCATATTACGTAGACTACAACGGGCATAACGTTTATCCAGGCAGTAGTAGTTATTACAAACACCTCGGTATGGCTGTTCGTTGCATTATGCATGATGATTAGATAGTCTTATTAATACAACATGATATAATGGTAATATGTACGATATTTTCGAAGGTTTTTTGAAAGACAAAAACAAGATTTGTATCATCCAGGCAGAGAACCCAGATGGCGATTCGCTCGGGAGCGCTATCGCGCTTGATTATCTTTTGGATGGGAAAGAAAACTCGTTGTATTGCCCAGTAGATATCCCGAAATACTTGCGCTATTTTCCTGAATGGTCTAGAGTGACGAATGAGTTTGATTTTGAAGCTGAAGCCTACATTATTGTTGATACTGCGGCCGAGATATTGTTGTCTAAACTACTCGACGATGCGGCGATCCGGAATCGTTTGTACTCTGCGCCCGTGCTCGTGATTGATCACCACGAGACGCCTGACGATATCAATTTCCCACACGAGTCGATTATTGAGGTACGTCCAGCTTGCACCGAATTGATTTATAGAATTGCGAAGGCGAATAAAATTGAAATCAATAAGCCTGCAGCCGAAGCGATGATGCAGGGGATTATGTCTGATACCCTGGGACTCACTAGCGCTTCGGTCACGGACGAGACGTTCAATATCATGGCAGAACTTACCAAGGCTGGCGCCGTGATTTCCGAGCTCGAAGAGAATCGTCGCGAGCTTTCTAAGAAGTCGCCGCGCATCCTTGATTACAAGGCCGACCTTATTAAACGGATTGATTACTCTTTGGGCGGCGAACTCGCTACTGTCCATATTCCTTGGGACGACATCAAGGAATACTCGGATGAATACAACCCAAACGTCCTGATCCTTGAAGAAATGCGTATGGTGGAAGGAGTCAAAGTCGCCGTAGCGGTAAAAACCTATCCGGATGGCAAAGTGACTGGAAAAATACGTTGCTCTTCTGGTTTGCCAATTGCTGAAAGAATTGCCGGATACTTTGGCGGTGGTGGCCACCCTTACGCTGCAGGGTTTCGTACCTATGATATGTCCTATGAAGATGTTTTAAAAGAATTAGTTAAAGTAGTAACGGAGGTAAATGATGAAGAATAAAATAACACTTACTAAAACTTCGGATCTATTAACTGGCGACTCTGCATTTTTAACAGTTGTCATGATCCATGGGATTGCTTCAGATTCGCATACATATGACTCGGCGCTTAAACATTTCAAAGAAGATGCCGGTCTTAACGGCGTTAGATTCGTTACTTTTGATTTGCTTGGAGCGGGGAAATCCTTGAAAGACGATGATAACTTGAATTACGATTACGACGACCAAGTCGAGGCTCTCAATAATGCGATAGACGAGCTCGGGATCGACACGCCGCTCGTACTGGTTGGACATTCTCTCGGGACTTTTATTGTCACTCGCTACACTTCGATTTATCCTGATAAGGTTAGCGAATTGATACTTCTTTCTCCGCCGATTTTCACTAAGCGAGATTTTGCTAATCCAGCTTTTGCGGCTGGAATCGAGGGCTTTAAACAGATGATAGGCGCGAAGGCCCCGGAGATTTTGAAAGAGAAGTCGTTTATTAATTCTATGGATAAAATCGTGCTAGATCAGACCAATTTTGACGTATTGGCTGGCCTCACCACTCCGACGACTTTGATATTTGGAAATGGTGACCAGTTGATTGCTTCATACAATGTTCCGTATCTTTTGAAGCAAAATGATAATATTACTGCAATTGAAACTGAAGGCAAACATGGTGTGACGCATGACAAGTACGAGAAGCTGGCTTCGATTTTGAAAAAAATATTGAAGGGCGACGTAGCATGAGTAATTTAAAGATTTATAATACCGCGAGTAGGAAGATTGAGACTTTCAAGCCCTCCGGGGACGTAGTGAAGATTTACACCTGCGGCCCGACAGTTTATAGTGAGGCCCATATTGGGAATTTGACGGCGTATATTTATTGGGACCTTATGGTGAGGACTTTACTCGCTGATGGGTTTAATGTGAAGAGGGTCTTGAATTTGACCGACGTCGGACATTTGGTATCCGATGGCGATGAAGGCGAAGACAAACTTGAGAAAGGCGCTAAGCGCGATGGCACGAGCGTTTGGGATGTCGCCGAAAAATATATCAATATATTCAAAAAAGATTATTCCGATTTAGAACTGTATCCTCCAGCCAAATGGGCTCGTGCTACAGATTATATTGAAGGAGACATTCAGGCAGTGAATAAGATGACCGAGAATGGCTTTACCTACGAAATCGAGGATGGTGTATATTTTGATACTAGCAAGTTTGACGGCTATGCTGATTTTGCAAAAATAGACCTCGAAGGCTTAAAGGCTGGCGCGAGAGTCGATTTTAACTCCGAAAAACGAAATGCATCAGACTTTGCGGTCTGGAAATTTATCAAGCCGGGAGAGAAGCATGCTATGCGATGGGATTACCTCGGTCGCCCGGGCTATCCGGGCTGGCACCTGGAATGTGCAACTATAATCCACGAGGAGCTTGGTGAGCCGATCGATATACACACTGGCGGCATTGACCACATCCCGATTCACCACACCAACGAAATAGCAGAATGCTATGGAGCATACGGCCACAGTCTTGCCAAATACTGGTTACATTGCAACTTTATTACCATCGACGGCGAAAAAATTTCAAAATCACTTGGGAATGTTTATTCACTTGGCGACTTAAATGAGCGTGGTTTTTCTGCGATGGATTACAAAATGTGGGTACTATCTGGCCATTATCAAGGGACTAGAAATTTCACTTTTGAATCGCTAGAAGGCGCAAAAAACCGCAGGCTAAACTGGCGAAATAGGATCGCAGAATGCTACCAGAGTGAGATTGTCGGTGGCACAGATGCTTTTTCTGAAATTTTGGCAGCAGTTAATAACAATATGAATTCGTCGGAAGCTTTTGCGATTATCGATAACAAGAATTTGTCGCTCGAAGATTGGAAAAAGATAGACGAACTGTTTGGGCTACGTTTAATTGCCGACACACCCGACATTTCAGAAGAGACTTATTCGCTAATTCGCGAGCGCGAAGAAGCTCGTTTAAAGAAGGACTACGCTCGTTCTGACGAAATCCGCGACCTGCTCGCGAAGCAAAATATTGCAGTAAAAGACACCGCTAACGGCGCGGTTTGGCAATACTTATAATAATCATTCTATGATTTATATTATCATGTTTTTAATTCTAACCGTGTTTTTCAAAGTCTAGTAAAATAGCCTCGCTATATTCGAGGCTATTTATAACTAGACTAATGGTTGTTCTCGTCGTAAAAAAGCTCGTGCTTGCTGCAACTCATTTTGAGCAATTTGGGGCCTCAGCCTATCGTTCATTTTTTTTAATGATTCGGTCGTTGGTTGCATGCTTTGCGGGACTTCCATTACTTTTAGCTCAAAACCGTTCTCTATGGCCTCCCTTTCAAATGCTTCCCAATTCATTTTATCACCTCCTTCTCGGCTCGGGTTGTCTAGTTTTCTAAAGAACTTACTTGTAATTATAGCACTTCACGTAACGATGGTTACCTCATATTTTTATTTTTTATAATAGCGGCTGAGAAATGACTCTTTAAACGATTCGAACGTTCCGTCTAGAATTGATTCACGAATTTGGTCAGTGAGATGCACTACGAAATATTCGTTATGGATACTAGCGAGAACCTTAGCAGTAATTTCATCGGTTTTAAAAAGATGATGAAGGTAGGCTTTATTGTAATTTTTACAACATTCACATTCGCAGTCTGGCATTAGCGGTGTAAAATCGTGCTTATATCTGGCATTTTTGATATTAATGCGGCCGTCTAGAGTATAGAGTGAGCCGTTTCTAGCCATGCGGGTCGGGCCGACACAGTCAAAAGTATCGCAGCCAAATTCGGCGCCGACAAATAAATCGATCGGCTCTTGGCCCATACCGAGAAGATGGCGAGGCTTGTCTTCGGGGAGAATGTTGTTAACAGTCTTTAACATTTCATCCATGCCGTCGGCGGTGAACACGCCGCCAATTCCGAAACCATCGACTGGCTGATCGGCGCAATACTTGGCGGACTCGGCGCGGAGATCGTTAAATGTGCCGCCTTGCACCACCGCGTAAAGATACTGCATTTCCTTGTGGGGGAATTCAAACTCTTTTTCCGAGGTAGCAAGACTTGGGCTAGCGCCCCGGAGCGCTACCGAGGAAGAAGGGTTTGAATTCCCGTTGCTAGTTATGAAATTTTTTATGCGGTGGTGCTCGGCGACACAGCGATCGAGCCACGCGTGAGTGCGAAGCATTGCGGTTTTCATATCATCGTAATTATCGGACTTCGCGAGGTGGTCAAACGCCATATGGATATCTGCGCCAATCGCCCATTGCGCCTGCATTGATGACTCTGGCGTAATTTCAAAGTTGGCCCCGTCGATGTGGGATTTGAATTTTACGCCATTTTCGGAAATTTTTACATTGGGCAGACTGAATATTTGAAATCCGCCAGAATCCGTGAAGGTCGGGCCGTGCCATGAACTAAACTCCGCAAGTCCGCCACCTTCTTTGATTAAATCTGTGCCCGGGCGGAGGATAAGATGATAAGTATTGGCTAGGATAGCTTGGGAACCAAGATCACGCATCTCGCTCATCGTGAGTGCTTTGACGGTGGCTCTAGTTGCGGCGCCAACAAAAGCTGGCGTCTTAATGTCGCCGTGCGGAGTATGAATAACCCCAACGCGGGCCAAGCCCTCTCTCTTTTCTATCGTAAAAAATGGTTTCAAACTGCGTCCCTTTATCTTTATTCTAGATTAATATTATAACATATTTTGCTACACTTATCAGCACGGCCAGCCCCTTTAGGGGCTTTATGCTATCTTTTTCAAATCACCGTGTACGAAGACGGGGCCGAAGCCCATTATTTCATCGTACATTGGGCCAGGGAAAACGTCGTTTTCGATAAAGATCTTTTTGCGCTCTCGGTGAGCAATATAGAGTTCGATTAGCGCCGCTCCGCCAACATAGCCCGGAGTGTCATGCTTGTCATAGTTCAAAAGGTAAAAGGCGTCGCACCACTTGCCAACCCGCTCTTCGCTATCTTCAAAAAGTTTACGGATCAGTTTAACGTGCGCTTCGTCGCTTTCTTTCCAAGTACGCTCTTCCAAATCTGGATCGTCAACAGTTGAAGGTAACATGACCTCGTGCCCTAAATCTTCAAGCTTCTTTTTGATTTCCGGTAGTTTGTCCCAAAAACTACTCGATGCTGCTAAAAATACTTTCATGCATTGATTATATCATAGGCTATTTATTCAATCAGCATTGAATCGCCGTAGCTTAGAAAATTGTATTTTTCGGAGACGGCGTGGTCGTAGGCGGCGTGGAGATGGTCCCAGCCGGCGAAAGCGGAAGCGAGCATTAATACTGTTGATTTTGGCGCATGGAAATTCGTAATCAGAGCGTCAACGATTTTAAATTCAAAGCCTGGGTAGATAAAGATATCGTCCTCACCCTCAGTCTTGCCGGTCTTAGCGTAATACTCTAGGGTACGAGCTACCGTGGTACCAAGCGCCACCACGCGTCCTTCGACATTTTTAATTGCGTCAATGGTTTCTTCTGAAATACTAAACCACTCTGAGTGCATCTTGTGATCTTCGACTTTGTCGGTGCGCATCGGAAGGAAGGTGCCGAGACCTACGTGAAGGGTAAGGCGTTTCACTATTATGCCTTTTTGCTCTAGCCTCTTTAACAAATCTTTGGTCATGTTGAGCGAGGCGGTAGGAGCAGCGGCGGACCCCATGTTCTTAGCCCAAACGGTCTGGTAGCGTTTCTTGTCAGTCTCGGTGGCGTCGCGGTGAAGATACGGAGGAAGGGGAACCGTACCGTATTTCTCGGCGAGCTCGGCAAGTGGAGTTTCAGACTCAACCTCGGCAATGCCATTGCCGAGGATGTGCTTAATAACAATGCTTTCTCGGGGCGCGTTCTCGTTGTCTATAGTCAAGACATCGCCATCGTGGAGTTTGCCACGATACATTACACGCTCAGGCTCATCGCCGTGTTTTTCAAGGACAACAATTTCGCGCTTGCGGCCATCTGGTAGTGAGCAAAAAACACGGGACTGCATGACGCGAGTGTCGTTGATAATCAGTAGATCGCCAGGGTTCAAAAACTGATCAAGGTCTTTATAAAAAGAATCTTTTGTCGCACCACTCTTCCGATCAAGAACTAGGAGCCTAGTGGTGCCACGCTCCTTGGGTGGGTATTTCGCAATTCGCTCCTCAGGCAAATCATAATTATAGTCTGAAACTAACATGTTTTAATATTGTAACATATTTTCCCAAATTTGCCAGGGTGACTACTGGTCGTCGGTGGTATTCTTTTCTAAGTCTTTCGCGATTTGTTTTTGGTAGCGCTCTTCTTCGGAAAAGATGCAGCCGCAGTATTTTTGCATATATAGTCCAGCCTCACGGGCTTTTTGTTGTCCCTCTCGGAATCCCACTCGGAAGTCGCGGTACAAAAACTTGACGCCGGATAAAGCGGCTAGTTCTTCGCAAACCTTAATCAATTCTTCGTGCTTTTGATAAGGCGAAACCAGTAGTGTGGTCGTAAAAGTATCGTAGCCATGCTTCGCTGCGTAGCGGACCGTCTCGGAGAGGCGTTTCTTGTAGCAATAATTCACGCAACGATTCGGAATATCTGAAATGACATTACGACAAAATTCATCTAGGCCATAATCTTCATTAACGATTAATTTAGCGTCGACCTTTTCGGCATATTCTTTCAAACAGTCACGGCGAGTTTTGTACTCAATATACGGATGAATGTTGGGATTGTACCAAAAAAGTGTCGGCTCGATGTCTTCCGATCGCAAGCTATCTATGCAATATACGCTACACGGCGCACAACAAGTGTGCATCAATAATTTCATGGTTTTCTCCCTAGTAATTGGTTCATCAAATTATTTTACATTATTATAACATTTATGCTACAATAAGTGTATAAGGAGGCTTATGTCAAAGAGAATAGAAACGGATCTAAAAACTTTCGTTAAGTTTTGGTTAGTACCGCTCGGTATCGGCATTGCTATTTTTATTATTTTTAAAGCATTGACCGGGCTCGTTATTATCGGCGCTTCAATTTTCTTAGCGTTAGCCTTGAAGCCTCTAGTTCGCAAAGTCAACGGATTCTTTACGAAATTCCTCGGCAAAGACAAAAAACACCAAACTCTGTCTGCCGTGTTCGCCTATCTCATCGTCGTCTTGGTGATCGGGACGGTGGTCGCGATCATCGGCCCAGTGGTGGTAAACGAAACTTCGAAATTTGTTCAGAACTTCCCAGAGACATTTGAAAACACTATCGGTGGATGGGAAGGTATCAATAACTTCGGCAAGAACTTTGGCATAAATGACCTACAACACGAGATCACTAATGCCGTTCAAACTTTTTCGCAAGACATATTTGGTTTCCTTGGGACGAACTTAGTGTCCGGAGTTAGCGGTGTGGCGGATATTGTGATGAAGATTGTCTTGGTACTTATTCTGACCTTGCTATTCTTGCTCGAAGGACCGAATCTCCTTAACAGCATTTGGAAGAGCCTCGGCTCACGGGACGAAGACAAGAAATCCGTCAATCTTGCACAGCGCATTGTCACAAAGATGGCGAACGTGGTATCAATGTATGTATCTAGACAAATCATGGTCGCCGTTGTTGATGGCTGTGCATCGACAATAATAGTATTCGTGTTGTCGCTGATACTTGGGTTCTCATCTAACCTTGCGATTCCGATGGGTCTTATCACGATGCTGTTCTACCTAATCCCGATGTTTGGTCAGTTTATCGGTGGGACATTAGTAACTGTGATTCTATTCTTCTCGAACCCGCTTGCGGCAGGAGTCTTCGCGATCATTTACATTGTTTACGCACAAATTGAAAACAACCTAATTGCACCAAAGATTCAAGGCGACGCTCTAAAGCTAAAGCCAGTCGTGATTCTGTGCGCCATCGTTATCGGTATGTATATGTTCGGGTTGCTCGGTGCGATCGTCGCGATCCCTATCGCTGGGTGTATTCGCGTGCTCGCAGAGGAATATCCGAACTTCAAGGCTCTGAAAGATTAAAATGGCTGACCCAATTTCCGATTCGGCCAATCCAGATATTGACCAGAAAAAACTAATACCGAAGAAGCTTTTAAAGAAACCGATTCTAATTATTTCGTTTATCCTGATCAACGTTATTGTGATTGCCATTACTGCCGTTTCGGAGTTTGGTAATTCCGAAAATGCGGCTGCGCTCTCGGAAGTCAAAATCAATTGGTGGATGTTGATCCCGGCGGCGCTTTGTTTTATAATAGCTATCTCCGCAGAGATTCATAAATATGTCATCATGATGCGCGAAATGTCGCACGATAAAGCTGAGTTTAATCAAAAGCGCGCTCGCAAAGTCGCAGCCAGGACCGTGCTTCTTGGCAAGTATTATGACAACATTACGCCGGCGGCGATCGGTGGGCAGCCATTTCAGATTTACTATATGCGAAAGAATAGTAAATTGAAGGGTGGCGTATCGACATCGATCCCGATTTTTGGCATGATATCCGGGCAAATGGGCTTTATCATTATCGCAGTGCTTTGCTTCTTATTCGGAAGCCTAACGATTAATAATGCTGTTCTTATTGGTACCGCGTGTTTTGGTTTAATCTTTTATGCGTTCTGGCCAATCACAGTCATGGTCGCTACGTTTTTGCCAAAAGCTACCACCGAACTGATTGGGCTTTTTGTTAAATTCTTGGCGAAGATCCATATTGTAAAGAATGTCAAAAAGACTCGCGAAAAAACTGAATACGAAATTAATGAATACGCTAAGTGTGTGCGGCGGATCCTAAAAACGCGTGGGTTGTTTTTAAAAACTTTGGCGCTATCAGTTGTATTTAATACTTTGGTCGCGATGATCCCGTTCTTTGTCTTGACCGCATTTGGCGGGGCGGTAGATTTCTTGCCTTGTTTTGTAACGACGGTCGCAGTAACCAGTGCGGTTTATTTTGTACCGACACCAGGTAATGCTGGCGCAGCGGAAGGTACTTTCTTTGTGGTATTCTCGGCTTTGTCTTCTGGTTATGTTTTCTGGGCAATGCTGGTGTGGAGATTCTTCTCCTACTATATTTATATATTGATGGGTCCGATTATCTATTTCAAAATGTATTTGGAGAGAAAACGTGATTCAAAAAATAAAGTCATTAAGTAAGAAAAAACTTATCATTATAACTACGATCGGCGTGGTGGTAGTTGGATTTTTTACTTGGTTTTTGATCAAGTTCTTTACGCTAGATACTACGATTCAGGTGTTTTCGAAATACAGTTTCCCGGAATCGCGCGCGGTTAGTGGGGAGAGAGATATCGAAGCGCGAGATTATGCTATTGCGGTCGATGGAGTGACTGTTACCGGCAAGAGTCTTGATGCGGGTGAATTGTATACCCAGCCTACTGCAAGTACAGCCAAAATGATCCTGGGGCTCGCCGTGATGCGAGAAAAACCATTTGCAGAAACTGAAGTCGGTGAGATTATCACGATCGATGAAGAAATGTATAATCGCTATTTGTGGTATGTGAACCATGGTGGTTCGAACACGAGAGTGCGAGTTGGCGAGGAGATTTCGGAATATGACGCTTTGGTATCGGTGTTTTTGGCGTCGTCTAACAATATGGCGGACTCTCTTGCAATCTGGGCGTTTGGCTCGATCGATGCTTATCGGGAATACGCTTCTAGCATGCTCGCTGAAATGGGGCTCACGCAAACTACGATTGGTGAGGACGCCTGCGGGTTTAGTGATACCACCACCAGCTCGGCTAGTGACTTAGCGATTCTCGGTGAAAAGGTGATGCGTGACCCAGTGCTCGCAAAGATTGTGGGAACCAAAAGCTACGAAGTGCCGGTGGCAGGGCTAATTGAAAACACCAACAAAATCTTGGGAGACTACGGAATTTCTGGCGTAAAGACTGGGTATATCGGCGACGCATCTGGATATTGTCTAATCTCTGGCTACACGGAAGGTGAGCATGTGGTAACTGTTAGTTTGCTTGGTGCGCCTACTAGGGCGGCGTCTTTTGACGAAAGCCTGGAACTAGTTAAAGGTGCCCAGGATACGATCACTAAGACAAAGCTAGCCTCCGTTGGGCAAATTATCGGTTACTATGATAGTTGGTGGACTGGACCGGTCAACATCAAGACAGCTAGTGATTTTGAGGAGCTGCTGTGGGAAGAAGCGGATAAAGAGTCCGATCTCAAAATGGATGGAGCAGATGGTAAACTGGAAGTCAAGATTTCTAATAATACGTATAGTATTAATGTGAAAGCAGACGATTATAATCCGGCGCCGAGCTTCTGGGAGAGAGTGATGCGAGTATTTGGTTGGGAGAAGGGCGGGGAATTTAAGGATTCAGTGCAAGAAGACAATGGTACTAGCGAATCAGAAGAGGCCGCCGTTAGCTCCGAGGATAATCCGAACGAGGGGTCGGCTGACGCGAGCGCAGAAGAAACTTTCTCGCCGATTACGAATGTTTCGTCCGACAATTGCACCATCAAATATGGCTATTTGATGCTGATTAATCCGAATTTTGTAGTGGATACCAGTTTTATTGACGCGAGGCGCAGTGAGCTTGTGAGTGTATCGAATTTGTATGGCATCGCGGAGGGGAATCCCTATAATGGCGATAACCTACTAGATGCAGAAGCGGCAGCACATCTAAATGAAATGGTGAAGGCCTATGAGGCTGAATATCCTGGACATACCTTTGAAACGAGATCTTGTTATCGGGCACGTGGCACAACTTGTGGGAGGCTTTGCGCTGCGACGGGGACTTCAGACCACCATACCGGGCTGACTTGCGACCTACTTGATCCTCAGTATGGGACCTCGCTTGATACAGATACATATGATACACATATTGATTGGCAATGGCTTTACAATAATTCATACAAATATGGCTTTATCGACAGATTTCCATATGAATGGGCCGGAGGACCGATGAGCGAGCCGATCAACGTGGACGAAAACGGCTCGACTGGTTTATTTGAAACTTGGCACTACCGCTACGTCGGTGTAGGGCCAGCTACCGAAATCGCTACGGGCAAGTATAATAACGGCGCATACGATTCATTAGAGCATTATTTGAAAGCTCGAGGACTAGTAACAGATTTAAAGAATGGTAAATGTAAATAATTGATGTATAATAGGATATATGCTCAAACTTTTTAGGTTTTTTAAACCATATTGGTGGCAGGTGATCATACTGGTAGTAACGATAGCCGTACAGGTCTGGACTACCCTGAGATTGCCGGCTCTTATGGCGAACATCATTAACGACGGGATCGTGGTCGGCGATGTCGATTATATTGGGCAGACTGGGCTCAGAATGGTGGGGCTCGCGATTATATCTGCAGCCGCATCGCTAATCTCTAGTTACTATGCGGCAAGGATTGGGACCAGCTTTACGCGGGACATCAGGGCGGCGGTCTTTACCAAAATTATTAATTTGAATATTCTGGATCTCAAAGATTATAGCACTGCGTCGCTTCTAACCCGTACCACCAATGATACCAACCAAGTCCAAATGGTGATTATTATGATGCTTCAGATGCTACTTAGGGCTCCGCTCTTTTGTATCATTTCAATCATCATGGCAGTACAGACGGCGCCGGATATGTCGTGGATTATTTTCGTGGGAGCAGGAGCTATTCTCGGGTCAGTGATCCTGATCATGTCAATTGTGGGACCGAAATTCAAGATCTTCCAGGGTTTGGTTGATAAGATTACTTTGCTTACACGCGAGAATTTAACTGGCCTTCGCGTGATTAGGGCTTTCAATAACGAAGGGCTCGAAAAGAAGAAATTTGCCAAAACTAATAAGAAAATGACAAAGCTCCTAATCTTCATCGATAAAATCTTGGAGCTACAAAATCCTTTGATCAATATTATTTTCAACGGGACGACACTGCTTTGTTCGTGGGTCGGGATCGCGCTTTTGTCGAAAGATTTTGCGTATCTCGGCAATATGACGGCGTTTGCACAGTATGTGACGCACGTGATGATTTCATTTTTGATGATGTCGATGTTGTTTGTGATGCTGCCGAGAGCTAACGTATCAGCGCATCGTATTAACGAAATCTTGGCGAAGACAACTAAAATCAACTGGCTAAAGAAAACCAAGGGTGTCCCCGAAAAGAACGCTTCGGTTGAGTTTAAGAACGTAGATTTTATTTATCCGAACGCCGAAGAAAAAAGATTGGACGGTGTTTCGTTTAAAGCTGAGGCCGGAAAGACAACGGCATTTATCGGTTCGACTGGTTCTGGGAAATCAACTTTGATTAATTTGATTCCGAGGTTTTATGAGGCTACGAGTGGGGAGGTGCTAGTGAATGGTATTTCGGTAAAAGATTACGAAAAAAATGATTTGATTGAAAGAATCGGTTTTGTGCCGCAGCGCGGGATGCTGTTTGCGGGGACAATTCGTTCCAACATTAAATTCGGCGCGCCGAATGCAACTGATGAGCAAATGCGAAAAGCTGCCCGCATAGCGCAGGCCGAAAACTTCATTGAAAAAATGCCAAATAAATATAACTCACATATTGCCCAGGGTGGCACGAATGTGTCTGGTGGGCAGAAGCAGCGCCTTTCGATCGCGCGGGCGATTTGCAAGGATCCTGATATTTATATATTTGACGACGCGTTCTCAGCGCTCGATATGAAGACCGATGCAAAACTTCGTGCGGCCCTGAAAGAAGTGACCGAGAATTCCGTGATGCTAATTGTCGCGCAAAGAATCAGCACCATTAAAGATGCGGACCAAATCGTGGTACTCGATAATGGCCGCGTTGCGGGGAAAGGCACACATTTGGAATTATTGAATCGCTGCAAGATCTATCAGGAAATCGTAAAGTCGCAATTCTCGGATAAGGAGTATAAAGATGAATTGAAGCTGGCCGAGAAATACAGGAAGGGGGTGAGCCATGCCTAAGAATAGTAGACCCGTAAAAGCTCCGAAGACCGCAAAAAAAGGGCCCGCAGATAAGAAGGGTAATTCGAAAAATATGTGGGCTTCATTTAAGGTATTCGTAAAATCGCTTGGTAAATATCGCTGGCCAATTCTAGGCTGCGTGCTACTCACTATCGGGTCGGCTTTGCTTGGATTATTCATCCCGAAGATCTTAGGCGACATGACAACCATCGCGGTGAATTCTTATCCAGATCTTGACTTTGGTGCGCTAGGCGGAAAAGCAATTTTAGTGATTGTGTTGTTCTGTTCTTCGGCAGCGCTCGGCTATGCGCAGGCCTATATCCTGGCTGTGGTTTCTGCGAACTACACGAGGGATCTGCGTGAAAAGATTCTGGACAAAATCTCGCGCCTTCCGATTTCGTATTTTGACAAACATCAATACGGTGATACTTTGTCGCGAATGGCGAATGACGTCGACGTGATTACAACCTCGATGTCGCAGGAAATCGCTGATGTTTCGATGTCGGTTACTACTTTAATTGGCGTTATGGTTCTTATGCTGACTATTTCGGTACCTTTGTCTCTAATTTCATTTATCGTGGTGCCTTTGTCTGTGATTGTAGTTGGCAAGATTATGATGTTTGCGCAAAAATATTTCCGCGAGCAGCAAAATACTTTGGGCATACTCAATAATGAAGTTGAGGAAGACTACTCCGGCCAAATCGTGATTAAATCTAATTCGTATGAAGACGATGCGATGAATGAGTTTAATAGAATCAATGAGAAGTTGACTGCTGTGACTAGAAAAGCGCAAATCTTCTCTGCACTTTCTTTCCCGGTGACCCACATCTTTACCAATCTTGGTTATGTGGCGGTTTGTGCACTAGGCGGCGTGTTTGTGGTGCAAGGACAAATCAATATCGGTGGTATTCAGGCCTTCATCCAGTACGTATCACGTTTCAATCGCCCAATCACCGAAATCGCTTCAACTACTTCGACGTTGCAGGCTTTGCTTGCAGCTAGTGAGCGAATCTTCGAATTCTTGAATGAGCCGGAAGAAGAGCCCGACGTTATACCGGCTCAAACTATAGAAAACGTGAAGGGTGAAGTGGAATTTCATAATGTCAACTTTGGTTATACCTCGGAACGACAAATCATCCGAAATTTCTCCGTGAAGGTAAAGCCTGGAATGAAGGTTGCAATTGTGGGTCCGACTGGCGCTGGTAAGACTACTTTGATTAATCTTTTGATGAGATTCTATGAACCAAATTCTGGGTATATTTCAATCGACGGTGTGCCAACCAAAGAAATGAAACGTGCGGACGTGAGGAAACTATTTGGTATGGTGCTCCAAGACACTTGGTTGTTTAGTGGATCGGTCGAGGAAAACCTGCGTTATGGTAACCAGTCAGCGACACTTGATGATATCAAGAGAGCCACCACGAGCTCCAATGTGAACCATATTATTGAAGCCTTGCCGGGCGCATATCATTCGATGATTTCGGAGGACTCGGATAATATCTCGGCCGGTGAGAAACAGCTTCTGACTATCGCGCGTGCGATGGTGGCAAATCCGCCAATGATGATCCTGGACGAAGCGACATCAAATGTGGATACGCGTACTGAGCAACTAATTCAAGATTCGTTTGAAAAACTAACTCGCGGAAGAACTTCATTCGTGATTGCGCATAGATTATCAACGATTCGAAATTCCGATTTAATACTTGTGATGCGTGATGGCGCTGTGGTGGAGCAAGGGAATCACGAAGAGCTTTTGAAACTCGGTGGATTCTATGCGGAACTATATAATTCGCAGTTTGCGGAAGGTTAATAGAACTAAATAAGTAATTTCTTCTGCGGAAATAAAGAAGAATCTTTAATTAGTATTATAAGTTTCGCGAGCGTTGAAACATGCGCCGCATAAAAATTACAACAGGTCAGGCGGACTCAGCTCGGTATTTCAGTACCGACTCTTCGTCCGTGACTGTTGTAATTTTTATCGGGCAGTTTCAAAATGCTCACGAAACCCATAATACTAATTAAAAATTACTTATTTAGTTCTTCTAGCACTTTCGCGAAGACTTCCTCTATAGTTCCGGAAGCATCAATGGTCGGGATTTTGTAGTCTTCGGCTACTTTAAGGTAGGCACTGTTAATCTTGCGTTGAAAAGAATTGCCTTGTGATTTCCAAACTTCTTGCTTGCGATCCCAATTTTGATCGGTTTGAGTGCCGAGGCGTTTGGCTTGATCTTTTTCCTCTAGCGTAAAAAGAAAGATTTTGTCTGGATGGAAATATGGTTCGGGCATTATTAATTTGTGAAGTTTAATAATAAGTGATCGGCTGACTCCGCCGGCGTAACCTTCGTAGATTAGGGTTGAGAACCAGTTACGCGTCGTGATTACGATGTCGCCGGCGCGAAGTGCTGGCTCAGCCAGTTTACGCCATTGTTCGTAACGGTTGACAATGTACAGAAGCACCCTAGTGCGGTGATCGATATCTTGTTTTGAACCGTAATTCAGTTTAGCAATCTCGGTAATGAATTTGTCTTTACTGGCAGTGCCGGATTCGGCGTAGGCGACAACTTTTTTGCCTTGTTTCTCGTAGTATTCTTTAAGCAATTTGGCCTGAGTGTCTTTGCCTGTGCCGTCTTGGCCTTCGATGACTATATACATTTTAAATACCTTTCGTAACACGCCGGGCAAAGGGCGCGATATTCAATTTTACTTTTACCGTCGTCAATCAAAATATCTGGACCATCAGCAACTAGTTTGCCATTTAAGAACCTAGCATTATAAGTGGCTTTCTTGCCGCAGACGCAGATGGTTTTGATTTCTTCGATATCGTGGGCGATTTGGAGAAGTCTGGTGGCGCCTTCGAAGCCACCGTCTTCACGGCGGAAGTTGAGGCGAAGACCGTAAGCCATAACTGGGATGTCAAAATCGATCGTGATAAGCATCAATTGCTCGGCTTGGGCTTTGGTTAAGAATTGGGCCTCGTCGACGAGTACACAGTGGACGTCTCTATAATCCTTTTTAATTTTATTGTAAATATTGGTTCTTTTGTTGAAACAAAAATCAGTCTCACGCTCGGGCCCAATGCGGGTCAAAATCTTAGTCCCGTTTTTGGTGTCGGTATCTGGTTTAATAACACAGACTTTGTGGCCGCGCTCCTCGTAATTGAACGCGACTTGAAGAAGTTGCATAGTTTTGCCACACCCCATTGCTCCGTAACGGAAGTATAACTTTGCCATAGTATTATTATACGCTAAAATGTTTCGAAATGAATGAATTTGAATTATAATGACAATATGCATGAGAGTTGGAAGCCATTCCTAAAAGGGGAATTCGAAAAACCGTATTTCAAAGATTTGTCGGAGTTTTTGCATGAGGAGTATGAGACAAAAACGATTTTCCCGCGGAAGGAACTAGTGTTTAGGGCGTTCGCCACAGACTTAAATGAGGTCAAAGTGGTGATTCTCGGGCAAGATCCTTATCATACTCCAGGCGCAGCAGAAGGATTGGCTTTTTCGGTGCCAAATTCTCAGCCGATCCCGCCATCGCTTATTAATATTTACAAAGAAATCGATTCAGATATTGGCCAGCATAAAAATCTGCGCGGAAGTTTGGCGAGTTGGCAAAAACAAGGAGTGTTGCTCCTGAATACGGTGCTCACCGTGGAGGCGCATCGAGCTGGATCACATCGCGGCAAGGGTTGGGAAACTTTTACCACTGCGACAATTTCTTATTTAAACGAAACGAGGCCACACCTAGTATTTATTCTGTGGGGAAGAGATGCAAGGAATAAAAGGGGATTGATCGATACGTCGCGGCATTTAGCGCTAGAGTCCGCGCACCCATCGCCGCTTTCGGCTTATCATGGATTCTTTGGCAGTAAACCATTTTCGAAATGCAATGAGTACCTCACCAAAAACGGCATGAAGCCGATTGACTGGTAAATCTTATTGAAGATGATTTGGGTCTGAGCGAAAGGCGAAACTTTAGGCAATCTCGGCTGTTGGTTCGAGCCACTTCATGAGGCGCTCTCGCTCTGCGGAACCTTCAGGGTATGAATCGATGATGTCTTCGATGTAGGTTTTACCATTCGAAACGTTGAGAGTCTTTACTTCTGGCATAGCCGCAAGCATACGAATAACCGCTTCGTCAGTTTCGATATTGGTCATGGAATGACGCGGGTCTGTAGAGTGTGAATGAACACGAAGCTCTTTGTAGACGAAACGTTTAATGCCAGCCTGCAAACAATGCTTCAAACAGTTATCGCAAGTTGCAACCCTATTGTATATGGTGCAGCCGGTGAGATCTTGGCGAGAAAAAATAATCGCATTCATTTCGGAATGAATAACGAAACGATATTTCATCGGGCGCTCACTTAACGTCATTTTGGATTCTTCTGCGCCTTGGATTAAACCATTGTAGCCTAGCGAAACGACGCGTTTATTCTTGTCGACGATTACGCAACCCATTTTGGATGAAGGATCTTTTGATTTTTCTGAAACTGCATCGGCGATGCCTAGAAAATATTCGTCCCATTCCTGTTGTTTTTTCATATTGTCCTCCGTTTGGTTAATTATATCATCTGAATCTATTTTTTGCGATAGGCGATGTGCTTTATTTCTTTTAGAAAAATGGTTGTGCATTTTTTACAACGTGTTATAATTGAATTAACATAAGCAAGGTGGTTATGAAGTACGATAAGCCAAACAGATATCTGAAGAGCACTTGGGCTTTTATGTTTGTAATGTGTATTTTGTTGGCTAGCGCTTTGATGGTGGCTAATTGTTTTGCGTTGGACGTAGTCGATACCCCAACCATCACCACACCGCAATCTTGTTATATGGAATCTGTGATCGAAACTGGAGAAGAGCATTCGGCGATTATCCATAACGGTGAATACGTGCCAGGTATTGGTACTACGACATTCCACACTTATTGTAATGATTTTAATGGTTATGCAATTTACGCTATTGGTTATTCCGGTGACACGAACGGTAACACTAAGATGCTCCATGAAACCACTTCGACTTTTGATTTTGATACTGGCGTAGCCACATCGGGTGCAGATTCTAATTGGGCCATGATGCTTACAGCCGCTAATGGGACTTATCGCCCCACTATTCATTCGGATACTAGTGGAACTTATTCATCCTACCACGTCGTTCCGAGTCAATTCACCAAGGTCGTATCATACGGGTCGAGCACCGATTTACCGCCTGCTGGTGGAACTGCGGAGGGGTCTTCGTTTACATCTACTTATGCAGTATGGGTGTCATCCTCTCAAAATGCCGGAAGCTACACTGGAAAAGTGCGCTATGTCTTGGTCCATCCTACAAATGCGCCTGCGCCGTCTGGATCTTAGATTTATTTAGAACTGAGGTGCCAATGGTCACCAAATTCACATTTGTAAACGGATAGATTTTTGATGTCATGATCATATTCGGCTACTCTGGCAGCAAGCTCTGCTTCTTCACGGGTGGCGTAACAAATCTTATGAGAGTCTCCGACCCAACAACGTTCCGGAGTGTAAACTTGGTTAGGATTTAGATGTTTATTTCGATTAGCCATATTTATATTATATAATGCATTGCATATTTTGTCAATTTATGGTAGAATTGCTCTTATGACTTTAGATAAAAATAAGATTCGAAATGTGGCGATCATTGCGCACGTTGACCACGGTAAAACGACTTTGGTTGACGGGCTTTTGAAGCAGTCACATACTTTTCGCGATAATCAAGCAGAGATGTCACAGACTTTGATCATGGATTCGATGGATCAGGAGCACGAGCGCGGCATTACGATTACCGCCAAGCAAACCTGTGTTTATTATGATGGGTACAAGATTAATATTATCGATACCCCTGGACACGCTGATTTCTCGGGCGAGGTTGAACGAACCTTAAATATGGCAGACGGCGCGCTCTTGATTGTGGATGCACAGGAGGGGCCGATGCCGCAGACAAAATTTGTTTTGTCAAAAGCGCTTGACTTGGGCCTAAAACCTGTGGTGGTGATTAATAAGATCGACAAACCAGCGGCGAGAATTCCTGAGGTGTTGTCGGAAATCGAAAGCTTGTTCCTCGAGCTCGCTACCGATGAATCGCAGTTGTTTTATCCGGTTTATTACGCAATTGCGAGAGAGGGTAGAGCTGGCAAAACCACAGAGCTCGACGACGATCTCCATGTGATTTTTGAATCAATCATCAATGACATTCCGGCACCGACGGTAGATTCTGACACCGATTCGGCACAGCTTCTCGTTGCGGCGCTCGCGTCTGACAATTATCTCGGCAAGTATTGCATCGGTAAAATCTTTAGCGGGAAACTTAAAAAAGGACAAAATGTCAGTATTCTACACAAGACATCAAATACGTCGTCCGAGGTAGTAAGACTTGGGCTAGCGCCCCGGAGCGCTACCGAGGAGGACGAATTTGATGTCTTGAAGGGGAAGATTGATAACTTGTTCGTTTATAAGGGTCTCGGCAAGGAAGAGGTTACCGAGGCAATCGCCGGGGATATCGTTGCTGTGACTGGCGCAACAGAAGCTAATATCGGTGATACGATTGCGACTGGGGACAATCCGAAGGCTTTGCCGACGATTGAGCTTGAAGCGCCAACTTTGTCTATTTACATTGGGCCGAATACCTCGCCGCTTAAGGGGCGTGAAGGTGAATTTACGACTTCACGGCAAATCGCGGAAAGACTTGAAAAAGAGCTTGAAACGAACATTGCCCTTAAAATTCAGCCGGATGGGCTTGGCTACAAGGTATCCGGACGCGGCGAATTGCATTTGTCAGTCTTAATTGAAACGATGCGACGAGAAGGCTATGAGCTCGAAGCTGGTAGGCCAGAAGTAGTGTACCGCGAGGTTGATGGCGTAAAGCAAGAGCCAATCGAATCACTAACAATCGAGGTTGAGCCAGAATTTGTAGGTGCAGTCTCGCAAGAGCTCGGGGTTCGCAAAGCTGAGCTTAAATCCCAGGAAGTGATTTCGTCCGGGGCTACTAGATTTGTTTATGAAATTTCTACTGCTGCTCTTATTGGACTTAGAAACAATTTGCTTACCGCAACTCGCGGAACGGCAATTATGTCTTCAATTCCGTCTGGGTACAGACCGGTGGAAGGGAAATACAAACCGGAGCGAAACGGCGCGTTAATATCCTTTGAAACTGGGGTGTCCACGGCTTACGCTCTAGATGCGGCGCAGGCTAGGGGAACTCTATATATCCCACCACAGGTACCAGTGTACCAGGGGATGATCGTAGGTTTGTCGAACAAGAAAGACGATCTTGATATCAACGTTTGCCGCGAGAAACAGCTAACAAATATGCGTACACACGCTTCGGACGGAGCGATTCAGCTCACTCCTTATACGCAGCTATCTTTGGAGCAATGCTTAGACTTCCTGCTCGATGATGAGCTTCTCGAGGTGACACCAAAGTCTTTGAGACTTCGCAAGCGCCAGCTTGATCCGATCAAGCGAAAACGCGAAAACAGAGCATAAGTTAAAGTTCACGGGTGAACCCCGTGAATTTTTTCATGCTATAATTGTTTTATGTTAATAGATACACATTGTCATTTGCACGACAGGGAATTCTTCACCGAAGAACAAGCGGAGGAAATGCTTGCGCGCGCGAAAAGTAAGGGTGTAGAAAAGATCATCTGCATAGGGACCTCGCACCAGGATTCACTAGTGGCGCGTGACTTCGCCAAGGAGCATAAAGACGTTTATTGGACATACGGGATACATCCCGAGGGAGCGACTAGCGAAGGAGCAACTGAAATATCTTTTTCCCCCGATCTAAAGCCGATTGCTATTGGCGAAGTTGGACTAGATTATCATTACGAAGGATACAACAGAAAAGCACAAATACGATTGTTAGAGGAGTTCTTGCAGCTTGCAGTAGACTACGACTTACCGGTGTCATTTCACGTCCGTGAAGCATATCAGGATTTTCTCCCGATCGTAAAAAACTTCACACAAGTACGTGGGGTGGTGCATTCTTTTACCGATAGCAAGAAGGTCTTGAAACGAGTTTTGGAAGAAACGGAGTTTTTTATAGGGGTAAATGGGCTAGCCACTTATTCCACCTTACCAACTCCGCCAATAGAGAGAATTTTGCTCGAAACGGATGCCCCCTTCTTGACTCCAACGCCATTTCGTGGTATAATTAATGAACCGGCCTATGTGGGCGAGGTAGCAAACTGGCTGGCCTCCAAACTAGGTCTGGATCACAAAGTTATAGAGAAGGAGACCACGAAAAATGCAAGAGAATTATTCCGTATATAAAGTGCCATCCTTAGCCAAAAAGGAGGCCTATAATTTTGAAACCGTATCTTACGATAGCGTTTCTCTATTCGAAGAACTAAACGCTATCTCAGAGGAGATTGAAAAATGTCGTTTAAGGAATTGTTAAAACTGCCATTTTCACGCATAGATGATTCTTTGCGTCGCCCCAGCAGGCTTACCTATGACGATTTAGTCAACGCTGAGTCTGCTCTTGGTAGGACTATTTTTGGTCCAATTCCGGATGGTCATCAGAGAGAATTCTTCATGGCAAGAAGTAATGTGTGGATTTGGCACGAAAGATACCACGGCAAGGGCGGTGGCGTCCAAGAGATGACTATCCGCTACGAAGTAAGACCAGAAGGCGTTTTTAAGAGATCTACCGGTGGCGGCTATAAGAGGATTGAAGGCGGCGAGCTGGATAACTTCCGCCGCGCCACAAAGACTTATCTTGAGCTTGTCAAATCAAAACTCTATTGCTAAAATAGAGTTATGGATAAGAATAACGAGATCAGTGCCGAGGCGCTAGCTAGCGCGTTCCAGGGTGACAGCAAGAAAAAGCCCATTCCTGAAGCTAAAGCACCAAAACCACCCAAGGAAAAGAAAAAAACAAAGAAAACCGCTTCTATTGTTTTCTTAGTTTTGGGTATTATTGTGCTTGTCGCCGGGCTCGTAATGTTAATTTTGAAGCTTACTAAGGGCGCCGATATATCTGACGCCGAATATTTGGTTTCTGCTAAGGAGTGGGTGTTGTCGGATGGTTCAAATTGCGATAAGAAGTCTGGTGCTAACTCAGACACGACGAATTGCGAACCTAGCGTGATTTGGAAGTTTACCGACATCGGCAAGGGTACTCTTACGACCAATAACCACACCAACGATTACAGTTTTATCTGGGCGCTCGAGAATGGCACTCTTAAAGTAAATACAGAATGGCTTTATTCTTTGAATGATGAATACACCTACAGGCTTGATAAGGGCGCCGGCACGCTAACTCTTGAAAAAGACGACGAGACGGCGACGTTCAAAAGAATTGAAGACGAAGAGAAGAAATAATTATCTGAGACAAGAAATAAAACCGCCAGAGGCGGTTTTATGTTGTGACGACGCTTTCGACGTCGTAGAGCAGCGCTCTAGCTGCTTCAATTGTCTGAGGAGCAACTTTTCCTTTCATCATAAGATCCCTTATAATAGAAGAGCTAATAAGCTTTCCGTTGATTTCATAAGGGCAGAAGAACTCTGGATCAACTACTTCATCAAGTACTTTTTTGCTAAATCCATAGCTAGAATACACATCGTAGCTCTTGAATTCGGACAAATACACGAAAACCCCTTCTGAAGTCTCTTTTTCCAGCATGCAGCTATAGATAGACTGAATAAGCGGAAGATCCCAGAAGTCATTGTAAGTGCAGACCCACATCGGTACTGCGAAGTGTATCGAATCGTAGTATTCTTCCTTCTTTACGATGAAAGGTATATACCACGCAAGATCTGCCACGTATTCCTCATCCTTAAGAGTAAACTCCACCCAAGAATGAGGGGCGTCATCGACGATGCCCTGTACGAATCTCGTGCTAGGGATATCCTTCAGTGCGATCATCGCCATAGTCGTTGCCTCACTGTTCAGTCCGACTCTCAGATAGTTAAAAAACCTACCGAAGGCATTGGTTTTTGGATCAAGAAAAACCGATAATGGCAATCCGCAAAGGAAAAGGTTATCGGTCTCTTCCAGCGTCTCATTCAGGAACTCCTGGTTCGGAGTGAGCATTCTGCTCAAAAAGAAATTTTTCATATTTTGCTCCTTTCTAAAGAACTCCATATATTACATTCAAAATAGGTAACTACAGTATCTTATATTATATCATACTTGCGCTTATCTGTCAAATATGGTATAATAGTAGAATGATTTATCTTGACCATGCTGCAGCTACGCCGGTTTCCGAAAGAGTTTTTCGGGCGATGAAGCCGTATTTTACGGATGAGTTTTTTAATCCGTCGGCGGCATATCTACCCGCTAAAAAAATCGCACATGATTATGAGGCGGCGAAGGCGGAAATCGCGCATGGAATCGGGGCTAAAGCTTCGGATCTCGTAATAACAGCGGGGGCAACCGAGGCAAATAATTTGGCCTTTACTTGTCTTGACGCTGACAAAAAAGAAGCTGCGAGGGCTAATAACAAGACCGAATCCTCGGTGTTATATCTCACAACGGAGCATGATTCGATCCGACGCGTAGCAGAGCTTCACGGCGGAGAGGCTATTAGGGTACTCCCTAATGGCTTGATTGACCTTAATGATTTGAAAAAGAAAATTACTGATGAGACGGAACTGATTTCGATTGCGCTCGTCAACAATGAGCTAGGGACGATTCAGCCGCTCGCCGAAGTCGCAACGATTATTCGCGAGATCAAAATAGATCGGATGAAACGCGGTGTTAATAGGCAATTGCTTCTTCATTCGGATGCTTCGCAAGCTTTGAATCTACTTGACATCAACGTGGCAAGGCTTGGCGTGGACCTTTTGACGATAAATGCTGCTAAGATTTACGGGCCGAAGGGCGTGGGGGCGCTTTACGTTTCACATGATGCCAAATTGAAACCACTCGCGGTCGGCGGTGGACAGGAAAATGGTCTTCGCTCTGGGACGGAAAATGTCCCGGGCGTGGTCGGATTTGCTAAGGCGGTTGCGGAATCAAAAGAACATCTAAACGGTAATCGCAAAAAATACGCAAAGTGGCGCAAACTATTCTTGGAAAACTTAAAAGATTACGAGTTAATCAACAAAAAACACTGTCTGGACAACTTTATCGTGCTTTGTTTTGACGGGATTGACGCGGAGAGACTAGTGTTTTTATTAGAAGAAAAAGAAGTTTACGTGGCGACCGGCGCAGCTTGTGCCGCATCAAAGGGTGTGCGTTCGCACGTACTGACTGCGATCGGTTTGGCTGATTCGCAAATTGCCGGATCACTCAGACTAACTCTCGGTGAGACGAATTCCGAAGAGCAGATTCTCGCGACCGCAAAAATTATTAACGAGGTGGTGCAGGAAGAGAGGGCTAGGGTAAATGGCTAAGACTGTGTACGTCGGGATGAGCGGTGGCGTAGACTCAAGCGTGTCGGCGCTACTTTTGAAGGAACAGGGTTATAGAGTCGTCGGCGTTTATATGAAAAACTGGTCCAAAGATCTTCCGGGCATGAAGTGCCCTTGGGCTGATGACCTGGCCGACGCTAAGAGGGTTGCGGTGAAGCTCGGCATTGATTTTTACGTGTGGGATTTTGAAAAAGAGTACTATGAAAAAGTAGTTGAATATATGCTATCGGAGTTTAAAAAAGGCAACACGCCAAATCCTGATATTATGTGTAATCAAGAAATCAAGTTTAAGTTGTTTTACGAAAAGGCAATGGAGGCTGGGGCGGACTTTATTGCTACCGGTCATTATGCGAGAGTGGAGCATGATAAAGACGGTAGCACCTTGCTCCGAGCGGTGGATGAGAACAAAGACCAAACTTATTTCCTTTATCGGATTTCTAAGGAGGCTCTTTCGCATACGCTTTTCCCGATCGGCGGGATGCTGAAACCAGAGGTGAAGAAGTTGGCGGAGGAAAAAGGCCTACATAATGCTTACAAAAAAGAGTCGATGGGCGTGTGTTTTGTCGGCGAAGTGGGGATGAAGGATTTTTTGAAGGAATATATTGATATTAAGCCGGGAGAAATTTGCGAGATCGAAAGTGGCGAAGTTCTCGGTTATCATGAGGGTGCGGTATTTTATACAATCGGGCAAAGACACGGGCTTTATCTCAACGGCAAAAAGGGTGTAGTGAATGACGGTATGCCGTATTACGTCGTGAAAAAAGATATTAAAGAGAACGTAGTATATGTGTCGAAGAACCTTAACCACGAGGCAATTTGGACGAACGAACTGGAGCTCACAGATGTATTTATACGGAATGATGCTATTAAGGAAAATTCGGATGTATTAGTAAGACTACGCCACCGTGCACCATTGATTGCTGCGAAATTTGATAGCAAGAAACTTGAATTTGATAAAGAAATCAAGCGCCCAGCAAGTGGACAGAGCGCCGTAGTTTATGACGGCGAGAAGTGTCTCGGTGGCGGGGTTATTATTTAGGGAATCATTCGTAAAGAATAAATGAAAAGAAAAATGCCCCAGGCGGGGCATTATTCGGATCCAAAGTATATCTAATTACTACACGATCATCATCGCGGCATTAGCGGCAAGGAGAACCCCTGCGAGAATGCTCATACCGGTGACAGCGTAGATATGCATCTTCTCACGCTCGGAGACCTGCTTCTTGGCAGTACGAGTGCAAGCCTTTTTGCGACACTGAGTCCTAGCCGCAGTGGCTTTTTTCGCAGTTTTTGTCGCAGTTTTCTTTTTTGCTTGTGCCATTATAGCTCCTTTTTTATTTTTAGATAATACTTAAGGTTATTTTATCACTTATGCTTTAAAGTGTCAATAGTTATGGTATAATAACTTCTATGAATGATGCAAATAAGATTAGACAAAAATTCTTAGAGTTTCAAGAAAAAAGAGGGCATAAAGTAATTGCGCCGGCACCGTTGGTGCTCGAGGGTGACCCGACAACCCTCTTTACTGGGTCTGGGATGCAGCCACTCTTGCCATATCTACTTGGCAAGGAGCACCCCATGGGTACGCGTCTCACGGATTCACAGCCTTCGATGAGATTGCAGGATATCGAGGACGTAGGTGACCCGAGACACACCACCGTATTTGAAATGCTTGGGAACTGGTCGCTTGGTGATTATTTCAAAGAAGAGCAGATCCGGGGATTTTTTGAATTCTTGACGAGCGAAGTAGGCTTAGATCCTGAACGGATTTATGTAACCTGTTTTATCGGTAACGAGAAATATGGTATTCCGCGCGATACCGAAGCGGCTGAGATTTGGCAGAAAGTGTTCCGCGAGGCGGGAATTGAAGCGAAAATTGCTGAGATCGGTTCTGCCGAAGATGGTGACAAACGCGGTATTAAGCCGGGTGAGAGAATTTTCTTCTATGACGACAAGGAGAACTGGTGGAGCCGTGGTGGTGGCTGCGATTCGACACCGATTGGTGACCCATGTGGACCAGATTCAGAGGTATTTTATGATTTCGGCGAAATGTTGCAAGATGAAGATAAATACGGTTTGGCCCATCCAGCTTCAGATGGGGCTAGATTTATGGAAATTGGTAACCAAGTCTTTATGCAATATAAACGGAATGAAGACGGTAGCTTTTCGGAGCTCGAGAAGAAAAATGTTGACTTCGGTGGCGGGCTTGAGAGAATTGCTGCAGCCGCGATCGGTTCATTTGATGTATTTAAAATCTCGCTAATCAAGCCTATTATCGATAAATTGGAAGAGATTTCTGGTAAATCCTACGATAACAACACTGCTGAGATGCGCGTAATTGCGGATCATATTCGCGGCGCATATCTACTGGCATCGCAGGGGCTCGTGCCGTCTAATAAGACGCAGGGGTACGCAATGAGAAGGCTCCTCCGACGCGCGATCCTAAGGGCGCTCGATCTTGGGATTTCGGATAATTTCCTAGCTGAGATCGTGCCGATCGTGGCAGACAATTATAAGGATCTACCTGATTCGATTTTGACAACTCGCGAAAACGCCCTAGACGTGATGATTCGTGAGGAAGTAGCCTTTAGAAAGACTCTAAATAAGGGCCTCAAAGAACTTGGTAAGATGACCCGGAATAATAAGACCTTAGACGGACGTGAAATCTTTAAACTCCAGGATACCTATGGGTTCCCGATGGAGCTCTCAGTGGAGGAATGCTACCGTGAGGGGATTAAGCTCTCAGAAAACTATGTAAAAGAGTTTGAGGAGGCATTGAAAGAGCAGCGCGAGAGATCTCAGACGGCTTCGAAGGGAATGTTCAAAGGTGGGCTTGAAGACCACGGTGAGCAGACTGTGAAGTATCACACCGCTACACATCTTTTGCTCGCGGCTTTACAAAAACTGGTGTCGCCTGACATTATGCAAAAGGGCTCTAATACCACTGCCGAAAGGTTAAGATTCGATTTTAATCTGGACCATAAAATGACCGATGAGGAGAAAGCCGCGGTTGAAAAACAGGTAAATGAGTGGATTGAGGCAGATCTCCCGGTGGTTTATGATGAGTACGACAAGGATTATGCTCGAAACGAGCTTAAGGCGCATGGGCAGTTCTGGGATAAGTACCCTGAGAAATTGAAAGTTTATACGATTGGCGATTTTGATAACCCGATTTCACGCGAGGTATGTGGTGGCCCGCACGTAGAACATACCGGCGTAATTGGCCACTTCAAAATCAAAAAAGAAGAGTCGTCGTCGGCTGGAGTCCGAAGAATTAAGGCTGTCATAGAATAATTAGAAACAAAAAACGGTGCACTTTTTCTTGAAGGGCGCCGTTTTTATTTTTGGAGGAGTTTAGCGATTTTGGCTTTGATTTTGTTTTCTTCGGGAGCACCAGCTATCGTATCAACCCCGACACGAAGCAGGCCGAGGGCCGTGGCGTAAGAATGATCGAGGTCGAATTTTTCTTCTTTTACGAGGTTCGGGAGCTCGGCGACGTCGATCAAGTGAATGACCGGACGGCGGGAGAACGGCAAGGATTTGTACCAATCGGAAACAGCAAGGGTTTCTTGAATCATCGATAGGCTAGCACCGCCGCCACAAAGTAAGACGTTGCGAGGGAGGCTGCCGACGTTGTCGAATTCCTCGAGGGCGACTTCGACACCAGTGAGCCACACACTGAGGTTACGCGATAGGGCGGATTCGACTTTAGCTTTGACGCGGTCGTCTAGTTTGGTGGTTTCGAAATCAAGTTTGTATTGTTCGGCGGTATCGTGATCAACGCCCAGAGACTCTGCGACTTGGTGAGTGAAGCTGCGGCCGCCGATGGAGAACATTTTAGTGCCCTCGACGCCACCATCTTCGACGACGGCGATATCAGTAGTGCCACCTCCGATATCCATCACGATGCCAGAGAAATTTGAATCCAAATCGTCACCAAGGCAAGCGCGGCAGACTGCAAACGGCTCTACGGCAACGGTAAGAAGGTCGAGGTTAAGCTCGGCGCAGACTTTTTCGATTGCGGCAACGTGAATTAGGGGAGCAAATGCTGTATAAAATTGGATTACGACGTCCGAGCCTTTGAAACCGATAGGGTTACTGATTTTGTACCCATCAATGATTAGCGAAACAATTGCAGAATTGATCAAGCGGACCTCAACATTATCATTACCAGTCTCTAGAGCGACGGTTTTCTTGGCCACTTCGCCAGATTTTTGCTGGACTTTCTTGATAATCTCCTGCATTTCATTGTCAGTGATAGGCTTGTTGGGGTTCTTGCGGTTATAATGGACGGTAGTAGTAGAGCCCTTGATTAGCTCACCTGCCACGCCAACTACAGTCAGATCGGCTTTTTCGCCGGCTTGTTTTTCAACTTTAAACAAAGCGTCTTCGCATACATTAACCACGGCCGGGATGTCGGAGATAGCACCACCCCACATATTACCTTCGGCCTGCTTGGCTTTAGCGACGCCGAGGACCTCAAGATCACCCTTCCGATTCGGGCGGGCAAGGACGGCTTTCACGAATTCAGTGCCAATATCTAGGCCTAGTATAGTGCTCATACTTTTATTATATCATATTTGCCGACGGAGAGGTCCCCCAGTTCGTATTTACCAAAAGTAGTGCGATGGAGCTTTACGACTTTATAACCTAGGGCGGCGAAAGTGCGACGAATTTGACGATTGCGGCCTTCGGTAAGCGAAACGATGTAGCTATTCGGTTTCTCGTCTTTAATTACTTTGAACCGACTCAGGCCGTCGTCTAGCATGACACCGTAGTCTGAAATCATTTGCTGGTGCAAAGGCTCCAAAGGTTTGTCTAGCTCTACTTCGTAGATTTTGGTTTTGCGAAATTTAGGATGGGTCATCTGAAAAGCAAAATCACCATCGTTGGTGAGGAGAATTAAGCCGGAAGAGTCCTTGTCGAGACGACCGACAGTTTTTAACTTGTGATATTTCTTGGGCAGAATTTCATAGATAGTCGGAGCGGTTTTTTGAGAGCGACGGGAGCAGACATAGCCGACAGGTTTATGAAAGGCCAAATAAAGATATTCCGTTTCGAACGGAATGATCTTATCATTATAACATACTTTGCTTGCTTTGTCAATTCTGTCCCCTAGAATTGCGGGGCGACCGTCGACGGAGACTCGATGGGAGGAAATCATTTCGTCTGCTTCGCGTCTAGATACGCCTAGTCGTTCGGCCAAAAATTTGTTAAGTCTAATCTTTGATTCTTCCATATGTTATTACATAGCTGGTGCTTCGGGAGCAGCTGGGGCTGCTGGGGCTGGAGCCGCTGCTGGCATAGCTGGAGCCGCTGGAGCTGGAGCTGGAGCTGCCGCTGCTGCTGGCATAGCTGGAGCTGGAGCCGCTGCTGGAGCAGGTGCTGCTGCCATTTCTGGTGCCGGCATAGCTGGGGCTGGAGCCGCTGCTGGAGCTGCTTCTGGAGCTGGTGCGAGAGAACCAGGAACTGGAGCTGGAGCTCCGGCGCGATCGCCTAGTGTCTCATGGATGGTGTTGATTACATCTTCGATACCGACCTGTGATTTAACTAAGTATTTGTTGGCACCAAGACGTTCGCCGCGTTGCCTTTGGTCATCAGCGGAGAGAGCGGTCATCATGATTACTTTTATATTAGCCGTTTCGGGGGTTGAACGTAAAATATCGAGCATATCAAATCCGGAGATTTTTGGCATCATTACGTCACTTAGGATTAAGTCCGGTTTCTCGCGGACCGCGACAGCAAGCGCTTCCTCACCGTCCCCTGCGGACACGACTTCGTAGCCTTCGGCGGTGATGCGGATGCTGTAGATTTCTCGTAGGTTTGCGTCGTCTTCGACTACCATTACTTTACTCATTGTTTTCCTCCATTTATGTTGTTATCATTTGTTTGAACTGGGTTAGTGGGCGGCGTAGGCTGGGGTGTTGCCGGACCTTGCGCCGTAGGCTGCGCCGGTGTGGGGGGCGCCGGTGGCGGACTCGGGATTGATGGCGCCGCTGGGGCTGGCGCTGGAGCAACTGGTTGAGCTGTAGCTGCTGGAGCCGTAGGTACTGCCGTTGCAGCTGGAGTAGTAGGAGTAGTAGTAGGAGCCGCTGGCGCCGGTGTTACCGGAGCTACAGCTGGCGTGACCGCTGGTGTTACTGCTGGAGCCGCTGGTGTTACGGGAGCTGCTGACGCCGTCGTTGTCGCAGCAGGGGCTGCCGGAGCGGTTGGAGCCGCTGGGGCTGCTGGAGCCGCCGGAGTAGCTGGTGCTGCAGGCGTTGCCGCCGGTGCTGCGGGAGCCACTGGAGCTACCGGAGCAGCTGCAGATGATGCTGCGCCCGCACTAGCGAGGAACGGATTTTGCTCTGGAGTATTGGTTGTAGAAGTAGATGAACCGCCGATCATTTGGTCTTGAATCTGTTGATTCTTAACTACGATCATACGTTTTTCATATTCGTCAGCGGTTAGGCGCGGCAGAGAAACATAGAAGGTCGTGCCTTCACCGAATGCAGATTCGGCCCAGACTTTGCCACCCATAGCCTCGACGCGCTGTTTAACCAGATATAGACCGAGACCAGTACCGCCAATCGTCCTAGTGTCGGAATTATCAACACGGTAAAACTTTTGGAAAATATGCGTGAGGTCATCAGCGGAAATACCGATACCGGTGTCAGTGACATTAATAAGCACACGGTCGCCGTCGCCACGTACATTTACATAAACTGAGCCTCCCTCGGGGGTATATTTGATGGCATTACTAATTAGGTTGTCTACAATTTCCTGGAGATACGTAGTATCCACGAAACTGTAAACTACTTGCTGCATTTTGCGGCCCATGTCGGATGACGATTCGCTTGAACCAAAGGTGAGTTTAAGCTTGGCTTCTTCGGCGGGCGGAATATGCTCTTTGGCAATAGACTCAACTAGGCTAGTCATTTCGACTGGCTCGAGATGGAGTTTGCTCTTACCGTCGTCAAGCTTGGTGACGTCAAGTAGGTCTTGGAATAATTTACCTAGGTGTTTTGAAGCTTTTTCGGCGGCATCAAGATAGCCGCGTGCTCGCTCATCGATAGTAGCGGTCTGCGGATTTAGGGCCAACATTAGATATCCATCAATGGTTGCTACCGGTGTGCGCATCTCGTGCGATGCTGTAGAAATAAATTCGGTTTGTTCGCCTTCCTCTTCGAGTTCTTTGGTAATATCGCGGAAGGTAATAATACGGTCAGTATTTACTCCATCAGTCTGAATGACAGAAATCGATACCGGGACACGTTTGTCTGAAGACGTATTGATAAGTGAAGCTTGGTAATGCTCGAGCGGTTGATTAGTTTTGATTGCTTGAGTTAGGAGGTTTTCTTGGTCAGATAACTCGCGACCCTCTTTACTCTCTAGCTTGATAACTAGGGCGTAATCTAGCCCGACAGCATCATTTGCTGAGCTCACGCCGGTCATAAGAACCGCCGCTGGGTTGATAAATTTAATGGTTCCGCCCTTGTCGATAATGGCTACGCCATCATGAAGCGATTTTAGAACCAATTCAGCCATGCCGGAATCTTCGGCCTGCTCGTTTTGGGTATTTTCATGCTTAAACATTTTCATTTATATATATTTTAACACAAGCATCAAAAAATGTGTTATATTTTATATATGAATAAGGATGTTATTTATATAGAACCCGAGGATGACATCACGGATGTTATCGCAAAAATCGAGAAATCAAAAGAAAAAATCGTGGCTCTAGTACCGCCAAAGAAGGCGGGTGTGTTCCGGAGCATCGTAAACATCAAACTTATTTACAAAGCCGGTAAATCAGCCGAAAAAACTATTGTACTTGTTACCGTGGATCCATCAATTGTCAAACTTGCGGCTTCAATCAAACTACCTGTAACAAAAGACCTCAATACGGCTCCCGTGATTCCGACCGTTGACGATGATGAGGAGATCGAAAATGTCTCCAAAGAAGAGTTGGTTGAAAGTCCGGACGGTAAAGTAGAAGCCGAAGAAGACGAAAAAGACGATGAGGAAGAAGATGCAGAAGACGAAGAAGATGAAGGAGAGGATGAGAAAGAGGAAGACAAGAAAAACGCCAAAAAATCTAAAGAAAAGAAGAGCTCGTCCAAGAAGAATCTTCCTGAAGGTATTAATAAAATCATTGAATGGATCAAGGATCATAAGAAATTATCAATTGCTTGTGGTGTTGGCTTAGTCCTCCTAATACTATTTATGATTTGGGCTTTTGCTATAGCTCCTGCCGTCACTGTCTCTGTGGGCGTCAAGGCTTCATCAAACAACTTCTCAGAAGCTGTAACCTTTACGACTAATTTGTCTGACGAAGATTCAAGCATTGGTAAATTCTATTTGGAAGAAAAGAAGATTGAAACCCCTCAGGAAGTGGAATTTGAAGCCACTGGGAAAAAGAATGTTGGCGAAAAAGCGAGTGGCGAATTAGTGGTTTACGCATATTTCAAGAATAAGGGCAACGTCCAAGTTGACGGCGGATCACAGTTTACATTTAATGGGTTAAGTTTTGTTTCCGACAAGACCGTAACTCTTTCCTGGGATGGCGCAACTATTAGCGACTGTGAGAATAATGGCGAAGCATCTCTGATTACTTCGGGGTGCTTGATCCACGCTAGAGTTGGTGTGGTTGCCGGAGAACCTGGGTCGAAATATAATATATCCCCATCTAATAGTGGTTGGAATACAAATGCTCAGGTCGGAGTCTATTCGGATAAGGCTATGGCGGGCGGTACTGACCAAGAGATTACCGTAGTCCAGCAATCTGATGTCGACAAAGCAAAAAGCCAATTAACCACCAGTGGTTTAGATGAAAATAAGGCAAAACTGCTTGAAGAAGTTGGCGACGATATGCTCGTGATTGAGTCTAGCTTGGAGCAAAAAACGTCTGATCCTGAAGTAACGCCAAAGATTGGCGAAGAAGTTAAGGATGGGGCCAAAGCGACCCTCAAAGTGACGACCACTACTTCGATTTATGCAATCGATAAGACCAAGGTGATTGAGTTTATCACCGAAAAAGCGAACCTCAAAGACGATCAGAAGATTTACGAGATGAAGGATCCATTTATCGAAAACTTCCTCAAGACTGACAGTGGCTATACCGGTAAGCTCAAAACTTCATATCTTACTGGTCCGAATTTGACCGAAACCAGTATCGCTGACCTAATCAAGGGCCACGGTATTGGCGACGCAACCCATATGCTAAAGGATATTGACGGCGTGGTTGATGCTAGGATTGACGGTTCGTTCCCATGGGTAAGCACCGTGCCAGGTGATACGAACAAGATTACTGTATATCTCGAAGTGAAGGACCAGAACGGGAATAAGGTTGAGCAAAAGAATGAGGACGAGGAATCTAAGGACTCCAAAGATTCTAAGGATTCGGAAAAATCTGACGGTTCGGAAGAATCAAAAGACGAGGAAGACAAGAATAAGAGCGCGGATAAAAAATCCGAAAAGAATTAACGGGGACTAGTCGAGAATGAAGATTGTAGGCCTTGATGTAGGCGAAAAACGGATCGGAGTGTCTAAGGCAGACTCAGACACTCGGATTGCCGTTCCGGTCGGTTTTATTGAAGTAGACGGCACAGAGTGGCAAGAAATAGCCAGAGTTGCGAGGCTAAATAACACCAACCTGTTTGTACTCGGTATGCCGCGCAGCAATGAAGGCAATGAGACGGCACAATCTGTATATGTGCGGAACTTCGCCAAGGTCCTAACCGAGAAGATTCCTGGGGCCAGGATTAAATTCCAGGATGAATCTTTGACTTCGGTGATGGCGGAAGAACGCTTGAAGGCTAGTGGTAAAAAATACGAAAAAGGTGACATAGATGCGGAGGCAGCTACAATTATCTTACAGGATTTTCTTGAAGGGCTCGGAAACGCTTCGCAGGTCAATAATGCGGCTAATGCAGATCTCGCTGAAGATAACGCCTCTGACACAGAGAATTCAGGACTTGGCGGAAATATTAAAACTGCCATCGTTGGAGCTGGTTCAGCGGTTGGCAACGTCGCCAAAAAGGAGGCCGGTAGAGCCAAACTTAATTCAGCAAAAGTCAAACATAAGGTAAAAACTTCTACGAAAATGATTTCTGGATTTGGTATCTTACTTATTTTGATAGCTGGTGCCGTCGGTGGCTATTTTGTAGTGAACCACATTAGAGAAGAAAACGCCAGAAAACGCGCCGAAGAATATGCCAGGCTGGAAGCCGAAATGAAGGCGGCGACCTTTGATTTTACGATTCGTCCAGGTGAGACTATTTATGATATCAGGGATAATTTAATGAAAGTGGACCGCGGCGTATCAAACGAGACTCAGGAAAAATTCCCAAATTACACCACGGAAGAGATTAATGCGGCTTTTACAGCGAAATATGATTATGCATTCCTGGATGGACGACCGGAGGGGGCGACCCTCGAGGGTTTTTTATATCCTGAGACCCTAAATTTTTATGGCGAGAGCACGGTTCAAGAGGTGCTAGATGCGTTTCTTAAAGAAATGGGACGAGTAATTAGTGAAAATGACCTGGTCAACAAGTATAGCGCCCAGGGGTTATCTCTGTTTGAGGGCGTAACACTGGCCTCGGTAGTGCAAAAAGAAGCACCTTCGCCAGAACAGCCCACAGTGGCGCAGGTTTTTATGTCTAGACTGGCCTATGGGATACCTATGGGTAGCGACGTGACGGTCACTTATGCGCTTGACACCGTGGACCCTAACAGGGAGATTTATGTCGATAATCAGAGTGCGCTTAAAGTCAATTCTTGCTATAATACGAGGGTTTATGCAGGACTTCCTTGCGGTCCTATCTCTAACCCAGGACTTTCGGCTTTACTCGCAGTGGCGGCGCCATCCGATACAGCTTATCTTTACTTCTTGACAGGAGACGATGGTATGATGTATTATGGTTATACAGAGTCTGAGCACATCCAGAATATTTACAACCATTGCAAAGAGCTCTGTAATGTATCATTATGACAAAACGCAAGAAGAAATTCGATTTTAAGAAAATTCAGGGGGTTTTACCTTATCTTTTGACCGGTATTGTTACCTTGGCCGTGGTTTTTGTCGGCTCTCTTGACAAACAGAACAATGACATCAACCTGAGCCTTGATTCTTTTGCGGCTAGCGACTATAAAGTCTCTGTTGATCAATTATCTGAGCTATATGTAATTGCAGATTTATCGGATGCACTGAGCCTCGCTAGCGCCTCGGACGCTGCTTCCAATTACGTCATTACTAACACCATGTATAATGCTGGTATTTCGCTAGCTGGTAAGATTGAAAAACCAAGCCTTACTAATATTTCGGCCTCGCGTGGTGTGGTTGAATATACGGTCGCTGAAGGTGACACAGTCGATTCAATTGCTGCGAAGTATAATATTTCGGCTGATCAGGTGCGCTGGTCAAATGGTCTCAAGACTAAAGATATTGAGGTTGGCAAGGTGTTGCTTATCCCAAGTCAATCAGGTATTGTTTATACTGTGAAATCTGGTGATACGATTGAATCTATTGTAGAGAAATATGGTTCAAATTCTGAGGAAATCATCGCTCTAAATGACCTAGAGCTTACTGGTATTACTGAAGGGGGCCATATCTTGATTAAGGATGGTACCTTGCCAGAGAAGGAGCGCCCGGAATATGTAGCACCGGTAGTACAGAGGAGAACGACCACAACAACTTACACCTATACTTACCTTGGCGATACGTCTGAAAGGCAAAATATTGAGGTCGTAGGTTACTACCGCATTGGTCGCGGTCAATGTGTGGACTGGGCGTCTTATATGAGGCCAGATCTCGGCGGATTGATGCTCGGTAACGCAAACGCTTGGGCACGTAACGCTGCCGCAAAGGGCTATACGGTAAACAGATCTCCTTCTGCTGGTGCAATCTTCCAGACTTCCTCTGGTTGGTATGGTCACGTTGGTTACGTTGAAGCCGTCAACGGGGATGGCTCTATTACCGTAACAGAGATGAACTATAGCTATGTTCCGTATCGTGTGATTCGGGCTATTATCCCAGCGGATAAAGTTGGAAACTTCAACTATATTCATTAGAAGCCGATAAGATAATACTTCTGGCCTCTATTCTTACTCGCGGTTCGCTTGCAATAACATAGGTCAGAGATTCTGCTATACTTACCAATCTTCGACTAAAGTAAATTCTTTGCCGGCGATTTCAATAATAGAGTCTGGCTTAGCGCCCCTGGTGGTTAATTCGGCGCGAATGCCCATTTTCTTCATAATGTCGCGTAATCTGTTAACGCTGGCGTAATTATCAAGGTCGGTGCGGCGAGCAAATTTTTCGATCTTTTCACCAGTGACCCTAAAACGATCGTCATCCAAGACTTCAACTTTCCAGGTGTCTTTTAGGGCGTCTTTACTGAGAGAAATAGTTGGAATCTCAGCATACTGGTTTTGTTCGTGCTTCGCAGCGCTCCGGGAAAAATCTTCGTCGTCTAATCGGGACTGCGCCGGAATTCCAGTTTCGTACTCGTTTCGAGTAGCCTCCTCAGATTTTTCTCGGGCTTGCTCAATATTTACAAAACCATTATGCTGAGATTTCTTCTTTCTCTCCTCCGTAATTTCAGCTAGTTCTCTCAAAAGTTCAGTGATGCCTTGATGAGCGGCGCTGGAGATAGGGAAGATTTTGGCGTCGGGGTTTTTGGCGAGAATTGAGGCCATTTGCATTTTGACGATGTCCTCATCTACACCTTCGCACTTCGTGAGAGCGATAACTTCGGGGCGAGAGGCGAGATCCGAGTATTTATCCAGCTCGTTTCGGATGGTTTGGTAGGCCTCGCCGGCATCATCGTTGTAGATATCGACTAAATGGAGTAAAACAGCGGTACGATCGACGTGTCGCAGGAATTCATGACCGAGGCCTTTACCTTCGGATGCACCTTCAATCAGGCCTGGAATATCAGAGATAAGGAGATCTTTGCCATCGATAGTGGCTACGCCAAGATTTGGAGTAATTGTGGTAAATGGATAATCGGCGATTTCGGGCTTAGCATTCGATACAACAGAGAGGAAAGTAGATTTACCGGCGTTTGGGAGTCCTACGAGGCCAACGTCAGCCATAGACTTTAGCTCCAGTTCTGCTTCAAACTCTTCGCCCGGTTCGCCTACTTCGGCGACCAGGGGAGTTTGACGAGTGCTGGATTTAAAATGAGCATTACCGAAGCCGCCGTCACCGCCGTGAGCGATGATGGCCTCTTGACCGTCATGGGTTAGGTCTGCTAAAAAGATTCTTTCAGGGGGCCTGTCGCCGGCGTCTATCCGATACACGACTGTACCGAGAGGGACATCGACGATGAGGTTCTTGCCAGAACGGCCGGCGGCACGCTGGCCGGAGCCATTTTTGCCATTTTCGGCCTCAAGAATTGGGGTAAAGCGAAAGTCGATCAAGGTGTTAGTGTTGCGGTCGGCGCGAAAAATAATATCGCCGCCTTTTCCACCATCGCCACCGTCTGGGCCACCTTTCGGGATATAAATCTCATGACGGAAAGAAACGGCGCCGTTGCCGCCTTTTCCAGCCTTTAAGCTCACTTTCGCCTTATCTACAAACATAACTATATTATAACATAATTTTAAAATAATAAAATGCTTGACATTTAATTGGTTATGCTTTATGATTGTTTTAAGCTGATACGCTTCACAGGGGTTCCACTGACTTTAGTGGAGTGTGGAGACTCATTAAAAACAAAAACAGCGGATTAAAACAAACCAATGTGCCCCAGGGTGGGCGCGTAGCAGCGGGGAAAGCGACCGAAAGGTCGCTTTTTTCATTTCGTGTATGCTATAATTGTTAATGAAGGAGGAGAATGAGTAATACTGAACAACTAAAAGGTTTTGCCAACGCGGAGGGGGCTCAAGATGAAAATGGCAATAAAATTTCTCCCGATGCTTTGGTTATGCCAAGTGGGGCAAGCACTCATTACAACGAAAAAAAGCAGATTAAGAAAAGGCAAGAACAAATCGACCAATCTAAGGCCGAGAGAAATGACTCATTGCATAAGATTTGGCGTAGGCTCGGATTTCTTGCGGCAACACTTGTGTTTTCTGGCGGTATTCTCTTAGCCGGTAAAGGCGACGAGAAGAAAACAGTGGGCGCAGAAAGACAGGCGCAAATTGAAGCAGAAAACCAAAACAATGGGGCAAAATTAAGTTTCAATATTCATTCTGATCCAAATACTAATATAATAAGCGGCCAATTGGTTGCCCCGGATGGGCGGGTTTACTATTACGAGAGTACTCCTGGCGCAACCGAAGAAGAGGTAAAGAATCGGTTAGTGCGTATGATGGATGAGCATGACCAGAAGGCCGCTAAACGAAGCACGATCGAGTACTAGATGATAAAATTTACGATAATTACACTGTTTCAAGATGCTCTAGAGCCATATCTTAAAACTTCCATGATGTGGAAGGCTACTGAGAAGGGGTTGGCTGAGTTTGATTTTGTGAATTTGAGGGATTTTGGCCTGGGGCCACATAAATCTGTCGACGATGCACCGTACGGAGGTGGAGACGGGATGCTGCTTCGCTGCGAACCGGTTTTTGCCGCGATTGAATCAGTGAAAGCAACCGATCCAGAGGCGAAAGTAATCTTGCCTACCCCTGTAGGCGAAATCTGGACACAGAAAAAAGCGAGAGAATTTGCTGGCACCACAAATGCTCATTACATTATTTTGTGCCCGCATTACGAGGGGTATGATGAGAGGATCCTGTCGATCGTTGATTACAAGATTTCGCTAGGGAAATACGTGTTGACCGGTGGAGAATTACCAGCATTAATCATGATTGACTCCGTAGTAAGGCTTGTCCCAGGGGTGCTCGGTGGCGAGCAATCTGCCGAAATTGAATCTTTTTCGGATGGAGACAATTTAGAATATCCACAATATACTCGCCCAGAAGAGTTTAGAGGAATGAAAGTCCCAGAGGTTTTGCTCTCTGGCAATCATGGCGAAATCGCCAAATGGCGTGAGGAGCATAGTGGCACTGTCTGATCCGGTTGAGGAGCTTGCGGGGGTAGGCCCAAAAACGGCAGCGATTTTAAATAAATACGGCATTAAAACGGTCAAAGATTTTTTGTGTAATTTGCCGAGAGATTACGAGCAGTATGCGGCTCCTACCTCTATTTCGGAGATTAGGCCAGGCAAGGTGGTGATAAAGGGAAAAATCGATTCCTTGACGAGTCGAAGGGCGAAAAAGAGGAATTTGTCGATCACCGAAGGTGTAGTCAGGGACACAACAGGGGCGGTAAAGGTGGTTTGGTTTAACCAAAAATACCGGACGAAACAGTTTTCCCCAGATAAGGAATATTATTTCACCGGACTTTATGAGCTCAGAAATGGGCGTTATAGCATCGTTTCGCCTTCCGCGGCTGAAGTAGCCGATATTGACCCAAAAACCGGCCTCGCGCCCGTCTACGTGGCTCACGGAAGCCTTAAATCCAATGATTTTAAGCGTTTGATGAATAAATCGCGCGATGTTTTTGCCTCGATACCCGATTTGCTACCTTCGGTGGCGCACGGAACGAGGGCGAAAGCGCTCTACTTCGCGCATTTTCCAAATTCTATGAAATCTATAAACGGGGCGCGGGATTATTTGGCCTACGAGGAGCTATTTGAGCTGATACTGGCGGCGAGGCTAAATCGCAAAGAAAATGAAAAACTAAAGGCTGTATCAGTGCCGTTCAATCAGGGGAAAGTCCAGGAATTCGTGAAGGGACTACCGTTCAAATTAACTGATGCACAGAGGCGGGCAGCTTGGGAGATTTTCCAGAATATGGAAAAAGCTACGCCGATGAACCGGCTACTTCAGGGAGATGTGGGGTCCGGTAAGACCTTGGTGGCGGCGCTTGCGGCCTTTGCTGTCGCAATTGCGGGCGGACAGGTGGCGGTGCTTGCCCCGACGGCGATCCTAGCGGCTCAGCACTTTGCCAGTTTTTCACAAGTTTTAGAGAGATTTGGCGTTAGGTTGGCGCTACTTACCGGGGCGACCAAGAAAAAAACCGAGCTTAAAAAACAAATTCTCGCGGGCGAAATTGACATCGTGATTGGGACGCACGCGCTCCTTACGGATGATACGGAGTTTCGCCAGCTAAACCTTGTAGTGATTGACGAACAGCACAGATTTGGGGTTGAACAGAGACAGAAATTGATGCTAAAATCACCGGCTGGGCTGGCGCCTCATCTGTTATCTATGACCGCCACTCCTATTCCACGTTCTTTGCAATTGACGGTGTTTGGCGACCTCGATGTGTCGATCTTGAACGAGCTGCCGGCGGGTAGGCAACCGGTTACGACGCGCATTTTAACAGGGGTGGAGACTAAGGAGCGGCTATATCCTATGATGCGCGAAGTTTTGAAATCTTCGCCCGATGCGAAAAAACACGGCGACTTGGCGCGCGGTCAGCAGATTTACTGGATTTCGCGGGCGATTGATGAAAATGGCGACATTGGTTCCGAGATTACCTCTGTAAAAACCAGGACCAAGAGGCTTCGGGAGGTTTTCCCTGAATACAAAGTGGAATTTTTGCATGGCAAGATGAAGCCGGCCGAGAAGGATACCATTATGGAGCAGTTTGCCTCTGGCGAGATTGATATTTTGGTCTCTACGACAGTGGTGGAAGTGGGGGTGGATGTACCAAATGCTAATTTGATGGTGGTCGAAAACGCCGAATCGTATGGTTTGGCGCAGTTGCACCAGCTGAGAGGGCGTGTGGGGCGCGGGGCGAGCCAGGCGTATTGTTATCTTTTGACCTCTGGGGATACTTATCCATCGAAGCGGCTGCGCGAGCTCGAAAAATCAAACGATGGGTTCTATCTTGCCGAGGTGGACCTCAAGCTGCGCGGCCCAGGGGAGATTTATGGAGCCCTGCAGCACGGAGCGCTGGACCTTCGTATCGCCTCTCTCTCTGATACTAAGCTGATCAGCCGCGCGCAGGTGGACGTGATGGAATTTATGCGTGAGCCTGTTAAAATGGGCGAATACAAGGAACTTATGGCGGGGATTTCCAAGTATCAACAGATCACAACTTTGAACTAGTCGTGGCTTAGTGTGGGCGTTTAAAATATCATTCATGATATAATTAAAGGGTAATGACAAAAAATAGTATCAAAATCACCTCTGGAATTTATAGAAGTAGAGCCATTACCACACCTGGCGGCAAGACTCACCCGATGGGCGAAAGGGAAAGGCTGGCGCTTTTTAATATGATTTCGGATTATATTCCGGGAGCCGTTTTGTTGGATGCTTTTGCGGGTTCTGGTTCTCTCGGCATAGAGGCACTCTCTCGCGGGGCCGAAGAGGTAACATTTATCGAAAACAACTCTAATGCGATCAAAACAATCAAAGACAATCTCGCTGCGCTTGGGGCGGAAGGGGAAGTGGTTGGCTCTAAGGTGTCTACCTTTTCTACCGACAAGGTTTACGACGTAATTCTAGCTGACCCACCTTATGATGATTTCAAAATAGGCGAAGTAACCCATCTTTTACAGTTTTTGAAAGAGGGTGGCGTATTCGTGCTTTCTCACCCTGGCGAAGTGCCGGATCTGCCTGGAATGGAGCTCGACAAGAGCCGTAAATACGCTGGTGCCACCATCTCGATCTATTTTAAATAGTAAAATATTTTCTTGTTTTGTCAATGGGTTATAACTTGTTGATTATTTCTAATTTCATGTCATAAAAGTATTTGCTTTTTCTGCCATTGTGTGATATAATTATAGGATAAGGAGTTATTTATGTATTACCAGGGAGAAACTGATAAAAAAGAGCGACGTAAAATTATTGCCATTGCTACGGCTGCCGTCGTCATAATTCTAATTTTGATCGTTGCGATCATTGTAGTTGCAACAAGGAAATCCACTAAAACCGTTTCGGTACCGAGCGAAACTTCAAATACAGAGGTGGTTGTTGATGAGAATATCGACAAGTCTGAGAAGACTGACGAGTCTGCGAAAACCGAAACAACTGAGAAAACTGAGGCTACGGAAAACGCCGAAAAGACCGATAAAGAGAAAAGTGATTCGAGCGTCGGTAGCTTATCTACTGAGACCGAGAAGAAATCAACCGGCACTAGCACTATTTCGACCAGTCGCGCAACCGAAAAAAGCGACAATATGCCCAACACCGGCCCAGAAGAATTTCTCCCTATTGCTTTAATCGCTGGAATGCTAGTTACTTATCTTTCTTCACGCGTTATGGTAAAACGCTCGCTTTTTCGCTAAATTCGTGATAATATAGTAGCAGGCCCGGGTGGTGGAATTGGTAGACACGTATGCCTTAGGAGCATATGCCATTCGGTGTGCAGGTTCAAGTCCTGTCCCGGGCACCAAGCACATCTATCGATGTGCTTTAAAAAGTTAGTCTTGTTCTTCGAATCAAGTCCTGTCCCGGGCACCATTCGAACCTGATGCCTCTAGTGGGCATTTTTTAGTTGGGACTTGAATCTTCGATGCAAGTCCTGTCCCGGGCACCAAGCACACTTGATAGTGTGTTTTTTGGACTTGAACCTGTTCTACCACAAAGGTAAATAAAAACTGCGTGTCTTTCAGAGCAATCAGCCAAACCTTTACATGATCTTAGGTAAATAGTTTGTTATGTTGTAGAGATTTCTCTTTCAGCTCGTTGTATAATACTACTGATATCATCAATCGAGAAGCCATCGGCAAACATCGCTGGATTCTTTGCGTATAATCTACGCACCAAATCCTCTACAGTTTTAAATGAATAATCATTTCCTGCAAGCGATCTACTCTTATTCGTGGAGGCACCGTATGGGCCATCCATTAGCTGCATATCGACATCTAGATTATAGCCACGTTGTATCATGTCGTTAACCACTCCACCACCACCAACCGCTATCATGCAACCATCTTTGTCTTTAACATATTCGAGCTGAGTATCTGGTAGATCCATCCAGTTCTCGGCTTTCCTGCCATCATGCTCCAGTATAGTCGCATGAGTGATTGTATTTGGTTCGACTCCGCCATTTTCTTCACGCGTTGCCTCCATTGTGAGTGTTCCGAGCAACACTATCGGATCATCGGGATTAGACTCGTTGCGACGATGAACTGCTTCATGCATAGTTTTTTCAACTCCGAAGTTCGTTCCACCAGTTACTATGAAAGTAGTATCCGGATTGAGGACATCGGCTAGAACCTGCATGGTCAATGCGATATTTCTTTGGTCTTTTGGCGTAATATTTGGCCAATTACTCTTCGAAGCGCCGGTTATCATAACTGGAATTTTCCCATCGGTTGCTTTTTCCACCTCTTCAGAATTTGTTATAATTCCAATCTTTTCGAGTCTTTCGTCTAGTTGTCTTGCGGCTTCAGCTTTCTCTGCGGCATATCTTTCAGATACAGCTCGACTATATCTTGGCTGACCATCTGGCGTGGAATAGACGACATTATCATACAAAGGGTTAACGTCGTCAAGACGTGGATGGCTCATCTCTCTTTCGGTTGCCTTTGCTAAAACCTTAGCCTCAGTTTGCCTCATCTTTTCAAAATCTTCTGGTTCTAGACCAGCCGCAGTCGCAAGTAAGGCTTCTTGCTCCCCAGCTGTTGAGTAAAGTCCGCCACCGTCTGTGCCTAAAACTACATCAACGCCAGCATCGAGATATTTTTTGATTGGAATTTCAGCAATACTGTTGATATTATTCAAGGCCAAGTTGGAGCTAATATTGAATTCAATAATCGCGCCCATTTCTTTTGCGAGTTGAATTGTTTCTTCGTCCACGCCATATAAGCCATGCCCAATCCTAACTCTAGGCATAGGATACTCTTGCCCATCAGCTTCTTCACGAGCCCTGTGTTCGTCATAAATTATACGAAGCGTATCTTTTACGTTGTCCTTGAACATTGGGTTTTCGCCGGCATGAACGCGTATAGTAAAATCAGGGTCTTCCGACATGGTATATTTTGCTAGTGCCTGAAGCTCATCTTTGAATGTTTCGGTAGAGTTAGTTTCATGGCCCATAAAATCAACCCCAACTATATATGGACTACGGGCTATACCTATAATTCTGTCCGTATCATCCATATTCCATTCTTTGTCAGAGTGTCGCCATAAACCAGCTACAAAACGTAATTTCACGCCAGTTTCAGCCTCGATTTCAGGCACATTCTGGTTGATCATTTCCATGTAATCACGATCACTAATGAATGACGAATATGACAACTCGGCGTACTCTATGCCAGTATCTCGATACGTTTCTGCAAGAGAATGGAGCAAATCAGGGAACAGCTCCTTGTTTTTCGTGAATGGACCACGCAAGGCATAAATATCTTCCATTTTATTAAATGTTTCTTGGGTAACTGGAGAAATCATTAGTCGTGCTTTAAGCGCGTCAAGGTCGCCATCGTTAACCGAAGATAATTCTATGTTGCCATTTTCGTCTACTATATATTTGCTAACGTCAACGCCGGCTTTTGCTAGGTATTCTGCTGGGTATGAGATATTGTGTTTTTTGCCAACTTCAATTAAAGAATCAGGAGTAATTGCGCCAGCAAAATGAGTATGTAAGTCCGTCTTTGGTCTAAAATCGGTTAGTTTTTCTCTAGAAAATGGAACCCCATTTTCTTTTCCTTGTGCCAACGAGCGAAGCTCAAAAGAGGTGAGCTTATTGACGCTTTGAATATCGCCAGTAGAGCGACTGACATCTATAAATATAGTATCTCTAATGGAGAATCTCCATATATCTTCATCTTCAGTAGGTGAAATTGAAGAAATATCTCGTAGATTCTCGACGATTTTGCGGCTTAAATATTCATCGTTATTTGAACACTCAAGGTCATAATCCATACCTTCTTCGGAAGCCTCGAAAACAACCTTCAATATGTTGCTGTAGTCCAAAAACGCTTCTGAGATTCGTTCTTTGTCTTTCTCGTATTTGCTTTCGTCAAGCGAAGAGTGCTCTTCCACATTTGATTTTGGCTGAAATGGCACTTTTTTGCCTATATTATCCCGCGTAGTTTCACTAGATTCCGAAGTTTTGTTTACATCCTCATGATAGTCGTTGGTATTTGTATCCTTGTTTTCCCAGCCTGTTGATTCTGGCTCAGTGTTGCCATCAGTCGATGTATTATCTATCTGCTTTATATCCTCTATAAAACCATCCACACTTCCTTCAAGAGGCTTTTCGGCTGTTATGCCAGAGTTAGATTCATCTGCTTTATCAGCTATGTTGTCCCAAGTAGTTGGTTCCTCCATCGCTGGCGCTTCAGCTGCTGAAGTCTCTCCAGAACGACTATAGGTGTCATAGAAATCTCTCGGATTAATAGCATACATGTCATCTGGATTGGTAATATTGATGAAACTACCTTTAGGCATGTTCATCTCTTCTCCCCATTGCGAAATAGTGAGAGCTTCTTTTGTTTCGACAAACTTTTGTGGACCGCCTACAGGCTTAAATATATCTGGGTGCTCAGGGTCAACCTCATATTTCTCGCGGAATGTCTTATTGTCAATAATCCATTGGTTTACGTGGCCATTTTTGTCGACTATCGGGTTACCCTCGGCATCCGTTTTAGTTGCAATCCATCCAGTTTCGCCAGTTTCTTCATCTGCCGTTACGGTAGCGACTTTTTCCTGAATCGGATTGCCGTCTTCATCTTCGCTCCAAGAAATGACTTCTTGTCCGGATTCGCCTTTGACCGCACCAATGCGAGCGTGCTTTGCCGCTTCGAATACTTCCAAACTGCCGTCGGCTAAGCCAGCCTCGACATATTCTTTTGTATTAACTTTGCGATATTCCATTTTTTCCCAACCGGTATTACTAGTATTTTCACTATCATTAGTAAGGATTGTCTCTTTCGAGTTCATTATAAGTGTTCCTCCGGTTAAGTTATTACTTTTATTGTATCACAGAATTATGTGGTTGTGAGCCTATACATCTTTATTGAAGATTGAATTTTTAGAAAAGGGAAAAGGCAGCTCCGAAAAGCTGCCTTGGTAGGTTTTTCTGAGACTACCGCTCAGTTCAATTACTCGTTCCAGCCTGCGCCGAGAACTTCGTCAGCCGGTCCGTAGGCCGCAAAGTCGTTTTCGCTCAGGATATAGCGATCGCCCTCGGCGAGGTTGTCGGGGTCTTCCTTGTAGTAGGGGGCGCAGAAGTAACATTTTGCATCGCCGTTCTGCGGACCACCCCAAGGTGCTTCGATTTCCACGTCTTCGCCGGTGTCATTTTTGATGATCCTTGCCATACCCTTAGCGCGATATACGCCAGGCTCATTTGTGGGTTCATAGCGCTCATGGAATGTCGCATCCGGAATAGCATAGTTGTTTTCGTGATCGGTTTCCCAAGCTTTGGGATTGGTTGCGATCCACTCTCCAACTTCGACAGTGCGGGTGTCTTCCAGCTCAGCGCTGCGAACGCAGCCCTTGCCTTCAACAGGAATCTCGCGCATCACGTATGTGTCGATCACATACTTGCCTTTTTCGTTGTCGAAACGAACGTCTTTGTCGGCATATTCGCCAGCTTTGAGTCCGTCCTCCGTGATCTGCACGGCTTTGATGACACCTTTCTTGGCGTAGATGGCCGCTGCTGCAAACTGGTTGGTATATTCCTCGGTGTTCAGATTGATCTTCTTCATGGTAGCGTCTCCTTTCTATGGATACAATTTTTGAAAAATGCCATAGCACTACTTACGAGTAATTCAGATTTGTAAGGTGCTATTGTAAGATTAAGCATTTTTTAATCTTATCTGCATATTATAGCATACTTTATCTGTGATGTCAATTCTTATAACATATTATCTCTTTCCGTCCCAGATATGGTTTGGCTAATTATCCTAAAAGACATGCAGCTTTTATTTACCTTTGTGGTAAAACAGGCTCTAGCGATGTCGTAAAGTCGCACCAAGTACACTTTGCAGTGTGTTTTTTTATTTTCTTGGAGGTGTTTGTTATAATTGTAGTTATGGCTAAGCTTGGCTTTATCAAATTTAAAACCATTGTGATCAATTTGTTTTTGATTGCAGCGCTGATCGGAGTCGGATTCTTCGGTTATATGCTGATTAAAGAGCGGAAACTTTTTGTGAATGAATGGTTTATCGGTAACGCTCTTAAGGGCGTGGATATATCGAGCTACCAGGGCGATGTTAATATGAAAAGTTTATCGAACCAAGGGGTGCGGTTTGCCTACATTAAGGCGACCGAAGGGAGCAGCCATGTGGATGAGAAATTTGAGGCAAACTGGAAAAATGTCGAGCAAACTGATATAAAATCTGGTGCGTATCATTTTTTCTCTTTTAAGAGCAGTGGGGAAGACCAGGCCGAGAACTACATATCTACAGTCGGGGATTTGAAGGGGCGGCTGATTCCTGCGGTGGACATCGAAATGCATGAGGGGGCCGAGGGCGAAGCGCCAGAGAAGGACTCTTTGATAAGGCAACTCAAAATTTTTATGGCGGTGCTCGAAGACGAATATAAGACGAAACCAATGATTTATGCACAGAAGGATTTTTATGATAAGTATTTGAAAGAAGATTTCTCCGGCTATCCGGTTTGGGCACGCAATGTATATTTTCCGGTTTACATTGAGTTTGGCGGGGATTGGACACTTTGGCAATATAAGGACCGCGGTGAGCTAGAAGGCTATTCTGGTGGGGAAAAATACATTGATTTAGATATTTTGAATCCAAATAAAAACCTCGATGATCTTATCGTAAAAGATAGTAGGAGCCACGACGACTCTGAGAAGGACGCCGAAAACCAAAACTAACTTTACACCTGTAGCCTATAGTGTATAATAGAGGCATGAAGGAGGTTAGGGAGTTAGTAATACACGGGGTGTATCGGCATTTCAAAGGAAATTACTATCTTGTTGAAGATATTGCGACACACTCAGAAACCAAGGAAGATATGGTGGTTTATCGTCCTTTATATGGTGATGGACACCTATACGTGAGGCCGGTCGAAATGTTCCTCAGCCGAGTGGACACCAACAAATATCCAAACATGAATCAAGTGTGGCGCTTTGAGCTTCAAGAGAAGAGAATTAAGGTTAAACTGGGCGAGAAAAAACGTCGAAAAAAATAACAAAATGGAGGGCAAAATGGATATCAAATATTTGGGGCACGCGTGCTTTAAGATAAACGACGAGCTCATAATCGATCCATATAAAGATGGGTCTGTGCCGGGACTTGCGCCCCTTAGGGAATCAGCGGCTAAGGTTATTTGTACGCACGGGCATGCAGATCACAGCGGGGTGGAATGTGTGACGATCACGCCCGGGGAATGTGAACTTAAGATTGAAGAAGTGGCAAGTTTTCACGATGATCAAAACGGGGCACTTCGGGGCCCGAATACGATTTTCGTGATCACTTCTCCGTCCGGCGAGAAATTGGTGCATCTTGGTGATTTGGGGCATTTTCCGAATGAGGAGCAATTAGCCAAGATTTCTGATGCGGATTATTTGCTGATCCCGGTGGGTGGATTCTTTACGATCAATGCCGCGCTTGCAGCCGAGATTTGCCTCGCGGCGAGACCAAAGTGTATTATTCCGATGCATTATCGAACCGAGAACTCTGGGTATTCGGAACTTGCTATGGTGGATGATTTCTTGAAGATTTGCGAGGAAAATGGAACTATTGATAAAGTTAAGGTAATGTAAATTTGGCATCAAAAAACGCCCCTTCTGGGGCGCTTTTTGATTATTTACCTTCTTTATCGGTGATTGAGAGCCCACCGAAACCGCCGCCGGCGTCTAGATAGATAGTATATTTACCCTTATTGTCGCCGCTTTTTCGCTCATCGGAAATGCCACCAAAGATGAAGCCTGATTTGATTTTGACTTGGACATCTTTTGGAACCTTGATGTCGATACCGCCGAAGAGGCAGAATGCCTTAATCACGGTATCCTTTTCAAATTTTGCCTTCCTGAGATCAAGATCTACGCCGCCAAAGATCGCGACTAGATTAGAGCCCGAGAATACTTCGTCATTGTAGATTCTGTCGCTCCCCGAGAATACGGCTGTTTGAGAATCCATACCTTTGCCGTCTTTCATCCCTTCGATTTTTTTGGCAACTTCCTTGTCGTTTTTGTTATGAAAAAGGCTCTTTACGATGATACTGAGACCAATCAAGATTAGGAATACCGCAAGAGCAGCTTTCCAAGCCACGTCATACGAGAAGACGTCCTGAGCGGCAAGGAGCAGAATAACCCCTACAGCGAGGAAGCCAAGGCTGGCGATTTTGTCTTTTTCGGTAATGAGGCTAATTACGCTCGGGACAATAATAAATAGTGTCCACCAGCCGTCAAAGAAAACGTTAAAGTTAAATAAGCCGATGGCGTTACCGCCGAAGATTACACCTAGGGCGATAATCGCGATCCCCCAGATAATTGGTTTTGCTTTTCTCATATTTAATATACTCCTTTCGGGTTATTATAACATATGGTGACGCATCACAGGTGTTTATATAATTCTCATGCAAATATTTTGAAAACTTGGGATTGTTTTTGTTGCTTTGATGTGTTTATATTGCTGCGGGTTGGAGAAAGTTTTGTTTGGCGAGAAAAAGTAGATTCCCCTCGCGAAGGGCGAACCACTACATAGGTGCGGTGGGTTCGCCCCGAGAGGGGGGGATTTACGCGCGGTGATTCTAGATAACTTAGGTGGATGCCCCTGATTTGTTAGACAAAAACAGAAAGGAGGCTGCTATGGAGATAGAGTTTTACTTTAGATTCAAGCTTAAGCCTAAAAACAAAAAAGTTACTCTTGTCGTAGAAGACGAGAGTAACTAACCCAACCAAGGCAAGTTTCTAGAGCTTGCCACCTGCTACCATTATACTAATGGTAGCAGGTTCCGTCAAGAGGAGCTATTTTTGACGGGGTTCATTGATTTAAGAAGCCGTTAGGCCGAGGTTATTTTTTGAAGCTTATTGCACTGTTGTGTTTTACGAAGCGGATTACGAGTGCAAACCCTGCGATAGAGACTAGGGAAGAGATTAGGATTGCGACTACGTTGATGCTTCCACCGGTCGTATTGCCGGAATCATAATTCGATGAGTTGATCGAACCAGTGTTTGGTGCGTTAACGTCTGTACAAACTACATCGATGGTGCGTTTGCTAGTTACGTTCTCAAAGGAGTAAGTCGTTGGGAACTCATTAATATCTACCTCTTCACCATCTACCAGAATGCTTGCTAGATGAAATCCTTCATTACAAGAGTACTCGATATCGTATTTCTCGCTTGCATCGACATAATCTACAATACTGTCAGTGATAGTACCGTTTTCGATGGAAGTGACGATGCCCTGCGTAATGTCTTCATCATCATCATCGTCGTCATCATCATCGGGATCGGTTGCGGCTTCATCTGGACAATGAACTGCAACAGTATGTTCGTCTTCAGTGATGCCAGTAAAGGTGTAAGAGCTTTGGGAATCAACCAGAACTTCACCTGTAAGTGGGGCGCCATCCACAGTCACAGAATCTGGGCTGAAGCCGTTGTTGCAGGTATAGCTGACCATATAATTTCCGCCAGTATTAATACCGGTTTCGCTAGCAGTGATTACCCCATTCTCGATAGACGTAGTAACCGAAGCGGTATGCTCAGTTGGAGTTGCATTGTTTTTCATTCTACCATACAATGTGGTACTTGCTGTCACTGTCATAGTAGTGCTGGTGTATTCGTGTGTCATATCTTTATCTGTGAACCATCCACTAAAACTATAATTGGAGTCGGCGGTGGTTGGGGTATTGTTCATTTTTAAGACGCTATACATCTTATAGCTATCATCTTTCTTGTCGTATGCTGCTACGGTATCCCATTTTCTGTAATTAAGATCTGCGGGTATATCGCCGCTAAGGTTATAGGTTACCGTTTTGGTCCCCATGAGGCTCTTGGAGCCGCGCTCAAATTTCGGATTTTTATAATTCAAGAGCAATGGTTTGTCTGGGGTACTTTTAACTTCTACCCATAAGTCATCTTCGCCAACGCCATACCCATTTGGCACGTCCTCTTTCTTTCTACCTGACATAATCCAGGTTTTCTCATCTGGGTGGACGATTGGGGTTTTATTTTTGCTATTAGCTCTCGGAAATGCACGCACGAGGTTCCTTTTAGCAATGGCATAGCCTTCACCAAAATCAAAATCACTAAAGCTAATAATACCTTTAAATTCTGACAATTCAGCACCCACTCCATCACCAGCTTTGTGCTTATAGAAATGCAACTCTCTGTGTATGTTATTTTTAGTATTAAGTGATAGATTTACTTCATCAGAAGTAATACCACCGTTATCTAGATTGCGGGCATACATGCCTTGCTTATCAATCCAATCGTATTCTATTACGTCTATCCATTGATTTTCGTATATGGCTCCGTTATCGAATTCTACATAGGTAACAGGACTTCCACCCGACCCGTCTTGTTTTTCGGTATTAGTTCGGCAAAAATAGTTGCCTGTTCTTACTTTTTCGCTTTTTGCCTTTTTACACGTATCTTTAGTATCTTTAGGATGGGGATAGGCTTTGAAATTCGTATTTTTTACATAAACCATGCCTTTCGAATACTCTGGAGCAAAATAATGACCAGTAGCTTCATTCATTTGACCGTCTGTAACCGTCCACGTCTCTTTTTCATATGGATAAGTTGCACTTGACCAATCAATCATGTATATTTCGGCCATAACCTGGTTAATCGCTGAGGCGATGCCGGCGCCAGCCAGGCCTAGCCCCAAAAAGAGGGTTGCGACGCGAATCGCTGTCCTCGAATTCCTGCGTTTTATTTTCATCAGAATAGCTCCTTTTTGTTTTTATTATTTATATATAACCTTTATGCTTATATATTATATCGCGGCTTTTAAACTATGTCAAGCTTCTTTTAAGAAAATCGTGTTTTTGACTTACTACTTCAGACTATCAGTCCAAACTTTTATTTCATCGTCGGTGGCGTCTTGATAGAAGCGGTGAGCCTCAAGCCATGTGCCCGTTTCCGCATCGGATTGGAGTAATTTGTCGCTGTCGCCAAGGCCGGAGGAGTGAGATGTACAGAATGGGATGACGGTTTTACCAGTAAAATCTAATGCTTTGATAAACGAGTTTGTGGGCCAGGCAGCAATACCATACCAGATAGGATAGCCAATAATAATAGCGTCGTAGTCTTGCCAGTTTGGAATGTCGGTGGTAGCGAGCGCGACATTTCTTAGTGATTCGTCAGCGTGTTCGTGTGAGACACGAGAATCGTTATTGGTCCAGTCGAGATCCACTTCTTCGTATTTTGATTCTGGCATAATTTCAAAGATATCCGCGTTCAAGTTTTTGGCGATTTTTTCGGCGATAGTCTTAGTGTGGCCTTGCGCCGAATAATATATAACTAGAGTTTTTCCCATTCTCCTCCTTTTCTAATTATTATAATTATAGCACGGAGCTGAGATGAGGTATAATAGATATAAGATCCGTAAACTATGAAAGGATGATATGGATAAATTTGTAAAGCAAAGTATTGACGCGCGAAAAAACGCCATGGCGGCAAGCTACAATCTTGATGCAAACGCTAAGAAAAAGGTTGACACACTATTTGTCGATATTGAGGAATTAGGAGAAAAATGTAAGGATGCAGCCGAGTTTGAAGCAGAGTTTCAGAAGAGTCCTTTGAACCAAAAATATTTGGATTTGTTTACAGAGATTGCGACCACTTCACAACCAAAGGCGGTAGCTTCAGCTGCTGATACGAAAAAAGTTAAAAGCGATCTAAAAAAACAAGTTGCTGGCGGCATGGTTGCCGGTGCAGCCGAAAGTGCTTTAAACCAGGCTGTTCACACTGTTGTACCAACAAGGGCCGCAGTGCACCAGAAGGCTTATGACGAAGCGCGCGATATTCCGGTGGTGGGCGAAGCGATTGACGTGGCACAGAAAGCAAGCTATTTGGCGCATCTTGGAAAGGTATTTGGGAAGAAAAAGAAAAAAGAGGAGGAATAGTATGATTGAGCTCAGGAAGCCTTCACTTGATACTGCCGAGAAAGAGTGGAAACTCATAAAAGACATTCCGGAAGAAGAGAATGGCCTTACAAACGAGTGGTATGGCGTATCATATGAAGACTATATCAATAAGACTATTCCTGGTTGGGCCGACCATGAGAAGGGAATTAATCTGAAGCCGGGCTTCGTACCGGACTCACATTATTTCTTATGGGTTGACGATGAGCCGGTTGGCATTTATAGCTTACGCCATGTTTTGAACGATTTTCTAAGAAATGGCCCTGGACATATTGGATATGGTATCGCAAAGAGATTTAGAGGGAAAGGATATGCTACGGAAGGACTAAGACTCCTTATCGAAAAGGCGCGCGAACTACCGATTGATACAGACGAAATATATTTGAGCGTGCACAAAACAAACCCAGCATCACTAAGGGTGCAGCAGAAAAATGGTGCTTATATCGTCGGCGAGAATGATAAAGAATATTTAACAAGGATAAAACTTTAGAGAAACTAGCTTGAATATGGTGGTAAAAAAAGCGCATTCTGATACAGAAAAGAATTTTAGGCATACCTGGCGGGATTTTATAAAAGGTCAGCCAAAGCTAGAAAAGTGGCAGTGGATAGGAACAATGCTGCTCGTGTTTGCGTTTGCTGGGTTTTTTGGATGGGTGTATGAGTTTATCTTTTATTATTTTGATGCGGGGACTGGTGAATTCTATATGCAGGGCGGGAACTATCTGCCGTGGATCAATATTTACGCCTTTGGGGCGCTGCTTATAACTGGGTGCTGCTTCAAGCTTCGGAAGTATCCGTGGGCGGTATTCTTGTTATCTATTTTGATATGTGGCGTACTGGAATTTGTGGCCGGCTGGCTAGTTTACACGATCGGGAACGGCACTAGGTATTGGGATTATAATTCGGAGATTTGGAATTTTGGAAATATCGAAGGCTTTGTTTGTCTGCGCAGCGTACTGGTGTTTGGCTTTTCGGCTCTAATACTGATGTATTTAGTGGTACCGTTCTTCGCTTGGTTGTCTCAAAAAATGTCGAGGCGTACGTTCTTAACTTTAGCTATCTCCTTGTTTGCGTTGGTGATGATTGATGAGATATATAATTTATTGGCGTCTAAGGTATTTGGCTGGCCGGATGCAATGGAATTCTATAAATCAAATGGTTGGAAATATTTAACCTAATTTTCTCGTGCTTTGATGTAGAGAATACGAACTCGTAGAAATCTAGGCGTTAGACCAACTATCCTTTTTGCAGGAAAAAGGCCCTAGATTTCTAGGACCTGTTGGCTTTTTTGCGCTTTTCTTTGCGCTTTTCTTTGCGCTTGAGCCGAAAGAGGGCTCGCTTGTATTTCTCGCTGAACCGTCCCCGCTTTTTATCTTCGCACAGCTCTTCCCATTCCGAGATTGCTTTAGCGTCCAGTTCTTTGCCGCGCACGCCGGGTTTTATTTTGAACTTTTCAGTTGCAAAACCACAATCCAGGCAACAGACTAGAGCATAACGGCCTTCGCTCCCCTTGGCGACTGGCCCCCTATATCTCAAACGGATGTTTCTGTCGAGCATCGCTTCGCCCCCACATTCAGGGCAAGGGCTTAATTCAACTTTTGCCATCTTATTTCCCCCTTTCTATAAATTGCAATATGTATAGCTCTTATTATTATATCATTCTTCTCGTGTTTTGTCAATTTATGTCCGTTATGGTATAATGGCTCCAAAAGGAGGTTTATGGAGTTTGTCAGATTGAAGTATGCGAACAACAAGCTGATCAATGCCGACATCAAAGAACATCGCGACGTCATCAATGAGTATGTCGAGAAAAAAGGCTTTGAGTATGTTGGGTTCGTACCTACTCTTTTTGGTCCAAACGGCAAAACTTTGGAAATCGATTTGATTTTCAAGAAGCCAGCCGAGAAGACTGAGTCTAAGCCAAAGCACGCTGAAAAATAATATTTCTGTGTTATAATCGTAAGCAATATGGGCAAAATTACTAAGTATCTAAATCAGCTCATTGTAGGTAATGTTTTTGATTCTCCAGAAATTCTTGACCTGTATTCAACCGACCGTTCGGCGCTCAAAATTAAGCCCAAATTTGTAGCCTTTCCAGAATCTACAGAAGATATCAGAAAACTGATGCGTTTCTTTAATCAAATCGCGGCTAAGGAAATCCCTGTCACTGTCACGGTGCGTGGCTCTGGGCTAGATGAGACCGGCGCAGATCTCGGGACCGGATTAATTATCTCCACCGAAAAGCTGAACAAGATGCTCGAAATTGATCCGCGTGAAAGGCTGGTACGCGTCCAAGCTGGAATTACCCTAAAGGAGCTTAACACTGCATTATCTGTGTCGGGCCTCACTATTCCGATCGGCGGGCACGATAACGAAACGATTGGTGGGCTAATCGCAAATTGTCCGACCGATGAGTATGGTGAAAAATATGGCGGAATCTATAATTACGTTAAAAGGATTGAGGTAGTTCTTGCTAATGGGGAGATATTACAAACGATGCGGTATCGTAAATATGCCGCCGCTAAGAAAACAGCCGAGAGATCTCTTGAGGGGGATATTTATCGTAAGATTGCAAAACTAATTAGCAAAAACCCAAAACTGATCGAAAAACTACAAAATAATAAAGTCGAGCATGCAGGATACCCGAAGATTTGCGACGTAATGAAAAAAGAATCGATGGATCTTTTGCCCCTCTTTTTCTGCTCCCAGGGAACGCTTGGCGTGGTTTCAGAAGTGATCCTAAGTGCAGTGCCGATTCCGAAGAAGCCAACCAGAGTGCTTGCCACTTTTAAGACGCTCGAAAGCGCAATTGATTATATGAACACAGTGCAGCCCCTACATCCGCGCGAGCTTAAAATTTACGATCTTAAAATCGTACAGGAGGCACGCGAATCCGGTAAGAATTTAGATGGCGTGATTAAGAAGATCGATGACGGCTTCGTGGTTTATCTCACTTTTGACGAGCGCAAGAATTATCATATGAAGAAAATGACTATGATTATGGATCAGTTTTCACGTAATGGCAAATTTATTCTCGACACACCGGAAAACCAATTAGTGATAAATGAATTCGAAAACTCTTTGGCTACTTATCTCAGCGGCGTAAGAAACGGCGAGAGGGTGCCAGTGCTAACCAATTTTTATATTCCGGGTGAGAATTTAGAATTCTTCGTTAAGGATTTGGAAGTGCTGAAAACGAAACTCGAAATCAATTTGGAGCTATTTGGATCTTATGATACTGGTATCTATAGCCTACGGCCAAAGTTTAACCTCGAGGAAGAGGATTACAACAAAAAAATGACAACGTTCCTCAGGGCTGGCTCTTATATAATTAAACGCCAGGGCGGTTTTCTTACCGGCGGTGAACCAGAAGGGCGCCTAAAGGCCGTGGTAACTAACACCGAAATGTCAGATTCTGAGAAAAGCCTTTACGGTGATATCAAGAAGTTGTTTGATCAAAATAACATTCTTAGCCCAGACATCAAGCTCGGGGCGGTATCTAAGTTTACTCTTACCCACCTTCGGAATACGAATTCCACGAGAATTATGTTATAATATATTGCAAATAGGAGTTTTTATGAAAACAAAGTACAAAAAAATATCTGATTCACGTGCCGAAATTACAGTTACTCTCGACGCGGAGGATTTGAAAAAGGCCGAAAAGAAGGCATTGGAAAAATTAGCCAAAGAAATCAAAGTTGAAGGATTCCGGAAAGGCAAAGTGCCTACCGATGTAGCAAAGAAGTTTATTCCAGAAAATGATTTGAACGCCGAAACCATCGATTATGCCGTTCGTTCTACTGTAGTAGAAGCTTTCCAAAAAGAAGAGAAATCGCCACTAGTTCTTCCTAGTGTAAACGTAACGAAGTACGTACCTGGTGAGCTCGCAGAATACACCGCTACCGCCGACATCGTTCCTGAAGTCAAACTTGGTGACTATAAGAAACTCGACGTCAAAAAACCAGAGGTAAAGACCACCAAGAAAGATATCGACGGCGTACTAGAAAATATCGCTCAGTCATTTGCCGAAAAGAAAGCAATCAAGAGAGCCGCGAAGAAGACCGATGAGGTAATTATTGATTTCGTTGGCAAAAAAGACGGTAAGGAATTTAAGGGCGGTGCGGCCAAAGATTATAAATTAGTCCTCGGTTCGGAGACATTTATCCCTGGATTTGAGGATGGCATCGTAGGCCATGAGCCTGGCGACAAGTTTGACCTTAAACTTACCTTCCCTAAAGATTACGGCGTAAAGGATTTGGCCGGTGCCAAAACCGTCTTTGAAGTGCTTTTGAAACAGGTAAATGAAGTAGTAAAGCCTGAAATCAATGACGACCTCGCTAAGAAGTGTGGTCCATTCAAGTCACTAGATGATCTAAAAAAGGATATCGAGAAGAATTTGACCGCTCAGAACGAGCAGCGCTTGATGGAGCAATACAAAGACGCTTTAATCAAAGCTCTCGTTTCGAAATCGAAGGTCCCAGCACCAGAAATCTTGATTGATGATCAGGTGCGCGCCGTCCGTGATGATATGACCAGAAACGCTGAATCACGTGGCATGAGTTTTGAAGATTTCCTCAAAGCTAACAACGAAACAATGGAAAACTGGGAAAAGCAGGCCAAAACTATCGCCACTGAGCGAGTAAAGGCTTCTCTCGCTTTGCAGACTCTAGCAGTAGAAAACAAGATCACCGTCTCCGATGATATTGTAAACGCGAAAATCGCAGAACTCCGCGATGTTTACAAAAAATCCCCAGAAGCCTTGAAGAGCCTCAAGGACCCAAACGTCAAAAATGACATCAAAAACCGCCTTATCATCGAAGCTACTATTGATTTTCTAGTAAAAGCTAATAAATAATAGACATTTTAGTCAAGCTGTGGTATAATTTGGGTAAGAGTTTCAGCTGGTTTGTTATTGCTGTAAGCAAATCGGCACCATATAATAAATTTTAATGAGGGAATTTTAATGCCAACTATTAATCAGTTGATTCGTAAGCCTCGCAAAAAGGCTCCGAAGAAATCGAAATCTCCTGCACTTGGTTCTATTGTCAATACTTTGAAAACCAAGCGTTATGAGAAGGCTGCGCCTTTGAAGCGTGGTGTATGTATCAAGGTTACAACCAAGACACCAAAGAAACCAAACTCAGCTATGCGTAAGGTCGCTCGTGTGCGTCTTACTAACGGTCAGGAAGTTTGGGCTTACATTGGTGGCGAAGGTCACAACCTACAAGAGCACGCTGTTGTTCTAGTACGTGGTGGCCGTGTGCCAGATTTGCCTGGTGTGCGTTATCATGTTGTCCGCGGTACACTTGATCTTCAAGGAGTCCAGGGCCGCAAGCAAGGTCGCTCCAAGTACGGTGCGAAGAAGGAGGGTAACTAATTATGCCACGTAAGACTACAAAATCTTTGCAGAGAAAAGTAAATCCAGATCGCAAATATCAATCGATCTTGGTTCAGAGATTGATCAACAAATCAATGCTTGATGGTAAAAAGCAGGTAGCTGAGCGCGCAGTTTACGCTGCAATCGAAGGCGCTGCTAAGAAATTAGAGTCGGAGAATCCGGTTGAAGTACTAGAGAAAGCAATCGCTAATGTTTCACCAGATTTTGAAGTTAAATCTCGCCGTGTTGGTGGTGCTAACTATCAGATTCCGTTTCCAATTTCTGGTCACAGACAGCTTCACTTTGCTTTCTCGTGGCTAGTTCAATCAGCTCGCGCACGTGGCGGTATGCCTTACGCTAAGCGTCTTGAAGCAGAAATCGTCGATGCGTACAACGAGACTGGTGCTGCTTTCAAGAAGAAAGAAGATTGTCACCGCATGGCAGAAGCCAACCGCGCATTTGCACACTTTGCAAGATAATCTATTTAAAAAACAGGCCTCTCGCGGGGCCTGTTTTTTAATGATTATGCTATTGACCAAGAACCTCGTGCTTGATATAATTACATCCAGACAAAAAGTAGTGTGGAGCTATCTTCTTTGTTAGAAACAGGAGAAAAATTAATGAAAAAAATAACCCGTGGTGTTGTTGCGGCTGCTACTTTTGTATCTATCGCATCGACATCAATTTTACCGGCCTTTGCTGACCCAGCCAACCCAACACAAAACGAAACTACTTCGGTTGAAAAATCTGATAATTTCGCATCGATAAATAACGGCTCTCTCGCCACCGATACCACTAATACACCAAACACCGACGCATCTGTTGATGGGGCGAGTGCGAGCGTAGTTAATAACACGGGGCTTCTCGTGACGATTGCGGTGCTCAGTGTTTTACTAACAGCTTATAGTTTGACAAAAATGATAAAAAGGTAGTTTTATAGATTAACAAAATCTCCCAAATCGGGAGATTTTTATTTTTAATGAGGAATAGTGTGCTATAATAGGCATAAGTATATTGAGGAGGTAATAATGGTAAAAATCGCAATTAATGGCTTTGGTAGAATTGGCCGCAATGCGCTCAAAATATTGCTCGAGAGACATGACGCGCAAGTTGTAGCGATTAATGATATCACTGATGCGAAGACTTTGGCGCATCTTTTGAAGCACGATTCGTCTTATGGTGTCTACGATAAAAAAGTCTCCTTTACAGACAAGTCTCTAATTATCAATACGCGTGAAATCCCGGTCTACGCAGAAAAGGACCCAACAAATCTACCTTGGAAAAAGTTGGGCGTCGACGTAGTGATAGAATGTACCGGTTTCTTCACGAAGCCAGAAGACGCAAGAGCACACATCGTAGCTGGAGCAAAAAGAGTAGTAATTTCGGCGCCAGCGAAAGGTGATGGCGCCAAGACCGTAGTACTCGGTGTTAACGAAGACGTGGTTGAATCCGACGATGTGATTTTGTCTAATGCTTCTTGCACCACTAACTGTATTGCTCCAGTCATGAAAGTACTTGAGGATGAGTTCGGTATCGAAAAGGCTATGATGACGACCGTACATTCGTATACTGGTTCGCAAAGAATTTTGGATGCGCCCGCCAAGGATCTCCGCGAAGCCCGTTCTGCCGCAGAAAACATCGTCCCAACAACAACCGGCGCCTCTAAAGCTGCTGCTCTAGCAATTCCTACCCTGAAGGGCAAGTTTAACGGCTTGTCTGTTCGCGTACCAACTCCGGTGGTTTCGCTGTCTGATATCACTGCTGTATTAAATCGTGACACGACCGTAGAAGAGTTAGTTGCCCTATTCAAGAAAGCCGCCAAGGAACCATATTATGAGGGCATTATTGGCGTAACAGAAGAGGAGTTAGTTTCTTCCGACTTTATTGGTGACCCGCATTCCTGTATTGTTGACTTGCCGCTGATTGACGTCGTGGGCGGCAATATGGTGAAGATCGTAGCCTGGTATGACAATGAGTGGGGCTATTCTAATAGATTAGTAGAATTGTCCGTCGATTTTGGAAAGGGATTCTAATGAAGATCTATATTGGCGCAGATTACCGCGGCCTTGAAAGAAAAAACCAACTGAGAGATTTTCTGCTCGGCAGTGGTTACGAAGTGTCTGACGAAGGCGCGTATGAATATCATGAGGGCGATGATTTCAATGATCCAGCTATCAAGGTAGCAAAAGCAGTACGTGAAGATCTTGGCTCGATGGGGATCTTGATTTGCGATTCAGCGCACGGCGTAACCATGCAGGCGAATCGCTTCAGAGGTATCAGGGCGGCCCATTGCGACAACACCGAATCCGCAACACTGGCAAGGGAGCATGATGATGCAAATGTTTTGTGTTTGTCGGCGCATTTTATGGACGAGGATACTATGCAGGAAATAACAAAAGTGTTTCTTGAAACTAATTTTACGAATTTGGAACGCCGCGTAAGGCGAATTAATCGTTTAGATGAAAGGGAGGACTATGATTAGAACCGTTTCGATTGTCCCATCGATTTTAACAGATAACAAACAAGACTATCGTGCGCAGGTGGAGAGGATTAATACTTTTACACGCCGTGTACAAATTGATGTTACGGATGGGATTTTTACTCCAGCCCAGACGTTGGATATCACTAACGTGTGGTGGCCCAAGAACTGGGACGCTGATTTACATTTGATGGTATCGAAACCATCGGAGCATATGGATACCGTTTTAAAGCTAGGGCCTTCGCTTTGTATTTTGCATGCAGAGGCGAGCGAGGATTTGATGCCTAGCTTCGAGATGTTAAAAAATGCAGGGATCAAGGTCGGGGTTGCCCTCTTACCTTCAACTTTCCCGGGCAACGTCAAACAATACATTGATGCGGCTGATCATGTTTTGATTTTTGCCGGACAACTAGGTATACAAGGCTCCCAAGCAGATTTGATGCAAATGGAAAAGATTCCTTTGGTTCGCAACATGAAACCTGAACTCGAGATCGGTTGGGATGGCGGTGCCAATATCACCAATATACGTGCGATTGCGCATGCGGACGTCGACGTGATTAACGTCGGGTCAGCGATTTCTGGATCGCCCGATCCGGCGCAAACTTTTGATGAGCTTGTTGCCGAAATCGATAAAAACGGAGTTGTGATCTAATGGCTAGGATCGTATCTCTCGGATCAGCGCTTCAGGATATTTATCTAATCGATCATGACGATTTGGTCCCGACTAATATCGGTGATGCTGCAATTTTTGGTAAAGTAATTGTTGGCTCAAAAGTTGATATTGACCGTATTTCGTACGAAGTTGGTGGGGGTGGGATTAATTCTGCGATTTGTTTTTCGAGACATGGACATGAAGCAGTTATCCTAGGCAACGTCTCACGTGACCCAGCCGGAATGGCAATCCTGAAAACCCTGGATCGCGAGTGCGTCGATACGAGTTATCTGAAGTTCCTCACCAGGAGAACCACTGGCACCTCTGTAGTACTTCTAGATTCAAAGAGCGGAGAAAGAACGATATTAACCTGCCGCGGTGCGAGCGAACAATTTGGAAATTTCGAGACTTCGGATCTTGATTCAATTAACCCAGACTGGCTCTATGTCACTACTGTGCGAGGCGACATGGATACTTTGGGAAAATTCTTTAAATATGCTAAGAAAAACGGTATTAGAGTGATGTACAACCCCGGCGTAAAAGAATTAGAGAAAACGAAAGAGTTGACAACTTTGCTAAAATATGTTGATATACTACTAGTAAATAAATCTGAGGCCTCTAAAATTGTGCCCGGCGTAACCTTGGTTGAGTTACTTTACCACCTTAATAATTATGTGCCGATCGCAATTATCACCGACGGTGCGATGGGTGGTATTGCTGGTAACGGTGAAAAAGTCTATCGTTTTGGTATCTATGAAGATGCACCAGTGAAGGATGCTACTGGCGCCGGCGATGCGTTTGGTTCTGGATTCTTGGCGCATTTATCGTCTGGGCATTCTTTCCGGGATTCACTAATCTTTGCGTCTGCCAATTCGACCTCCGTAGTAGGGAAGCTTGGGGCCAATAAAGGTATACTTTATGGACATGAACCTTTACATCCAATGCCAATTCAAGAAATAAAATCATAAAAGGAGCAAAAATGACCACAATTGAAGAAGATGTATTAAAAAAACTATCAATCGCCGACCTTGAGCGCGCAAATGCTTATGCAAAAGATTTGACCAGAGGTTTACAAATAATCCGTTCGTTCCCACAGGGTGTAACAATTTTTGGATCAGCAAGGTTACCGCAAGACTCGCCATATTGCGTATCGGCTTATAATCTTGGTAAAGCTCTGGCTGAAAATGGTCATGCTGTGATCACGGGTGGCGGTCCTGGCATCATGGAAGCGGCTTCGCATGGTTCGTATGATTATGGCGGAAGAACAATTGGGTTAAATATTACTCTCGCTCACGAGCAATTCCCGAACCCATATCTGACCGACTGTATTACATTTGAATATTTCTTCGCACGTAAAGTATCGCTCGCTATGGCTTCGAAAGTTTTCGTTTTTTACCCAGGCGGTTTTGGTACTATGGATGAATTGTCAGAGCTCCTATGTTTAATGCAAGAGGGAAAAATGCCCAAAATGCCAATGTATCTAATTGGCGAAACCTACTGGAAAGGTTTCGATAAAATGATTGGCAAGATGATATCACTCGGTCTTATCGCCGCCAAAGATACTAATATTTTCCATATCACTGATGATATTAACCACGTAGTAGAAGCCGCCAATAAGATTGGTCATCCGAAAGTGTCGGAGAATTTCTACGATGGGTTCCGCGAAGCAAGCTCTATCGAAAAAGATGCTGTAAATGACGCAATGAGCGCGATAAGCGCAGCCAATGAAGAGGCGGCTGATGTCGTTGCAAAAGAGGTACCCACGGAAGAAGTTGGGAATATCGAGAGAGAAGCACTTGTGGAAGGAGCTGAAACTGTTGAGGAGGAAGCACCTGTGGAAGAAGTTGAATCTACTGAGGAAACAATTGAAGACGAGACACCCGATGGAGTAGTCGAAGAAGATCCACCTGAAGTGGTAGACGACGGGATCGATGAAGCCATTGACGACGAAGCAATCGGGGAAGGAATCGGTGACGATGAGGCGTCCGACGACGATGAGGCGTCCGACGACGATGAGATATCCAGCGAAGAAGCGGCTGAAGAAGAAGCGGTTGAGGAAGCTGAAGAAGAAGCGGTTGAGAAAGAAACCGAAGAAGACGAATAATCTTTTATAAAACATAATCTTAACAACCCTAGAAAGGGTTGTTAAGTCCCAAGCGGGAATTTGTATCAGCGATACGAATCAGTTCGTTGTATTTGGCGATGCGCTCACTGCGAGAAAGTGAGCCAGTTTTGATTTGGCCAGTGCCAAGACCCACGGCTAGATGCGCGATTGAAACGTCTTCGGTCTCACCGGAACGGTGCGACATGACGGTGCGGTAGCCAGCACGCTTGGCTGTCATTACAGCATCAATAGTCTCTGTGAGTGTACCAATTTGATTCGGCTTGATTAGGATTGCATTTGCGACACCTAGATCAATACCTTTTTCGAGTAGTTTAGTGTTGGTGACAAAAAGATCGTCGCCGACGAGCTGGATTCGGTCGCCTAAGCGGTTGGTCATGATCTTCCAGTTATCCCAATCGTTTTCGGCTAACCCGTCTTCGATAGAAACTACTGGATAATTATCGGCGATCCAAGTATACCAGTTGATGAGGTCATCTGCAGATTTCCAATCGCCATTAGTCTTTAGGACGTAGTGATCTTTATCATAGAACTCTGAAGCGGCGATATCCATAGCGATTGCGATGTCGTCACCAAATCTTAAATGCGCGCGTTCGACAGCCAACTTGATACATTCAAGAGGCTCGTTGTCACCTTCGCGAACACGCGGAGCATATCCGCCTTCGTCACCAACCGTAGTTGGGTAGTCGCGTTCTTTCAAAACGTCTTTTAGCGCATGAAAAACCTCTGCGCCATAACGCACGGCTTCAGCGATATTGCCAGCGCCCTTAGGTATAATCATATATTCCTGAAAATCAGTAGCCCAACTTGCGTGCTCGCCGCCGTTCATGACATTCATCATAGGCATAGGGATAGACATTTCGTCAGTAGTACCAGTAAGTTCTGCAATATAAAGATAGAACGGCATTCTCATGGCCCTAGCATTTGCTTTGGCGTTAGCTAGAGAAACCGCTAGGATAGCGTTGGCGCCAAGGTTGGTTTTGTTCTCGGTACCATCTAAGTCCAACATGAATTGATCTACAATCATTGGGTCGGAAGTATTGTCGACTAGGACATCACGAATTTTTGAATTAATGTTCCATACAGCCTTAAGAACACCTTTGCCGTTATACTTGTCCTTATCGCCATCTCTTAGTTCGAGGGCTTCACCGGAACCGGTTGAAGCGCCAGAAGGAACAATTGCACGACCAAAACCGCCGTTTGAAAGATATACTTCTGCTTCAACGGTGGGATTACCACGAGAGTCTAATACTTGTCTTGCTTTGATGTTTTCTATTGTAAATCTATCCATACCCCCATTATATAATATATTCATAAAACTTATGCTAAAATAATAATAGAAGTTAATATTAAGGAGTTATTTATGGATGAGAATCCCGAGATTCAACCAAATCAGGTGGTGACCATTGAGCCGTCAAACCCAGCTGGTCAGCCGATAGAACAAACTACTCCGGCCGAAACTACCGAAAAAAAACACTCAAAAAAGGGTTTATTAATTGGGATCATTGCTGGCATAGTAGTTTTGGTCGGTGGGATCATCGCGGCCGTCGTGGTTGCTCTAGGCTCAAACAGGCCAGATGCTATAGCTTTAGCGATTCAACGTATCATGAACGGGGAAACCCCAACTAATTTATCGGTGAAAGGAGATATCAGCATTACATCAAACAATGAAGACCCTCCAATTAAACGTTTGAATATTAATTTGGAATCCGAGCTTATGACCGGTTCACTAATCAATTCTTCGGCTGCAGATATAACCTTAACTACTAGTGCTGGTAAAGATCACCCTTTGAGGGTCGAGGAATTATATGCAGCCGATGGGGACTCGTATTTAAAACTTGTGGGGCTTAAAAACGTAGTCAACGACCCTGAGCTAACTGGAATATTTATACCAAATTACAATAATGCCGTAGTTGACTGCTCCACTAACGGGGAAGGCTGCACAGAAGAGATTCTTGAAAAGAGCTCCCCGAGCTGCAATAGCGATGAGAAAGGTTGTGTGAGCGCTGATGTAGTGAGCGATGAACTAATTGAAGAGATAGATGATGTAATCGACTATTTTGAGGGTATATGGATTAGAATTCCACTAGACGACCTAAGTGGTTTCGCTGGAGATTTCGTCGAGCGGGATAGTCCATTGGCCTGCATGGCTAATACTATTAACAATCTAAACAAAAACAGCAATAAGACCGCCGAGCTATATAACAAACATCCATTTATTTCCTCCACGACTAAGGGCGTGACTCTGCCAAGCAAGGAAGGTCAGGTTTATTCTGTAGTGCTCGATAGTACGAATTTTACAGATTATATTAACGCACTCAATAATTCTACTTCTTCCGAAAGTCTCTTCGCTTGCCTTGGGCTCGAAAGCAACGCAAAGCTCGACGAATCTCAGACAGCAGATTTATTTGAAAAACTGCCAAATGTTTTTGTCGAGATCAACGAAAACAATGATTTCTCAAGAGTATATTTGGAGACAGAAGTTAATGAAGGCGTCACGCTGACAATTGACTTAAGCTTCTCATATCCAAACAGCATCAACGTTACGGAGCCAGTGGAATACACGACTTTAGAAGAGATAACTAAAGACATTGATGAATTCTTCGATGTCCCGGAAGGTCTTTTCGACGCAAAAACGGTTAGCAACCAATAGAGGCATTATTGACGTATAAGCATAAGTATGGTATAATCATACTATGAATGAGGCCTTGAAACAAAAACTAACTAAGCTCCCGGCCAGTCCGGGGGTTTATTTTCATAAAAACTTGGAAGGGGAGATTATTTACGTTGGTAAAGCGGCTGTACTCAAGAACCGCGTCAGGCAGTATTTCCAAAAAACCAAAAAAGACCCCAAGACCGAGGCTTTGGTGCGGGAAATCACTGATACTGATTGGATCGTAGTTGACACTGAGATGGACGCGCTATTTTTGGAGTCAGAGATGATTAAGCGTTATATGCCAAAATGGAATATTTTGCTCCGGGATGACAAGACGGTGTCCTATGTGCGCATCACCACAAATGAAGAAGTGCCTTATGTTTCGTTTACTAGAAACCCGGTGGACGATAAGGCTACCTATATTGGGCCGTTTTACGGTAAAAGCGCCGTGGAGAGAGCGGTGCGGACTCTCCGGAGAGTATTCCCGTATTACACTAAGCCGTATACTGGACATAAAACTCTCGATACCGACCTTGGGCTAACTCCGGGTATCGAGATTGGGGCTTCCACGCCGAAGGATTATAAACGAAATCTAAGAAAACTGATTCGGTATCTTGAAGGTGATCGAGAAAAATTACTAAAAGACCTTGAAAAAACCATGAAGGATGAGGCTGCGAAGGAGAATTATGAGCTTGCAGCTGAAGCGAGAAACCAATTGATGGGCCTCAAAGAATTGAAGCGAAAAATTGTATTTTCTGATAAGGAGTTTATGGATATTTCTTCGGATCAGGCGTTGAAGCAATTGCAGGACCTGTTAAAATTGCCGAAACCACCGCGCCGGATTGAGGGGTACGATATTTCGCATCAGTCTGGGGAGAATACGGTGGGAAGTATGGTGGTATTCATAAATGGCACTGCAGCGCGGAACGAATATCGTAAATTCCGAATCCGCTCGTCACGAAATGACGATCTAAAGAGTATGAAAGAAATGATCGAACGAAGGTTAAAACATGAAGAGTGGGACTTTCCGGATTTGATTATTCTGGACGGCGGCATTACTCAAGTAAACGCTATTTTACCCCTGGCGTCGGCCTATAATATTCCGATAATTGGACGCGATAAATCTGGTGATCATTCGAAGAGCGCGATAGTAAAACTAATCATTCCGACCGCTTCGGAGGTAAAAGGATGGACCGAAGTAGAGCTTCCTTCCACCTCTCACATCTCGCGCCTCATCGCGAGAGTTGACGAAGAAGCGCACCGCTTTGCAATAACCTACCATTCTTTACTGAAAAGAAAAAGTATGCTAAAATGAGTTTACACAGGAGTTATTTATGAATATCGGAAGTTTTCTAGAAGTTGTTATCTTTGTGTCTGCAATCCTCACTATTCTTTTGGTGCTCTTGCAACAGCGTGGCGCGTCGCTCGGGGCTGGTTTTGGTAGCTCCGGCGAACTCTACACTACACGCCGTGGTCTTGAAAAATCATTATTCGTCGCAACTATTGTATTTGCGGTGATTTTCGTGTTATCAATTTTAGGAATATTATTAATACCATCATAATATGAAAAAAACTCTCAAAAAGCGTGGGCAAAAATTCTTAAGAAAGTTTTCCAAGGCTTCCATCCAGGCAAGCGAGGATAGTAAAGAGCATATTAAAGAGAATTTTTTCGAGAGATTATCTCATATTGCGGATATCAGACTCCTTATCTTAGAGTGGGGGCTTTTAATCGTCGCATTAATTCTGCTTGCCGTGACGCAGGCGTTTTGGTTTGGGGATTCATTTGCGCAAGATGCTTGGACTAGCGGTGGGACTTATACTGAAGCAGTGACGGGTGAAGTGAATTCAATGAACCCGCTTTTTGCAACCACCAACAGTGAAAAGGTGTTGAGCCGCTTGATGTTTGCAAGAATTGTCACGATCGACTATTCTGGCCACCCGAAGCCGGAGATTGCTAAAACCGTCAAAGCAAGCGAGGATGGTAAGGTATGGACTATCACGATTCGAGATGATTACAAGTGGTCAGACGGCGAGCCGATTACGCGCGATGATGTGTTGTTTACGTTGGGGCTGGTTAAGAATCCTGCCGTAAATACCGCTTACGATGCCAATCTCGCAAATGTTAAAGTAACCGAAGGCGAGAATGGCGAAATCGTATTTACTTTGCCGACTTCGTACGCCGATTTCATCTCGGCTTTAACAATCCCGGTGTTGCCAAAACACGTCTTAGGCGATTCTGATCCCAAAACTTTGATCGAGCACAGCTTCTCAAATGCGCCGATTTGTTCTGGGCCGTTCACTTTTAACGCTTTGCAGGGGAACACGTTGTCTAGCGAGAAGACGTTCTTCTTGTCGCGCAATGAGAGCTATGCTGGCGGCAGGGTACTACTTGGCAGCTTCGCCGTTAGAACATTTGCGGATCGGAAGGATATTATCGACGCACTCAATAACAATACAGTCACAGCTTCAGCCGAATTGTCCGGGCCCGATTTAGATAAAGTCGGTAACAAACAAATGCTTCTTAAGAATTCTAGCCTCAATTCGGGTGCATTTATATTCTTTAATACTGGTAGCGAGAATCTAAAAAGTGCGTCTGTCCGATCAGCAATTAGGCAGGGAATTGACGTGTCGGAACTTCGGGAAATCGCTCGCGATACGGAGCCACTGGATTATCCAATCCTGAAGTCTCAGTTAAAGCTTTCGAACTATCCAGCAATACCGGAATTCAATCTTGATGAGGCGAGGGCGAAGATCAACGAGTTGGTCGGCGAAGAGAAGCCGACCCTTGAAATCGCTACGGTGAATGACGGGTTCTTGCCTGAAATTACTGACCAAATCGCCAAAGACTTAGAGGCTTTGGGATATGGGGTGAACGTTTCTAAATACGAAGAGAACCAGGAGTTTATTTCAAATATTCTATCAAAGCGAAGTTATGATATTTTGGTGTACGAAGTAGAGCTAGGGGCTGACCCTGATCCTTTGCCGTATTATCACTCTTCACAAGCCTCTTCTTCAGGCTTAAATCTCTCGAATTATCGCAACGCGATGGCGGATGATTTGCTGCTGGCTGGCCGCGAAACACTCGATGAAACCCTCAGAATCAAGAAATACGAGAGCTTCCTTGAGTACTGGGTATCCGGCGCCCCAGCGATTGGGATTTATCAACCGAACTTGTCTTACTATTACAACAAAAACGTAAGGACCTTTAGCAATGATCTCCGTCTAGTAACGGCGCTAGATAGATTTGCGGATGTCGAAGATTGGGCAGTAAACAAGACTACGAAAAATAAAACACCGTAATTTACGTATTTGGCACAAAATGTGTTATAATATTGTCATGCGCCTGTGGTGGAATTGGTAGACACGCTACCTTGAGGTGGTAGTGGCCACATTTACGGCTGTGCTGGTTCAAGTCCAGTCAGGCGCACCAGAATGAAGTCATCAACCCTTTGGGGTTGTTTTTTTATAGACGTATAAGAATGCATCGGTAAACAAAGAAGCCGCGGCATACCAGCCGCGGCTTTTTGTTGACACAAAATGCCTATTTTAATTGTTTGGACATCCGTAGCGTAGCGGTGGAATAGCCTGATTTTTCGTAGAATTTGATGGCGGCAGCGTTTTTAGCATTTACCATGACATCAATTCTGTCGACTTTTTCTTTTTTGCAGTAATCCATAAATCCTTCAATCAGGCCCTTACTAACACTCTTACCACGGACATCAGGAGTTACATAAATATTCTCGAGATAAGCCGTGGTTAAATGGCGCGCGTCTTTCGGATTTGATGGCAGGATTTTGCCAATCAAAAATCCGACCGGGCGCTCATCCTTCTCGGCGATGAGTGTGATTTTTTCTTCGATGGCCTGTTTGTATTTTACTGCACCCTCTTCACTAAAAGGCCAGCTGGGGTCTAGCTCTTTGTCCCAGTTTTTACGTTCGTACTCTAAGAGGTCGTAGCCAAATTGTTGAACGGTTTTAAAATCTTCGATTGTTGCTTTTCTAATGATGACGTCTTTCATAATTAACATTATTATAGCATAGCTGTTACAACTCAGGTAAGCTTTAATCGGGTGGATAAATATGTTAAAATAACAGAGATGTGCAAGCATTGCTGTTTATAGTTTTTGGAGTTCAGGTCAGGAGGTGAAGTCTATGTTAGATGGAAGAGCGGTGCATCTGGAAAAGACACTTAACGGAATTAGGCGTGATCTTGCTCGGGATCACTATGACATCTGTAACATTGTAAATGGTCCAACAATCGAGGCTTTAACCACCCTTCTTTTAGAAGGACTTGGAAGTTTTAGCGACGACGAGCCGCTATCAAGACCAAGCGTAGAGGCATTATTTAAAACCTCGGACCAAAGCGAAAAAGAGGAATTTCTCAATGTCAAAACGGTTTACGCGGTCATTCGGATGGGTGACAAGTTTATTGTTACCGGTGGATTCTGGGTTGCACCAGACACCATTCGCGGATTTGTCGCGCATTATGACCCAAGGACGAGGGAAGGAAGACTTTATAAGGGATTCAGCTATTACCCTGCATAACTCTAGAAATCTCAAAAATCCCGGCCCTAGCTGGGATTTTTATTTGATTCTATGCTATAATTGAAGCATAAAGGAGGTAGAATGAATAAGAGAGTAGCAACGGGGGTACTGGTCGCATTGATGTTAGCGCTTTGTCCAGTTTTTTTGTTTAGCAGGATCGCGAGAGCCGAAGAAGCTAATATGGAGGCAGCAAGCGAGACCGAAGACGCAGGGACAACCAACATAAGCTTGACCCCTGTCAGTAAAGTTTTACAGATTTCTTCTGGCTCGGTTTACGACAATACTTTTACCGTTAATAACGATGGTAGTAGGGAGCTCGAAATTGAGGTATTTGCCGCGCCTTATTCATACATTTATTCAGAAGAGACCGGAGCCTATCAACTCGGGTTTAACAACGAAAATTCGTTTACCCAGATGTCGCGTTGGATTACCTTTAAGAGCGATGATGGGAGCTACAAAGAGACCATCCGTGCGAAGATTGCACCAAATGACAAGAAGGATGTTGAGTATAGGATCACTACACCTGGCAGCATTCCTGGTGGCGGTCAGTATGCGGTGATTTTTGCCCGCACTGTTAACGGGGTGACTTCATCTAACGGTATCAAAACCGAAGCAAGCCCAGGAATGGTGGTTTATGGACGTTCGCTCGAGGGTGAATCTGTAGTTACGAGCGAGATTTCGAATTTGATTATCAACCAGTCAATTAATGATGGTGAGAAGACCAAAAACAATATCAATGCTATCGCCAAAGTCAAAAACACCGGTAACGTTGATTTTACCGCTGTCGGCAAAATGACTGTCGATGCGATTATTGGTGGCGGGCATTACGAGACGCCCTCAAATCAGGGAAGAGTATCGATTATTCCGGAAGCAGAATTAACGGTGTCCGATGAATGGACTGAGACGCCTGGCTTTGGTATTTTCAAAGTAACGTGGACAGTGAGCGCAGCAGACAAAACAGAGACGACCGAAAAAATCGTAATTATCAACATTATCCCTGTCATATTAATAATCATAATCGTCTTGACAATTATTATAATTGGATGTATAATGGCGAGTAAGAAGCGTAAAGCGCGCCGTTCTAGATTGGCTGTCTAGATCGAATGCTACTCCAGAGTGTGGAGTCTTTACGAGTCAAAACAAATATCAAACATAAACAAGAGTGTAGAGTATGAAAAAGACACAAAAGAAATGTTTGGGCTTTGTTGGCCTTAGTGCTGTTGTCGCCATGACTTCAGTAGCACTGGTTTTGCCAGGCCCGAACGCCTCAACAATATCAACAATCACCGACACTATCAATGTGAGGGTAGTCGGTGAGACTCCAAATGTCGATATTACTGGCATAGCGTCGGGATCAACGTTTGTATTACCAGAAAAAAACGTTAAGGTGACCTACGAACATGTGAACACTATGAAGGTCACATTGCAATACACCGTCCTAGGTGGTGGCGCTGGATCTACATACACCCTGGTAGATGAAGCTGTAAGCGATGACCCTGGTGAGTATAATTTTGCATTTGATTTTAATAATCCAGGATATGGGTACGGTAGCTACGTATTGACCGCGGAAGGTGTAGGTGAGGACGGCGCGAAAGACACAGATATTATTGAGTTCACTTATTTACCATTTATCGCAACTTTGGATGAAGTAGATGAAAAGACATATGTAGATCTCGAATATGACAATGAGACCGGTGACAGCGAGATTGATAAGTTCGTTATCGAAGTGCTCGATAAAAACGGGAATCTAGTAACGCCTTTGTCCCCAATTGAGGCTTTCCCGCCAGAGACACGCGTCAATATCCCGTTTGAAAAATACGATCTAGAGCCTGGCAAATATACGGTCAGGGTTATCGCGAAGAATGTAAGTGGTGAAGATTTATTCGTGAGAGATTTAGAAAAAGATATTCCTGAAATCCCTGTACCAGGTACCGACACACCAGATACCGGTAGCTTCTTTAGGGGCGTCGGAGTCTCCCAAAGTGATTTCCTAATCAGTGGACTAGTTGTATTCTTTATTCTAGGAATCAGTGGTGTCGCTATCATCCTCCGCAAGAATAAGAAAGCCTAAAAATTAGATAAAAAATTTTCATACTCAACTCGAAAAAATTCGGGCGCTACTGCGAGGGCGCCTGAGTTTTTTGTGCTAGAAAAGGGAACAAAAATAAACCACCCTTTGAAAGGTGGTTTATTCTGTTTGTATAACAGATTATTCTGTTACGCCAAGCTCAATGCGCTTGAACTGGCGGATGGTGATGTTTTCACCGGTTTTTGCGATAGCTTCTTTAATGAATTGCTCAACGGTCTTGGTGTCGTCCAAGATGTAAGGCTGATTCATGAGAACCTTATCGGAGAAAGCTTTTTTGATTTGGCCTTCTAGGATTTTTTCCTTCATATTCTCTGGGCCCTTGAAGTTAGCTTCGAGTTCTTTCATCTTTGCTTTGCGATCAGCTTCAGGAATATCCTCTTCGGAAACATAGAGAGGGTTCATTGAAGCGATTTGCATAGCAATTTGGTGAGCCAAAGTTTTGAACTCGTCAGTCTTTGCGACAAATGAAGTTTCACAGTTTACTTCTACGATAGCACCAAGGCGGCCGTCGTGGATGTAAGAGTCAACCAAACCCTCGCGAGTCTCGCGATCACCGCGTTTCTCAGCTTTGGTGAGACCTTTTTTGCGCATAGCTTCGAGAGCTTTGTCAAAATCACCGTCAGCTTCGACCAATGCCTTCTTGGCATCGGTAAGACCAGCACCTGACAATTCTTTAAGCTTTTTGATTTGTTCAATTGTAACTTCTGCTTTTGCCATTTTTGCCTCCTATTATTTTATTTTTTACCTGCTTTAATTGCCTCAACAAAATAATCAAGGATTAGCTTGGTCGCCTTGATTGAATCATCGTTGGCTGGGATAACGTGGTTGATTGGGGTAGGATCGATATTGGTATCCGTGATCGCGAACACTGGGATCTTCAACATGTTTGCTTCCTTGATAGCGTTCTTGTCCTCCTGGGCGTCCACTACAATAACGGCAGCAGGTTGCTCAGTCATATCTTTGATACCGCCATAGCGCTCGTTCAAGAGATCGATCTCTTCTTGGAAACGCTGAACTTCGAGCTTAGAGTAGTGCCTCTCGAGCTCACCCGAAGCCATGCGGCGCTCCAAGTCTTTGAGCTTCTTGATTTGACGGTTGACCGTCTCGACATTGGTAAGAGTACCGCCGATCCAACGCACAGTAACGTAAGGCATCTCGACAGATTCGGCTGCTTCTTTTACGACGTCTTTCATTTGCTTCTTGGTACCGACGAAAAGAACTTTCTTACCGTTCTTGACGATGTCGGTGACCTTTGGCAAAGCCTCTTCGAGACTTTCGACAGTCTTTTCTAGGTTGATAATATGTGCTTCTCCACGCTTGCTGTGGATGTATGGCGCCATCTTGGGGTGCCAGCGGCTAGTTTTATGCCCAAAATGAGCACCAGCTTCTAACAGAGCTTTCATATCGACATTAATTGCCATATATGATTTCCTTTCTCTTCGTTTTTGGGCCAATTCGAACGCGTCATGCGCCCAGGAAACCTCCCAAAAACTGTTTCATTAATTAATATATGCTTCTATTATACCACACTACGCGTCAAGATGCAAGAATCTAGTAGAAGTGGCGACCTGCTCTTTACATTTATTTTTTTATCTGATATAATAGGGCAAGTTATGAGTAAAAGTGAATTACATCCTAAAGATTATCGGTTTGTCGTGTTCTCTGATGAGTCGGCAGGTTTTTCTTTTTTGACAAGATCGACCGCTCAAAGTGAAGAGACAATCAAGTGGGAAGACGGGAATGAATATCCACTAGTTAAGATTCAGATTTCCTCTGCTTCACACCCATTCTTCACTGGCGAAGAGAAGATTATCGATACCGAGGGTCGCGTGGATCGCTTCAAGGCGCGTGCCGCTAAGGCAGCCAAGATGAAAACTGCTCTTGAAAACAAAGCCAAGAAAGCAGCCAAAGAAGCCGAGAAGAAAGCCAAGGCGAACGATAAGATTGAAGAAACCGCAGAATAATCTCATAAAACGACCCACGATGGGTCGTTTTTTGTGTGTTATAATTAAGACATAATTAAAGGAGTTTGTATGTTTGACATCAAAGAAGATCGCAAAAAAATGGAAGACGTGATCGAGAGGTTTAGGGAAGGGATGAAAAAAGTGCGTACCGGTAGAGCACATCCTGATATGATTTCAGGAGTTAAAGTTGAAGTTTACGGGCAATTTATGCCGCTAAACCAGGTTGCGAATGTTACTGCAGCTGATGCAACTTTGCTCGTAATTACTCCTTTTGACCCGACTAATATCCAGGCAATTTCAGCAGCAATTAGAGCGGACCAATCTTTGGGACTTAATCCATCCGACGATGGTCGCATAATCCGCGTACCAATTCCAGCGCTAACCGAGGAGCGCCGCAAAGAAATCGTGAAGACCGCGTCTGGTAAGGTTGAAGAAGCAAAGATCGCCATCAGGAATGTACGAGAAGACGCTAGAAAGGCTATCAAGATCGCAACCGAGATGAGCGAAGACGTCAAAAAGCGCGCAGAGAAAGAGATCGACGAACTAACCAAAGAATTTGGCGATAAAGTCGATGCTGAATTTAAGGCTAAGTCCGAAGAGATAATGAAGCTATGAGTTTAGTACATCTTGGTGTAATTGCCGACGGGAATCGCCGCTGGGCAAGGGAGAGGGGTCTACCCACAATCGAAGGTCACAGGAAGGGGCTCGACGCCATTGAGGCGTTAGTCGATGGCGCTATAGAAAACGGTATCAAGTATATTTCTTTTTACGTTTTTAGCACGGAGAACTGGGGTAGAAGCGAAACAGAAGTATCATATATTATGAAGCTGGCTGAGACCAAAATCGCCAAATATGCCAAAAAACTAAAAGAAAAAAATGGCCGGATGCTAATCCTCGGTTCTAAGGACCGAATCTCGCCAAAACTCGCGAGCATTTTTGAGAAAGCCGAGGAAACGACCAAGGATTGCAACGGCATAACGGTCTGTTTTTGCTTTAATTACGGTGGAGAGCTAGAGATTTCTGACGCCGCCAATAAGGCGCTCGAAACGGATGGCGAAATCACCCCTGAGTCTATCAGGAAACATTTGTATCATCCAGAGGTGCCAGACATTGATATGGTAGTCCGAACTTCCGGCGAAGAGAGAATCTCCGGTTTTATGTTGTGGCGCTCATCGTACTCTGAATTCCTGTTTGTCAAAAAATACTTCCCGGAGATGGCAAAAGACGATGTGGCGGATATCGTCAAGGAATACGAAAAGCGTAACCGAAGATTCGGAAAATAGTGGTATAATAGGTTTATGGATATTTTTCTAGGTGTGGTTATTGGCCTTGTTGTTCTAATGTTCCTCGTGACAGCACACGAGTTCGGGCATTTTTTGGCGGCCAGAAGAAATAAAGTTGGAGTATTAGAATTTGGGATTGGATTTCCGCCAAGAGCGATTGCTTGGCGAAAGGACCCCAAGACCGGTAAATGGAAAAGGCTGCCACGAAGCGAATGGAAAAAAGACAACATCTCAAAGGTGGTTTACTCGGACGGGAAAGACAAGCATTTAGCCCAAAAGGGTATGATTTTTAGTCTTAACTGGCTCCCGATCGGCGGTTTTTGTCAAATGGATGGCGAATCGGCGGCGGATACCAGAGTAGGAACTTTTGGTAAGGCGAATTATTGGTCCAAAACTAAGATTCTCTTTGCCGGTGTGGCAATGAATTGGCTAATTGCAGTAATTATCTTTACGATTCTGGCTTGGACTGGTATGCCGGAATTCCTGGATGGGCAGTTTACTGTGTCCGCCGACACAAAAAGAGATGCTACACCCGTCCAGATTACATCTGTGGCTGAAGATTCTCCGGCCGCTCGCGCAGGATTTCAGCCCAACGACTACATCGTGGCAGTTGACGGCAACGAGTTTACTTATTCCAGTGAAATAACCGACTACAACGAAGCACATGCTGGCGGCGAAGTTCATTACAAAGTTGAAAGAATGGTCGGCGGATGCGTCAACCAACCAGATTGCTATCAAGACCCGTGCCCATGCCTTGAAACTGGAGAGATTAAAACGGTCCTAGAGCTAACCGCTACATTAAACTCTGCGGATTCGGATTATCTACTCGGCGTCACCATGGCGTCTTCTCAAGCCTTGTCGTATTCTACCTGGTCTGCGCCAATTGTGGGCGTGGGACTCACTGCGCAACTTACGGGCGAGACTTTTAAAGGTATTGGCATCATGATTGGTAACTTAGTGTCTGGTACCGCAAGACTTTTTAGCCCCAGTTCAGAAGTGAGGGAAGAGGGGCAAGAAGCTCTAAACGAAGTAAAAGACTCGGTGTCCGGCCCGGTAGGGATCATTGGGGTATTATTCCCAGCATTTACCTCAGCTGGGCCAACTAACTTAGCGTTCCTTGCGGCCCTTATATCAGTCTCGCTCGCCTGTATGAATGTGCTGCCAATTCCGGCCCTCGATGGTGGCAGATGGCTACTTATCACAATTTACAAGCTTCGTAAGAAAAAGCTAACCAAAGAGACTGAAGAAAAAATCGTCTCCAGAGCAATGATTGTTCTTCTGGCTCTAATCGTTATCGTAACAATACTTGATATTTTCAGGATCGCAAATTGATGCAAGAAAAGAAAACGAAACCCACCAAAAAGAATGACGTTCCGAAAAGGGATAAATCTCCCTGGTGGAAGTTTGCATTAAAGATTTTGGCAATGTTGGTTTGGGCGGGCGCTTCGACGATAGTGTCTCAGCTCATTATTGGGCGTTTGATGATTTTAATGATAGGAGTCGACAATTTCTTGCAACCCGTACCAACGGCTATTTATTCTGCACTATCATATATACTGGCGATGTTTATGATCATCTTGTTGCCGCCGATCGTTATTTCTATTCAAAAATCAAGAGACGCTAAAAAGGCAGGGAAGAAGTCAACCTCAAAAGTGGTCGCCATAGATCGCAAAAAAATGCGCGAGGAGTTGGGCCTCAAAGGCCTTTTAACCTGGACAGATTTTGGTTTGGCGCCGGTTGGATTCGTCGTGTATCTGCTGGTCGCTGCTGGCATAACTGCTCTTTTTAGCGTCTTTCCTTGGTTTGACGCCAACGAAGCGCAAGAAGTTGGCTTCAATTACTACGTGAATGGCATAGACAGAATGATTGCATTCGTGGTTCTCGTAGTAATAGCCCCTATAGCTGAAGAGATAATTTTCCGAGGGTGGCTGTATGGCAAATTAAGAAACACCATCCTTGGCAAGTTCTCCAACACAGTTTCCGTCATAGCCTCAACGCTGCTTGTGTCGTTGGTCTTCGGAATTGTACATTTGCAGTGGAACGTTGGGGTAAATGTGTTTGCGATGTCTATCGTTCTTTGCGTGCTTCGCGAGATAACGGGAACTATTCACTCCGGGATTCTACTTCATATCATCAAGAATTGTGTCGCGTTCTATTTGCTTTACGTCGTCGGTATAAGATGATGTGATATAATTAATCTATGAGACTATCTAAAACTTTTATTAAGACTTTGAGGGAAGCGCCAAAAGACGAAGTGGCCAGAAACGGTGCTTTACTCACGAGAGCTGGTTATATTAATAAGGAAATGGCCGGGGTGTATGATTTCTTACCACTCGGGCTCCGCGTGATTGAAAACATCAAGGCTATAATTAGGGAAGAATTAAACAAAATTGGCTGCGAGGAAATACTCTTATCTTCTTTGCAAAACCCTGAACCGTGGGAGAAATCTGGGCGTTTTTCGGATCAGGAAGTAGATGTTTGGTTTAAGACCGAGCTTTCTAGTGGCGGCGAATTGGGACTTGCCCCAACACACGAAGAGCCGATCACCGAAATGATGAAGAAATACATCTCTAGCTATAAGGATCTGCCTCTGTATATTTATCAATTTCAAACGAAATTCAGAAATGAACTCAGGGCGAAATCCGGTATTCTGCGTGGGCGTGAATTCTTAATGAAGGATCTTTATAGCTTCCATACTTCAGAAGAAGACCTTGACGCGTTTTATACTGAGGTCGAAAAGGCATATAGCAGAATATATGAACGCCTTGGGATTGGCGACTGCACTTATGAGACTTTCGCGAGCGGCGGGATTTTCGCTAAGTATTCGCATGAGTACCAAACGATTTTGCCGGTGGGCGAAGATAAGGTTTTTTATAATACCGATAAATCAATCGTGCTAAACGAGGAAGTATATAACGACGAAGTCTTGGCCGATCTTGGAGCCGAGAATGAAAAGTTTGAGTCAACCAATGCCGCAGAGGTAGGAAATATCTTTAAATTGAAGATCAAATATTCCGAGCCGCTTGGGCTGAAATTCATCGACGAAAACAATAAGCCGCAAACAGTCTATATGGGGTGCTATGGGATTGGCGTTTCGCGTGTAATGGGTGTAATTGCGGAGAAATATGCTGACGATAAAGGGTTAGTGTGGCCTGAAACTGTCGCACCATTTAAATATTACCTGGTGGGGATTGGCGATAAAGGTACTGAGGAAGCAGAGAAATTCTATACCGGTCGCGAGGAAGAAGTTTTGTTTGATGATCGCAACAAGAGACCGGGTGAGAAATTTGCCGACAGCGAACTAATGGGTATACCGCTTCGTATCGTGATATCTGATAAAACTATGGATGAAAACGCCGCTGAGATTACTGATAGGAAGACTGGCAAAACTTGGCGCGTGGATCTTAGTGAGCTATTTGAGAAGTTTTAATTTGTTATAAAGTCGGGGTTGACACAACTATTATTTTCATATAAACTAGACCTTGTTTATAAATGGAGTAAAAATGATTAAGAAAACTATAAGTCTTACGGCCGAAGGGAAGAAAGAGCTTGAGCGTGAACTAAAAGAGCTAATTGATGGGCGCCCGGCGATTTCTGAACGAATTGCAACGGCGCGGGCTTTTGGTGATCTTTCCGAGAATGAGGAATACAGTTCGGCGCGCAACGAGCAGAAAATGGCCGAAAGCAGGATTTTGGAGATCCAAGATATTTTGAAGAATGCTAAACTGATTCGTGGCGGCAAGAGGACTAAGGTTGAACTCGGCGCTTCCGTATCTCTAAATTTCGGCGGACGAAAGCTCGAATACACAATCGTTGGTCCGACTGAAGCAAACCCGCTCGAAGGTAAGATTTCCAATGAATCGCCAATCGGTAAAGCACTACTAGGCCACAAAGCTGGTGAATCATTCGATTTTAACGGCAAAAAGGTTAAGATTGTTGAAATTCAGTAACATGATATAATAATAGATATGTTACTTGAAGATTATAGAAACGAAAGACTTAGAAAACTATCAGAGATTAGAGAGAGGGGAATCGACCCCTATCCTTCGAAATCTGAGCGAAACACCAAAATAGCTGATATTGTTTCGCATTTTGATGAAAAGAAAAGCCAAGAGGTTTGCATTGCTGGCCGAATCATAGCGATTCGTTCGTTTGGTAAATTGGCATTTGTAAAAGTGCGAGATTATACTGGTGAAGTGCAGATTTTCATGCGAACCGTGCCAGAAGAAACGCCTGAATCGATGTTTGGCGTGAAAGATATCAAACTGCTTGATATTGGTGATTTTATTGAGGCAACCGGCATCGTCGATAAGACTCAAACTGGCGAGATTTCAGTATTCTCGAATTTTGTGAAACTGCTCACTAAGACGCTTCGTCCTTTGCCAGAAAAATTCACTAACAAAGAGGAAAGATATCGCCGACGCTACGTAGATATGAATGTAAACCCAGAAGTACGTGAAAGATTGGTGCGTAGATCTAAATTCTGGCAAGCAACGCGCGATTTTATGAACAAGCACGGATATATTGAGGTTAATATCCCGGTGCTCGAACATACGACTGGCGGCGCAGACGCCGAGCCGTTTGTGACCCACATGAATGCTCTAGACGAAGACTTTTATCTTAGGATTTCACACGAGCTACCTTTGAAGCGTTTGCTTGGTGGTGGATTTGAGAAGGTCTACGATATTGGGCCAAGATTTCGCAATGAGGGTGTTGACGATGAGCATTTGCCAGAGCATATCGCCTTTGAGGCTTATGCAGCCTATGAGAATTACGAAGATGGCATGAAATTCTATGAAGAGATGATGAAATATGTTTGCCGTGAAACTTGGGGAACTCTGCAGTTTAACGTAGGCGGATTTGAGATTGACCTGGATTGCGAATGGCCGAGGATTAAGTATGCGGACCTTTTGAAAGAGAAATTTAATGTAGATGTGTTTAATCCTGACAGAGAACAACTGATTAAGATTTTGAAAGAGAACGGCGTGGAGGCCGATTTCGATATGACAACTCCGCATTTGATTGACCATGTCTGGAAGTTAATTCGCAAGACTTCGGCTGGGCCGTACTGGCTGATTGAAGAACCTTTGTCTTTGTCGCCCCTAGCTAAGAAATCTTCTGATAATCCTCTAGTAACCGAGAGGTTCCATCCAGTAATTGCTGGCACAGAAATGGGAAATGGATTCTCAGAGTTAAACGATCCGATCGACCAATTGGAGCGCTTTGAAGAGCAACAAGCTGCGCGTGACGCCGGTGATGCCGAGGCGCAAATGCTTGATATGGATTTCGTAGAAATGCTTGAATACGGTATGCCACCAGCCTGTGGATGGGGCAACAGTGAGAGAAACTTCTGGTTGTTTGAAGGCGTACCGGGCAGGGAAGCCGTACCGTTCCCAACGATGAGATCACTTGATAAATAGTTATCTTTGTTGTAAAATTTACAACAGTTTAGAATTCGATAGTTTTGTTGCGAGATTTGCTGCCGCGTGTCACCGCGATGGTGGTTTTTGGGACGTTGAAATGTTTTGCGAGGAGCTTAATAAGGGCAGCGTTAGCCTCGCCGTCATGCGGCTTAGCACGAAGATAGACGGTGAGCTCGCCCGGAGCGGATTCGATAATCTTTTCCTGTGATGAGCCGGGTTTAACGGTGATGTTATATTTCATAGCCATATTATATAATAATTTGGCGTGATATAATAATAGATATGGCTAAATTCAAATTGGTGTCAAAGTTCCAGCCGACTGGCGACCAGCCTGCGGCTATCCAGCAACTCGTCGAGGGGACTAATCGTGGTGTCCACGAACAGACACTTCTTGGCGTAACAGGTTCTGGTAAGACTTTCACTATGGCGAATATTATTGAGAAAACTCAGCGTCCGACTTTGATCCTGGCGCATAACAAAACTCTTGCAGCGCAACTATATTCAGAGTTTCGTGAATTTTTCCCAGATAACGAAGTGCACTATTTCGTGAGTTACTTTGACTATTACCAGCCAGAGGCCTATATCGCATCTACGGATACATACATCGAAAAGGATTCGGCGATCAATGACGAGATTGACCGACTCAGACACGGCGCAACCGAGGCTTTGCTTACCCGGCGTGACGTAATCGTAATTGCATCGGTGTCCTGTATTTATGGTATCGGTTCGCCAGATCATTACACCGAGATGTCGCTCCCTTTGTGGCGAAAAGAAAACGGCTGGAGTGGCGACGATGCGCAGCTATCTCAGCTAGATTTTATCCGTCGGCTCGTGGGAATGCAGTACCATCGAAATGATTTAGCATTTGAGCGAGGAAATTTCCGGGTAATGGGCGATACGATTGATCTTTATCCCGCGAATGGAGAATTCGCGTATAGATTTGAATTCGGATTCGATACGCTCGAAGAAGTTAAGATCGTGGATCCTCTCACTTTTGAGCTACGCGAGAAGCCAGACCATGTGCATATTTTCCCGAATACGCATTACGCCACACCGATGGATCAGCTAGAGAAAGCTCTTGTTACCATCCGCGCAGAATATGAGGAGAGGTTAAAATACTTTGAAAAGCACCAAAAATATCTTGAAGCGCAAAGATTGTCGCAGCGTACTAAGTATGACCTTGAAATGTTAAAAGAGACTGGTTTCGTGAAGGGGATTGAGAATTATTCGAGACATCTTGATGGCAGGAAGCCGGGAGAACCGCCTGCAACTTTGCTCGATTTCTTCCCGAAAGATTTTCTGTTAATCGTGGACGAGTCACACATGACCCTGCCGCAAGTACGAGGAATGTACAATGGCGACCATGCGCGGAAACTGAGCCTGGTTGAACATGGGTTTAGATTACCGTCGGCGCTTGATAACCGCCCGCTCACGTATGGGGAGTTTCAGAAGCATATTAATCAAGCGATTTACGTTTCGGCGACACCTGGCGACTATGAGCTGGAGGTTTCGCCAAAGCCAGCTGAGCAAGTGATTCGTCCGACCGGACTGCTTGATCCGGAGATCGAAGTTCGTAAAACCGAGGGGCAAATCGATAACCTGATGGAGGAAATTGATCAGAGAATTGCGAAAGGCCAAAGAACTCTAATCACCACTTTGACTAAGCGTATGGCGGAAGACTTGACGGATCATTTGAAAGAACGCGGAGTGAAGACTGCTTACATTCATTCCGATATTGACACCTTGGAGCGTGGTGATATCTTGCGAGACCTACGATCTGGCGTATATGATGTGCTGGTCGGGATTAATCTTCTTCGCGAAGGCCTGGATTTACCAGAAGTTTCACTAGTGGCAATTCTCGATGCTGACAAGGAAGGGTTCCTGCGCTCTGAGTCTGCTTTAATTCAAACGATCGGTAGAGCAGCACGTCATGAAGAAGGCAAAGTAATAATGTATGCTAATTTCATTACTGATAGTATGGAAAAAGCAATTTCCGAGACCAATCGTCGTCGAGATATTCAAAAGGAATATAACAAGAAACATAACATCACCCCACATTCGGTAAAGAAAGGTATCTCAAAGGGGCTTCGTGCGATTATTCCAGAAAAGGAGAAGGAAAACAAGTTAGATATCCGCCGTATACCAAAAGATGAACTTCCTGCTCTCGTAAAACAACTCACGTCCGAGATGCAACTGGCTGCTGCAAATCTTGATTTTGAAAAAGCTGCAATGATTCGTGACGAGGTGAAGAGAATAAAAGATTATATTGATGGCAATAAATAATACTTATGCTATAATAATACTATGAGCTCGGTGGGAATTGCTAAAATTGAAGAAATCCAAGAACGGATTCGATTGTGTGATTATTTGTGCGTAGCGCAATTGTTCCTTCGAGATAACTTCTTTCTCGAAAGAGAATTAACGTTTGATGACATAAAAGCCAGGCTATTAGGCCACTGGGGGACTTGCCATGGCATTAACGTAGCAATGGCGAATCTCAAAGCTAAATATAAAGATGACAAGAATTATAGTTTTATATTGGGGCCAGGCCATGGATTCCCGGCGCTTAATGCCAATCTTTGGTTAGATGGTGAACTCGCTAAAATCGACAAAAAGGCGCAAGTTGATCTTACTGGTCTTGAATATTTATGTAGGAATTTTTCTTGGCCAGATGGTTTTCCGAGCCATGCTAGCCCCATCACGCCTGGCGTAATAACCGAGGGCGGGGAACTAGGTTATGCGCTCGCTAATGCATATGGAGCCGCTCTCGGCCATCCTGAAAAGACTATTGCAGTCCTAATAGGCGATGGCGAGCTGGAAACCGCCACAGCCATTGACTCTTTAAACCTAAGAAACGTCCTGGCTGGAAGTAAAAATGGGACGATACTGCCAATTTTGCATCTTAATGGTTATAAAATTTCCGCACCTTCAATTTATGCTAGAAAGTCCGAGAGAGAATTAAATGAAATGATTCGTGGGTTTGGATTTACACCAGTTGAGCTTAACGGTGACGACACAGATTCGTTCCAGAAGGCTTTGGATGACGAGATTGATTCGCCGTTTTATATCATGAAGACAGAAAAAGGTTATGGCGGGCCAAATCGTTACCATATGGCGCACCAAATTCCACTTAAGAATCCAAAGACTGACGAGAAAGAATTAAAACAGCTTGAGGAATGGCTGAGGAGCTATAGGCCCAACGAGCTACTCAAGAATTTGTTTGGAAACAAAACAAGAGCTGAGCAGATGGCTTCTATTGACACAGATCAAGCTGGCCCGAAAACAATTCTAGATGAAACTACCGCCGACACGCTAACTGCTCTAGATGAGGCGCTTGCCAATATCCCGCCAACGGAAGACGGGGTAAACCCTGAGACGTGGGCTTTGCTCGATGGTTTGCTTAACGAGGAGGATGAACAATGATAGAAAAAGTAGATAACCCTGGTGTAGGAAAATTCTCTCCCGCAATTAAAATCGGTGAGCTTTTGACTAAAGAATTCAGTAAAAACCCACAGTTCTATTTCTTCTCGCCAGACGAAACGACCTCCAATAAGTTTGATCAAATATTTGAAATTGAAAAAAGAGCCTGGGGTGATCTAAAGCAAGAATCGTGGGATTTGCCGGAGTCTGCGGGTGGTAGGATTATTGAGATGCTCTCTGAGAACGTGCTATTCTCAGTGATGTGTGGGCATTTATCAAACGGTGAAAAAGCAATGATGGGAAGCTACGAAGCCTTTTATCCCGTAATCACTGCTCAGCTTTTACAACAGATTAAGTTTATTAAGCAATCCAAAAGAGTGAGTTGGCGAAAACCAATGCCAGCAGTAAACTTGCTGTCAACCTCAACTTGTTGGAGACAGGATCATAATGGCTTTACCCACCAATCTCCCGCTTTGATTTCGCAGCTTTTGTCTGTGCCTTCAAACCTGGCTAACTGTATTTTCCCGATTGACGACGTTGCCGCAGAAGAAGCTTTTCACTTCATGATGAATTCAACCGATGTTGTAAATCTTACAACATTTGATAAGAACGACCGACCTAGGTACATTGACTCCCATCACGCAAGCTTTGAGTTCAAAAATGGCGGCGCAAGTATTTATGAATTCATCTCGGATCCAGATCCCGACATCGTGTTTACTGCTTGTGGCGACATTGTAGCACACGAGACAATTGAGGCGATTAAGATACTGAAGAAAGATTTGCCAAAAATCAATATTCGCTTCGTATATATAAACTCTTTGTCGTATCGTGCAATTGGCACGACTGAACGCAAACTATCTCGTGAGAAGTTCATGGATTTGTTTACTAAGAATAGACCGATTATCGGGAATTTCCATGGTTACCCGGAAACGCTAGAGAACATTTTGGAAAACTATACTTTGCGTGGTAGATTGAGAGTGCATGGGTTCAACGAGGAGGGTTCTACTACAACCCCATTCGAAATGCTTAGAAAAAATGCCGCATCGCGTTATGATCTTGCTATTGATGTTGCAAGACTAGCGTGCCGCGATGATTTAGTAGAAAAATATGAGAAGATCTTAGCCGATAACCACTCGCACGCTATACAATCTGGTGAAGATCTGGTAAAATAATTTTTGACATGGAAATTGCAATATTAATTATAGTTTTGATCATTTTGGCGGAGACGACATTTTTGATGCTGAGAAAGCGCCTTACGATGCGCTCTGGCCAAAGAAAGATATATGTAGATACTTCTGTCCTGATTGACGGGAGAATCTTAAACGTGGCTCGGACCGGATTTATTGACGGAGATTTAATCGTATTAAAAAGCGTTCTAAGGGAACTGCAGCTAATTGCCGATAGCAAAGATAGCGAAAAAAGGACCCGAGCTCGGGCTGGCCTCGACAATGTGTCGGAGCTCGAACGTATTATCGAAGTCAACACTGAGGTAGTCGATGACGGAGATGAAAACAAAAAAGTTGACGAACAACTTTTGAAATACGCAAAAGAGAATCGCGGCGTCGTGTTAACTATCGACTACAACCTTATTAAAGTAGCCGAGGCGGAGAGAATCGACACTCTTAACATTAACGATTTAGCTCTTGCCGTCAGAACCGAATTCTTGCCTGGTGAAAAAATGCGCGTCAAAATTACCGAGAAGGGCTCTGGTCGCGGACAAGGTGTAGGCCATCTATCTAACGGCGCCATGGTGGTCGTAGACGGAGCCGGAAATAGAATCGGTAAAGAAGTAGAGGTGGAATTCTTGAGATTTCATGAAACTTCTTCCGGAAGAATGATTTTTGCAAAGCTCGTTCGAAGAACTAGAAAATAAAATAACCCCTAGGGGTTATTTTATTTAGGAGATACCTGTCTTTAGTTCTTCTTTTTAGTACTGTCGTCAACCTTTTGCTTCGGAGTGAGGTTCATTTGAGTGGAAGCAACATATCCCGCTGAGTCGGAAACCATGAGTTTGATGGCGGACTCGGTCCCATTCAAAGTGTAACCGTTGATCTTGCCGTCGCCACTGACAGAGATGTTATTGTAGTCGGTTGTGTTGCCGTTCACGGTGACTTGGAGGGTATACCCAGCGATATCGTTGGTACCTTTTTTGACGGATGCAATGATATCGTTGCCACTGGTTGACAATGATACTTGCGGCGGTGTATATGAACAGGTATCGCTTGCGTCGCGGTTGTATGGCTCCGGAACGTTATATACGTCTTTCCCGGTCATAGGATCGGTAACCTTGGTAACCTCTACTTCGATCTTATAATCTTCAGGCGTACATTCTGCTGCTAATAAATGGTTATAGCGGTTGAAGGTGAGGGTTTCTTTGGAAACACCAGAGTTCTTGGAAGCGTTGAACCAACTTGGCCAGATATCTGTCTTACCATTGACAGTGAGGGTCTGAATACCGGCTGGGCGAGCTGGCTGATCACCAGAGTGCCAACGGCCATCGGGTTCGTAAACCTCCTTATGGACGCGTTCCATGTAAGTACCGACTGTGTTCCTGGCTACATCATTAGCGTTTGATGATAGACCAGCACCATCGTGGTTACCGTTCCAAACGAAAGTAGAGACGGCAGTGGAATAGCTTTCGATTAGGGAGTCCTTGGTAACTGCAGAGTTTGTAGTAGTGGTGGTGCCAGTCTTGGTGGCTGTCCATACGCCCGGAACTACGTAACCGTAACTCTGCGAGCCGCCTGGAGCGTAAATACCAAAGCGCGCGCTTGGGTCTGCCAAGATGTTCGAAACCATGTAAGCTACTTGGTCGTCTACCACACGAGTAGCTTCGGTGTCGGTCCAAGCATCGATTGTCTCGCCGGATGAATTCTTAACCTCAAGTACGTATGCTAGATCTTTGTATGAACCGCCGCGCGCTAGAGATGCGTAAGCATTGGCGTGTTCTACCATCTTGACGCCACAACCGGAACCGATTGCGATAGAAAGGCCATAGCCTTCACGACCCTCACAGTAAGATGTGTCACCTAAGGCGTGAGCAATTTCGAGGGAATTATCGATACCGTTAATATAAAGCGCCTTGACTGCAGCGATGTTTAGAGAGTGACCGAGTGAGAAACGAATAGTGACTGGGCCATAGAATTGACCTGTAGCGTTTGTAAGTGAACAGCTACCTGAATAACCTGCACAATATAGGCTATTGATATTCTCATCTCTCAAAATACTACCTGGACCATAGTTAATACCTTCACGCTGCATAAATAGCGGTGAGTAATCAAGAATAGGCTTAATAGATGAGCCCGGCTCAATCAATGAATCGGTAGTAACATTCAATTCGCCATATGTAGGGTTAAAGAAGTCGGCAGAACCAACCATAGCTACGACCTGCGAAGTCTCGACGTCAACTGAAACCAGGGCCACGTTATCACTCTTGTTTTTGTAGGTATAACCCATGCCAACTTGGACTGCATCTTCGGCGATCTTCTGGGCGCGGAGATCAAGAGTTGTCTTGATGGTCCAACCACCAGCACGCATAGTCGAAATACCATATTTGTCTTCGAGCTGTTTCTTAACTTCTAGTACGAAGTGCGGAGCCAACATACCGGCGTATTGGTTAGACTCAGGCTGAATGGTATCGAGAATAGCAACTTCTTTGGCCGCCTTAGCCTCGTCTTCGGTGATATAACCCATGGAAACCATGTCGTCCAAAACTTTATGCTGACGTTCAATTAGCATTTCATTGCCATATATATTATATGGGTTCAAAACGGCAGGGTTGTTCGGGATAGCAGCAAGAAGAGCGGATTCGGCAAGAGTCAAATCTTTAGCGGATTTACCAAAATAAGTCTGTGCAGCGGATTCTACACCGTTACGACGTCCGCCATATGGAGATTGGTTGAGGTACATGGTAAGAATCTCTTCCTTGGAATACATTTTCTCAAGCTCGACGGACAGAATTAACTCTTTGATCTTACGCTGAAGACCACCACGGTTCGCACTGGCAGCTTCATCGGAGAAATAAACCTGTTTGATGAGCTGTTGGGTCAAAGTAGAACCACCTTGGACACCATGGCCGCCTACCGTAGACAAAGTAGCACGGATCAAAGCGAAGAAATCTACGCCATGGTGATTGTAGAAGTTCCTATCCTCGATAGCAACAGTGGCTTTGTACATATAATCCGAAATATCGTCGCCACTTACCACCAAACGATAGTCTTCGTTACCGGTATCTTTCCAAAGCAGCTCGCCGTTACGATCAAGATAAGTATTTACGGTCTCAGAAATAGACATCTCGTCGAGGCGAATTTCCTCGAGATCTTTCTTGTAATAAAGGAAAAGACCACCAATGAAGATAATACCGATTAAGAAACAAGCGGCTAGAAATTTCAAAATGGCTTTCTGGCCACGCCAAGAGAACCACCATTTAGCAACACGCTTTGGATGGAGTCTTGCGAAGAAGCGCTTGACTGGCTCCTTTGGAAGTTTGGCAAGTTCTTCGGCACGACGGCGTGCGGTTGCCTCCTTCTTAGCTCGATGCTTGTAACTCAAGCTCGAGTAAAGATTCATATTCTTGTTCTTATTCGCAGTTTTTTTAGATGATTTCGTCTTATTGGACTTCTTAGCATCCTTCGGCAAAATCACCTCAGATTTCTTTTTAGTCATATAATATATTATACACTATGTTTTAAAAAACATAAATATTTAATGTGTGTTATTATTATATACATAAATGAGAAAATTTAAGTTTAAGTCCGTGGTGGCACTGGCCAATATGAAGTTGTCTGTGAAATCGGCAGCTATTGTTTTGGCTTCTTCGACGCTAATTTCGGCGTTACTTGGGCTGTTCCGCGACCGGCTTTTGAACTCTTATTATCTCGGGACTTATCCGACTGGGATCGATGCTTATACGGCAGCTTTCACGATTCCTGATTTCATGTTTTTCATTTTAACTTCTGGGGCTCTCGCCGTATCATTTATTCCGGTATTTAATCAAAGACTTGCTACCGGTAACAAGAAGTCGGCCTGGGAAATGTCTTCTAGCCTAATTAATTTATTGGCACTTTTGACTCTAGTTGCCAGTGTCTTAATTATGATTTTTGCAGACCCATTGATCCGCTACGTAGTAAGCCCGGGACTAGATGAATCTGGTATGGTGCTCGCTATAAATATGACGCGTGTGATTGCAATTAATCCGTTCCTGTTTAGTATCGCGACGGTTCTCACTTCTATGCAGCAGGCAGTGGGACGCTTTATTTTCTACGCATTTGCGCCCGCTATATATAATATAGGTATTATTATTGGTATTACTTGCTTCACAGGTGGAATTAATCTCTTTGGAGTACAGGTTTTCGAAGGCGGTATTATGGGTGTGGCACTTGGCGTGATTCTTGGCGCAATAATGCAACTAATTGTTTCTTTGATCGGGCTATTCGGGCTCGGCTTTGACTATGTTTTCAAGATTTACTGGCGGAACCAAGGTTTCAGAACTATTCTAAGACTCTTGCCGCCGCGCTCTTTGGACCAGGGAATTGATTACGTAAATGCTCTTGTAAGTACAAACCTTTCTTCCAGAATGGGGGCCGGGGCAGTCCGTTCGTTTGACCAGGCCACGACGCTTCATACTGTACCAGTTAGCTTGGTTGGGGTGGCGATTTCAACGGCATTTTTCCCGAAATTAACTGAAGAGCTAGGTAATGGCGATAAACGTAAATTTAACGACACCTTTAGGCAAGCACTTAGAATGATTATTTGGATTGCTTTGCCGATTTCGATCATTGCGTTCTTTGGACGCGGTTATGTGACAAGCTTTATTTCAAACATTGGTAATAATGATAGTAACGGCACGATTTCTTCGATTCTCGGTACTTTGTGTATTGCGATATTTGCAAAATCGGTATTTCATATTGCATCGCGTGGTTTTTATGCATACCAGGACACGAAGACGCCGTTTCTAGTATCGATCGTGGCAATTGGTTCAACTATTGGGCTGATGGTCCTTTTCTCGATACTTGGTTGGGGCGTTGATGGGCTAGGCATCGCGCAATCAATTGGCGCGGTGTTTGAGATTATCATCCTGCTTGCGATTTTGCAGCGACGCTCCAGGGGGGTGTTACTCGATAAGGCTTTTTGGCAGGGAATGATTAGGATGTTAATTGCGACCGTCATTACTGGCTGTGTTGCGTTCTCTATGACGAAGTTCGTGCCTTTGATGGCGACCGATAATTCGCTCGTGATTACAATTCCTAAATTCTTGCTGATTTCAATCGTTTCGATTATCGCATATCTTTTGGCAAGTTATTTCTTGAATATCAAAGAATCTAAACCGATTTTTGAATTTATCAAGAAAAAACTCTTTAAGAACGTCAAATAGATGCTATAATTATTAATGTTATGGAAATAAAACGCGAGGATATTCTACATCTTGCCGATTTATCGGAATTTGCTTTGGATGAGAAAGAGACCGAGTCTCTGGGTGGAGATTTGCAAGAGATTATTGGTTATATTTCTCAGCTTGACGAATTAGATACCTCTGATATCCAGCCCACTTATCAAGTGTTTGAGATGGAGAACATTTGGAGGGATGATGAGATTTTGCCACAAGACGCTACGCGTGAGCAGCTTCTGGCGCTTACTAAGAATGAAAAAGATAATCAAATAAAGGTTCCAAAAGTATTATGAAAATAGCAGATAAGAGCACGAGTGCCGAGAAACTCGTAAGGGATGCGCTGGAAAAAGCAAAGAAATACGCCGAGTATAATATTTTTACGTTTTTGAATGAAGAAGGCGCTCTTAAGAAGGCTCGCGAAATTGACGCGCGAATTAAAAAAGGTGAGAAAGTCGGGAAGCTAGCCGGCGTGCCGTATGCTTTAAAAGATAATTTCTTGTCGCCAGAAGGCGAGACGACGGCTTCGGCACATATTTTGGAGGGATTTGTTAGCCCAATTACGGCTACCGCAGTCGCTAAGCTGGAGGCAGAAGGCGCGATCATGATTGGGCGCACTAACTTGGACGCATTCGCGCATGGATCTTCGACCGAGAACTCTTACTTCGGTCCGACATTGAACTCGCGCGACAAGAAAAGAGTGGCCGGTGGCTCATCGGGCGGCTCTGCGGTGGCGGTGGCGCTTGATATCGTAGAATTTGCAACCGGAACTGATACTGGTGGCTCGATTCGCCAACCAGCATCGTTTAACGGTGTTTATGGCTTAAAGCCAACTTATGGTTGCATTTCGCGTTATGGCGTCGTCGCAATGGCATCATCAACGGACTGTATTGGCTTCTTTACTAAGACTCCAGACGACATGGACCTCTTAATGAGCATTGCTTCGGGTCAAGATCCGAAGGATATGACTACGTTGCCAGATTATTATAATACCGACGCGGACACTGAATTAAGCGATTTGAGGCCGTCCTGGGCAACGGGAGCGGATAGAGCGCCGGAGCCCCGTAACGACGGGCGCGAAGGCGCGTGCCGAGGATCACTTAATTCTAGTGTCCGCATTGGCATCATAAAAGACTTCGACAACGAGTCGGTGGATTCGGATATTCGTGAAGCATTGAAGAAGAAAGTCGAATTGTTGAAGTCAAAAGGTCATGAGATTGTGGAGCTTGAAATGCCGGCTCTTAAATATGGTTTGGCTGCATACTATATCATCGTACCAGCCGAAGTTGCTAGTAATCTTTCGAGATATGACGGCGTGCGCTATGGCTTCCGCTCGGAGAAATCTGACGATCTTGATGCTTTGTACTATAACACGCGCTTTGAAGGGTTTATGCCTGAGAATAAGCGCCGCATCATGATTGGGAACTTTGTGCTTTCATCTGGATTTTATGATGCATATTTCTTAAAAGCAGCTAAGGCGAGAACTATGATTATTAACGAATACGAGAAGGCCTTCTCGGAATGTGACTTCATTTTGACGCCGGTATCACCAAATCCAGCCTTTAAACTAGGCGAAAAGGTTAACGACCCGGTAGCGATGTATCTAGAAGATGTGATGAGTGTTTCTCTTAACCTAGCTGGCGTACCAGGACTTACGATCCCAGCTGGCGAGACCAAGGATGGACTCGCAGTTGGCTTACAGCTGGTTGGCCCAAGGCGTAGTGACAAGGCGTTAATTGAATTTAGTAAGGAGTTAGCATGATGGACGGCGGAGTAGTAACGCTTTATATTGCGATTTTTATAGTGGTGGCACTAGTTTTTGTGGCGGTACTTCTGACCGGCAAGCGTAAACACCATTTTAATGTTGAGCAGTATCAGACGAGGTTTCTCGAAATCGAAAACAGTCTCAAAAAAGAGAACACTTCGAGTTACATTACGACGATTATTAATGGAGATAAATTACTCGACAGAGCTATGATTGAGGCGGGTATTCCTGGTAAAACCATGGGCGACAGATTAAAGCGCGCCGGCGATAAATTTAGCGACATAAATGCAGTTTGGCGAGCCCATAAACTGCGCAACGCCATCGCGCACGAAGCCGATTTCGAGATTGGATACAAACAAGCGTCAAACGCTCTTGCGATTTATAAACAAGCGTTAAAGGATTTAGGAGCAATATGAAATATTTACCTACGATCGGAATAGAATGCCACGTACAACTTTGTACTAAAACGAAGCTATTTTCTGAGGTGGACAATGACGCCAAGGATAAAGAACCAAATTCCTGTGTCTCGCCTGTTTGTTATGCACTTCCTGGGATGTTGCCGAGGCTAAATGGCGAAGCGATCAAGATGGCAATTTTGGCTGGGCGTGCAATGAACTGCGAAATTAACGCCCATTCGCGCTTTGATCGCAAACATTATTTTTACCCAGATTCGCCTAAAGGTTATCAGATTACACAATTCTATGAACCGATCATCGGCGAAGGCTTCGTGGAACTCCCGTCTGGGACCAAGGTCCGTATTGAGCACGCTCACCTCGAAGGTGATGCCGGAAAGTTGACGCATTTTGATACTTATTCATTGGTAGATTTGAACCGTGTTGATACACCTTTGATCGAAATTGTGTCGATGCCAGATATCCACTCGGCTAAGGACGCACATGATTATTGTAAAGAGCTTTGGAGATTGATGTGCTACGCCGGGGTAACCAATGGTGATCTGTACAATGGAAACATGCGGTTCGATGTCAATATTTCGATCGCAGCAGAGGGCGCGAAAGAACTCGGAACCAGGGCAGAAGTCAAGAACTTGAACTCATTTAGAAGCGTCGAGCGTGCCGTGGAATACGAAATCAAGCGCCAAAGCAAATTGCTTGATGCTGGCAAAAAGGTTGTCCAGGAGACGCGCGGTTGGAATGATGCCAAGGGCGAAACCACTGGTCAGCGTTCTAAGGAAGAGGCTAAGGATTACCGTTATATGCCAGAACCAGATCTGCCACCGATTAACCTCAGTGCAGAGTTTATCGATGAGGAGTCAGCAAAGCTTCCTTTGATGCCAAAAGATTACCGCGAGGCGTTTGGTGGCGTGATTGCTGAGGATATTTTGGAAATCTTGCTAGATTATCCAAGTTTGATGCAGAAATTGAAGGAAATTGATAACAAATATGTAAAGAGTGTTTCAAATCTGTTCGCTTCGGTACTTCTTGCCGAAGAGAAGTCGGCGGAGTATTTGAATGATTTGCCGAGTGCGGCCGATCTTAATGAACTCTCTTCGATGAACGAGAAGAAGGAACTATCCTCTACTGCTACAAAAGAGGTATTCCTAAGACTATTTGACCCACAAATGAAGGGAAGAGGCGCGAAAAACATCGCTAAGGAGCTTGGCCTAATCCAGGAAAACGATCTGGGCGCACTCGAGAAAATCGTCGATACCGTATTAGCTAAGCCGGAGACGGCCAAGGCGCAAGAAGATTTCAAAGCTGGGCAGGAAAAAGTCTTAGGGTTCCTGGTGGGGCAGGTGATGAAAGAGTCCCACGGCAAGGCTAATCCATCTGTAGTTCAGGATATTTTACGAAAAAAGCTAAGCTAGTTTATTGCCATTGTATGGTAAAATGAAGATATACTAACACAAGGAGGTTTTATGGCAAAAAACAAAACTGGTCTATGCGTAGGCATTGCCGCGGTGATCGTTGTGGTTGCGGTGGTCGTAGGGGTGATTATTGCAAATAATAACAAGGCTGGTAACGGCGACAACGGCGGGAATGGCGGTGGTGACACTTCGCAAACGACTGGGCTCAGCGCTGCAGATTTGGCAAATGTTGACGAAACTATTACTTTCGGTGATTTTGATGCTATGCAAACTTTGTCAAAGAGCATCCAGAATGGCGAAAAAACCGGGAAGGTAGTGAAGATTGACGGGCTAGTATCAAAGCCAGGTACCACTTATAGTATCGTCCAGGAAAACGAAGGTGGTACCAAGAAGATCGGCACGAAATTCGTGATTGAAGGCGCAGACACTTCTGCTTATCCGAAGGAAGGCGACCACGTCGTGATTACCGGTAAGGTAATTGAAGATCCAAATACGGCATTGTCATTCTATATCGAGACTATCGCAGAGAAGGTCGAAGTAAAAGAATAATCTGACTTCAAGAAAGCGAGCTCTTATATAAGGCTCGCTTTTTTGTTGCCATGGATAGCTTAGATTAAGCAGAAACATCTTGACTTTTTATCAGAGTGTGCTATAATATTGGTGAGGGATTTATTTTGTACCCTAAATTTGCTCTTTTAAAGGAAAGGTGCGCAAAAATATGTGCGCCAATGGAGTGTCGACTATCTGTCGACTTGATAATCGATAATATCTTACTCCATTCTTTTCATGGTCCGCCATGTTACTTTCCCAGCGACATGTCATTAACCTGAAAAGAATAAGTTTTCTTCCTTTTTTGACCTCGGGGTTACCCAACCCCGAGGCCTTTTTTTCTTTTTAAAAGTGTGCTATAATGTCAGGAATCAGTCTTGTTTTTTAAGCGCAAAGCTTGAAAACAACAAAATAATAATAGTAAAAGGAGCATATGGCTACTGGAATTAAAAGTTTGGCTGATATGCGCAATATTGGTATCATTGCACATATTGACGCCGGTAAAACTACGACTTCGGAGGCGATTTTGTATCGCACCGGTCTTAAACATAAAATCGACCTAGTGAAGGGTGGCACTGGTGGTGCTGATACCGACTGGATGGAGCAAGAGAAGGAACGTGGTATCACGATTACTTCTGCTGCTGTGACCGTTTATTGGAAAAATCATCAAATTAACATCATCGATACCCCGGGACACATCGACTTTACCGCAGAGGTGGAGCGTTCTCTCCGTGTCCTAGACGGTGCTGTCGTGGTGTTTGATGGTAAAATGGGCGTCGAAGCTCAGTCTGAGACTGTATGGCGCCAGGCTACCAAGTACGGCATTCCACGTATTTGTTTCGTAAACAAAATCAACCAAATCGGTGGCGATTTCTACAAATCTCTCGATTCGATCCACAAGCGTTTGTCAAAGAACGCTGTTGCGATTCACCTCCCAATTGGTTTTGAGAAAGATATCTGTGGTGTTGTTGACCTCGTTGATATGAAGGCTTACACCTACAAAGATTACGCTGATCACGAGCTTACCGTTGGCGAAATTCCAGCCGACATGGTCGAAAAGGCCAAGAACGCTCGTTCGATGCTCGTTGAAGAGGCTGTACAGGCTGACGAAGAATTGATGAACAAATTCTTTGAAGAGGGCGAAGATGCCATCACTGTAGATGAACTCAAATCCGCTCTCCGTAAGCGCGTGCTCGATGGCGATTTCTTCCTAGTCACCGGTGGCGACGGTCGTGGTGTAATCGTCGAGAAGGTACTTGACCTTATGACTGATTATTTGCCATCACCGCTTGATCGTGATCAGGGCCAAACCGTTGGCACCGATCCAAAGACCGGCGACCAAATCGTGCGCAAAGCCGACGATTCTGAGCCACTCACAGCTCTTGCCTTTAAGATCGCAACCGATCCATTTGTGGGTAAACTCATCTTTATCCGCGTTTACGCTGGTAAATTGAAGTCTGGCGATACCGTGCTTAACGCTTCGACTGGCGACAAGGAAAGAATCGGTCGCTTGGTGCGTATGCACGCTAATGACCGTAAAGATATTAATGAAATCGGCGCTGGTGACATCGCTGCTGTGGTGGGTCTCAAGAACTGTACCACTGGTTCTACACTTTGTTCTCCTGCACACCCGATTCTCCTTGAGTCGATCGAATTTCCAGATCCACCGGTATCTATCGCCGTGGAGCCAAAGACCAAAGCCGACCAAGAGAAAATGGGTATCGGACTTTCAAAGATGGCCGAGGAAGATCCTACTTTCCGCGTTCACACCGATGAAGAAACCGGCCAAACCATCATTTCTGGTATGGGTGAGCTTCACCTTGAAATCATTATTGACCGCTTGAAGAGAGAGCACAATGTGGAAGCTAACACCGGTGCACCGCAAGTGGCCTATCGTGAAACGATTCGCTCCACCGCTGAAGCACAAGGTAAGCACGTCAAGCAGTCTGGTGGTCGTGGTCAGTATGGTGACGTTTGGATCAAGTTTGAGCCAAATGAACCAGGGAAAGGTTTCGAATTTATCGATCAGATTAAAGGTGGTGTGGTTCCTCAAGAGTATCGCAAGCCGGTCCAAAAGGGTATCGAAGATACCCTAGCTGGTGGTGTTATCGCTGGTTACCCAGTGGTAGACATCAAGGCTACTCTTTACGATGGTTCTTACCATGATGTGGACTCCTCTGAGCTCGCCTTTACCTTGGCAGGTAGCCTAGCAACCCGCGAAGGTATTAAGAAAGCAAATCCTGTACTCCTCGAGCCAGTGATGAAGCTTGAAATTACCACCCCTGAAGAATTCATGGGTGACGTGATTGGCGATATCAACTCTAGGCGTGGTCGCATCGACGAGATGGAAGATTTGAACGGTGGCGCTAAGCTAATCAAGGCTTTCTGTCCGCTCGCTAACCTCTTTGGTTATACTGGCGATCTTCGTGGTATGACCCAAGGTCGCGCTGCTTCTTCGATGGAGCTCTTCGCTTACGAGGAAGTTCCACCTAACGTGGCACAAGAAATTATTGAATCGAGAAATTCAAAATAGTCTGACTACCAAATAAGCACTTCTCCCCGAGAGGTGCTTATTTTTTTAGTCATTAGCCACTATACCATAAAATTGACTATTCTGCATTTATATGATACTATTCAAGTAGTGTGGGCATCGTTGTACTTTTATGTCAGGTGCTTATGGTTCTCCTGGCGGCTAGTCGGCGAAATGGATTATTGTTGTCTTTTAGGGGTTAAGTCCCTCGACACTATGCTCTTGGGGCCGAGTAGCGGCAGACGGAATCTAGCCAGCCCATAGAACCGCCTGTTGGGTTTCAGCCCCCGCTGGGGGTGAAATGTGCTATTATTTAGGCCTGCTGCCGTTTGGTACCTTGTTACTGGGTGGTGGTAAGAAAAATACTAGCGTAGCCATAACGGTAAAGTCCTTTGGCTGAAACCGCGACCACACTATAACCGGGTCACTGCTCCTATGCGGTGGCCCCTTTTGATTTTTTAGCGTTTTGTGGTATAATAGTAATACGTCTGCTCCGTGTGGGGCAGGCTCGTAGTATGTAGTTTTGCAGTGTTTAAGGAGGAAAACATGGAGAGAAGACACGCAAAATACGGTAATTTTATTGTGAACTCAGCCGGTAAGGTAGTCCCAAGGGCTACCCCTATCGACGACACGGGTATCGACTGGGAGGAAAATGTCGTCGAAGACGACCTCAGCGTCGTCGAGGAGGTTAATGCAGAGAACGGGTTTACCTTGCACGACGATGATGAGTATAGGCTTGTCCGTGACGTAACGGTGAAGCCGGTGGCGGTCGAGAGAGGAGACACGATCTACGTGTACTTCAATCCGAGGGACTATGCGATGAAAAAGGCGAAAGCCAAAGCTCGCATAACTCTGGAGGCTCTTGTTCACATGAACATCCTCGCAAGCTATGACCTGAAGAGGGTAAGGGGTGGAATCGTAAGGTTATTCTTCAACCCCTTGATTCAGGGTCAGGAGCAAAAACTCCTGGCGGCAGAAGATTTTGTCAATAGCCTTCGGGGCTGGCGACGGTAAGAGCATCAAAAGGGTCTCCGACGGAGGCCTTTTTCGCTCCCTTTGAGGCAGTCATATCTACCACTAATCATATTTTTATCACGCCATAATCCTGTTGACACTTTTTCTAAAGTGTTGTATAATCGTTCTGCTGTCTACCATCATGGAGACAAGCTTCTAATATAGTCTTGCGGGAGCAGATACGATCTTTTAAAAAACCATACAACTTAATAAATATTTTTTCACCACTGATTCCACAGTGGCAATGATGCAGCCTGCAAAGATCGTTTTCTCCATTTTGCCTCCCGCAAGATATCGAACATTATACGGGTAAAACCCGTCTTTGGTCCCATCTGATGATGGGGCTGTTTTTTATGCTATAGTTGACAAAAATGCCAAAGTGGTGTATAATTTACTCTGCCTCCTTTTGGTGGTTTTATGTGTTGAGTGGAGGGGCGCGCCAAAAAACAACCTTATTTCTTAGATAGTGACACTACATTTGCTAACAACTATGCCACTTTCTGAACATTCATGATTGATCTGGCCGCCTATGTGGCCGGAGACTCCTTTCTAAAGGCGCGCCCCACCACAATGAACATTATTGGGTAAAACCCGTTTAGATAGATGCCCCATCGCGTGATGGGGCATTTTTTACGGTTTGGCACAGATGATTGCTTTATCGCTGTGGATGGCTTGACAATAATGCAATAATAATGTATAATCATGGTGTGCTACCAATTGGTAGTGCTAAGTAATTTTTTCATATCTCCGTGGGGTAGGTGCATTAAAGCTCTTACGTTGTTGGGGGATGGAAGACCGTCTCCCTTGAAAAAGAAAGGAAAAGCGTGTATGTGTATACCTCCTGCACCTACCCCGCAAGAACATTAACGGGCATCGCCCGAAATTCAGAGCCTCATCGCATGGTGAGGCTTTTTTCTCGTCGAAAACTTGACAAAACTAGCAAAGTAATATATAATTATATAGCCTCTATGAGGGCTTTGGGTTACGAATGCGGGAGTGGGCTTTTGAATAACATTTAACAACTTCAAGAAAAGGGTATAAGATAGCAAAAGGGTGTCCCCTACTAATTGTGCCTAGTAAGGGCCGCCAAAGGATCGCCTCCTAAAAGCCCCTTCCGCAACGAACATTATCGGGCAAACGCCCGCCACGATGCCTCATCGCATGATGAGGCATTTTTTTACCCAGAATACTCTTTACAAAACAAAAAAAATAGTCTAAAATAATAGGGTAGAGATTTGGAGCTGGTTTTTATTAGCGCTCCAAACGTAATAATAAAAAGGAGATTGAATGGCAAATTTTGACCGTTCCAAACCGCATATTAATGTCGGTACCATGGGTCACGTTGACCATGGTAAAACCACTTTAACAGCTGCGATTACTAACGTACTCGCAAAGCGCTTGCCTTCTGAAGTTAACAAGGCAGTTGCTTACGATCAGATCGATAACGCCCCTGAGGAAAAGGCTCGTGGTATCACCATCGCTACTTCTCACCAGGAGTACGAATCTGAGAAGCGTCACTATGCACACGTAGATATGCCTGGTCACGCTGACTACATTAAAAACATGATTACCGGTGCTGCACAGGTTGATGGTGCTATCCTCGTAGTTGCTGCGAACGATGGTCCTTTGCCACAGACTCGTGAGCACGTTCTTCTTGCTCACCAGGTGAACGTACCTAAGATCATCGTCTTCCTCAACAAGATGGACCTCGCTGATCCTGAACTAGTTGAGTTGGTCGAGATGGATGTTCGCGACCTTCTTAACAAGTACGGTTTCGATGGTGACAACGCTCCTATCATCAAGGGTTCTGCTACTAAGGCTCTCGAAGGTGACAAGGAAAACGAAGACGCTATCATGGAACTCGTCACTGCTATGGATGAGTACTTCGATATCCCTGAGCACGATCTCGACAAGCCATTCCTCATGCCTATCGAGGATGTCTTCTCAATCAAAGGCCGTGGTACTGTTGCTACTGGTCGTATCGAGCAGGGTGTTATCAAATTGAACGACGAAGTTGAAATCGTTGGTCTTAAGGAAACCCAAAAGTCTGTCGTGACTGGTATTGAGGCCTTCCACAAGACTCTCGACCAAGGTCAAGCTGGTGATAACGCTGGTCTTCTTCTCCGTGGTATTGAGCGCGATCAAATCGAGCGTGGTCAGGTGATTGCCAAGCCTGGCACTATCACTCCACACACTGAGTTCGAGGCACAGGTTTACATCTTGAAGAAAGAGGAAGGCGGACGCCACACTCCATTCTCCAAGGGTTACAAGCCACAGTTCTACTTCCGTACTACTGACGTAACCGGTGAAGTTGAGCTTCCAGCTGACAAGGAAATCGTCATGCCTGGCGATCAGGTAACCTTCAAGGTTAAACTCTTGCAGCCAGTCGCCATGAACGACAACGACCGTTTCGCTATCCGCGAAGGTGGTAAGACTGTTGGCTCTGGTGTCATCACCAAGGTTATAAAGTAAGTTTGTAAACTGAAATACAAAAAATCTCCCCACCCCCGGGGAGGTTTTTTGTTGGTGTGAGGTGACGGCGGCTTTTCTCAGCCTAGTAAAGTGTAGCGGTTTATGGTATAATTACAGAAGTAATTGCAGAGTTTTTGAAAAGTAAAGGGGGTGTAATTATGAACATTATAAGCAGTTTGGTGGACTTCATCCGAGAGACACCGTCTAATATCGCTTTGCTAATACTGATATCCTGGCTAATTTGGCCGGGGTTAATGTTTTTAGTAGGGTGGATCGGAGAGAGCCGGTTGGTTCCGGTAGGCGAACATCAGTCTACTGCATTCATGCCCGGGGATTTAACCCTTGGAATCATGACAGTGGAGTTGTTGCGCCTTCACGAGAGGACTTGCAATGATACCAGCTGGTGGGGTTATGACCCAGCCTTTTGGCTGTTCGTTACAATGGTGGTCGCGATGGTCGTATTGGCCTTTGTGATCGAGGGGGATCAGGAGAATTATCCTCCGAGAGCTTCCTTAAGCCCGACAAAAATTACGCACGACGTGGTCGGGTACTGGTTAATCCCAACATTATTGTTTGGATTGGGGTTACCTCAACTAGCCGATGGCATCCGCTTCGGGATCGGTGAATCCTGGCCCATCTGGCTCGAATTTACGATGGCGCTATCTTTCTATGTCGCTTGCGTCGTGAACGATTGTCTAAAAGGGGCAACAGAAGAAGATATCGCGATTCGTCATCCGGCGAATTGGCAGCCACTCTGGCGGAGAGCCGAATAAAACCACGAACTATTTAAAAGGTCGCTTGAGAGCGGCCTTTTTGCCGACGCAAAAAACAGGTATTTCCAAATCTTAAAGAATGTGTTATAATGTCAAAACAATATCATTAAATATCAAGTCCGAAAAACTCATGTCTTTAGAGGTTATCGGACAAGAAAGGCTAAAAAACAGATGACAGAAGCAAAAAAGTCTGAGGGTCTCAAGATCCGTATCCGCCTTAAGGCTTATGATCACAGAGTGATCGACCAAAGTGCCAAGCAGATTGTTGACACCGCTATTCGTACCGGTGCTACTATCAGCGGCCCAATCCCTCTACCAACTAAGCGTTCGACTTTCACCGTCGTGAAGTCGCCACACGTTTACAAGACCGGTGGTGAAGCCTTCGAGATGAAGGTGCATAAGCGCTTAATTGATATCTCGAACGCTACTCCAAAGACGATTGAAAGCTTGCAAAATCTTTCACTTCCTGCTGGTGTAGACGCTGAAATCAAGATGTAATCAAGGTTTTGAGCAAGAAAAAGTCCCCCCGATAAGGGGGGATTTTTTATTCGTTTGGCAGCTGGTGTGAAACTGCGGCTTCCATTACGCCATTTGCTCTTTTGCGGACATAGACGGCATAATTAGATACGCCAACAAAGGCCACAATCAACTCGTCCGAGATGTTTGATCCCAACACGATGTTGTTTCTGGCACCAAGCAGCGAGAAATCCTTCTTCAAGAACTTCTCATTCCTGAAGTAGTCTTCGGCGAGCTCCTTGATGCTCTGACTCTTTTCGATGTCTGCGACAACCAAGATCGGCCTGTCGTCGATCGTAGTAAAGATAACTGCGGTATCTTTAGCGTCACAAACAGAGAGCTCCATAGCTTCTGATGCATAAAGCATGCAACCGCGACATCTCACGCGTTCGAAGGCGCCCTTGCCAAGGCTGGCATTTTTGTGATGCGGGGTCTTCGGTGAAATCTCGTAGAGAGATTTAAAAGTTCCGCAATCTCTCCAACCAAATTCGCCAACGGCAATCTTCAGAGTCTCGAATTTACCCAAGAACTCATCAGTGCCAATACCCCAGACATCCTGCTCATCAATCGAGCCGAGCAGTGTGTCGGCTTTCCAGACCACGATCCCGGTGTTACACGCGGAATCATCTTGGCGCATAATCTTGTCAGCCAACTTTTCATTGGGCTTCTCGACGAAATCAACTACTTTGTAACATCCTTCGCCGGCGTCCTCAAAAATAGCGTGTCCGCAGCCCGTTGCTGTGACCAGATCATGAACCTTTACTCCAATCAGCACCGGATAGCCATTTTCGGCCTCCGCGACAGCTGTTTTGATCGTGTAAGCGAAGTCATCATCGGTTGCTTCCAGATACTGATCCGACGGCGTACAGATGACGACTGCTTCCGGATCAATCTCAGAAATAAATTTTGTCGCCTGGTACATAGCTCCCGGATAACCCCAATTAGGATTAATCTGGCAGATGTTCTGCGACAAAACACCGCGGGGCAAAATTTGTTCCTTAGCCAGTTCGGTCTGACCTTTGTTGGTCGTAATTGCGACGACCTGGTTGGTCTTGACCCCGATTGAGGCAAAGTTATTAATCACCGCCTGGACGAATGTATTTTTGTCGTCCAGTTGGCAAAATTGCTTTGGTCTGCCGGGGTGACTAACCGGAAACAGTCTCGTCCCTTCACCACCTGCAATCACTGCTACCCAAACGTGTTTATTGTCCATATTATCACCTCCCCTGATGGACAAAGATTGATAATGTGCGTAAAAAATTGTCCCTAAAAAACAGGACTTCGCTATTATAACATACTTTTTACGGAAGAGCAAGCTGTGGTATAATGGATATATGAGTTTTGCAAAATTTAAAAAGCGGTTTTACTTTAAAGTAGCTAGATATTTTCGGTACTTCGCGAATCGTGCCTTCAAGAGATGGAATCCCCGAGTAATCGCTGTGACTGGATCAGCTGGTAAAACCACTATGATGACAATGCTAGAACACGAAATGGGTGATAAAGCCCACTATTCGCATGACGCAAATTCGGCATTCGGTATTCCTTTTGATATGCTTGGGCTAAAAGGGGTTAAGGGGTCCAAATCGCGCTGGATTTGGCTTTTAATCGCGGCTCCTTTTAGAGGGTTGTTTTACAAGAGGAAACAGGAATTTTACGTAGTTGAGATCGATGGAGAAAGGCCACATGAGGCGGAATTTCTGGCCGAATGGCTAAAACCAGAGATCACTATCTGGGTATCGATCGGTTTATCTCACGCAGTGCAATTTGAAAAAGAGGTGGCCTCGGGGCGGTTTAAGAACGTCGGTGAGGCGATCGTGGCTGAATTTGCCAATCTGCCGAAAAACACCACCAAACGAGTATATATTGACGCCGATTCAAAACTAATGGTAGAAGCAACGAAGGATATCGCAGCGAAGGTAATACCGATCAAGAAGAATTTGATCAAAAAATACGTGGTCTACCCAGATTCGACCGATTTTACCTATGGGGACACCACTTTTCACTTTGACCACCCCGAACCTAAGGATATCGCTTACAACCTGTTCGTAGCACAGGATTTGATGAAGTATTTGAAGCTAAAATTCAACCCAGATTTTACCGGTATCAAGATTGCGCCGGGCCGTAGCTCTTATTTTAAGGGGAAGAAGGGAATTGCGATTGTTGATAGCAGCTACAATGCTCACATGATCTCGATGACCTCTGTGCTCGATATGGCAAGGAGGATGCACGCCGAGAAGAAATGGTTAGTAATCGGTGATATTGTGGACCAAGGGGAGCTAGAGGAAAAAGAGCATACTAAGCTCGCGAAATTAATCGCAGACGTTAACCCGGATAAGGTGATTTTGGTGGGTAGACGTACTAAGAAATGGACAGCACCAGAGCTTAAAAAACTTGGAGTCTCCGTGGCCGCAACTACTGACCCGAAGAAGGCCTTAGAGTACATCGAAAAGCGCATTCATGGGAACGAGACTATCATTTTTAAGGGAAGTCAGTATCTAGAGTGGATTATTGAGAAACTTTTAGATGACCCAAAAGACGCTAAAAAGCTCTGCCGAAGAGAAAAAGCGGCGGTAGCGCGACGTAAATCTTGGGGGCTAGACTCATAATGAAGGGAGAAATAAATGACTGATTTATACATTATACACGGATGGACTTACACCGTAGAGCCATGGAAAAACACCATAGCAATGCTAAGGGACGCCGGGATCAGCGTTAAAATGCTGCACGTACCTGGTTTAACCGAACCTTCGAAAAAAGAGTTTACGATCGATGATTATGTTAAGTGGGCAGACCGCGAAATCCCTGATGGTGCTATTGCGCTCGGGCATTCTAACGGGGGTAGAATTTTGCTTAACCTCTGTGCCAATAAACCTGGAAAACTGAAGTATTTGATTTTACTAGATGCGGCAGGGGTATATGAGCCATCGATGAAGAAAAAACTGGTCGAAAAAGTGGCTAAAATCGGAAAACCCCTAAAGAAAGTCCCAGTAGTTGATAAAGTTTTCCACAAGGTAACCGGCTCATCAGATTACTCAAGGGCGCCAGAAAACATGAAAGTGACGCTTGCAAACATGCTAGAGTCGGACAAATCTCTTGATTTTAATAAAGTTGCTACTCCTACCTTCATCCTCTGGGGAAAGAAGGACACCATAACGCCGCCGCGCCAGGCGACCACGATGTACGAGAAATTACCCCATGCAGAGTTGAAATTTTACGCAAATTGGACCCATGCGCCGTATATTTCTGATCCGGAAGGACTCGCCAGAGCATTAAAAAACATCTTAACGAGGCTAGAGAAGTGAGACATTATTTCCTAGGAATGGCTGCAGGTTATAGTGGTGGTGAATGGTTGCAGCATTTATTTACGATGGGGCGAAAGAAAGACCTCGTGGAGCTTACGAGTTTTCTCGGCAAAAAATACGACGGAGAGGCTATTTTATGTAAAAACGGCCGTTCTGGCCTAGTTTATGCTCTGAAGGCTTATTTTAGCCCTGGGGACGCCGTAATCGTGAATGGGTTTACCTGTTATGCAGTTTACGAAGCGGTTAAAGCAGCTAAACTCAAGCCTATTTTCGTAGATATCGAGAAAAAGGATTTGAATTTCTCAATAAAAACCCTTGAGAAGGTTATTTCCGCTAAGCCGGCCGGGATTATCGTACAAAACAGCCTAGGTAACCCCGTAGACATGAAAGCAATTGAAAAATTCGCTAAAGAGCACAAATTGGCAATTATAGAGGATTTGGCTCATTGTACAGGGGTGAAATACCCGGATGGCAGGGAAGCTGGTACTGTGGGTGTAGCGACAGTGTTGTCGTTTGGTAAAGATAAATCGATCGATACGGTCTCGGGTGGGGCGGTAATACTCCGTGCGCCGCATGATAAGCCCGTAGAAGCGCCTTCAAAGGCCCCTAAGGCGTCTGATTTTATAAGAGCGCGGTTTTACCCAATGTTCGGCGCATTTTGCCGTACGCTGACGTATATTGGGTTAGGCGGGGCGATGATGCGCTTATTCGTGAAGATTCACTGGGTGGAGAAATCCGCCGACAACAGATTAGATACCACTAGGAGGCTCAGCAAATTTGAAGCAAAATTGGCATTGAAACAGTTACAGGAGTTAAAGAGAAGCGGCGAAGATCCGCTGAGGGATTTCTATCTGGTAGAAAACCGCGCGGAACTTCTCACGAAACTTCAAAAGAAAGGCTACTATTTCGGTGGATTTTGGTACGAAAAGCCAGTTTCACCAGAGCGATACTACAAAAAAGTCCATTTCGATGAGGCAGCCTGCCCTAACGCCGTAAGTGTTTCAGAGCGAATTATTAATGTACCGAAGTTTTATACCAGAACGGAACTTAAACCAGCCCTAAAGCTAATTAAGGAATATGTAAAGGAGGGTGAAAATGAGCAAAGATGACCCGGCCGTGAAGGATTTTACCGAAAAAGATTGGCAAAAGATTGCCAAGAAGCATAAAGAAGCAAACTTTTTGCAGTCGCCAAATTATGGCAAAATGAATGAAATATTAGGGGAAAAGGTGATAATCGAAGGGTTTGACGGTGCTGGCCATGCCCTGATGATCGTGCGGGATGCCAAGCGTGGAAAATATCTAGAAATACCTTGTGGCCCATTAATTGACTGGGGTGACAAAGAGGTAGTAAAGAAAGCTTTTGCAAAAATCAGCGAGATCGCAAAGCAGGAAAAATGTGTATTCGTAAGAGTACGACCCCAGTTAACCCGATCTAAAGACAATATGGACAAATTAAAAGCGCTTGGTCTAGTGGAATCGCCGATGCATCTTGCAGCTGAGCATACCGTAATAGTTGATTTGACCTCTAGTGAGGATGATTTACTAGCCAAAATGCGTCGCCAAACCAGATATGAAGTGCGAAGAGCCGACAAACTGGGCGTTACGGTTACCCACGACAATTCGGAGGAAATTTTCGAGGAATTTCACAAAGTCCAGGCCGAGACCGCAAAGCGCCAGGGATTTGTGCCGCCTTCTCTTAAAACTCTGATGGCAGAGCGCGAAGCATTTGGTGACGATGCGACGATTTATATTGCTAAAACTGCCGAAGGTGAGGAAATTGCCTATGGCCTCGTGATCAGAGGTGCAGACGAAGGAGATTATTATGAGGCCGCCTCTACGCCACTCAATCGCAAACTCCCTGGAGCTTACGCTCTTCTTTGGCAGGCAATGCGAGACCTAAAGCAGGATGACTATAAGAGGTTCAACCTCTGGGGAATTGCGCCACCAGGGCAACCAAATCACCGCTATGCTGGGGTGACCACCTTTAAGACTGGTTTTGGTGGCGAAGTAGTGGAATATGTACCGGCGCATGATCTCGTGATTTCCAAGATGGGGTATTTGAAAGACTTAGTGGTTGAGAGAGCTCGCAAAAAGAGGAGACATTTATAATGGCAGAGGCTAAAACGCTAAGAGCCGAGGACGCCTCGTCTCGCGAGGTTTGGGACAGATTTATCAAATCGCATGAAGAGTCAAATTTCTTGCAATCGTGGGATTTTTACGAATTCCATGCTGCGAGAGGAAAAAAGGTTGTCCGGAGACTATTCTTCCGCGATAAAACTATCGTGGGCGCGTACGCTGGAGTCGTAGAAACAGCAAAGCGCGGGACCTATATGGCGATTGCGGGTGGCCCGATTGTGGATTGGACTGACAAAAAACTAGTTAAAGCCATGTTTGAAGATATCCGTACAGAGGGGCTGAAGTATGATTGTGTATTTGTTAGAGTGCGTCCACAACTTGAATTATCTGATAAATCCCTTAAATTGATGGCAGAATTGGGCCTCAAGAAAGCCCCAATGTATCTATCAGTAGAATTTGCGGGGGTACTAGACCTTAAGAAATCCGAAGAGGAGATACTGGCTGGAGCATCGCAGGGATTCCGAAGAAAACTTAGGAAAGCCGCCAAAAACGACATCGAAATTACAGCAGAGACGAGCGATGCGGCGATTAAGGAATTCTGCAGACTAGAGAAGCTCCACGCAAAAAGACAGGAGTATGTGGCATTTTCAAGTGATTTTCTAACCAAACAGTTCGAAGCGTTTCGCGAAGGCAAAGAGGTGATAATCTACACCGCGAAGAAAGACGGTGAGACTTTGGCGCAGAATTTCATGATTTTTTACGGGCCAGAGGCTAGTTACCACTACGGGGTATCCTCGCAGCTTGGCACCAAGTACTCGGCAGCTCCGCTTCTACACATGGAGGCAATGAAAGAGGCGAGAAAACGTGGTTGTATTCGCTACAATCTGTGGGGGATTGTAGAGCCAGAAGAGAAATCGCATAGATTCTATGGAGTTTCGGAGTTTAAGAGGTCTTTCGGGTGCGAAGAGCTCCGCTATACGCCAGCGCACGATATGGTCCTCAAGACATTTTCTTATCAGAAGACAAAGATCGTAGAGACCTTACGGAAGAAAATCCGCCACGTCTAGACTCTAGAGGAACATCGCGAGCATAATACTGTGTATTTTTTTTGCATTGTTCGTTAATTAGTGGTAAAATAAGCATAAGTAATAAAGGATTTAATTTCTATGGCAAAAATCAATCGCAAATACATCGATAAACACTGGCTAGTCTTCCTGATCGGAGGCGGAATTGCAGCAGTTCTTGGCTGCTTTATCCTGTTTGGCGGGATCCAAAGTATCGAGAGCGCAGCTATCATGGTCAGCGTGTTCTTGCTGCTTATGGGTGTAATCGATGCGGTTAGCGCCCTTTACAACTCAAACAAAAAGCGCGGTTGGTTTACTTCTGTTCTTGACGCCTTAGTTGACGTAATTGCCGCAATAATCCTACTATTCTTTACAAAGAATATCCTCGCAAATATTGTACTCGTGCTCTCAATTTACACGATCGTTTCTGGGGTAATCGATATTTTCCACGGGTTCTTGTCAACTGTCGACCCGACCGATCGTTTTATCCGCACTCTCGCTGGCGCTTGTGGATGTGTGATGGGTATCGTGATATTAAATGCTGGTAATTTCGAAATCACTACCTTCATCAGATTCTTTGGTGCATACGAAGTAATCGTAGGGGTGACTAGCTTGATTTACGGTGTACATAACAGATCACAGAATATCGAGGACAAAATCGCAAGAAAAGAGTCTGCAAGGAAACCGGTTGCAAAGAAGACGGCTGCAAAGAAAACAACCGCCAAAAAGACCACCAAAAAGAAGAAGTAAAGTAAGTTTATTTGTGCTATAATTAAGACTTAAGGAGGCTCTTAATGAAAGCAATAATAACAGACGCGGGTTTTGCTAGCCGCTTTTTACCAATCACAAAAACAATTCCTAAAGCCATGATCCCGATTGGCGCAAAGCCATCGATGCAGCTTTGTGTCGAAGAATGTGTGGATGCTGGGATCGACGAGATCATCATCGTCGCAACACCAAACACTAAGTCTAAGGAAATCTACGACGATTATTTCCATGGCAAGGCCGAGAATGTCAAGGCATTACTAGAGAAACAAGGCAAAGCCGAAAGGTTTGAGCCTGTCGAGAAGGTGCTCAATTTCCCGAAAATTACCGTGATCGAACAGGACCCTTCACTTCCTTATGGAAATGGTTCTCCGATCGTTTCAGCCAAAGAATTCGTGAAAGACGACGAAGCTTTCGTAGTGCTTTATAGCGATGATTTGGTTTTTGGCAAGGGTGACGTTCAGACTTTGCTCGACACCTACAAAGAAAACCCAGGTGCAAAGGCAGTGATGACTGCACAGGAAATGCCGGAAGAAGTCTGGCATAAGTATGGCATGATTGCCTTGAAGGAAAATGGAACTTTGAGCCACATCGTAGAAAAGCCAAAAACTCCTGATCTATCCCCAAGCAATTTGACTTCTTATGGACGTTATTTGCTAACCCCAGAGGTATTTGACTATCTTGTACCATCCAACACTGGTCTTGATGGCGAGCTGTGGACAGTTGATGCTATCACCAAGCTCGCTGAGATCGGTGATGTGATCGTAGCGAAAAGCAGAGGCAAATGGATCACAGCAGGTGACCCAAAGAACTATTTTATGGCACACCTTGAATATGTCTTGTCAGAGACCGACTACGCTGATGACGTAAAGAAATTTATCGCCGAAAGATAATCCGTGGTACAATAAACCTAAGGAGGAAAAATGAACGTAGCCGAATGGATAATTGTAGCAATCTTAAGTATAACACTGTTGGTGTTTTTGATTGTTGGTATCGTCTTACTCGTAAAACTAATCGGGTTAACCAAAGAAGCAGGAAAAATTGTCGAGGAGGGGCAAGATATCGCCAAGAACGCTAATGGTGTAGTGTCAAACGTTAAGGGGATGACTTCGATCGGTGGGACAGTAGAAATGTTTGTAGACAATTATGTCAATCCAAAGATAAAGGAAAAATTGAAGAATAAAAAGGAGGCTAAAGATGGCAGCAAATAGTAAAAAAACTAAGGGTGGCACCGGTAAGTTCTTCTTAGGCGCAGCGCTTGGGGCAATTGCTGGCGCAATTGCGGGCAAGTTTATCTCTTCGAAAGTTAACGAGAATGAATGCGATTGCGAAGATAAATGCGACTGCGGCGACGAATGTAAATGCGGCGACAAGTGCGAATGTGGCGACAAGTGCGAATGTAAGAAAGAAAAGCCAGCGGCTGCACCTAAAAAGGTTACAAAACCAGAGGTGAAAGCTGAAGCGAAGCCAAAAGCTGCAGCAAAAACCGAAGCAAAAGCAAAAGCTGAAACTAAGTCCAAGACTAGCAAAAAGTAGCGATACTTTGATATAATTTTGATATGGTAGAGTTGAAGGCGAGTGATTTTGTGCATCTGCACAACCATACACACTATTCTTTGCTGGATGGTTTGACTAAGATTCCGGAACTAGTGAAACTCGTCAAAGAGGAGGGAATGGAAGCGGTAGCGGTGACTGACCACGGCACGATGTCGGGGTTAGTTGAGCTATACAAGGAATGTAATGACGCTGGGATCAAGCCGATTTTAGGGCTCGAGGCCTACGTAGCCGCGCGCCGGAAAACCGATAAAGACCCAGCGCACGATAAACAGAGATTTCATATTACTCTACTCGCCATGAACAACAAGGGTTTTGAAAACCTTTGCCGAATCATGTCTAACGCCGAGATCGAAGGGAAATATTACAAACCGCGTACCGACCACGAAGATTTGGAAAAATACAATGAGGGGATCATCTGCTTGTCTGGTTGTATGGGGTCGGAAATCTCTGAGGCGATCCGAGCCGGGGATGACGAGAGGGCCTTGTCGCTAATCGATTGGCATCGGAATGTTTTTAAAGACAGATTTTATTTGGAGATGCAGGATCACGGTCATCCGAAATCAACCACGCACTCAGAGGAGCAGAAAAAGGTTAACGATTGGCTAATGGCACATGCCGAGGAACTGAAATTGCCTCTGGTCGTAACTTGTGACGCCCACTATTTAAGCCACGACGACCAAGACGCACACGAGGTGCTGCTTTGTATTGGTACGGCGGCGAATTTATCTGATACTAATAGGATGACTTTGAAAGATTTCGATCTTCATGTTGTTTCGGCAAATGAAATTATTGAGCACTGGAAAGATACTTGCCCAGAGGCGGTCCTAAACACTAAGAAGATTGCTGAGAGATGCAATGTGGATCTACAGCTAGGGCGAATTTTAATTCCAAAATTCCCGGTACCGGACGGTGAAGATGAGAAGTCGTATCTGGATAAACTGGTGTTCCGCGGACTGGTTTACCGGTATGGTGGCAAGAAACTGAACGAAACAGAGGCCCTCAGCGTAGAAGATTGTCGCAAACTTCTTGAAAAAATCGATAAGGACCGCGATGAAGAGCATAAGATTTTACCTCGAATCGATTACGAGCTCTCGGTTGTGGACAAAATGGGCTACAACGGGTACTTCCTAATCGTGCAGGACTTTATTAACTGGGGCAAATCACAAAGAATCGTGTACGGGCCCGGGCGTGGCTCGGCGGCTGGGGCGATTTTGGCGTATGCACTCCGTATTACAGAGCTTGACCCCTTGAAATACGACCTTCTCTTTGAGCGATTCTTGAACCCTGATCGTATTTCGATGCCTGATATCGATACAGATATCCAGGATACAAGGCGCGATGAGGTGATTCAGTATTGTTCGGATAAATACGGGTTTGACCGAGTATCGAATATTGCGACATTTGGTAAAATGATGGCCAAAAACGCCGTGCGTGACGTAGCTAGGGTGCTAGAAGTGCCGTATGCTGAGGCGGATAGGCTAGCCAAAATGGTGCCTGACCCCGTACAAGGCCACCACGTACATCTTGCGGACGCTATCCGTGATGTACCGGATTTGAAACAAGAATACGAGACGAACCCGACCTCTAAAGAGGTGATTGATTTCGCTTCCAGGCTAGAGGGGACGATTAGGAACCACGGCGTGCATGCTTGTGGCGTGATTATCGCCCCTGATGATTTGGTGAAATTCTTGCCGCTTGAAGTATCGGCCAAGGGGCCAATTGCGGCGCAGTTCCCAATGGGGCAGGTGGAAGAGCTTGGGCTTCTTAAGATGGACTTCCTTGGGCTTTCTAACCTTTCCGTAATCAACAACGCCCTTAGGATGATTCGAAAAGTTTATAATACGGAGATTGATTTGTCTAATCTACCTCTGGACGACCCAGAAACTTATGCACTTTTGCAACGGGCGGAGACGACAGGGGTATTCCAGCTAGAATCGGCAGGTATGAAGCGGTATTTGAAAGACCTTAAAGCCTCAACATTTGAGGACATCATCGCTATGGTGGCGCTCTATCGCCCAGGACCGATGCAGTTTATCGATTCGTTTATTCGACGTAAGCACGGCGAGGAGCCAATCACTTATTTACACCCGGGACTAGAAGGTGCACTCAAGAATACCTACGGAATATTGATCTATCAGGAGCAGTTCATGCAGATCTCCCGAACTTGGTGTGGTTTTACCGGTGGTCAGGCAGATACTTTGCGTAAAGCGGTGGGCAAGAAAAAGATTGATCTCATGAAAAAGGTGAAGCCGCAATTTATCGAGGGGGCTGTAAAAATCGGTGGCGCGACAGAGGAAATCGCCGAGACCTTCTGGGGTCAATTGCTGGAATTTGCGAATTACTGCTTTAATAAGTCGCACGCAGCGTGTTACGCTCTAATTGCGTATTGGACAGCCTATCTTAAAGCGCACTTCCCAGATGCGTTTATGGCAGCATTAATGACAGCGGATATGCGGTGGACGGATAGACTTGCGATTGAAATGGCTGAATGTAAGAAAATGGGGCTCAAAGTACTCGGCCCTGACATCAACCAGTCATATGGTGATTTTGGTATTGTGGGCGGCGAGAAGACAATTAGGTTTGGGCTCTCTGGTATCAAGGGAATGGGGAAGGCCCTAGTGGAAGATATTGTGATCCCGGAGCGCGACAAAAATGGGCCATTTAAATCGGTTTGTGATTTTGCCAAAAGGGTTGATTCGACCAAATTTAACAAGAAGTCTTGGGAAGGCGCGATCAAAACTGGGGCTTTTGATAGATTTGGGTATTCAAGATCAGATCTTCTCTTTAACCTCGAATCGGTGCAGGCCTATGGGGCTAAAATTCAAAAAGACGTGGGCTCTGGGCAGACAGACCTATTTGGTATGATGGGGGATGCTGGCGTAATCCCAGAGGTGGAGATTAAACAGGCGCCGGTGCAACACCCCGAGAAAGAGCAGCTGCTTTGGGAGCGTGATTTGATGGGGCTATATCTCTCTGCGCACCCACTCGACAAATATGACACTTACTTCGAAGAGCAAACTCACCCGATGAGCATGGTTTCGGCCGAATACGATAATAAAATGGTGACAATTGGGGGAATTATCACCGCAGTACGTACGATTTTGACGAAAAAAGGCGACAAAATGGCCTTCGTCAAAATAGAGAATAAGACCGATGAGACGGAATTTATCGTTTTTCCTTCGGTGTTTGCGGAATGTGGCGGCAAACTCGAGGTAGATAATGTCGTGAGGGTAAAAGGCAAAGTCAACGCGACAGACAAAGATGGACGAATTAGCTCTGATGTCAAACTGCTTGCGGAGGCCGTTGAGCTAATTTCTGATGAAGATTTAGCCTCTTATAAATCTACTGGTACGAAACTGGCTGCACCAGTGGCGGCCCCGGGGGGTGGAAGAAGGCGTGGTCGCTCCTCGGCAGAGAAGGTTTATGGAGGGAATGGAGCGCGGTCTGAAACTCCGAAAATCGAGGATGCGCCTAGGGTCCTAAAAGAACCGCCAAAAGACCCGAGAAAAGAAAGACTTTATATTTTGATTGAAGACGCTTCGGATACTGAAGTTTTGACCGCAATACGAAGACTAGCGGATCTATATCTTGGGATGCAAGAGGTGGTGTTGGTATTAAAGGAAGGCGAGGAGAAGCGCCCCTTGAGGATGCCATTTAAGGTAGATATATCCGAAGATCTCTTGAAGAAGCTTCGTGACTTGGTGGGCGAAGATAAGGTAAAAGTAAACTAATAATCCAGCCGACTCTTTTCGTGCCACCCCTGTGTCGTGGTATAATGTTAGTATGAAAAAGAAAAAAGTATCGGATTCGGTGACCGTCAATCGTAAGGCAAGGTACGATTATATTTTGGGCGACGAGCTCACCGTAGGGATGGTGCTATCTGGAATGGAAGTGCGTTCAATTCGTGACCATCACGTCCAGCTCAAAGGTTCCTTCGTGACCATCAAAAACTCCGAACTTTGGCTTAATAACCTTACTCTTGGTGCAGAAACAGCGAGAAATATCAAGCTACTCGCAACCAGGAAGCAGATCGAGGCCCTCGCACGCGAAAAGGTCGCTGGCTCAACTATCGTCCCCGTGAGGCTCCTAGGGGGGTCTAGACATATCAAACTCGTAATCGCAGTAGGCAAAGGCAAGAAGAAATACGACAAGCGCGAAACGATCAAAAAGCGCGACATCGAACGAGGAAGATATAACTGATTTCTTTGGTGATAGAAGTGATATAATTAAAAAAAGGAGGCTATATGGCTAATACAAAATCATCTAGCAGTGAAGGGAAGGCAAACTCACAATCTATCATCATCGCAATACTTTCTACCGTGATCGTATGCGCCGCGATCGTGATAGTGATTTTAATTTCAACTGGCGTAATTAAGGTCGGGGGAGCGACGAGCGATAATGGCGGCGACACCGATATCACTTCAGTGGATGGCGGCAATGGCACTGGCGGGACCGGTGGAACTGGTGGGGCTGGGACTAGCACTGGCGGGATAATCGACAATACTTACCCGAGAGTTACGGTAAACAATGCCAATCTAGCTAAAGTCGATGATCTAGAATTTTATTTGCCAAAGACTTTTGAAGCGGGCGGCAAAAATAGCGAAGGTGCCTACACATACAACCTCGTAAACGACGATGGTTGGGCGCAAGTTTTGGTATATGTTGAAAAAACCAACTTGTCTCCTGAAAAGTATTTGAACAAAATTAGTTCGTATTTAGACATTACGGATAAAGATTATCAAATGAACGGAACTAGCTGGGTGCAAGGCGAAAATGCATCGGCGCTGGCTTACGCCACTGAGCTTGATGGCACTATTTATGCGGTATATTATGCTGTAAAGCTCGATTCCGATAGCACAGCTGAAGCGATGTCAATGATCCCGAAGACGCTCTACATGGCTAGGATTTACCAAAAATAGGGAGCTTCAGGACGTGAAGATTTATTCGTGGAACGTGAACGGACTAAGAGCGGTGCTCAGGAAGGGGGCTCTGCAGAGCTTTATCAATAAATACGATCCGGATATTCTGTGTTTGCAAGAGACCAAGGCCAAACAAGGTCAGGCAGAAGTGGATCTGCCGGAATATGAGGAACTTTGGAATTCGGCGGAGCGCCCTGGGTACGCTGGGACGGCGATTTTTACTAAAATCAAACCTTTGTCGGTGCGAAACAATTTGCCGACCACCAAGGTGTTTGCGGATAGTTTCGGGGATCCTTTGACGGAAGGAAGAGTGCTTACGGCGGAGTTTGAAAAGTTCTTCCTGGTAAACGTTTATACGCCAAATTCCAAGAATCAGCTGGAAAGATTGGGGCTTAGAAATGAAAAGTGGGACCCGGAATTTTTGAAGTATTTGAAAGATTTGGAGAAAGAGAAACCAGTAGTTGTCTGCGGAGATTTTAACGCGGCGCACGAGGAGATCGATATCGCGCGGCCGAGGACCAACCATCATTCGGCAGGATTCACCGATGAAGAAAGGCAGGGGATTACGAATATTGTGGAGTCGGGATTAATCGATAGTTTTAGGACTCTCAATCCCGATGCGGTGAGGTATACTTGGTGGTCACACTGGGGCAATGCAAGAGCTAACAATGTGGGGTGGAGAATTGATTATTTCTTCGTGTCCAAGAGTTTGAAGCCTAATCTGAAATCGGCAGAGATTTACGAGGACGTAGAAGGGTCGGATCACTGCCCAGTATCAATTGATTTGGAGGTTTAGATGGATTTTTTTGAAAAGTTAGAATCAAATCCGTACGAGGATTTGAGATGGAATATACCAGAGAAAAAACAGGGCACCATTAATGTAATTGGTGGAAATGTGGGGCATTTTCGGACCGAGATTAAGACGGCTGAATATGTCGCCGAGAATTATCCTGTTCAAGACGTGAGGCTGGTGCTTCCTGATGCCCTGAAGGGCAAAATCCCAGATATGCCGAATTTCGTGTTTTTGCCCTCGGTGGATGCGGGTGGATTTTCGGAAAGTCAGGAATTAATTGATGAGTTTAGTAAGGCTGATTTTAACCTGGTGCTAGGTGATTTGTCCCGAAATACGGTGACCGGAAAGGCGGTAGCGAGCGCGGTTAAAACTTCCGAAAAAATGACTCTTGTTACGCGTGATGCGGTGGATCTATTAGCCGAGAACTCACCCGACAGATGGTTGATGAACGAAAACGTGATCGTCATGGCTTCGATGAGTCAACTAATGAAGCTAATGCGCGCGGTGTACTATCCGAAAGTAATGTTGTTGTCGTCCTCACTGATGCGAGTGGCGGAAACCTTGCACAAATTTACGCTAAGCTACCCAGTAAGCATCGTAACGCTCCATAATGGGCAGGTGTTAATTGCCAGGAATGGTATCGTGAAAGCACTAGACCTTGCCAACACTGGCTACTCGGCAATGACTTTCTGGGGTGGCGAAGTGGCGGGGAAAATTGTGAGCATGAATCTTTATAGCCCTAATAAGTTTATCGAGGCTAGCGTGGCCGCGGTGTGGGCCGGAAAATAAATCCGGGGCTATTTTTTAGACTTGGCGATTTCTGATTCAAATATTTTTTCAAGTTGTTTAATTCTTTTGGACATTAAGACTTCGTTGCGATGCCTTAGCATCACTTGGCTCATTTTTTCAATTCTTTCGGGGTGCGAAAGGAGATCGTTTAGAGCGTCGGCGATCGCTTCTTCTGTTTCGTTTTTGGACATTACAAAGCTTCCTTTCGGCACGATTTCTTGCATGTCAGGGTCGCAGAACAGGACTGGTACGCCGTGGGCTTCCGCCTCGATCAGGGTCATGCCGAAGGTGTCAAAATCGTATGAAACCAGAACATCCAGATGGGCATTTTCGATGGACGACTGGATTTTTTTGAATGAAATGTCGCCATGAAATACAGCGTTCAGGTGGTGGTGTCTCGCAAAACGCTTAGCCTTGGCTAGATGATTACCGCCACCGTAGACGTCGAGTTGATATTTACCAGTAACCCTGGTGAGGGCCTTGAGGAACGGCATAATGCGTTTTTCACTGGATACACGGGAATGCCAAATTATTCTCATGGTCTCACCCGGGTTCACGGTTTTTAGCTTAGGAGACTCCGGGTATTTAGCGTCTGGGTAGCCGTTAGGGAATACTTCACTTGGACTCGTGAGGCCAAAATGGATTAGCTTCTTACGGAAATGCTCGGACGGAGTCAAGACTAAGTCGGCGCAGTTTGCGTGATTTACCATCAGCGCCCACATTTTGGCACGCGCAACAGTATCTGCTAAGTTGTTGTCGCGCTGAACTTTGGTCTTATGGGGAAGATACCAGGAATGAAACCAGCAAAGGAAAAATGCCACAATAGTGCGAAAACCAAACGACACAAGATTAGCCTCACCAACATCCTCGCGGCCGTGCATAACCTGGATTGTGGGGATATTTAGCTCTTTGCCGAGGCGCAGCCCAGCGATAGAGCAGCCACCTTCGTAGTGGATGTAAAAAATATCAAAATCCTTGATCTCGGGGTGGTTTGCCATCAGCCATTTTTCGACTATTTTGGGACGACGAGCGATCGGTACAATGCCCCTAAAAAACACCTTGCATGAGGGAACCGGAAAGATGTTTTGACTTCTTAATCGCTTTTTTTCTTGTTCGGATTTTGGATAGCTGCTGCTAAAAACATACACGGTGTGCCCGAGCGATTCGAGGGCCTTTTTTTGGGTATTGATCGATGTCACGATACCGCCAGTAAGGTCTAAAAAACAATCCGAAAAAAACGCTATTTTCATGGTTTTATTTTACCACGTCACGTGATATAATCGTAGGGTTATCATTTAATATCAAGAAGGGGCGAGGGACCGGCCCGGTGACCCCCTACCAACCTAGCGTAAGCCAAGGTGGTAATTCCGGCCAAGAAAGGAAAGATATGTTCTACAGAACTGCGGAGAGCGTTTCTCCAAAACACCCAGACAAACTATGCGACCGAATCAGCGATGCGATTTTGGACGCTTATCTTGCTGCCGACCCAGATGCTAGAGTCGCGGCGGAGACTTGCGGCGGACACGGCGTAGTGTTCGTAACAGGCGAAATTACATCCAAAGCCGACGACGTGGATGTCCCGGCCATCGTTCATCGCATTGCGGGCGACGATGTCGAGGTGCACACGAAGATTGTCAAACAATCGCCAGAAATTGCACAAGGCGTAGACACCGGTGGCGCAGGTGACCAGGGAATTATGATTGGCTATGCCTGTGATGAGACCCCTGAGCTATTGCCGCGCGAAGTGGTGCTAGCCCGCCGATTAAACCAATTCATTTACGACAAGCATCCATACGATGGTAAGACCCAGGTCACCATTGCGCCGGATGGCTCGATCGATTCTATCGTAGCAAGCTTTCAGAATGTTTCGCATGATGAGCTCGAAAAACTAGTGAGTGATTTTATCGCTAAAGAAAAATTGGAAGGCAAATTGGAGCTACATCTAAACCCTGCCGGTGACTGGAACCAAGGTGGCTTTGACGCCGATACCGGGCTCACTGGTCGTAAACTAATCGTAGATAACTACGGCCCACGCGTAGCTATTGGCGGTGGATGTTATTCTGGTAAAGACCCATCCAAGGTGGATCGTTCCGCGGCTTATATGGCACGCCGTATTGCGGTGGATTACCTAAGGGAGCGCAAAGCGCATGAGGTCTTGGTGAGACTAGCCTATGCAATTGGTTATGCCGAGCCTCTCGAAAAAACAGTAATCATTGACGGCAAACCAGAAGAAATTGAAGGCTACGACCTTACTCCGCGTGGAATTATCAAATATCTAGATTTGAAGCGCCCAATCTACGAAAAAAGCGCCGAGTACGGCCACTACGGCGAAGGATTTGACTGGGATAAATAACTAAAAGGAGGGCAAAAAATGAACAATGCCCCAGACGACAATAAGGAACTCGACATACGACCCGAAGAGAAAGAAAGTAATGAGTCGACTGGGGCAGAAATTTATCCATACGATGAATTCGTCTACGGCAATATGAACGGTGACGGTTTTGGCAAGATGCTTGTTGCGGCGAAGGAATTCATGAGAAGCTTGGGGCGATACCCTGAGATGCCTTGACATTTTGTAGTTTGTATGTTATCACTAAAATAGTGACGTATTCTTTTTGCGTCATAGTATTTTTATAATCGTTTTTGGAATGTCATAGCAAATTGCTTAGCAGCGCAGAGCACAGGATCAACATCGTGTGTCGTGCGCTGCTAAGCAGCAATAAGTCCCATTGTCTGTTGCGGTTCGAAAATGAACTACACATATCATGAAAGGAGATTTGTTATGCTAAACTTTCAAAAAGTAATACCTGAGAACTGGTCTGGAGTTTACGCTCCGACCGAAGAAGACCTCGCTTTTCTCGGTTTCTTCAACCTTGAGTTTTTAAAAAGGTATTGGAGAAAACAGGAGAGAATAACCGTCGGCCAAATCAAGAAAGTGCAGGCCCAGGTCGAGATGTTGGACGGTAAAACCATCGACGACGTCAAAGCGATGGCGGCCGAATTTGATCACCCGGCATTTCCCGAAATCGGTGTGCGCGATGGTAGTTGGGGGCGTCACCTTGAACCCCTCGATGACGATTTGAGAAATCGTGAACCGGGAGCTACCACACTAAATTATTGTGGTTGGTGCAGGTTTGGTTGCGGTGGTATATGCCGTCACGGGTACAAAATAACCACAATGTGCCTACTGATCCCGAAGGATCGAAACAACGGCAGTGGCGCATACGGGTTTGAAGAGTTTACCTTCAATACGCCATGTGCAATCGCAAACGGTACCCAGGAGCTCCTGGAAACCTGCGTGATGTACCTCAAGACTAGGCTTGCTGAGCTCAAGGAAAGGAAGGCCGAGATCGGTGAGATGATTAGCCTCATCATGGACTTGAAGGAGTCCGCCGAGAAGAAGCCTTATCTTGCAGGGCATAGGAACGCGGGATGGTTCGAGGTCGGAGAAGACGTTATCTGTTTCGTTTCTAATAACTTCCAAGGCGCCCTCAAGAAAGGTATCTTCGTGACCGGAAAGGTCATCGATGGATATCGACATGGCGATAGGTGCATCTCAGTCCGTACAGACGAAAAAGTCCACAATGGAAGCTTCTTAGAGGGGCACGGCCTTGGTTTCGGCCTGTGTAGACCAGAAGTTCTTCACGAGTGGGAATACAATTATCTCAAAACCCACCCTGAATACCTGAAGGTCTGGCTCCGAGCCAGCGCTGGCTTGAGCGAATTCGACCCCGCCGAGATGGCAGAGGCGTTCCGCTGAATAAAACCAAAAAACGATTATGCCCCCTACAGATAACATGGTAGGGGGTATTTTTTTGTACTGAAGACTCGTGGTGGGGCGAAATAAACCAGGTTTTAACAGATTATAGGGAGAATATTTGACTTTTTGTCGGAAAAAGCATAAATACTATTGACTTATTTGTCGAAGTGTGCTATAATTAAGACATACTCCGAGTTATGGGAGACGAAAGTCGCGTAACTTAAAAGAATACAAGATTCTAATACGTTTGTTTGTAAGAGGCGTTTTCTGATAATCATGCACTGATTGTTAAACTCGATATGGCATCATCAGTTGAACATCCAGTTAGCTGGATGGAATCCTGAAAACTATGCGTTATCGAAAAGAAAACAAGTCTTAAGGCTGAACCGTAGCTCGTTAGGCGAGTGCAACTTCTTATTGCTCCCGTCATAGCGGGAAATATTAGAAGTCGTCTAAGCGGGGATGCTTGGCAAAACGAGAGGAATCTTTGGTGGTTTTAAACCATATTCTTTATCGGTAGTAAGTAGTTTAAGTGAAAAAAACATTTTTGGATGAACGTATGACTATGATCATATCGTCGGAAGAAAATGCGAAGTCATTTTGTACTTATCTATACAATCATTCAGGTTGCAAAAGAGCTTTGCGGAGTAGTACTGCTCGACCTGGAAAAAAATAGAAAAAGGCATAATGATGTTTTTCACAACCCGAAAGGGTTTCAAGCCGCCATATAGGCGGCTTTTTCTATGTGCAATATTTCGCTCAATTGTTGGGGATTTAACTGGCAAAATTATAGATATAAATCGTAGTTCTTGGAGTGTTTTTGTTGCAAAAATGGCATAAAAATAGCCCTCTATTTTAGCAAGGGGTTTAACAGACATTTATAGATTGCGTAATAGATAAAAATACTTTTATAAACCGTTTGGTGGGCGGCGTGGGACTTGAACCCACACGGTATTGCTACCACAAGATTTTGAGTCTAGCGCGTCTACCAGTTCCGCCAGCCGCCCAGTGGTGTAATTATATCATAAAAGGGCATAATATGCTATAATTGGGCCATGGATTCTGATAAAGGTGGGCAGTCTTCGAGTGATTTGCAAAGACAAACAGCCGCATCGATCGCCAGAAAGAAAGTTCTGGCGGCTTATGCTGAGGCGGCCCAAAAATCCGCCAAAGAGAATACTAAGGAGCAGGGGAAATTAAAAGACACCCCTATCGCACCGCGTATTAATTCTGAGTCATGGAAAAAATACCACTCGGCCTGGCAGGGTTATTATCAGAAATACTACAATGATTACTATTCCAAAGCCGCTAAGGACTACATCGCTAAGGAACGCTTGAAAGACGCCAGGGAAAAGGCAGAGGAAGAAGAAATCCTGGAATCTCTCACGAAATACAGCAGAAAGACCGATAACAAGGCGGGGTTATCTCTAGATCCATTGAATACTAAGAGCGCGGATCAAAACTCCGAAAATAGTAGCTATGCCGCCTCAAATCTGAAGCGCAAAATCCGCAAAAAGGCGACCGAAAGCGCCAAGAAAACCAGAAGACATCGTAAGCTGATCCCGATTCTAGCTGGCGTGGCGGTAGCGCTGACGATATTGTTCCTGCAATACAACCGTTTAATTTTTGCCCCAATTATGGCTTATGTATCACCGGGGAATGTCCCAGCATCGCAGATCGAGGCGATTGACCCAACTGTGACTGGTCAGGTTTCAGCGGACCCAAGACTGATAATACCAAAATTAAACGTGGATGTACCAGTTAGTTTCGGGATACCGCTTTCTGACGTAATGAGCGCAATGAACCATGGTGTTGCTCATTACCGAATCGCCGGAGCGTCTGCATACCCAGGCGAAATTGGTAATCTTGTAATTACTGGGCATTCAGCGGGCGACGTTTACAGTTCGAACCCGTACAAATATATCTTCTCAGGCCTCGAGAGACTCGAAGACGGCGATTTAATTTACGTTAACTACAATTCCGTACGATATACATACCGAGTGATCAAAAAAGAAGTAGTAGACCCGACAAATGTTGCTGCGCTAGTAGTTAACACTGATAAACCACTCCTTACGCTTGTGACCTGTACACCACTCGGTACATCGAGGAATCGTTTGTTAGTGACGGCTGAGCAAATTTCGCCAAGCTACGAGGGCGCATCAGAATCCGACGAGATCAAGACGGACAGCAACGATACGCAGTCACTGCCATCCAACGAACCATCCTTCTTTGAAGGGGTGTGGAACTTCATGACTGGGCAATAAAAATATTATTCAATACCCAATTAGCCATCAAGAAATCACAATAAAACTGTTTTTATTCTACGATTTGTTCTCGCATCAAAGTATCATCACTGAAGTAGTATAACCATCTATCACGTGTTAAATAAACGGGGAAACGCGAAGAAACGCCGGTAGTTAATGAACGGCGATTGAGGCCATCAAAGTCATAGACGAAGAGTTCGCCTTCTTTGACTGAGTAAATCGTGCTGCCGTCCAGCCAGCCAAAGGTTTCGCCGTCAACGGCCCAGTTTGTTATTTGCATTGTTTCCATATCCAAAGTTGCGATGGTCGAACCGGCCGAAAAAACTATGAATTCGCCGTCATCACCAGCGTGAAACCCGGAAGGCATGAAGGCGAGATCGGTGATAAGCACCGGTTCTTCGACATCTTTTTTGTACATGGTAATAGTCGAACCATCAACGACGGTGAGGTAATTGTCATCATAGAACTTAGTAAATATTGTCTCGGCGGACTCGCTAACCTTCAAGTCTGGGTTAAAGGCTTTCAATGGATCCTCTTCGGTTGGTTTTTTTGGTTTTTTGAATAGTTCATACAATAAATCTCTAGTGACCGGCTTAATCTCGGGCTTTTCGGAATCAAGATTCAACACTTGCCATCCAGCGATCGGCTCGGAATCTTGACTAGTGGATGGAAGAGCGTATTGCTCAGTATCCAACGTAGTCAAATCGCCAGAATAAAGAAATAGCTGGTTCCGCTTGCCATTAGTGAAAACTTTGGTGGTGCCGAGAGTGTCCGCGATTTTAGTCTTCTCGCGTTTCAAAAGGAAGAGTCTCGGGTAGCGAATACGGTAAAGCAGGCCTTCGGAGATGTTGATCGTTTTCGTCCAAGAATCGTAGCCATCTTTTGTAAGCAAAACTGTATGCTCGCCACTCGGTAGTACCTTAGACGTATTAGTGACCTGAAGCCAGCCAGATTCGCCATCGATCGCGATGTCTGCCCCCGTCGGAGCGGAAGAGATTTGTAGCATTCCTTGACGCTCAACCTTAAAATCAGAGTTTAGCCAATAGCCAGATACGACCAAAGCCAAAACAATCACTGTGGCGATAATAGTAAGCACCATCAAGGCCTCAGAGAAGATTATTTTTATGCTTTGACGTTTCTTGGCTGCGTCAGGATCCATAACCCATATTATAACATAATAATTAATAAAAAATACCCTTGCGCTTTCCTGAAAAAAAGAGTATGATTTATCTAAGAATAAGCGAGGTATTAAATGCAAAAGACAGAATCAAGAGAGCAGAGTAAAAGCGTTCGTCGCCGTGCTATGCCTTCCACCACCCTAAATCGTCGTTACGTAAAGAGACCTACGAGTAGTTCCAGGGTGGCAGTATCTGTCAAACAAAATGCAAAAACTCAGCAGACCAGCCAGGCTCAACGGAGTAGCCAAATTCAGCATTTCAATAACACCGTCAGCTCCACCAGCATAAAAAAGACTAGACCGGCCAAAACCACCGAAGTGGGGCAGGTTGCTTCTCACCCTATGCATGAAACTGCTAAGGCACGAATGAAAGTTCGTAGCGCTGCAGCGTCAAAACCGTCCACTGGCATAGTTTCCACGATGACCGCAAAAGAATTAAAAGATCAAGCGATTCGCAAAGCCCTTGAAAACGCCGCAAAAGACAATGCTACCCAGGAACAATACGACAAGCAGTCCAAGAAATCTTTCTTCGGTCAATTCAGGCTTGGCAGAGTAATGCTTGCTCTTACTTGTACTGCGGTTGCAGTGTTTGCTATTGTTTATTTTGTGAATCTTAATATGCCTGATATTTCTCTCCGAGTTGCAGCTATGCAGACAGGGATTGAGGCAAGCTACCCTAATTATATTCCGCGTGATTACACATTGTCAGAAATCGCTTCTGAGGATGGTAGGGTCACATTAAAATTTGTAAACAGTACAAACAGTGATGGTTTTACACTGGTTGAAGAAAAATCATCTTGGGATTCCAGCGCTCTTCAGAACAACTACGTCAGAGATGAATTCCCGGAAAGCTATTCAACTATCCGCGAGCAGGGGCTAACCATCTATGTTTACGATAGTAACGCAGCGTGGGTAAACGGCGGTGTGGTCTATAAACTAACCGCCCCAAAAGACACTTTAACTAAGAAGCAAATCAAGACAATTGCTACATCAATGTAGTTTAAATAGCGCGAGCTACAGCGTTTAGGCGCGACAAAGTCTTGTCGCGACCTAAAACTTCCATAGTGAGGTTAAGGGCTGGGCTAAATGGCGCAAAACTAATTGCAATTCTAATCAGGCTAAATAGTTCGGCGGGTTTTTTGCCGGTCTTTTCTAGCAAGCCATTCAGCACACCCTGCAAATGGTCGGCATCCCACTCTGATAGAGAAGACAAGGCCGCAATCGACTCCTTAAGAAGCGATTCGATCTCCGCTTCAGAAAGTTTTTTGACGAATTTATTCTTGGTTAATAGATCTAGGTCGATTTCCGGCTCTTTAAAGAAATAGTCGGTCATACTTCTTAGGTCTGAGAGAGTTTTTAGTCGATCATAGACAATTGAAAGGACCTTTTTCTTGTAGTCTTCATCAAAATTTGCTGCGACTTCTGGCCAAAAATCTCGCGTGCGATCATATAACGCACCGACGCCCTGTTCGTCAAAAATACGTCTTAGCCATTGTCCGTTCATCCAGAGTAGTTTGACTTCGTCATAGCGTGCGCCAGAAGTCTGAATTCGATCAAGCGAGAAACTATCGATCAGTTCGTCTTTAGTATAAATTTCTTGTTCGGTGCCATCGTTCCAGCCAAGGCAGGCGAGGTAGTTCAGCATAGCCTCTGGCAAAATGCCGTCGTCGCGGTATTCGGTAACTGATTTAGCGCCATCGCGTTTGCCAAGTTTTTTATTGCCTTGAGGAGCAAGGATATGAGGCAGGGAAACAAACTTCGGCCAAGGAAGATTTAACGCGTCATAAAGCGCCAAATAATTAGGCGTACTGGACAGGTATTCTACGCCGCGCATAACGTGCGTAACACCCATTTCGGCATCATCCACAATGTGGGCAAAGTTATACGTGGGGTAACCATCTTTTTTGATCAGTATAATATCGTCCTGGACTTCTGGCCCGGCGTGCATGTCGCCCATTACTTCGTCGTGCCATTTATAATCCTTAGGATCAGCTTTAAACCGAAGCGGCATGCCAAGCTCCCATTTAGGTGGGTTCTCGGGCCGGAAATTCCGGTAGAGAAACGGAGTTTTGTTTTTGGTACATTCGTTACGATATGCTTCAATAGTTTCAGGTGGAGTAGGGTCAGCATATGCACGACCAGAATCGATAAGCTTCTTAGCCCATTCTAAGTAAATCTCTTTTCGTTCGCTTTGGAAATAGGGAGCATTTGGACCGCCAACGATTGGGCCCTCGTCCCATTCGAGTCCTAACCACTTCAAAGTATCCTCAATCAGTTCGGTCGCGCCTTCAACGTAACGAGCTCTATCTGTGTCCTCAATCCGAAGAATAAGCTTACCTTTTTTTTGGCGCGCAATTAAATACGGATAAATGGCGGAACGCACATTTCCAATATGAATATAGCCAGTTGGGCTAGGCGCAAATCTAGTAACAACACTCATGACCTATATTATATCACGATTTCGGGGGACTCGTTACTGGTCTTCTTCTTTGTCCTTATCTCTATTTTTCGACGCAATAAAGAATCCAACACCTGCTAGTGCGGCTACGCCGGAAGTGATCGCGAGACCGGTTGCAAGAGATGTGCCACTTGCGACATTTTCCACATTTTCTTGTCTAGTAGTAACACCTTGAGGAGGGGTATATCCATTATATGCGCTACGGTTATCGCCGTCGCTCACTTCAGTAGTAATAGAATTGGTGTGGTTGCCAGAATTTGTTCTCCTGTAAGTGTACGTGGTGGCACCGTTCGTAGTACCACCAGTCGTAGTTCCACCGCCACTATAAATTGGGACGTTATCCATAGGATTCGGTCTAGCTGGATCAACCGGAGTTATCGGATTATCGTTGTCAATATTGCCAGTAACTACACTGATAACCACCGTACTGGCATATTTACCGGATGGAGTAGCTGTACTCGCCTTGGCACCAAAGAAGATATCTCTGCTATTGATGGTTTGGCTTTGATCGCTGGAAATAAGCGTGATTGGAGTACCACTGGCGCCAGTCATGGCGCTATAAGTACTAGAATTGTCCCCGGCATCGGTGTCATTTAACGAATAGCCCCAGCGGTCAGCAGGGAAGCTACCTCTCGGGTAATTGCTGGTTAGCGTAGGGATTGTACCTTTGTCGGCAACATGGACAAGGTCCGTACTAGTGGATTTCGTAGCCATAGAGGCAACAAAGCCATTATCATCGTTGGTGTTAACCGTAATGCTAACTTTGTTCCTTAGGAATGTATTGACGTCACCCACCGCCCATTCTGAAGGCGTAGTGATGGAAACGCTCAAAAAATCTTTCACATTTACTTGGAACTCAACTTCTTGCTCTGCGGCTGAAACAACAGGACCCTGGCTAAAGGCTATTAGTCCGAGCACAAATACCACTGCTGAGCCCATGATGACCTTAGATTTCATAAGCATAATTCGATTATAGCATAAGTTCTTCTTTTTTGCTTAGTTTTTATGTTTTTTATAAAAATGTGGAAAAGTTAAAGTTTTTATGTATAATAGTAAGTGGATGAAAAAAGTTAAGTTTGATAGCGAATCCCAAACTAAAGATTTCACTTCTTCTCCCAGCGAGAAAAAGTGGACTATTCTTCTGATAATTGGATTGGTTGCCCTCGCTGGCGGCGCCGCAATGCTAGCATTTGCATTGCTAAGCCACGGTGGCGAGAAGGTAGCTCCTACCTTTCCGGATATGTCATCCAAAGACGACGAGAAACAAACCTATAGTAGTCTGACCGGTGAAGCACTTGCGGACGCAGGGCTCGTTAATGCGCCGGTATTTTGCATTCAGACTCCAAATGGCACTGATGGGGCTAGGCCTCAGGCGGGGCTAAACACTGCTGGTGTAGTGTTTGAGGCGATCGCCGAAGCCGGAATCACGAGGTTTGCTGCTATTTATCAGAACCCGACCTCCGCCGTAATCGGGCCGATTAGGTCACTTAGGATGTATTATTTACAGTGGGATACGCCGTTTAATTGTACTATCGTGCACGCAGGCGGGGCTGATGATGCATTGGCCGCTGTAAGAAGTGGCGGATATCGCGATTTAACTGAGAATTACACTTATATGTATAGAGGAACTTACGGCAACCGTCTCTGGAATAACCTCTTTACAACTTCGACACTTTTAAAACAGTATAATTCCGACAATGGTTACAATACTTCAGACGTGAATGGCTTTACTAGAATGACACCGGAAGAATCAAACAAAGCACGAATTGACGATTTGGTGACCGAGAAGCTAGATATTACTGCGCCAGCTAAAGGTAATACTTCTGAGTTGACCGCAAAAGTCACAAATATTGGACTAAGATTTGGTGGTTGGGCTAATTTCAATGTAAACTATACTTACGACGCTAACTCAAATAAATATCTGCGTTCATACGAATCGGGTGCAAGCCATGATGTATACAACTGCCCGAATGAAGATTTGGGAGAGAAAAACCCAGAAGACGTGTGCGAACTCACGCAAATGGCGCCTTCAGTAGTAATTGCCATGGTCGTAAACGAGAAAAAGGCTTGGGACAATTATCATGAAGACATCACGGCAATAGGATCGGGGGATGCGTATGTTTTCCAAAACGGCAACGCGGTGCGCGGTACCTGGAAAAAGGGTTCAGCAGAAGATCAAATTAAATTCTATAATTCAGATGGGGAAGAAATTAAACTAGCCCCCGGACAAACATTTGTGTCAGCTGTCCCAAATTACGGAAGTGTTGATTTTTAGATTCGGCTATGCTATAATAAATACGTGCACCTAACCCCCCTTGGGTGCACATCGTGTATCTGGCTCCTTCGTCTAGTGGTCCAGGACGTCTGGTTCTCATCCAGAAAATCGCGGGTTCGACTCCCGCAGGAGTCACCAGTGAATAAAATGAAGACCTGAAAGGTCTTATTTTTATTCACTAAGACGACGCCCGGGAGTGTTTCTCCCGCAGGAGTCACCAAGCGGAAAAAGAAGCCCTTTAGGGCTTGTTTTTGTGCTTGGTTATTTCTGTAGGAAATGGAACCCGCGAAGCGGGTTCGCCCGCCGAAGGCGGATAACGAGTATCACCCAGCCGCAAACACGACTGGGCGATTATTATTCTTTACTGCGCGACACAGCGGACTGGCCTTGCGCGGTAAGCTGGGTCCGAACCAGAATTCCCCGGATAAATTGAAGGATTATATTTGGTTGTTACGGCGTTCTCAAGGAAGCCTACCCCGTGAGGGTCAGATGGGCCCCCCGCCCAGAGGAATATAGCTTTATTTCTATTAGTATTAGAAATATCCTTATAACCAGAATAGGTAGAGTAAAACATAGCATCACCAGACGAAACCAAATTGAGTGGGAATTTTGTCCAGCTATCACTAAATGTAACGGTGCGGGAATAGTTGTAAGAAAGGTTGAACATTTTTTTATCAAGGCTAGCAAACTCGCCACTAGCAGTTGAATTTTTACTGCCATTAGGAAGGCGCCATCCACTAGGACAGATATCACCAGTCGGGGCATTGTCGGCGCCAGCGAGGCTAACTGCATAGTGCCCAGCTGTTGCGGTGTAATAGTTGTAGTGGACGCCGTGAGAATACCACGAGTAGCCTATCCCATTTGGATAGCCGTTTACTGCTGGGTTTATCTGTTTCCACTCTTTATTTGGGCTGGATGGGTTGGACATGATGATATTTTGCTCATAGAATGATAGTTGGTCTATACAAGATGCAATAGAATCGTCGCAGAGTGGAATATGAATGCCGCCTTTTCCTTTTACGCTAGCCACTCTTGATAAGAAGCCACTTGTAGGATTATTAGTATTTGTCGCATCGATGATTGTATTAGTATCGGCGAGATTAAGGCGAAGATTCTCGACCATCCACCATTTATCGTCTGCCTGCTTGATTACCGCATAAGTATCATGGTTACGTTCGTCTTCGAGAGCGATTATTTTGGTATTTGGGTTGGCGGCTTCAAAGGCGGCTTTATCAAAAGTTTGGAAAGTATAGGTGGTGTCTTTTGGAATCCAGACTGCATAGAGCGTAATGATGCGGTCTTCATCTGCCCTTGCGGCTAGGTCTGGAGTTAGAGTAATATATTCGTTTGGTCCATAGATAGTTGGTTTATTCAAAGTGTTATTCGCTCTTTCGCCAGCGTCAGTATCAGCAGACCAACCAATGAAGCCGTAATCATTCTTTATATAATTTGGCGAGTAAAGTTTTGTCACCATACCAACTTTCCCAACCGTATTAGTTATTTCTGTGCGTCCATCTACCGTGTCATACATTTCACCCGAATCTGCACCATTACCATCGTAAACGATAGTATAGGCTGGTTTCCAGACAGCATAAAGAGTTACTTCTAAAGTGCCGTCGGTTGGGAGAGTAAAGATACCGCCATCTTCATACATTGGTGTAGTCGCATTCCTATCGGTACTCCAACCTTCGACATAATATTTAGGTCGTACAAAAGCATTATCCCTTAGTGTAACAGTTGCGGATGCCCATGAATAGGTTGAATCCGCCATTGTTCCTTCGCCATAGCCGTTATTATCATAGTGGACAACGAACTTTTTGCGCCAAACGGCATATAAAGTAGTTACATCCCTTTCTCTTGGTGGTGTAAAGCTATCTCTGTCTTGATATGTTGGCTCAGTTGCGTCCATGTCTTCAGACCAGCCCATGAAGCTGTAGTCTGTACGCGTGAAATTATTATATCTCAAGTTGGCAGCAGTGTCATATTCAAACACTTGATCAGCCATCGAGCCGGAAGTTGCGCCATTACCATCAAATTTGACGGTTGGTTTGGCGCGCCAGACGGCATAGAGCGTTGTCTCGGTTGTTTCGGTCGGAGCTATAAAGTTAGCTTTATTGCCGTAAGTTTCTACGGTCGCGTTAGGGTCTTCGGACCAACCGGCAAAGGTGAAGTTGGTCTTAGCATAGCTATTATTGGAAAGAGTGACCGTCGCGCCAGTTGCAACAACCTGATCACTCATCGAGCCGGAGGTTGCGCCGTTACCATCGTAAATAATGCGGTGTTGCTTACGCCATATAGCAAAGAGCGTTGTTTCTCCTGAATTGTTTGGTACGGTAAAGTTAGCGCGGTTTGCGTATGTTGCCTCGGTGGCATCTTTATTAGTTGACCAGCCGATAAACTGATAGTTAGTGCGCGAATAATTATAGCTTGGGAGAGTAATACTCGATCCAGGTGCGTAATAATAGGTATCACTCATCGAGCCAGAGGTTGCACCGTTGCCGTCAAAGATGAGATGGTGCTTCTTGCGCCAGACAGCATAGAAAATAGTTTCTTCTGAATTAGTTGGGACCGTGAAACTGGTGCGATTCGCGTATTCTATCCTAGTTGCATCTTTATTTGTTGACCAACCAAGAAAATCGTAGTTGGTGCGTGTATAGTTGTTGTTTGGAAGGCTGATAGATGAACCCTTGGAATAGTAGTAATCGATCATTGATCCGGAAGTTGAACCGTTACCATCAAAGACGAGGCGGTGTTTTTTGCGCCAAACAGCATAAAGAGTGGTTGTTTCATAGTTATCTGGAGCGGTGAAAGTACCTTGGTTCCTGAATTCTGCTTCGGTGGCGTCTTTATCAGTTGACCAGCCAAGAAATTCATAGTTAGTGCGATAGTAACTATTCGAATTGAGCTGACTTTGTCGGCCGCCATCTACTTTTTGGTCTTGCATGGTACCAGAAGTTGCGCCGTTACCATCAAATGTAATAGTGTGGATTTTAACCCAAATAGCATATAGATCTTTTGACTCACCATCTGCTCCGGAGAGGTTATTAGTCACCTCGGCCTCGTTGAGATAGTCTGGAGACAAGGCATTTTCGTCTTCAGACCAACCAATAAATGCTTGGAGATCGTTCGCAACCGGTTCTCGATATTGCCCGGCAACTAGTTCACGTTCACAGACTGTAGTGGTCTGATTGGTCGTTATGAGATTACCATCTGCGTCTAACGGCTCAATCTTTGAATAATATCCATAATCGCCATTAGAAGAGTCGGAATAGAATGCAATAGTTACCGTATCGCCCGAGACGATAGCCGTGACAGGATCCGAAATACTATGGCTACCATCATAAGTGGCGATTTGTCCGTCATCCATACCACCTGAGATATTGCCCGAATAATCGCCCGCGAAGATATACACATAATCGTAGCCACTTTCTGTACTATAGGCAGTCGTGACGCGCAGAGAAGAAGCCCCTTCAAAAGTAATTACGTCCTTGGTTGTGAGATAGTCACTATAATCGCGGATTCTGTTGCCGGTGTCATCAACGTTATCGGTGTGCGAATACTTAACCATTGGAACCTGAACCTCGCGACAATCTGTGGCGAATTTTATAGTGTTCAAATCAGAATTATTTTCAAAGTTCAAACCATTACCATGCATTTTAATGCTGAACGTCTCGCGCTCTTCCCAAATAGCATAGATGTTAACTGTTTCACCAAGTTCACCATTGATAGCCTTTAAGGCATCGTTGAGGTTTTTGTAATCGGCGCGAGTGGCCGAACTGTTGAAACTCCAGCCATAGAATACTTGGGTATCGTCAGTCTCAGGTTCTTTGTAGCTACCAGAAACTACGTCAATATCACAAACCGTAGTCGTATTACCGACGGGGTTACCGTCTGCATCATATCCTTCAATGGCAGCATAATAACCATAAAAGTTTTCACTAGAATCAGAATAGAATGAGAGTGTAACGGTATCGCCGTCTATATTAAATGTTTCTGTATTGATGCCACTATCATCGGAAAAGGTGTAGAGCTGCCCATAATCCGGGTTTTCATTTGGGCTGCTAAGCGAGCCGTTATAAGTGCCCCTAAAGACATAAAGTCCATCATACCCGCTTTCGATTTTATATTTTAGGCTCACCTTCAAGCTCGTCGCGCCAGGGATTGTTACTGTGTCATTAGTCGATGTGTAAGATGAGTAGTTTAAATATTCGCCCTCATCGTCGTCGTAGATTTGCTCGCCGTCATCGTCGAGATTTGAAGTGTGAGACACGGTTTTAAGCGTCTCTTCGTGACAATTTTTGTTAAATTCGATAACGTTGGATGTTTTATTATTGGAAAAACTTAGCCCATTGCTATCGAAATTAGCAACTATGGCTGAAGGAGTATATTTAGGATAAAGTTTTAGATCTTCGGTTATTTCTGTTGAAGAATCAAACTGAGAACCGTTTTCGTACGTCCAACCATTTGCAGTAAATCCAGCTTTTTTTGGAACTTCTTTAGTATTATTTGTTCCATAGGGGATCGCTACAGTTTCTTCTCCCTCGCCCAACATATAAGTTACTGCAACTTTGTCACTAAAATTAAAATTCCCAACAAAGGCAATTTTATTAACCCCGATGGAAATGGCCTTAATTGAAGTTGTAGTGGCAAGAGCCGCAACTACAATAATTAAGCCAGCGATGAGTTTTAAATATTTTTTATGTTTTTTAGCAATCAAAATCATACAGACAGTTAGACCGGCGGCTAAAATGACTACAATAATTACATTGTTTTTGATGGCATTTATCTTATTTATAGTACCGCTGCCAGTATTTGGAACAATAGATGTATTGTTTGCCGCGTTTGGGGTAGTCGATGCATCATCTGCCGTATTTGGAACAATTAATATCTCGTCTTGTTCGCCGTCATAATAATTTATCGCGAAGTATATGCCAGATGTTTGAATGCGCTCGCTCAGATCTTCTATTTCATTCTGGTATTTCACCGTCACGACAAAATCAAATGATTCGCCAGCTTTTACTAACGTATCGGCATAGGAATCATGCTCGTAAATGATATACGGGTTTTCGTTATTGTTGCTGATAGATTCGATAGTGCGATCTTTAGTATCGGAGTTTTTGAGGGTAATAGTATATTTGGCAATATCACCTAGCTTATGAAAAGTGACATTCGTTGCAATACTGGTTTCGTCAAAATTCGTAATGCTACCTTCGGCGGTTTCGGAAAGCTCAGTCAGCTCGACATTTTCAACTTTAAACAAATTTGCCGCGGCAAACGTAGAAAACGTAAACGAAAGAGAGAAAAGAAATCCTACAGCAAAGACAGCAGTAACTATTTTCACTAAAGAAGCCGCAACACTGCGACGTATGCGTCCTTTCACTCTAAAATTCCTATTTACTTATGTTTAATTTTAACACAATTTTTATTTTCATATGAAAAATTTTTATGTTTTTTGTGCATTTTTTGTTATTTTGCATATTTGTATCACAAACGGTGTGGCGCTTAGCAATGAGGAGGTGCAAATTCTTTATTTAAAACATGGTAGAATTGAGGTATGATAAAATACGATCCTGAAAGAAAAACTGTCTTTAGCCCAAGCGACCTAAAGCTAGACGCAAAGTCAGACAAGTGTCTAATGATTTTTGATGACGAGATTTGGGAAGATCTTGTGCTGCCAAACCAAGATTTTGAGACGTTTCCGGTCACTAACGCTTTTGGGCGCACTTTTGATACTTATCGCTACATTGAAGTGGATGGCGAGAAGATTCTTTTAGTTTATCCTACTATGGGCGCGGCTGGAGCAGTTTGTGACATGGAGCTTTTGATTGCGAGCGGGATTAAAAGTTTTGTCGCTTTTGGGACTTGCGGGAGGTTGGATAAAAATATTGCCAAAAATACGATTATTCTTCCAACTGCGGCTTTTCGTGAAGAGGGAACAAGTTATCATTATTTGCCAGACTCTGACGAAATTGGTGTAGATGAGGCCGCTTTAGAAACTGCAAGAAAAGCTTTTAGCGAGAATGGATTTACTTTTGTTGAGGGAAAAATTTGGACAACTGACGCGGTTTACCGCGAAACTTTTGATAAAGTTAGAATAATGAGAGAACGTGGCTGCATCGGAGTAGATATGGAACTTTCTGCCTTGCTTGCGCTTGCTGAATATCGTAGTGTTAAATTTACAGAGTTTCTGATTGGCGAAGATTCTGTGGACGGAGAAGTAAAAGAACTTTTGGAACGTGACAACGAGAAAATCTTTAGTACTGCTATTTCACTACTTAAGAGAGTTTCGTATAATATATAATTAATATCCTTGCGTCGATGATTATTGATCTATCTGTTAAATTAGTATATAATATAAATGCGCACAAATAATTTGTGTAGTTTTTTTAACAGTTTTTGTCCAAATCGTTGAAAGGGGGTGTATGGACAATGATAAAAGTTACCAAGAGGAATGTAAATTATAAGACCATCGGACGATGGCTTAAAAAACGTAGTCGAGGCAAATGGTTCGATGCCTGGGAGGCCGCGTTTGAGGCTTCCGTGGATATGGAAATACCTTTAGACGTCGCTAAAGAGTGGTTAGAATCGAAAAATTCAGACTTTAGGATCGTGGCACTAAAAGGGTGCATAGGCAAGGATACACCACTGGAATTTATTGAGCAAGGGCTCAGCGATGAGGATTGCGATGTCAGGATTGCGGCGCTCGAAGCCTGCAAGGGCAAAAAGGATGTCCCGCTGGAAATCATAGAAAAGGGATTATATGACAAAGATCCAGATGTCATAATCGCGGCACTGGAAACTTGTGTGGGAAGAGATGTGCCATTTGATTTTATCGGGGGCGAACTGTACGACGATAACTGTTGCATTAGAAAAGCCGCAGTGAGTGCTTGCGCGGGGAGAGATGTGCCATTTGAAATCCTTGAGCCTATTATATTGGGAGACCCAATTTTTTCTGTTAGCGCCGCCGCACTTAATGCTTGTGCTGGCAGAAAAGATGTGCCATTAGAAATCATCCGAGATGGGATATACTCCTGTAACACAGCAGCCAAGGTTGCAGCATTGAACGTTTGTGCAGGCAGAGAAGATGTGCCGTTGAATTATATTGGCACGAGATTATATAGCGGTATCTTTTGGGAAGTAAAAGTCGCGGCCCTTAATGCCTGTGTTGGTAGAAAAGATGTACCATTGTCTATTGTTGAGCGCGGGTTGCATGATAATAATGACTACGTAAAATCTGCTGCGATGAATGTATATGAAAAGAACTTTCCAAATCTTTTCAAACATTTCAAGAAGAGGACATTTGAGCCGCCTGCTCGAGTCTTCCAGAGATGCCACAATGACGTAATAGTGGTTGCGGAAATTCCGCAAGACGCTTTTGTAAGAGGGGACCCCGGAACGAGGTGCAGGTCCAACAAAGCAAAAATCGTCGATATTTATGGTAAATGTGACGGAGAAAAAGTGGGTGTACCAGAAAATGGGGAAGGAGATTTCTTTCTTGTAGGCGACGAAGTTGAGGTAGACAATTTTGATCCTGGGTTTCATAAATATGGCTCCGGTTTTCACTTTTATTGTCTTTTATAAAAAATGGAAGATTAACCCGCCACTTGAGGCGGGTTTTTCCATAGTGATTATTTTGAGCACACCTCTTTTCAAGAGTAAGTTTTTATGTTATAATTTAAGATATGAAAAGGTTGCCTATCGTAGCGTTAATTGGACAGACAAATGCTGGAAAATCTAGCATTTTAAATCGGATGGCGCATAAAAATATCGCCATTGTGGCACGCGAAGAGGGAACTACGCGTGATAACGTGGTGGCGACGATCGACGATTCGTTTATTCTCGTTGACACGGCTGGGCTAAAAGACCCGTCGGACGATTTTGAAGCTTCGATTCAAGATCAGATTCAGGATGCGATTGAGTCGGCGGATGTGATTTTAGTGACGTTAGATTCGGCGAAATATTTTGACCACCGTGATGCCAAAATCGCCAAAAATGCTCTAAGATCCGGTAAACCAGTTTATCTAGTTTTGAACAAATGCGATCTTGGTGAATCTTTACCAGTTGAGGAGTTTAGAGCTCTCGGAATTGCTCCGGAAAACATTTACTATACTTCTGCTACGACTGGACAGGGTATTAGTAATTTGAAATCAAAAATAGAGGCGAGTCTTTCGGCGAGACCACGCAAAAAAGAATACGAAAATCTTTTAAAAATTGCCTTGATTGGACGCCCAAATGTAGGAAAATCTTCGCTTTTCAATACGCTAGGCAAAAAACAGCAGGCGATCGTGAGTTCAAGACAGGGCACGACGCGCGATATCAACCGCGTAAATATCAAGTACAAGGGAAGAGATTTAGAGATTTTGGATACTGCGGGCCTTAGAAAACCAGGTAAGCGTGAAGTAGGGATTGAGAAATTCTCCGCCATTCGCACCCTTTCAGCCATCGAAGAGGCGGATATTTGCTGCCTGCTTGTCGACGCGACAGAACCACATAGTAAACTCGATCAATCTTTGGCTGGGCAAATCGTAGAGGCCGGCAAGGGAATTATCATGGTTGTAACGAAATCTGACTTGCTAGAAGATGCTGAGCCGACTAATTACTTTGGCGAGGAAAATGTCGAAAACCGCACCGCGGCAGATTTCCTAATCGATGCCTTAGAGAAGGATTTTAATTTTCTTCCTTATGCGCCAGTGGTTTTGACCTCTTCGGAGACTGGGGAAAATGTAACACAACTCTTTGAACTGGCCTTAACAATTGATGAAGGTCGTCATACCGAGGTTAAAACTTCTGAACTAAATAAGATTTTGAATGACGCTATTGTTTCACATCCGCCAGCAGGGCTTAAAAACACCCGTCCAAAGCCAAAATATATCGTGCAGACCGATGTTTGCCCACCATGGTTCGTGGTACACGGGCATGAGTTGGGGCTTCTACACTGGTCGTGGAAGAGGTTTTTGGAACGCAAAATTCGCGAAAAATACCCATTTGTTGGCACGCCTATCATGTTCTCTTTCCGAAATGATGGCAACGATAAGAAAGAAAAGGCATGAAACTCGTTGTAGGCCTCGGGAATCCAGGGAATCAATATAACTTTACGCGGCACAACGTGGGGTTTTTGGCGCTGGATTTTTATTTTAAGGTACATAAGGCTGCTTGGGGCACCAAACCGCGTTTTGGGGCCATTTCGGGGAGAATTGGGGATGTTTTATTCATTAAGCCCCAGGAGTTTTACAATGATAGTGGCAAAGTAGTGGCAGAATATATGAGGTATTACAAGATACCCGCCTCTGATATTTTGGTGATTTGTGATAATTTTGATCTGGAGTTCGGTAAAGTGAGGTTTCGCTCATCTGGTGCCGCAGGGGGAAATAACGGGTTAAAATCTGTAGATGAGGCGCTAGGAAGCTCTGATTACGCTAGAATCAGGGTAGGAACAGAGAACGACGAACTCCGTCGTAAGATGGGGGATGTTGATTTTGTGCTATCCAAATTCACCCCTGAAGAGAAAACAAAATTACCAGAGATTTTGAGGGAAATTTCAGGGAAAATTGACGAGTTTATCTCATAGAAGACTCCATTTGTTCATCCCGAGCGAGCGGACGCGGGATTTGATTTCTAAGAGAGTAATTGTTTGGCTAAATACCTCTGGCGGGAGCTTAGACGCCTTCATGATATCTTCGCCGGAACGAAGCCCGTTGGCAATGGCCTGAAGAATGATTGTCTCTACATCGGTATCACCAATAAGATCTTGAATTTTTAGCTGTTTTTGCTTCTTGGTATATTCCTCGGGAAATAGCTCTCTTAAGATATCATCTGGCTCTGTATAGGGAAAAGCGCCCTGCTTGATTAACTTATTACACCCCTGAGAATAGGGGTTAGTAATGTTGCCGGGGACCGCGAAGACGGTTTTGCCCTGAGCCAGGGCATGAGTAGCAGTATTGAGGGAACCGGATTTTTCGGCAGCCTCTACAACCACCACGATATCCGAAAGACCGGAGATGAGGCGGTTACGCTCCAAAAAACTGGTTCTCGTAAAAACCTTCGTGTCAGGGGCATATTCCGAGAGAATGGCGCCGTTTTTCTCAATAATTTCGCGGGCTAGGGGACGATGCGCGGTGGGATAAATCCGGTCAATCGGGGTACCGAGTATGGCTACTGTACGACCATTTGCCGCTAAACATCCCCTATGAGCAATGGAATCTATCCCATAGGCTAGGCCAGATACGATTATTACCCCTTTCTTTGCGAGTTCGTAGGCCAGTTTATAGGCTACTTCTTCGCCGTATTTGGTATTATGACGCGACCCCACTATAGCTACGCTCTTTATTTGCCCCTGTTTTTTTGTTTTTGACATGTTTTCTGGCAGTTTACCACGAAAATACAATGTTTTAGGCTTAAGCGCAATAGCCTCTAACACCTCTGTGTATTTGTGTTCTAGGGGTGAGATTTGATTGATTTTTGTAAAAAAGTCTGTAAAAAGTGTTGACATAGTTTCTCCTGTGTGATATAATAAAGTCAGTTGGAGCTTGAAAAAAGCTCCACACCGCACCTAAATAATTAAAATTTTGGCTATACTACTTGTAGTGTAGCAGAAATTGCGAGCTTTTGAAACCCTTTCGACTTAAGAATTTCTTCATGGTTCTTAATGTTTATAAGTATTACCTCCACTTTGAAAGGATCATTTCGAAGGCTTAGCAATCCCTCTAACCGGCGGGCCCCTAGATGTGTGAGGTGGGCTATCGCTCCGGGGGTTACCCGGTAATAAAAGGAAGCGTTAGAGGGCCAAAATACCCTCAGGTGATGCCCACCCTTACCTGAGGGTTTTTTGACGCTTTAAACTGCTTATGCTTGACCGTTATGTTATCATAATATATATGGCAAAAAACTTAGTGATAGTAGAGAGCCCGGCGAAGGCACATACGATCGAGAAATATCTTGGGTCGGATTTTAAAGTGTTGGCGTCAGTGGGGCATATTAGAAAAGACACCAAGGTGGATAAATCTACTTTTGATGTGACCTACGAAATTGATCCGGGGCACAAATCTATTATTACTGAGCTCAAGAAAGAAGCAAAAAACGCTGACAAAATCTGGCTCGCAACTGATGAAGACCGCGAAGGAGAGTCTATTTCTTGGCACCTATTGGAAGTTTTGGATTTACCAAAAAACACAGCGCGTATTACTTTTCACGAAATTACAAAGTCGGCACTTGAAGATGCTATTAAGAATCCGCGCGCGGTAGATATGGATATGGTGTCGTCGCAACAAGCGCGCCAGACTTTGGATATGCTAGTTGGTTATGATTTGTCTGATATTGTAAGGCGCAAAGTCCCGGGTGCGATTTCGGCCGGGCGCGTGCAGTCGCCGGCATTACGCCTCATCGTGGAGCGCGAGAAGGAAATTGAGAAATTTGACTCTAAATTCAGTTTTAAAGTGACCGGAAAATTTGCTAAAGACAAGGCTGATTTTGACGCCGCCCTAGAAGGCGCCCAACCAGAATCCGAAGAGAAAGCCAAGATTTTGCTTGAGGAACTCTGTGGCGCTAAATTCTTGGTGGATGACGTTGAAGAAGCCGAGGGAAGCAAAGCGAATCCGGTACCATTTACGACCGCGGCTCTCCAAATTGAGGCAAACAGCAAACTTGGGTTCTCATCCCGCACGACGATGAGCGCGGCGCAAGGCTTGTATCAGGCTGGTCTCATCACTTATCATAGAACGGACTCCTTGAACCTTTCTACGCAAGCGGTTTCGTCTATAGCGAAATATATTGAAGGGGAATTTGGTAAAGAATACCTTAAAGTCCGGCATTTTAAGACCAAGGATGCCCAGGCGCAAGAAGCGCACGAAGCAATTCGCCCAACTGATATCACCAAGACTGCGGCAGGAAAAAATGACTACGAAAAACGGCTTTATCGCTTGATTTGGGCTCGCACAGTGGCAACCCAAATGGCAAACGCGAAAATCGCCAAGACCACCATTCGTATAAAGCCTGAAAATGCCGCAAAAGAGGCGAATCAGGGCTTCATTGCGAAGGGCGAGGTGGTGATTTTCGATGGTTTTCTTAGGGTTTATGGGAAGAGTAAAGAACTGGAGTTACCGAAGGTTAAGAAAGGCGACTATTTGGACCTTCTTAGCTTGGTGGCGAAGCAAGCTTTTGCGAAACCGCCAGCTCGCTATACTGAAGGTTCCTTGGTAAAGAAATTGGAAGAACTCGGCATCGGACGCCCATCCACCTACGCTTCAATTATGACCGCCATTCAGGCTCGTAAATACGTCGAGAAGGGTGAGTCAGAAGGCCAGGAGCGCGAGGTTGTGGAGCTTTCAATCAAGCCGGGGGCGTCGAACGAGGTTCAGCGCGAAGTGGTCAAAGAAAAATACGGCGCGAATAAGGGCAAGTTACTTCCAACGCCAATTGGCGAGCTAGTTTCGGGGTTCCTAACCGATAATTTCAAGAACATCGTGGATTATAAATTTACTGCCAACATCGAAAAAGATTTGGATCTTGTAGCAGAAGCAAAGTTAGAGCGCGTAAAGATGCTAAAAGACTTCTATGGGCCGTTTCGCGATACGGTACTCGTAGCCAACGGAGTAGAACGCTATAATAATTCCAAACTTCTCGGTCACCACCCAGACAATGGCAAGCCAATTTATGCCAAAGTTGGCAAAAACGGCGGATTTATCCAGTTGGGTGACAACGAGAAGGAGGCAGGTGAGAAACCAAGATTTGCACCACTACCGAAGCGAAAATCAGTAAAAACTGTGACCTTAGAGCAAGCCTTGAAACAACTGGCTTTGCCGGCGCTCCCGAGAGAACTAGGCAAAGCACCGGATGGAGCGATGCTGATTGCCGCAAACGGGCCATTCGGACCATATCTTAAAGGTGGCAAATATAATATACCGATGAAAGACTACGACCCCTATACGGTGACGTTTGAGGAAGCCTTGCCGCTTTATCAAAAGAAACTTGATTCTATGGTAGCCGATTGGGGCGATGTACAGATTATTATTGGCGCCTACGGCCCATATGTAAAAGGTCCGGGCCGCAGAAATAATGTCAAAATCCCGAAAGATGTAGATCCTAAGACCATAACCGAGGAAGCAGCCCGCAAGATGCTTGAAGAAAAGCCTAAAACCACACGCCGCGGTGCGAGAGGCGGCAGGAAAAAAGCAGCTACGAAGAAAACTGCCACGAAAAAGACAGCTACAAAGAAAAAATCCACCGCAAAAAAGTAGACGAGAATTTAGGCAGCTTATTGCCCCAAATTACTGGCTTTACCTCTGGTAATAGCTACTACAATATAATATGGTGACAAAACAATTATTTCACCATTTTTTAGTGGTTATGTTTATGTTTTTAATATTATTTTTTATTTTTGTAAAAAGTGTGGTACAATATAAGTGAGATAAATGATAATTCGTAGTTGACACAAAGTAAATACTATGATATTATATGTAAAATTGATAATATTAACTGGGGTGGATTAAAGAAAGGTATCGATGGAACAAAACGCCGAAATCCTCAAAAAAGCAATACGTGGCAGTTTGAAAATTATCGAACAAGACCGCGAAAAAGAAATCATCTCCCGTCGTTTCGGACTGACTGGCAGGAAAGAAACCTTGGAGCAGATTGGCGAAATGTTGTCGATCACAAGAGAAAGAGTCAGGCAGCTAGAGAAAGCGATTCTAATTAGGTTGCAAATTGCGGCAGAAGAGGGGCAAATCCCAGAACTCGCTCCGGCCGAAAAGCTATTAATTCGCAATCTAACGGAAATGGGGAGAATTGCCAAGACATCCGCTCTCGCCGATAAGGTGTACGGGCGCAAAACCACCGCGTCTGAGAGGACCGGTATTACTTTTATTGCCACCTTTTCAAAGAGTTTAACTATTATTGAAGAGAACGATAAATATTATGGCGCAATCGGCATTGCCGACTACGGTAATAGCTTAGATGTCCGAATTAAGGTTGACGAAATTGTGAAAGTAATTCGCGAAAATAAGCAGCCGATGACGATCGAAGAACTGGACGAAAAATTGAACTACGAACACCCAGATCATATCAAGGCTATTGCTTCTGTTTCGAAATTACTCTCGACTTTGAACGGCCTTTGGGGTCTTGCTAAATGGCCTTCAGTCAACCCGAAAAATATCCGTGACAAAATTTTCGTGATTCTTGAAGCTCACAAGGAGCCAATGCACTTCTCTGACATCGCAAAAGAGATCAAAGAATCTAATTTCAAGCGTAAAAATGTCACCGTGCAGGCGATCCACAATGAGTTAATCAAGGATAGCCGTTTCGTATTAATTGGAAGAGGAATTTATGCACTTTCGAGCTGGGGTTATAAGAAGGGAACTATCTCTGACATAATCCGTTCGATCCTGGAGAAATCCGAAACACCGCTAAGCCGCGAAGAAATCGTGAAGCAGGTGTTGAAGATGCGCAAAGTGAAAGAGACGACCGTATTACTTAACTTGCAAAATAAGAAATTGTTTAAGAAAGTTGACAAGAATTTATATACTCTCGTTTAATCCGCTCCAGAAAAAAGTGTGATAGAATAATATTATGGATGCGATTATACATTTCGTTTTAATGCCGATTTTCTGGATACCGGTAGTGGGTGGGCTTGCCTATTTGACTTACAGGAATTACAAAAAGCTAAACAAGCTAAAGGTACTAAATGTTGATTCGGTGCTTCTCATGCTCGAGATCCCGAAAACTAACGACAAAAAAGAGCTTGCAGCTGAGCAGCTTTTTGCTAGTCTTCATGGTATTTTGCGCGACAAAAGGGAGCTAAAGAATTCCGGCGGTGTGCAAGAACATTTGTCTTTCGAAATCGTAGCGACGACCGGGCAAATCAGGTTTTATGTGTGGGTGCCAAAAGTTTTGCAAAGTTTCGTAGAGGGACAAATCTATTCGCAGTATCCGACCGTACAGATTTACAAGATGAATGAAGACTACGTGGATGATCGCACAAAATATCCGGTTTGCTATTCAACGGAGCTCGGACTAGTTGATAATGAAGCATTACCGATTAAGACGTTTGAAAACTTTGAGGTAGATCCGTTAGCTGGTATCACTGGTACGCTGGCTAAGCTTAATCCTGACAATACCGAAGAATTGTGGGTTCAGATTTTAACTCGCCCGATTCCGGACGATTGGCACAAGGACACGACTGATAAATGGATCAAGAGAATTAAATCTGGGTCTAAATCTTTGTTTTCGGGAAGTGGGATTGACTGGTCTTGGATATCAGAAGTCTTCTTAGCTCTATTTCGTCCGCCAGCCGGAGGAACTGATTCTGAGGTTAAAATAGAACTATCTGAGCGCGACAAAAATCGCATCGCTAAGGCCGAGGAGAAGGCTACTAAGCTGGGTTACGAGGTCAAAATTCGCCTGGTTTATCTTGGGCAAAACGAAGCAGATGCGAAGCTCAATATGCAGGCGCTCGTCGGTACTTTCAAGCAGTACAACTCGACCAACCTCAATGGTTTCCGGCAGCTTGGTGGCAGCTTTAATAAAGACGACCTCGATGCATACAAAATGCGCCAATTCTCCAATCGTGGCTTTATTCTAAATATTTCGGAGCTGGCCAGTGTTTATCATTTGCCACATACTTCGGTGGAAACACCAAATATCGTTTGGGCGTCATCGAAGACAGCTGAGCCACCAGCCAAATTACCAACTATAACTGGAGATCCTAAGACCGATGAGAATATTTCCGCCTTTGGTCTAACGAATTTCCGTGGAATCAACCACCAGTTTGGTTTGCTCCGAAAGGATCGTTCGCGTCACGTATATATTATTGGTCAAACCGGGGCAGGGAAAAGCGGTCTTCTAGAACTAATGGCGCTTTCTGATGTGTTTTATAATCAAGGTTATTGCATCATCGATCCGCATGGCGATTTCGCGATCGACAACCTACGTTTCGTGCCAGAATCCAGGATTAAAGACGTGGTTTATTTCAACCCGGCAGACACTGCTTTCCCTGTTGCGTTTAACCCGCTCGAGGTATCAGACCCAGCTAAGAAACCGAATATCTGTTCTGAGGTAATTGGCGTTTTGAAGCGTATGTTCGGCGATTCTTGGGGCCCTAGGCTTGAACATATTTTGAGATATACCCTACTGGCGCTTCTCGACCGCCCTTCAACGACACTGCTTGACATTTCAAGACTTCTGACCGACAAGGATTTCCGTAAAGAGACTTTGGAATACTGCCAGGACGTCACGGTTTTGCAGTTCTGGAAACACGAATTCGGTCAATGGAACGAGAAACAAGTCAACGAGTCAATCGCACCGGTCCTTAACAAGGTGGGCGCCTTCACGGCTAACCCGATCATCCGTAATATTATTGGTCAAGAAAAATCTTCCTTTGATATCCGTAAAATCATGGATGAGGGGAAAATCTTGGTCGTTAATTTATCCAAAGGTTTAATCGGCGAGGATAATGCAGGGATTCTAGGGTCATTCCTCGTTACCAAGGTACAACTTGCGGCGATGTCACGCTCCGATATTGATAGAATCGAAGACAGACGCCCGTTCTATCTTTACGTAGATGAGTTCCAGAACTTCGCGACGGAGTCATTCTCGGTGATTCTATCTGAGGCTCGTAAGTATGGTCTTAACCTTACTGTGGCCAACCAGTATGTTGCTCAGATGACTGACACCGTTCGCGATGCAGTGTTTGGTAACGTGGGTACGACTATTTCGTTCCGCGTCTCGGCGGACGACGCACCGGTGCTAGTCAAACAATTTGAGCCAACCTTTGAAGAGTCTGACATTATCCAACTTAATAATCGTCACTTTATTATTTCAATGATTATCAACGGTGAGAAAGTGCCGGCCTTCTCTGCTACGACGTTACAAATTCCGAATACTCCAGCAGATAACTTTGACGCCATCGTGGCGCATTCTCGCGAGTATTTCGCTCGCCCAAGGCTGGAAGTTGAGAAAGAAATCCGCGAGACAATTGAACAGTCTGAGAAGTACAAGCGCGAGCTATCTGACTCTGGTAGGCAACCTGAACCCAAACTAGTCATAGACACTAACGAAAAACCCGTATTTAGGCCCGTAAATACGGAGGACGGTCCTAAACGCTCTCGCGACAATGGTTTCTCTATCCATCCCGAACATAAACCGAACGTAAGGTTTGTGCCTACACCGCAAGCCGATCTCCGTAAATCGGGTCTCAGCCCGAACGCCGCCGAAGGTAAAGAGCGACTAGGATTAAAGGATCTAGCTAAACTAGTAGGAGCGCAGGGAATCGATGACTCTCTTGAAGAAAAGGGAAAGAGTGCTCCTAAACATAAGGTCAACAACAAGAAAACTGCTAATAGGGCAAATGATAATGCCTTCAATAAGACCGCTGATAAGGCCATAGACAAGCCAGCCGATAAACCGTCCAAGAACAAAAAACGTAACGCCAAAAAGCGTGACGCAGCCGCTAGGAAAGGGAAAAAGCAATCTGAGAAATCCTCAGAAACTCCCGTAGTTCCCCCTGATGAGGCCAAAAAAACTCCTGTAAAGACTGGTAAGACCCCTGTTAAGACTGCTCCCACCCATGACACCTCTGTTTCTGGTGACAAAAATGGTGTAGTTCCCGCCCCTGTTCGCCCAGAGGTAGAATATCAGGAAAAAGACACTATCTCGATCCACCCGTCACACCACCCTCTACCCCTGTCCACCCCTGTTAAAAGGACTGAGGACTTCGCCGACAAAGATAATTCAGTAGACGGATTTTTAAGCATTAAGCACTAAAAAACAGAAATAAAAGGAAAGAGCCAGAATTTAAAAAGGCCTTGGCAAAAAAATGAACGCCAAGGCCTGGATGTTTGTGGGTCTTTCTTCACATAGTTTTAACGTCGCACAATATGGATTTTAGGACATTACGCTTATGGTTAAAAGACGGTTAAGTTATCGTCTTATATGGGGGTATATTTCTGGGTGGGCGGGAAATAACGCGTAATTATGATTTTAATGCTGGACGTGTGGCGTTATTATATAAACTAAAACTGGCTTTTAATATGTAGCCAAATAAACAGGTCCGTAGAAAGGACTTGGCAGTTAGTGAATCCTACAAGACTCGTCAGATACTCGCGCCTTATGCAAACACTGGGTTCATTGATTTAATCGTCGAGAAAAGCCTTACTTGATCGAAGCGCGTTTAAGAAAGCACTCAGGGGGCGCTCGCATAACTGGAGTCTTGTAGGATTCACAACGGGCCAAATCATTTTTATTTTCTACGGACCTGTTTATTTAGCTACCCCTGTTAAATGTCGCTTTTTGTGGGTTTTTGGCCGGATTTTTGTCGATTTGACATTTCCCCACTTTATTTCCCTATTATGTGTTTTCCCCTGTTATTTTCTATATATTTCCCCACTTTATATATACGTCTTTCCTAAAAACCGAACTAAAACCGAACTGGAATAGGGCACTATTGGAATTAAATACCGGCCCTTTCCTACCCCTGTTGTGCCAGAGGTGGCCCGGCGTAGAAATTCTACCCCTGTTAATACAGGGGTGGTTTGGTTCCCTTTTTAGCGCCAGAAGGCGCGGCCGTCGATGCGGACGTCGATGTATTCGAACTCGGTTTTTCCCTGTTCGGTGAGGTAGCGGAGCATGCGATCGGCGTCTTCAACAGATACGCCGGCGCCGCGGTCAGTGATCATTTTAAAGTAGCCATTGTAGCCGTCTAGGTAGAAGTGGATCTCCCGGATGCTGCCGACTGGGATAACCGCCCTGATTGGCTTGTAGTCTTTTTCTTTGAAGGCGGTTTCGACCTGGCCGATGTATTCCTTCATGTGGCTAGTGATCTTGTCGTTGGATGACGAGGATTCGTCGACAATCTCAATGGTTGGGTTGTAAGTGACAACGTACTCGCTAGGAGCGGGGGCAGAAGAATCCCCTCCGCCGCTGACGAATGTAATGACTAGTACGACAACAACGGCGACAAACATAGCAAAAAGAATGATCGAAGTGGTGACCCGCAGGGTCTTTTTGTGCTTGTCTTTTTTGCGAGCAGCGGCGCGCTCGTTGGCTGTTTCTAAACGTTCGCGTTTAGCGCCAATAGTACGACCTTGCCTTAAGGTAGACTTCTTGTGCTCGCGGCGACTAACGAGTTTAGGCTGGCCACCCTCATTCATGCTAGGAGGCCTCTCCTAGAACAATGTCGGCAAGCAAAGCGGCGGATTCAGGCTTAGCTCTTTCGTGTAAGCGGTCTGCCATATCGGCACGGAGACGTGGCGAGCGGACGAGACGATGGATTTCGCTTAGCAAGAGCTCTGGCTTTTCGATCATTTTGGAATCCATGATGACTGAGGCGGCTTCCTGCTTTTCAAGCTGTTCGGCGTTTTTAACCTGGTGGCTACCTGGCAATCGTTCGAACGGCACTAAGATAACAGCTTTTTTGAGCGCAGCTAGCTCGGCAATAGTAGTAGCGCCGGCGCGAGACACGATGACGTCTGCGGCGCCCATTAATTCGTTCATCGTGGTGTTAAATTCCCACATGCGGAAGTTTGATTCGAGGCTGGCTTTGTCCCAGTTTTCGTATTTTTTGAGATCCACCATATTCTCGTAGTGCTTGCGACCAGCAACGAGGCCGACGGACGTGAATTTAAGCAATTCTGGTAAAATAGTGCGAGTGGCTTCATTTAAATTCTCGGAGCCCTGAGAGCCACCAGTAATGACAACCAAAGGCTTTTCGGAATTAAAAGAAAAGGCTTTTTTAAGAGAAATCTGCTTGGTAGGGCTGACAGATTTGAAATCGTTGGAGATTGGAATGCCGGTCCAGACATAGTTGGGGTGTTTTTCCTTAACCTCTTCTGACAAAGGCATACCGAAGGCGACTTTTTTGGCGTGGCGAATCAGGATGCGGTTTGCGAGTCCGAGAGTGGAATCGGATTCGTGGATGACGTAAGGGATCCTAAAAACCCTTGCCGCTAGACCGACTGGTAAGCAGACAAAACCGCCCTTCAAAAACATGACGTTTGGGCGACGAGATTTCGGGATTAGACGGAAGAATGCCGTAAATAGGCCAAAAATGAAGCCGAAGAAACCGACGATGTTGCCAAAAATAAAATCCTTCAATGTAACATCAAAATGGACAAAATAATCTTTGAATTTCCAGTTAGAATAGCGGTGGAATTTACCGGCCGGAATACGACGTACGCGAATATATGGAGTCTTTTTACGACGCTCTTCTTCGCCCCATTCTACGCCAAGCTCAGTGGTAAGTTTGGTGACGTTTTTGTAATATTTGAAATCTGTCCAGAATTCAACGCCCGCACGGGGCTTTTTTTCTAATATCTCATGAACTACGGCGACGGCTGGAGTTATGTGACCCCCGGACCCGCCCCCGACTACTAATATCTTCATTCTTTATTACCTCTCTACTAGTATAACACGAAAGTTGCAAAACGAGGCCAATTGCAAAGGCGATGAAGACCATACTGGTGCCACCATACGAGATTAATGGCAGCGTAATACCAGTGACGGGCACTAGGCCGGTCATGGCCATAACATTCACTACTACGCCGGCTAAGAACCAGCAAAAGACGCCAACTACGATCAGGCGATCGTCGTCCGCCCTGGTATACTCAGCGACTTTTAGCATACGAAGAAGTATCGCCACGAAGACCACCAGGATCAAGAATAAGCCAATGAAGCCAAACGTCTCGCCGAGAATGGCAAAGACGGAGTCGTTGATCGATTCTGGCAAATAGCCGGTGGCTTGGACTGAGTTACCGATCCCGACACCAAAAAGCCCGCCGGTGCCGATGGCCAACATGGCGTTATCTACGTGATAAGTTGAGTCGGTTGATTCTCCGTTGGTTAAGGTGGTAATCCAAGCGTCAACGCGCTCCATACGGTGAGACGAAGTGACTACGGCACCAACCGAAACGCCTAATACTAAAACTAACATGATTAAATATTGGCTGGCCGGGATTCCGGAGACAAGGAGTGTGCCGAAGATGATTGCGATGAGGGTAACGCCGGTGCCAAGGTCACCCTGGGCGATAACCACAAAGAATAATGACAGGCCACACACGATGAGAAGCGGAAGCCAGAACTCTTTCCATTTACCGAGGTTGCCTTCTTCTTTTTTACGGGAAAGAAAATCTGCGAGATAAACGACTAGAGCAAGTTTGACGATTTCTGCGGGTTGGAAGCTAAAACCACCGAGGTTAAACCAACGACACTCGCCTAGTTCGCATTTGGCTAGGCTAGATCCCGCCAAAGAGAGTACCCATAGAAGAGCGGAAAGGATTAGTGCAACAATCATGAAAGGCTTAGCGTATTTCTTGACGTATTTAGCCGGAATCCATTTGAAGGCAGCAAAGAAAGCGATTAGGGACAAAGCGATTGAACGGAGTTGCCCGAGGAAGAAATAGTTAGACTCGTAATCAGTGCCGTAGGTATTGTTGAGGACGTTGGCGCGCATAGGACCAATGGCGTAAATAATAATTAAGCCGAGAGCCATTAAAGCTAGCGTTGCAAAAAGTATTACGAGGTCTGATTTATGTTTGCGATTCATCATATGATGCCACCCGTTGCAGCGATGAAGATACCGATAATGGCAAAGACGCCGGCAACGATCCAGAAGCGCATGACGATTTTAGCTTCACCCCAACCGATGGCTTCGAGATGGTGGTGGAGTGGTGCGGAAATAAAGATTTTGCGATGGAAAAGCTTTTTGGAAGTAAGCTGAAGGAGTGATGAACCAGCTTCAATAACGAATGGTAGACCGATAATAGGTAGAAGCAAGAATGCATTGGTCATCATAGCTACAACGCCTAATCCAGCGCCGAGAGCAAATGAACCGGTGTCGCCCATCATGAAACGAGCAGGTGGGACGTTGAACCAAATATACGAAAGCAGCCAACCGACGACGGTAAGACAGAAACCAAACAGAAGAATGTTGCCCTGAAGAAGGGCGATGATACCATATGAGCCGTAGGCGATCATGGCAAGGCCACCAGAAAGACCGTCTAGACCATCAGAAATATTGACGGCATTCGATGTGGCAACCACGGCAAAGGCAAAGATAATTGTCATCCAAACCACGCCGACGTTGAAGTCTCCCACAAAAGGCACCCTGATGTCGGTCCAACCAAGTTTAACCGAGAAGAACCAACCAAGCAGTAACCCAACAATGGTGATAAGGGCAAATTTAACTGGACCGCGAAGGCCAGCTGCACCGCGACCAGAGCCAAAAATGTTAATAACGTCATCAATGACGCCGACAAGTGCACCGCCAAGAAAACCGACGAGCGGTAGCCAAGTTTGACCACGATCGAAATTAAATACCCAGGTAACAACCGTTACGGCGATGACGCCAATAAGGCCGGCCATGGTCGGGAAAGCGTGGTTGAATTTGTGAGCATGGAGTTTGCTCATGATCGGCAGAGCTTTACCGTCAACTGTGGTTTTCTTTTGCTTTTTCCAGAATTTGTACTTGTACGCAACGTGTGTATAAAACGGAGTTAGAGCCATAGACAGCAAGAATCCGGTTAGCGCTAAGAGTAATCCGTGAAAAATTTCGTCATTTAATGCCATATCCATATTATACCGCACCTGGCTTTATTTTCATATAATCGATTAGGTAATTTGAAAGCGTGTCAAAAAGGTCCATAGCGTCGCTACTACTGATACTCTTTCCTTCCCCCCACATTTTGGTCATGATAATATATTTTGGCATTTCGCCGCTCGTAGCCACAAAGCCAATGTAAGAGCCTACTAGCTCGGAGAAAGAGTCGTCATAGGCACCATCTCGGACAACCTGAGCGGTACCGGATTTACCACCAACGTCGTAGCCGGCGCGATCGATGCCGCCACGTTTCTTGTAGCTACGGTTGTTAATGAGCATTTCGCGCATCATGGCGGAGGTTTCGTCGGTGAGGATTTTGTCTTCAACTTTTTCGGTGTTATCAATGATTTCTTTGTTTGATTCGACATCGGCGAGGACGGACGGCGTACGCCAAGTACCGCCGTTCACGACGGCTGAGAATGCGGTGGCGGTTTGAAGCATGGTGATACTGAGGTTCTGGCCGAAAGTGAGGTTGGCATAGGTGGAGTCGCGGCCCCAGCCTTCGTTTGGATCAGGGATGAAGCCTTCAGCCTCGGCTAACTCTACACCGGTAACGTGGCCAAGGCGGAATTTATTGTAGTAGTAGTCAAATAGCTTTTCCCTGCCTTGTTGGTTGATGTGGGAGGGATCGTCACCGAGGAGTTTGAGCGCATAAATTGAGCCGGTATTTAGGGACCAATATAAAGCATCTCGCATAGTAAGCGTGCCGTAAAGTTTGCTACGCTGCTCGGCGTTCCAGATTTTCCATTCGTCAACAATTTCGTAGTGCTGGTTAAAGTAGGTGGTGTCTGGGGTCATTTTACCCTCGTTAATAGCGGCAGAAAAAGCGAAGTTTTTACAGATAGAAGCCGGCTCGTATGGGATGTCGGTAACGTAGTTATTGAAGGCGGCGGCATCTTTCACATTACTATAATTATTTGGGTCATAGTTTGGAAGATTGGCCATAGTGAGGATTTTGCCGGTGTTTGGGTCCATAACGAGGACAGATGCGTTGGTGGCGGCGGTTTTATCGATAGCTTCCGCAGTCAGTTCTTCGATGCCCTTCTCGAGGCTACGGTCAATACTGAGGACGATATTTGCGCCGTCACTCGCGGGGATTTTGATATTATCGGTGCCGATTGAGAGAGCAACATTGTTAACGTCTGAGGTGGTTTTGATGAGGCCGTCTTTACCAGCTAAGGCCTCATTTAGCGAGCCTTCGACGCCGTACTGCCCAAGACCTTCGTTGTTGACAAAGCCAAGTAGGCCTGAGGCAAATTCACCTTCGGGATAAACGCGTTGGTTGTTTTTCTTGAGCCAAATGGCGGGGATTTCGGACTTTGCGATTTCCTCGGCGGTCTCACGCGGAACGTTTTTCGCGATAATGGCATAGCGTAATCCTTCCTGGTTATAAACTTCGTCTAGATTTGCCACTTGATAGTCCTTAGCGTAAGTGTTCATAACTTTTTCGGCATCCTCTTTTTTGGTGACGGTTGGGTCAATCACTATCTGATAGGCGGCCTGGTTCAGCACGACTGCAACCGGCTCGTCGTGGTCCATCATATAGATTTCGCCACGTTTTGCGGTGATGGTTTCGAGGAGCGTGTGCTGCTCATTGGCTTTGGCCACCCATGCGTCATGCTCAAAAATTTGGATGAAAAATAGTCGCGCAGTGATAATCACCAAAGCGACTAAGGTAATATTTCGTAAAATGGATAATCTGTGTTTGACTTGTTTATTCTGTGGCATAACCTGATACCGTAGCATGCTCCATGTTGGCCGCAACGGTACTGTTTTTTGCTGTGGCCACCGAGTTAAGACGTGCCCTTTCTACTGCGAGATCATCTTTTTTGACATTCATTTCGGTAATTTCGGATTCAACGGAGGAAATTTCGTAATCAAAGCTGGTGGCTTTGGTGCCTTCAGCGACATAAATAAGACCAAAAACGAGGGTAAGCATACAAATAATAGCAATCTGCGAGATAGAACCAAGGCTGCGCTTGGTATGACGGACTGTATTTCGGTTTCTGACAAAGCTCTGAGACATGGGCTCTCTTCTTGTCACGTAGGTTTGATTAAACATTTTTGATTTTTCCTCGCTTATTGTTTATTTTTATTTTTATCAATTCTTTTTATTCTTGTCTTAGTCCGGGGTCTTTTCAAAAGCAGAGCTATAAGTAACTTTTGATAGTGTCCCCGGGAAGGTCATACATGTTTCACACACTCTGTGAAAACTCTTTTTGGCGGACCACACTCTGGTCCATGTCAGCCAGTCCCGGAATACTCTCGGGCTCGTGTTAACTCACCCGAGAGCTAAGGGGGAGACTAGCGGAAATTTACCTTAACAGTTTGTTTGCGGGACTTGTTCGCAACAACGATTTGTTTTGGCATTTTGCCTCCTTTTTTTATGTTTTTATTTTTATCAATTCCGCTTCGCTACTCGCAGCTTTGCGCTTCTAGCTCGCGGGTTGATAACTAACTCCTGTTCCTCCGCAATGATTGGTTTTTTATTAACGATGGTTAGCTCTGACTCTTCGCCGAAGCTAGACGCTGTTTTGAAAAATTCCTTGACAAGGCGATCTTCTAAACTGTGGAATGTGATAATTCCGAGACGGCCACCTGGGTTTAGTAATTTCGGTAAATACGGGAGAGTTTTTTCGATCTGGCCCAGTTCATCGTTGACCGCGATACGGATAGCCTGGAAGGCCTTAGTAGCGGGATGAACTTTGGAATGCTTGTTAGTTTTTGATTTGATCAAATCTGCAAGCTCCGTGGTGGTATTAATGGGGCGATGATGCACAATTTCTCTTGCCAGCATCGCAGCGCGACCAGGGCTTTCTTCGCCATACTTTACTAATATCATCACTAATTCTTTCTCGCTGCTGTGATTCACAATATCCGCTGCTGTTCTTTTTTGCCTCTGGTCCATCCGCATATCCAACGGGGCTTCATTTTTGAATGAAAAACCACGCTCTTCCTTGTCTAATTGCGGAGAAGAAACTCCAAAATCCGCAAGTATTATATCAAAAGTCTTTCCACACTCGAAAAGCTGCAGCACCGCATTATAAAAATCTGTATGCATTATGGTGATATCGTGCGGGAATTTCTGCTTTAAATTACTAACAGCAAATTCATCACGATCCACAAGGCATGAATCTTTATAATTCTGTGTCACATCCAAAATCTTACTAGCGTGTCCCCCGTAGCCGGCAGTTAAATCTAGATATTTATCTCCGGGATGCGGTTCTAGGGTCGCTAGGACTTCCGATAACAATACTGGAATATGTAATTTCTCCATGTATATATTATAATATGTCGTTTGAGACCGTTCAACTAGAAACTTCAGCGGTTTTGTTTCTGCTTTGATTTTTGTTTTAAGAACACAAGTTGTCCACCACGATTTACCAGCGCGAAGCTAATCATATAATCGCAGCCGTTGAGAGACTTATTGTGTTTAGACCATATAGAGTTTTATTGGGAGGTGTGTTAGGGAAAGAACGCACGATTTTTTTGTCGCATCTCGCTTGAATTTTAATGCGCGCGAAGCTCCTAGATGGTCGATCTCAAACTTTTTTAAGGAACGATTTTGTTTAGCGTTTTTGTATTATTGTTCGCTGAATTCAGTTTATTATATTTTTTTTGAAAATGCAAGTGTTTTTTTAAAGATTTTTTAGTTTTTTTGTTTTACACAATTGTGGAAAACTCCCCTGTTAATTTCCCGAACATTTTGTGCTGCAAAAACCGAACACTTGTTTTTACTGGGGTGGCAAAAACCGAACACGTGGGGTTGATTTTTTGGCGGATTGTGGTGTGGCGGTGGGTTTTATGGGGGGGTGGGGTGCTTGGTGTTTCCCTGTTTCTCTCTTAGTGTTTCCCCAGTTCTTGACGTTGTGCTATTTTTGTTATATAATACTGGTTATGTAGACAGTTTGCCATCTGCAAAAAAAAGGAAGAGAGGTGAGTTTAATGGCAAAGGACCCTTACGAAAAAGCAAATAGGATGCTGGAGGAGTTAGAGAAAGATTATTTCCCTACCCTTAGCATTTACAGAGAAAAAGGAGGAGATATCGATGTTTTCGCTGATTTCCGGAACAGGTTGCTGGAGCTCGAAGATTATATAGAGGATCTCCCTCCCGATGATCGGCAATTTGAGATTCGTAACGAAATCGTTGCGTTTACGAATGCGATTAATTGCTTAATCCATTAACTTTTGGGCCGGCCCCCATATTTCCGGAGCCGGCTTTTTATTGTCCTGTGGGGGGTATTTTTGATCTATTTACCCCTGTTTACGCTTATGCTTATATTGACTTTTTTGCCACTTTGTGCTATAATTATAAGCATAAGCTTAGATCCAATAATCAAAGTTTACGCACATTACAAGCTAGGGTTTATTTCCGAGCCGATGTGACGTAGACAGTTTTCAAGGAGGAGACTAATATGGAAAATAGAACGAAATCATTACTTAATGGCAGAGAGATCGGCTCCGAGAGCAAAAGAGGCCGCGTTGAGAGAGGCAGAAAAAGAGACGATCTCTATCTGCTTTACAAAAACGAGATGGTCGCTAGCGAGATCGAAGAGATCGACGAGATCGAAGATGCCGTTGAGGAAACCGAGGAGATCGAAGACGATATCGATGAAATCAACGAGATCGAAGATGTCGAGTATGTCGAGGACGCTGAAGGCAAACAGAGCTGCAGAAAAAACCTTGCGCGAATTCTCTTTGTCTTCGCTATCATGATGGCATGCTTGACTGCATTCAAGATCCTCGATAAGCAGTCGAGCGGGGGATCCGTTCCCTCAACTCCTCCTATCACGAGGGCGAAGTTTGTAGAGACCCTCGGGAAGCTCTATGGCTCAGACGTAGTCGAAGAGGTTACCTCACAAGTAGCCGCTGAATCAGAAGACAAGTCTGAGTCTGAGGACTTATCGAGAAAATTCGCCACGGAGAGCATGAAAAAGCTTTCGAAAAAGATAGCGGAAGCAAAGGCGAAAGGCCTCATAAGATAAAGTCCTAGCAACAAAAACCTGAACTGAAAAGTTCAGGTTTTTTCTTGTTTTAATAGTGTGTTATAATTGGAAAAACTAAGTGAGGTATAAAATGGATAATACAGAATTTGATGTTTTCTTGTGGGCGAACGAGATCGACGAAATAAAGAATAATGTTTCGGCGGAGTTGTTTTTGTTTAACAAGAACTACACCCCATATAAGATTAAGTATTCTGATAAGTTAACAGGGGCAGTGAAGGCGATGTTCATGCAGGAGGCAATCTCCTATATCATTACTGAGGCCGATAAGGGCCTAGAGTGTCGCGAATATGAGAAGGCTGATGGCGAGGATAAGGTGATTTATCGTACTTCCCTTTCCAAGGTGGGGCGAGCGGAAACTTTGATTCATTTGATTGAAAACGAATACAAGGATATCGATTATTTCTCGGAAAATGAGTATGACTTTAAGAAGGTAAAAGGTATTATCGCGAAGTTTACTTACCCAGGTGAAGAAGGTATGAAGACTTTTTATATCGCGAAGATTTTGCCGGCTTCGGCGGCGCTTAAAGGGGCAACTTCTTGGGAGATTAACGGTGAATCGTTTGAGCCGTTCTCGGCTGAGATTGCTCTTAAAATGCCAGATGACAACCAGGTGGCAATTGTGGATGGCACGATTGTGGTGTTTAACCAGGCGAAATTTGAGAATTTGTTCCAATATGATTACAAATCCCAGGTAATAGCAGAGGCGAAGGCAAAGGAACTAACTGAAAAATATAAGTTGTCGTTTGCGGAAGGACTGACACTTGATTCCCTCCTTGCGGACAAGAAGCCGATTTTGAAAAAGGTCCAAGCAATGGATATCGCAGAAGAAATGCCTCAAGATAAATTGCTTGATTATGCCGACGAGATGCAGCTTGAGCTGATGACCGACGATGATGGTTCGATCATTATTATGGATGATAAAGATTTGACGATGTTTGTAAATCTTTTGAACGAAGATTATTATGTTTCTCCGGTAAACGGTAGGAGATACGAAATCAAATCCAAAAAACTACTCGGTGAGCCAGATGGTGAACCACCAAGAGGTTAATTACTTCAAGCTAGCGGCTGGATCATTTAAGAGTTCTTGTATTCTGTTAAAGGCTTTTGAGAGTGGGTAGCCGTCTACGAACATGTGGTCTACGGTGATACTCATAGTGAGCTCGTATTTGCTGCCCTTTTCGGTGTATTTACCCCAACAAACGCGAGGAATGCTGGCTGAAGATTTGTCGTCTGGGATTGGGTCTTTAAACGAAGTGAAATCTGCCCATGGCACACAAGTAATATAGTACTCGCTATAGCAATTCTCGGGGTTGTAGTTTTCTTTTTTGATTTCTGATTGTTTCTTGGCACTCTCGATTTCTCGGGATGCTATTTCGTAGAATTCTTTGAAACTGTTGCCCTTTTCGTGACGGACGTTTTCAAAAACACCAGCCTCGGTCATAACCGTGTAGGCAGGGGTGACATTGTCGTAAATTACCGGCGCGTCGTCAACGAAGCGCATGCGCATTTCTTCGATACTATCGAGGCTCTTAACCACAATATAGAGTAGGTCGATGAAAAAAGATTCCTTCTTCTCTCTTGTGTGTTTCAATAATTTGGTGACATCTATGCGGACATTCATGCCGTAGGTGCTATTAGAAAATTCCTTAAACCAGAGGTAGGTTTTTTGTCTTTCCCATTGATTTATGTCAATTGTCTGCATTTTTTAGCTCTTACTGTTGTAGTTCGAAATATGGACTGTCGGTGAAGTTGGATTCGCCGAGGGTGAAGAAGGTTTTCTCGAGGTCGTCTTTAGCGGACTGAACGGAATCGCTCGGGTCGAGGGTAGATTCGATTTTGGCGAAATAGCCTGGAATGTTGTCGATTTTATCTAGGTAAATCTCTGTTCCTTCGCCCATGCTTAGCCTCTGGCGGCGGCGGGAAACTTCGGCAATCGGCTTGAAACCGAGTTGCAAGATGATGTTTACCAATTTCTCGTAGTCGCTAACTGCGGTCTCTTCGACAATATCTACGCCAGAATCTTCGATGTGGCGGCGCAAGATGAAGAAATATTTCGGTGGTTTATCGACGGCCTTCATTTCGGTGCGCATAATGAGGCGTGGAAAGTTGGAGTTTGGGGCGTAATTACGGGGGACGTAAATACGGTCATGCTGCCAATAAATTGGTGAAAAATCTAGATCGATGTCGCTAAGCTTATCTTCGAAAGCATCGCGGCTTTTTAGTTTGCATTTAAGGATGACTTTCTTCATAAAATAATTATATCACAAATGCGGGCCTCGATAGACTTGACGCCGTTAAAATCATTTTCAGTGAATGTGACTAGGGGTTCGATCTGGTCGATGGCGGGGTCGAGACTAAGCCATTCTTCAGGGGCGAAGAAGGCGACTAACTTCATGTCTTTTCCTTGTTTGTCGCGAAGATCAAGCCTCAAGTGATTGCGGTCGGCACCCATGCGGGTGACGTTGATGAGTTCGACGTTTTTTAGCCGGAAAATAGGCTCTTCGTTCCCTGGTCCGAAGGGTTCGAGCTGCTTTAATTCGTTAAGAAAGTCGAGATTTAGTTCTGAAAAATCATTTAAATCTAGGTCGGCGTGTTTTTTAAGATAACTTTCTTGGTTTTTAAGATGGAGCGAACGATAATATTCATTAATTTGTTCACGGAATTTATAGAGGTTTTTGCCATCAATTCTGACGCCGGCTGCAGCAGCGTGGCCACCGCCACTGATGATCGAGTCTCTTACGAAATCTAGTGCATCGGAGAGGATGAAGTCGCCAAAACTGCGGCCTGACCCCTTATAAGTGCCGTTTTCTAGCTCGGTCAAGACGAAGGTGGGCTTCTTGTATTCTTCGACCAGGCGGCCGGCAACAATGCCGAGAATGCCTTCATGCCAATGGCCAGATTCGATAATAACTGGGTCGTCCTTTGGGCCGGCTTTTTCGATTTCCTTTACAATAGAATTTTGTTCAACGCGACGTTTTTTGTTCAGGTTTTCGAGCTTAGTTACGAGTGGAGCTGCCTCGACCGGATCCTTCGCGCGGAGGAGATTTAAAGAGGTGTCGGCGGTGTCTAGGCGCCCTGCGGCGTTAAGGCGCGGGCCAATTTGAAAACCAATGGACTCAGAGTTCAAACTTTTTATGCCGGCTGTGCGCATTAATTCTCGGAGCCCGGGACGGCGAGTTTTTTCTAAGACCTTGATGCCGTAAAACCCGAGACGGCGATTCTCGCCGGTGAGGAGCATGCTGTCACAAATGGTGCCAAGCACGACGAGATCAAGGAGCCATTTTTCTTGGCCTTCTTTGATCAGTTTCTCTTGGACCAAGGCCTCAGCCAGCTTAAAAGCGACGCCGACCCCAGCAAGATTCTGCAAAGATTCGGTGGGAGAATCCTTGCGATGCGGATTAATGACAGCGACAGCTTGTGGCATTTCGTCGGCAGTTTCGTGATGGTCGGTAACTATGGTATCGATACCGAGCGTATTTAATTCGTCGATAATCTCGTGGTTGCGAGAACCGCAGTCTACGGTGATGACTAGGGTGATTTTGTGGTCTTTTGCTCTTTTTATGAGCCTTGGGCTCATACCGTACCCATCGGCGAAGCGGTCCGGAAGCATGATTTCGAAGTTCTTTTCCTCGACACCAGCTAGAGACAAAGTATCAGCCATCAGAGTGCTTGCAGTAACACCGTCCACATCGTAGTCGCCATAAATAAGGATTTTCTCTCTGTTTTTGATGGCTTTTTTGATGCGTTGGACCGCTTTATTCATGTCGGTGAGGTCATATGGGTCTACTGCTTCCTCATATTTTGGATGCAAAAAACTCTCGTCAAACCCACGTTTTTCAAGTAATTGTTCAAATATTTTACTCAATTTCTGCCCCTGTTAGCCGATAGTTTTTGATGGTTTGCTGCCCTTTTGACTTTTGATTACAATGCTTTGGAGTTCCTTCAAAATAGGATACTGTTTGTTGGTTTGGTATACTTTAGTTTTGCCTTTTTTGGTCACAATTAGAAAGCCACCTTTTGCCATGCGTTCTAGTTCCCTCTGGATATTGCCGGGGTCTTCTTTGATGAGCTTTGCTAGACCTCTGACATGGGTCTTGAAATCTGGATATTTGGCAAAAACGACCAGAATTTTACGGCGCACCCTAGATGTGACAAATATTTCTAACATATTACCTCGCTTATACTCAGCTCATTATATATGATAATTGTAAAAAACACAACACTAAAATACGCCGATTCGGAAACCACCCGGGCAGAACAATGCCGTTCTCCCCTGGTGGCTATCTAGCGGGTTAGACGACTCTTGGCTTGACTTTTACAGTCCAAAGACTTAAAATACAGTAGAGTTTTAAGCCTTATGGTTTAGAATTTATAGGGTAAATTGATCATCGCTTCCTTCTGGGAGCGATTTTCAATTTCACTGTAAGGCGTAAACGTCCCAGATTGATTGAAAGTTTCATCAAAGAACCCTCCTTTCCACCGCTAGATTATTAAGGTAAATTCTACTCCTTTCTGCCCCAAGTATCGTCTGGGGCGCATATTATTATAATCTGAAAATTATTTCAACCCCTATTATCCAATAGTATCAGTATAAGTATTATGGGGTGATATAATATAGATATGTTTTATGAGGTAATTCCCGAAGGGAAAGTGGAGGCGTTTATTTACGATTATGACGATTCCCTTTTGCCGGGCCAAGTCGTGACAGTGCCGGTAGGACGGCGGGTTTTGCCGGGCGTGGTTGTTAAAAAAGTTGCGCAACCGGAATTTAAAACAAAATCGATTCTTAAAGTTTTGTATTCAAAGCCTTTGCCGCGGCACTTACTTGAAACCGTAAAGTTTGTAAACGATTATTATTTGACTTCATCTGGGGCTGCGTTGTCTCTGGTACTCCCTAGAGGTGTTGAGAAGAAGCGGAGAAAAACCGAACAGATGTTCGGAATCCTTGGCGAACATGGGTCGGATGGGGCTGCCGCCACAAAACATGTGTCCGAAGCCGATATACCACTTAATGCTGCCCAAAAAAATGCGCTTAAAGCCCTCCAGAAGGCCGCAGGAGCCACAAAACTGCTTTATGGCGTTACTGGTAGTGGTAAAACCAATGTGTACCTTAAAATGGCTAATAACGCCCTTTTAGAACAAAAGTCTACTGTGCTGTTGGTGCCGGAAATCGCCTTAACCGGGCAGCTCGTGAAGGTATTCCAGAATACCTTTGGTAACAGAGTAGTTCTAATGCATTCTGGGCAGACCGAAGCGGAGAGACATTTGATATTTGAGGCGATCTTGGAGTCAGAGGAGCCGCTGATCGTAGTGGGGCCGAGGTCGGCACTCTTTGCGCCGCTTAATAATCTGGGGTTGATTATTATTGACGAGGAACACGATGGTGCCTACCATCAAGATAATGCACCGCGGTACTCTGCTATTAGGGTGGCGAGCTTCATGGCAAAAGCTGCCGGTTGCCAGCTGATATTAGGGTCGGCCACACCGATGGTTGAGGATTTTTATCTTGCTTCGACAAGAGATTCGGTGATCCGCTTGACCGAGAAAGCAAAAACTGAGGCGGTGAAGCCAAAAATTGAGGTAATTGATTTTACTAACAGAGATAATTTTACCAAAAATAAGTATTTGTCTAATTCCCTCCTTGCGGCGATCGCCCAGAATTTGGAGCATAAGCGGCAGACTTTGATTTTCCATAACCGACGGGGTTCAAGCCCGCTGACAATTTGCGAAAACTGCGGAGAGGAGCTGCTTTGCCCCAAGTGCTATTTGCCACTGACTTTACATGCGGATACATACGAGCTGGTTTGCCATACCTGTGAGCACCGAGAGAAAGTCCCTACTTCTTGTCCTAATTGCGGGTCGCCGGGGCTAATTCATAAGGGGTTCGGAACCAAATTGATTGAGTCGGAGCTTAAGAAACTGTTCCCAGAGGCGAGGATTCGGCGGTTTGATGCTGATAATAAGAAGGGCGAGGGGATGGACGCGATTTATCCAGAGGTGAAAAGGGGCGAAGTTGATATATTGGTTGGGACGCAGACTATCGTAAAGGGGTTGGATCTACCTAAACTGTCCACCGTAGGGGTGGTGCAGGCGGATGCGGGACTAAATCTCCCTGATTATATGGCGGAGGAGCGCTCGTTTCAGCTGCTGACTCAGGTGATTGGCCGGGTCGGGAGGGGGCATATCGATAAGGCTGAGGTGTTCATCCAAACTTTTCGGCCAGATCATCCAGTTATAAAGTTTGCAACAGATGAGGATTATTTGGGTTTTTATGAGTATACTGTGGAGAGAAGGCAAAAATCAGGCTTTCCACCATTTAGATTCGTGATGAAGTTAGAAATCGCGCTTAAAACAGAGGCGCTGGCAATCAAAAAGATCCAAGGGTTGGCGGCACAGCTAAAGCGCGACAAGAGGTTTATCGTTTCCCCACCCCAACCGTCATTTCACGAGCGGACGAGTAAGGGGTATTCGTGGCAAATTGTGGTGAGGAGCCGATCGAGGAAGGCTCTAATCGAGGTGTGCGATGGGTTAGATAAGAATTTCAAAATTACTTTGGACCCGCCAGGTCTACTTTAGAACGAATGCGGGCGATTATTTAAGAGGTAAAAGTTTTTTCCTGGAGATTTTAGTAAGGTATAAGATATCATTCAGAGTACGATCGAGAGATTTGTCGGTGAAGTTCTGTTGGCTCCAAAACTCGATAATAGCAAGCACTTCGTTGGTGTAGATAATATACATTTTGTCTAGATTACCAGAGAGACGCCACTCTTTAACGATAATCCTAACCTTCAAAAGGCCAACCATGCTTTTAACCACCTCTTTGCGGTCTTCTTTAAACAGAGCTCTAAAAACGCGCCTGTGCGCCATAATAAAAACCAAGGTGCGGAGGTAAATCACCCTTATTCCGACGCCTTTTTTAATCAGTTTGTTGATAGTTTTAGTGTAGTCATGGAGCAGGTATTTTTCGTAGTCAACAGAGATAGCTTGAACTTTTTTGTGGTGACGATAGAGGGTGGAGCGAGAAATCTTGGCGGTTTTAGCAATCTTCTTGGCGCTGGGGTAGCTTTTTAGTTTGTAGTAAGCAAAAAATATAGCATATTCAGTTTTGCGAAATCGTTTGTCTGCCATGTTTTTATCTGTTAACCCACTGGTTTGCATGGCAAAATTATATGGATTTTTTGGGCATCTGACAAGACGTTCGTGCTTAAAAAACGTGTTATAATTTGATTAAATAAACGTAAGCATTAAGGAGGAATATATGTGTACAGGCGTGCGGTTTAGCGATGGGTCTCAGAATATGTATTTTGGGCGTAATTTGGATTGGTCGGTAGGTTATGGGCAAAAAGTGGTCATTACGCCGCGAGGCTACAAATATAAATCGGCGTTTCTTGGTGAGATGGCGAATTCACCAGCACTGATTGGTATGGGGATCGTCGCGGAGAACGTACCTCTGTATTTTGACTGCGCAAATGAGCATGGGCTAGCGATTGCAGGGCTTAACTTCCCTGGTTACGCTGATTATGCCAAAGATGCCGTGGACGGTAAAATCAATGTGGCGGCCTATGAGTTTCCTCTATGGGTAGCTTTGAATTTTACTTCCGTTGACGAGGTTGAGAAGGTACTCCCTGAGGTCACGATTGTGGCAAAGCCCATCAATGATCAGTACCCGGTATCTGAGCTCCACTGGTTAATTGGGGATGCTAAGAGATCAATCGTAGTAGAGTATACTGCCTCTGGAATGGAAATCTTTAAAAATGATGTGGATATTTTAACCAATCAGCCTGGATACGGGTGGCATAAGGAGAATCTAAGGAATTATATGAATTTATTCCCTCAGATGCCAAAAGAGGTGAAATGGGACAAGGCCAAGATGACAGCGTTCGGAAGCGGTTCTCTGATGCGCGGGCTTCCTGGTGATTATTATTCCCCGTCGCGCTTTGTGAGGGTGGCTTATCTCAATACGCATTACCCAGTGCAATCTGATGAAGCGTCAAATGTATCGCGTTTATTCCATACTTTGACAGGGGTGGCGATGATTGACGGTGCGGCCGCGATGGCGGATGGTAAGTTTGAAAAAACGGTTTACACCGGTGGATACTCTACAGCAACACAGACTTACTACTATAGTACTTACGAAGATCCGGCGATTAAAAGTGTCGCGATGAAAGATTACAAGCTAGACTCGGCAGAGCTGATTGTGGTCTAGGAGGGGTTCGGTTTTTACTGTCTCTTATAACGAGCAAGGATAGCTAGAATTGTGGTCACGCTAAATAAAGCGCTCATGCAAGCTTTTTATTATTTCGGGGTTGTTTTCTGTTTTGATCTATGTATTAATAGGGGCGGGTTGGCTTCGGTGTTTAGTGGGCCTATTCATAAATAGTAATATTTGTGATGTGTGAGGTGATCATTAAACGATGGCCAGGCATTAGATTACCGGAAAGGAGTAATGAAATGACCATAGAAATTAATCTTCTATGCATTATTCTTCGAAGGCTAAGAAATCGCCGAAGTAAAAAATCTACTAGGTAGAACCTAGTAGACAACCCGATTTGGAAAAGCTCTCCCTGGAAGGGCTTTTCTATTTTTATTGTAACAATGTCACCGCAAAAATACAACCGACCATCAGTTCTGGGGGGCTCTTCCCTCTACCCCTATCTTGTGGTATAATGGGCTTATGAAAATAATTACCACGCCAGATGCGCGCCTCAGGGAGAAGTCAGAGAAGGTTCACGAAATAGATGACGAAGTTCGTGATATTATTTCTGAGATGCGAAAATTGTCGTTGGATTGGGAGAAGGAGCACCCTTATGAGCTATCGGCAGCGATGGCTGCACCTCAGATGGGGGTTCTTAAACGAATCATTATTATCAGAGACGATATGGAGAATAAGAACAATGCTTCATTTACCGCTTTGATAAATCCAGAGGTGATTCGTGCCGAAGGCAAAATCAAGTCCGACTACGAGGGCTGTCTATCGGTCCCTTCAATTTACGGGATGGTACCTAGAGCCACAAAAGTTAAAGTCAAGGCGAAGCTCGAAGATGGCACAGAGGTACGCATTAAGGCGACTGATGAACTGGCGCGGACACTTTTACACGAAATTGACCATTTGAACGGTATTCTCTTTATCGATCACATCAAGGGTGTAAAAGACGCATTTTACGAGATGGACGATAAGGGCGACCTAATACCGGTGGATTACGATAAGAAAATCGATGGAAATGAGAAACTCTGGGGTGAAAAATAAGGTAATTTTCTTCGGCAATGGTCTGCTTGCGGAATATGCATTAGCAGTTCTAGAGCGAGAGTGCCAGGTGATTTTTCATGCCCGCACTAAGGATGATCTAGAGAAGGTCAAAGAGTTAAAACTAGAGAATCCGGATGCTTTTGGGGTGCTTGCATCGTTTGGCATTATTATAAAAAAGGACGTATTAGAACTATTTGAACCTGAAGGGATCCTCAATATTCATCCTTCCCTACTTCCTGCATACAGGGGTGCATCCCCAATTGAATCAGCGATTTTAGCTGGTGATTCAGATTTCTCTGTATCCGTAATGAAGCTTGCTCCCGAGATGGATGCGGGGCCGATTTACCATCAAACCACGCTCCAAGGTCTCCCAATTTGTAAAAGTGATATTTACAAAGCATTAGCGGAATCAGGGGCAGAATGGATAGTGGCAAATCTTAATAATTTGCCAAATCCAGTTTTACAAGACGACTCCAAAGCAACATTTTGTGGGAAAATGGAAAAATCTATGGGGGTGCTCACTCCAGAAACAGATACGGCGGAGCAGACTTTTCGGAAAATCGTGGCTCATCAGGGGTTCCCGAAACCAAAATATGAGTTCTACGGCTTAAATTGTATCATTTTAGAGGCGCATGTACTGGAGCAGGGTGAAAAGGCGGTACTTACGATCCCCTGTGCTGACGGGCGCGAGGTGGCTATCGACAGATTGCAGCCTGAGGGGCGCAAAGCAATGGACGCGAAAGCATTCCTAAACGGATACAAGAAATAAAAAGGCGCCTTAAAGCGCCTTTTGTGTTGGTTTTACTGTAGTTTACCATACTTAATGCTTGAACTTTCTATGATTAAAACGTCGTAGATGACGAGAATGTCGTCAAGCTGGTTTAAATACAGAATCATTTCGTAAAGTGACGTATCATCGGGTAACTCTTCTATGTGATAAAGAATATCACCAGCAACCTTTTTTACCGAACCATCGAATCTTTTCGCCAGGTCGGATGCTACTTGTTCGGAGTCTGTAACGATTTCCACCCAAAAAGGATCGTCTTCATCGGTCTTTAGGCTGAATCGACAGAACCGGCCAATATTAACATAAAAGGACACGCTAGAAATCGTTTTTTGAATATTTGCGGCTGGATGTCTAATGCGTATATTGATGGCACAATCGGTCTTTACCCTATTCGTCTCAGTAAGTAATTTGTGGCCGCTTATTATATAATTCATTCGGAGTTCACGCATTTCCCACTCATTTAAGCCTCTCATAAAAACCACCTCCTTATAAAAGAACTCTCTAGAGTATTCTAAGCTCCAGAGCAAAACCAACACTACCCCTATATTATAACATGGTGTTGCTTCTATGTCCCCTATTATTTATGCTATCTATCTAGCTTGAGGCTGTCTACTAGCTCGGTGATGAGTTTCATTTCTCCGGTGACTTTGGCGTTTTCGGTTTGTTCGTTGATTGGCTGAGAAGCATCGGGCGGCTCGAACGCATCACCGCCGTCGTTTAACCCAATTATCATTTGGTTATCCGAGAAATAAAGCGCTAATTGATCGCCGTATTTTTGACCGAGCTTCTCGAGATTATCTAGAAAAGCTGGGTCCAAAATATAAAATGCTTCGAAGCCATCCTCGGCGTAGACTAGGAACTTTTTGTTAAACTCTGGCGACTCGGTTTCTATCCTATTAAGACCGCGTCCAGTTTTGGGGTTGGTGTACCACTGACCATAACCCTGGTGGGATACGACCATCTTGAACTCAAATTTTTTGGGGAATTCAAAAACTAGATATCTTCCCTTAAAAATCGTTTCAAAATAGGTATTTGTGTGGCCGTTTTTGTCTTTTTCTTCTACTTTTTCTTCGATTTTTACATCTGCCTGCATGAACCCGACTTGTTTATATTTGCCTCTCACAAAGTCGTTTGAAGAGTAGCGGTCACCGGTGTAAATTAGTTTGGTATTACTTAGAACATTTTTGTTTAAGCCAAACCGGTGGTCGTATTCTAGATCCGTGAAAATAGCGGCAAGCTGGCGGGCGATGAAATAGCCTTTGTAGGCGTGTTTATAGGCTATGTATTTTTTGGTAGCTTCGCTCCCCGACGTGGCAATTCGGCCAGCGACGGCGGAAATGATAGCGCCAAACGTCAAAAAGAAAAAGGCCGGAATAATTATAAAGAAGGGCGAATAGGATACTTGACGGAAAACAGTATTCGAAATGTTGCCGTAATTAAGTGCGCAAAATAGAGCTGCGGCAGCCAAGACAATCAGAAAGGTAATGAGCGTGACTTTTTTTCGTTTTTTTGAGACAAGTTGAGCTTCGGCATAGTACTGCTTGCGTGCATTTTCTACTTCTTGGAATTGCATTCTTCTCCTCTCGCAAAGCTTAGGGTGGGCTAGGTCTAGACGTCAGCACCAACGAGCTTGCTGCGGTTGGCGCGAATTTCTTCTTTCATTTCTTCGATGGTACGGTTAACAATTTCGCGGTAATCCGGGCGATTCTTTTCGAGCCATTTGGCGGCTTCAGCGGGGTCGGTAATCATATCAAACTCGTTGAGCTGGACCTCGGTAAGCCCTCTCGAGATACGTTCGCCGATGCGAACTTCGAGCTCTTCCTGGATATAATCTAAGAATTGCTGTTTTTGGTTCTCTGGCATCGCCGCGAGCCCCATATCTACTAAAAATTTCTCGTCAAATTGCATTTAAAATACTCCTTATAGTTATTGTAACACAAAAAAGGAAAAGCAAAATAGAAACTCTGTGTCTTTTGTTTTTTTGATGAAGGTCGAGCGATTAAAGCGTGCGCTTCTTGGATTCGCGAGTAAAGAAGACGAGACGATCGCCAACTTCAAGGTCAATTTTCTGAGTGGTTTTAAGAGCTAAGCCTCCGGTCTCACCAGCGATTAGTTCTTTTACGTCGATCTTTTCTTTTTGGACACTGGTAACTTCTGCCTCACCGAGATATTTCTTATTGCGGACGATTCGGGCTAGATAACCAACTTTGATGTCGCCCTTCAATACTTCGCCGCCGGCAATGATTGAGGTTTTCTCGGTGCGGAAGACGCCGAGAACCTTGAGTTCACCTTTGTCTTCCTCGACGATTTCGGCATCAAGGAGATTTTCCATCTCGTGCTTGGCGTCATCTAGGAGTTCATAAATAACTTTGTAAGTGCGAATCGGGACATTGTCGCGTGCGGCCATTTTGCTGATGTTGATTGGTACGTTTACATTAAAGCCATAAACAACGGTGTTTTCGCCGGCAGCCATATAGACGTCGTTTTCATTGATGTCGCCAACACCGGTAGAAACGATGTTTAGGGTTATTTCGCCTTTGGTGTCGATGAGGCGGAGACTGTCTACGACGCTAGTGACGGAGCCAAGCACATCGCCTTTTACAATAACATTAAAGGTCTTGGTGTTGTCAGCAACGTTCATCATGCGAAGAAGATCGGAGCTGGTTACATTGGCGTCAGCGGATTCGTTTGCGATAGCTTGAGCGTTCAAAAGCGCCATCTTACGGGCGGACTTTTCGTCTTTGGCTTCGATAAATCTATCGCCGAAGTTTGGAAGTTCCTTAAAACCAGTGATGGTAACTGGGGTAGATGGAGTAGCTTTGCCCTTTGGCTTGCCGCGCCAATCAAGCATGGTGCGCACTTTGCCGTAGGCAGAACCGGCTACGATGAACTCGCCAGTTTTAAGCTCGCCACCGGTGACAAGGAGGTTCACGACTGAGCCTTTCCCTGTCTCCATATGGGACTCAATCACCAAACCTTCGGCTGGGATATCGACGTCGGCTTTTAGTTCCTCGATGTCTGCAGTAAGAAGGATCATGTCGAGAAGTTTATCGAGATTTTGGTTCTGCTTGGCCGAGATTGGTACTACGATAGTATCACCACCCCATTCCTCTGGCTGAAGGCCGTTTTGGCTGAGGTCAGCCATAGTGCGCGGAATATCGGCACCTTCGCGGTCGATCTTGTTGATGGCGACGATAATCTTGGCGTTGGCAGATTTGGCAAAGTTGATTGCCTCGATAGTCTGCGGCTTCACGCCATCATCGGCAGCTACCACGATCACTACGATATCGGTAAGCATGGCACCGTGCTGGCGAATGGCGGCAAAGGCTTCGTGCCCAGGGGTATCCAAGAAAGTAATGAGGCGCCCCTCGTGTTCTAACTGATAAGCTGAGATGTGCTGAGTGATACCACCCGCTTCTTTCTCTACGGTCTTTTTGTTTAGCAAAGTGTCAAGAAGGGTAGTTTTACCGTGGTCGACGTGACCCATTACGGCAACAACCGGTGGCCTAAGAACCGCTTTATCGGATAATTCCCTATGAAAATCAGAAGTCTTAGTGGAAGTATTTTTGCGTTCCAACTTGACGTTTTTTAAGCCTAATTCTTCGATAATGATACTGGCGGTTTCGTAGTCTAAGCGCTGGTTGATGGTAGCAACGATACCGTTTTTGAAGAGCGTGCCGATTAATTCGGTAACAGAAAGGCCGAGGGCTTTAGAAAGCTCGTCAACAGTAATGGAACCAGCGATTTGAATTGTCTTTTCTTCCATCCTACTCCTTTCTGTTTCAAGTGTGACACAAAAAATATAAATATCTCGTTTAATTTTACCACAAATTGAGAAAATATGCTATAATGGGGATACATTAATCCCGGGTAGCTCAATGGTGGAGCAAGAAGCTGTTAACTTCGAGGTTGCTGGTTCGAGTCCAGTCCCGGGAGCCATTGACCCAAGAGGGTCTTTTTTGATGCCTGGACTCGGACCTTCGGTGCGAGTCCAGTCCCGGGAGCCATTGACCCAAGAGGGTCTTTTTTGATGCCTGGATTCGGACCTTCGGTGCGAGTCCAGTCCCTTGACAGCGCCAATTGTCTATCATAGAATAAAAACATAACCAGTGCAGTTCTAGAATTACACTGGTCATGGCATGGAGGTTAGTTAGCTTTCGCTAACTAACTTTTTTCTTCGGCATACTCGCCGAAAAGAAAGTTTTACGGTGATTTGTAATCTCCATAACGAAAATCGTACACCCATCTCACTCCTTTCCGAGCTTCTGGCATGTCTAGAATAGCTGTTTAATGAAGCTCCACACCCTCACGAACATAGGCTCGCGCTAGACTACACTAAACACCGAAGCCAGCCCAACGATATGTTTAGCACTATAAAGAATTATTTTCAACCGCATTTTTATAAGATATTTGCATAAACACGAAAATCGAGAATGTTTATGGCATAAAATAGGGAGACTTCCACAGTCTCCCTATTAGTATTGCATGGACTCTAAGGTGCTCGTTTTGCCGTTTGAAGGATCGCCCTCAGTTGTTCTATCGCTCTTTCAGAGCGGATATTGGTAAGTGATTGATCATATTTGGCTTCTATCGGCCTTTGCCACACTTCTGTCAAGAGTTGGCAATAATGAGGAACATATTTTGCTAGCTCACTCAAGGAGTAAATAGCATCATTTGTTGAAATCCCGGAATATAGAATAAAGATAACATTCTCTTTTGAAGCGAAATACCGAAAAATCTCATAGTAAAGATTGCCGGAGTTTTGCCAATAATAATCGCAGAGAACGATTCTTTTGGTCGATATTAGTAAATCAATATCTGGGATGTTTATTTTTTCCGAATTAAACCACCCCACATCAGACTCTTCCCAGCCACCGCCGCGTGCCATTGTCTTATAATGGTGCTCCATTCCCTCTTCGTAAAAGAACCAACTCCTCGTAATGGTCTCGTGGAGTATATCTTCTGCAAGCACTACGATCTGTTGAAGCAAGGCGTCATTTATGGTTTCCACGCGATCTTCAAATAACAATAGTTCCATACTATCCCCCCTCTCTTAAAAGGTACATTGTTCAAACAGTTTTGGTATATTATAACATAATTTTGAAAGAATAAAAATGAAGCACCTACTCCTGACCCCCTTGTGCCCAACCAACTTTTGATATTAAATAAAAACATAACCAGTGCAGTTCTAGAATTACACTGGAATGGATTGGAGTTAGTTAGCTTTCGCTAACTAACTTTTTTCTTCGGCATACTCGCCGGATCGCTTGTGTTTACCCTTATTTTTCGTGCTGTACTATTACTATAACGTCGCGCACAAAAATCTACTATTGCCACGGTTGTGGACACAACTTTCGCGCTTAGTTTTTACTATTTTCTCTTGAGTAGCTTCGGCTTTACAATGCCGAAATTGATGGCGTTTTTCTGGAAGGTACGGATGGTAATCCAGATTATACCGTATGCTAAGATCGCGATCTCAACGCAGCCGATGATAAACTCAGGCGTACTAAGAGTGCCAAAGGCAGTGCGGAGCATCAGAGCGATTGGGGCCGAAAATGGGAAGTAAGTTAAGAATTGGACTAAGAAGTTTGGCTCTGCTGCCATAAAGAAGCTCATGAAGTAGAGCGGAAATACCAAGCCGATAATAATCGGGCCAATAAACTGAGAGGCTTCCTTGGCGGTCGGGGTGATGGCGCCGATGTAGGTGCAGAGGCCAATTACCAGGGCGACGGAAATCACGAAGAGGATGACGTTCTCGATAATACTGACCGGGTTGATCTCGACGGTAGACAGGATACCACTAACCATAGGATTATCGCGATAGATAAACACTGCGACAACTAGTGGTATGATGAATGTCAGCATTTGGATAATGCCGAGTAGCATCATAGCGATAATCTTGCCGACAATCAGGTGTTTGGCTGATACGCTGGTTAGGATCATCTCGGAGATGCGGTTTTCTTTCTCTTCGACTACGGTCATGAGGAAGCGGCTGCCGAAGAGGACGATAAAGAGGAAGAAGATGACCAAGAAAACTAGCGGGACCACAATCTTGCCAACTGCGTTAGCATTCTCACCCGTGGAAGTCAATTTGTTGTCTACAACATCGAAATTGCCGGTGAGCGCGATGATGTCTAGATCATCAAAATGCGAGGATACGGTTTGGTTTAAGATTGCTTTAATGACTGAGCCATCGGTATTAAAGATGTCTAGCTCTTCGGAGATATGATAGAGTTCGACCTTTTTGGTTTCTTCGAAATCGCTTGGGATATAAAAGTAAAGATCAGCATCACCGTTTTTAACCATTTCGATCCCCTGTTCTTTGTCTTCCTTAGTAAGAAATGGCGAGTCGGAAGGTAAAATGCCAGACTCGTCAGAGATGACAATCTTGGTGTTTTCGTTGATCTGGGCTGGGCCAGCGTCTTTGCTACCCGAGGCGAGCATCGATATAAGGAACATACCGATAATGAAAGCTGGCATCAGCAAGATCGAAATCCAAAAAGATGGTTTTTTGATTTGGCGTACAAATTCAAATTTTACAACTGTAGAAAACTGTTTACTGCTCATCGTTACCTCCATATACATCAACAAAGATTTGCTCTAGGGATTTGCCTTTGTGTTGTTTCTTGATTTCGCTAATAGTGCCGTAAGCGTGAGCTACACCGTCTTTCAATAGGATGGCGCGGTCGCAGAGCTTCTCGACTTCGTCCATATAATGCGTAATCATGATAACTGCAGTGCCTTTCTTATGCAACTCCTCGATAATCTCCATGAGAAGGCGCCGGTTCATAGGGTCAAAACCCTTGGTGGGTTCATCCAGGATTAGAAGCTTTGGCTCGTTCATGATTGTAACGCCGAGCTGGATTTTTTGCTGTTGGCCGCCGGATAATTTTTCGAGCTTCTCGTCCATTTTAGTGTCGAGCTTAACGCGTTTTAGGTACTTAATGGCCCATTCTCTAGGGTTTTTAAGGCCTTTCAGTTCGCCAAAATAAACGAGGTTGTCGATGACTTTTTCCTTGCGGTACAAGCCGCGTTCTTCTGGTAGGTATCCGACCGTGACTGAGCCGTCTTCCGGGTCATATGGCTTACCGTCAATTAGTAATTCCCCGCTGGTGGGAGTGTAAAAGCCGAGCAAGGCTCTCAAAGTAGTAGTCTTGCCGGAGCCGTTGCTGCCGAGCAGCCCGAAAATCTCGCCCGCACGCACTTCAAATGACAAGTCTTTAATGACTGTCTTCCTCCCAAAGTCCATGCGGAAATTCTTAATCTCTACAATGTTCTTCATGAATCAATTATACTACACTATTCGTCGATTTTGACATAAGCGCCGTCAGGGTGATACGAGGCGTCATCGTGATACGAGAAGGCGTGAGAATACGTGCCGCGCTCTTCGTCTTTCCAGAAGTAGATAATGGCATGGCGGGTTTCACCATCCGGTACGCGGTTGTTGCTCTCGACGGTGTATGGGGTGAAATCAAATGTAATATAGAAGACTCCGTCTTCGTCGGAGACGCCATACCCGGTCATGTTCTTGGTGGTTGGCTGGTTGTCTTCACCTACGGTGAAATCCATACTCTCGATGTAGTTGTCGGCGATATGATCAAAAACCTCGATCTTGGAAACCCCTACAATGCCACCTAGGCTCTTCAAAGTCTGAGTAGTAACGACGCTCACGGTAATAGCGACGATAAGGGCAATAATTAAAAGGAAAACTACGCAATAGGATGCGTTGACCCCTTGTGATTCATAAGCTTTCTTTCCTTTTTTGGTCTTGGTTTTGGTTTTTGGTTTGGTACTGGTTTTTGCCATTTTTGGCCTCCTTTCATTTATCAAAAAACTTTAACTTAGCAAACTCTAGCCTCCAAAGAGGACTTTAAACAAACCTAGCGAGATGGCCAACATGATGAATCCAGCCACTAGGACGCCGGCGATAATTGCGATCATGGTTTTTTTGAAATCCAGTTTAAGAATGCTGGCCGCCAGGGTGCCAGTCCAAGCGCCAGTGCCCGGGATCGGGATAGCAACAAAGAGAAATAGAGCGAAGTAGGTACCGAATTTTCCTGTTTTCTTGAGTAGTTTTTGACCACCCTTTTCCCCTTTTTTGAGACAAAAAACGCAAAACTTTTTGAATGTTTTCCATTTGCATTTACTACCCCATTCGAGGACTTTACGTGCGAAGAAATAAATAAGCGGAACTGGGATAATATTACCAATAATGGCAATGATTAATACTGCCCACTCTGGAAGGCCTAAATCCATCCCCACTGCAACCGGAATAGCACCACGAAGTTCGATAAGCGGAACCATCGATATCAATAAAACTATAAGGACTTTCCAGAACATATTAGTATTTTACCATATTTTGATGCCGCTAATGGCTACTTTCCATCAAAAAGTTGGGTTGTTTTGATATAATACAGATATGGTAAAGCTTTCGATTATTATTCCCGTCTATAACACCGAGCGCTATTTAGGGCGTTGCCTAGACTCGGTTATCCAAGCTTTTAAAGGTGTTTCCGGAGAGATTATCGCAGTAAATAACAATTCTAGTGACGGTTCAATGGAGATTCTGGAAGGATACCAGAAAAAACACCCGAAGCTGATTTCTGTATTACAATGTAATACAGCAGGGGCTGCGGCGGTTAGGAATTTCGGGGCTGGAAAAGCCAAGGGCGAATATATTTGGTTTATCGATGCGGATGACGAAATCTCTGAAACGTCAATCGAGAAACTACTTCAGGCGACTAGCAAAACTAAGCCTGATCTCATAATGACTGGGGCTACACGGATATATCCGGATGGACACACAGATTATTTATCTCCTGTTTCACCAAAGGAAAAGAATTATAAAAGTAGATTCGTGAGATATGGGATGGGGCCGTGGCAAGTGGCCATCCGACGAGAATGGTGGAGAGAGCATGATTTTAAATTCAAGGAAGGGATGATTCATGAAGATATGGAGATGATGTCGGCGCTAATTCTCTATACGGATAAATATACTTGCGTGGACGAACCTTTGTATTCATACTATCAGAATCCGGAATCTGTGTTGCATAAAAGCGAGTTTAGCCCCAATATTTTTGATATTTTCCCGGCACTCGAAGGATTGTATCAGAGGTTCGTTAACGCTGGCGCCGAGAAAAAGTATCACGATGAGCTGGAGTGGTTCTTTATCTGGAATCTGCTGATCGATTCCGCCAAAGATTTTGGAATGTTCCCGGAAGGTAAAGTTGGTTTCCCGCGGTCCCGAGAGATGCTGAAGCAGTATTTCCCTGACTGGAGAAAGAATCGGTTTTTGAAACAAAAACCGTTGAAGTTACAGATAAGAGTGCGGCTTAATTATCATAAATAACCTGCGGCTGGACCGCAAAAACCGCACCAGGTTGACGCTGGCGCGGACATTTTGATTTGCCTACTCAGGGTTATTGTTTGCCTTTTTCTTCTTTCTCGAGTTCACGGAAAGCAACCTTACCTACCTTGGTAGTAGGAAGCTTATCACGGAATTCATAGGCTGCCGGGAGAGCATAAACTGGGACGTTTCGCTCTAGTAGTTCCCTGATTTCGCGCTCTAGGCGCTTGCTTGGCTTGTAGCCTGGCTTCAAAACGACGAAGGCTTTTGGTACTTGACCTTTGTAATGGTGGTCAATGCCGATCACCGTAGAGGTAAGTACTGCCTCGTGCGAGTTGATGATAGATTCGAGATGGGTCGGATAGATATTGTAGCCGGAAGAGATAATAATTCTCTTGAGGCGCTGTGCGAAGTAGATGAGGCCATCCTCGCCGAGATAGCCAATATCGCCGGTGTGGAGCCAAAGCTTGCCGTCATCGTGTAGACGTATAGCTTGGGCAGTTTCCGCTTCGTCACCAAGATATCCCATCATCACTAGAGGTCCAGAGATACAAATCTCACCTTCTTCTTTTACTGAGAGTTCTTTGAAAGTATCGTTCTTGACGATCTTGAATTCCATATCCGGCAACGGAACACCAATAATGCTATCAGCAAAGGTGTTCTCGGGTGAAAGACAAACTGCGCCTGAACCTTCGGTGAGCCCATAACCAACACGAATCTTGGCTGAAGAGCCATGTGCAGATAGGAAGCTGTTAACCTTGTCACGTAGGGTTTGGTTCAGTGCATCGCCGCCACAGATTACTGCGGTGACCGACTTAAGGTCGTCGGGCTTTAATTTGGTGTTAATAAGGGCTTCAAACAGGGTGGGGACGCCGACGATGAAGTTAGGCTCGTTTTTCTTGATGATGTCAGCAAACTGCTTGTGCGAGAAGGCTGGGATCAAGATACAACCCATACCTTTACAAAGAGGGGTGTGAATACAGACGCCAAGGCCAAAGCAGTGGAACAAAGGTAGAATTGAAAGGATTGTAGCGCCTGGCTCAACTTGGCGAATCATAACGCTGTCACACATAGACTCGGCGTTAATATTGCGATTTGAAAGCATTACGGCTTTTGGAGCTCCTGTGGTGCCGCCTGAATACATAATCACAGCGAGGTCGTCGCCACCGCGTTCCTCGTGATAATTCCCTTGATAAAAATAGGAATTAGCAATGAAATCTTCCCAAAGAACGACGCGATTATCGTTGGCCGGGAGCCTGACTTTCTTGACGTGCAAAGTATTATAGAGTTTCTTCTTGAGGAAACCGAGACCATCTGAAGGTCTGACTACAATGATGCGCTCAAGGCTAGCAGTGTCTCGCAATTTGTAAATTTTATCAAATACCGCATCAATGACGAGGACATATTTAGACTCGGCGACCTTGATGTAGTATTCGAGCTCTTTCTCGGAGGACAAAGGGTGCACCATATTACAAATGGCCCCCACCATATTTACAGCGTAAACCATAGTGATACCCTCTGGGGTATTTGGCATACAAATAGTGACGCGGTCACCTTCTTTAACGCCGTAATTCTTGAGAGCGCGGGCGGTTTTCTCGATCTTGCGGACGAAGTTCTTGTAAGAAACTTTGTGCCCGTAGTAATAATATGCGGTGTTGTCTGGCCATTTCTCGGCAGACTGCATAATCATATCAACCATGGAACAATCCGGATACTCTATATGGCTCGGGATATCATCTTCTTTGTAATACTTTGACCATGGAAAATCATTTGATTTTTTAGTTTTAGAATTCTTTTTCACTAAAATAACTCCTTAAAGTAATAGCTTTAATTATATCATAAGCAAATAGCTTTTGGAAGCTAGATTTACAAAGAATTCATTTACTAATTATTGGTTATTCTACTGAGCGTTGGGGTTTCCATAGAACCAATCTCTGAAGCCTTTTCCTTCTGGCGCGTTAGACTTTTGGGCTAAGCTTATATTACGCGAAATCGCAGCCCTCTGGTTGGGGTTTAAACTCTTCCAGAATTCAAAGTAGTCATCCTCGGAATAAGTACCCTCTTCGGGTGTTTCCAGGAGCATTTTAATACCTTCTTCATCGATTATGTTCGGGAGAATATTGCTGACATTGAAGATATAGCTGTTTCTAGCTTTAGCTTGCTCTTTAGCTTCTTCGGTTTCTTGGTCTTCTCCTGCATCTTCACCCTGTTCACCGTCCGCCTGACCATCGTCTTGATCTGGCGCATCTTCGGTAGTTTGTTGAGGGGCGGTATCGGTGGCTGTGTCTGGTGGATTATCGGTATCCGGTTGATTATCTGTATCCGGCTCGTTTCCGTTATCTGGTGACGTAGTATCGGGGGCATCCGGCTCCTGCTCAGTGGTTGGAGGAGGGGTGACTGGCCTGTCTGCTCCACCTTGGGTAGGCGTTTTTTCCGTTGCAGGAGTACCATTACCTATACCTGCGCGTGCGGTCAAGTCAGGAACAATGATGCCATCGTAAATAACCTCTCGTGGCGGTAGCTCGAAATCAAAGACTGCCGGTTTGACAATAGCCTCTTCTACGGCCTCTTGGAACATACCTGGGAATGGACCGCCGTTTAGATCACCCACGCCGGTAGCCATAGGCACGAACTCCGTCAAGCCGGTGGCTGGGTCCTCATCGAATATTGCACCAATTTCAACGAAATCGTAGAGCTTACTTCCACCCGGGCCGGCACATTGAATGACATCGCCAGCGGTTGTGGTCATCACGCCGTTCTGGATGAATGATATTTGACCATCACCGGTAGGAGTACCCTGCAATTCAAAGCGTGTACCGCCCAATGTGACGAATCCTTTGATTCTGTTTTGTTGGACGAGTTGCTCAAAGTTCAAGGTTCTGCCGCTAATTGGAGCAATGGAATCACCATGCATAGCAGTGGTCATAGTATAAGCGCCATCACCCGAGACGCGTAACTCGTTACCATCGTAGACCTCGGTGCCGTTATTGGCCCATTCTCTCACGAATACCTTAGCCGCGTGAGGCGAGGTGGCAGGATCACCATCAATGTATGTCTTGCGCGTAGTGATAATTTCGTCAGAAACTTTGGTTCCTCTGTACCCGCGTTGTTTAAGGCTCTCAATCTCATCGACTCTATCTGCAGAAATACCTTTAATAGCGCCTGGGCTCCTAGACTTGATCAATGAAGCTATCATGGTTTCTTTAGCATTAGCCTGGTTTTGAGTATTGAAAACACCAAGTTTCTCAAGGGCACCGATCTTGTTTTCGCTCACTAACGCAGCCCCTTCCTGAGACAAGAAGAAGCCAGCTCCACTAAAGAGGGCTGCCCTCCCTGATGCCTTGAGCGTCTGGAGCAAACGGACACGCTTGAATTCTTCGTCGCCTTTGTCGACATCTTTCGTGATCTTAGAAAGAAGCGTTTTTCGCATCTCGGCTAGTGTAGCTTGGTTTTCAGGTTTAACAACACGTCGTTTTGCCTCAGCGAGCGCGATATCTAAAGCGTATCTATCATCGCCTTCACTAAATTCCGATGAAGCTGCAATAAGCCCTTTTTCTTCGGAATCGGAAAAATCAACACGAACCCTGGCGGCCGTGTAAGCTCTCATGATTTTTTCCTCATCACCACTCTCTATAGCGCTGTTAATGTTCGCGATAAGCTCTGAGGCTGACTCTAGACCATAAGTCGTGCCTGCGATTTTTTCTTCGAGTTTAGCGCGTTTCTTTGCAAACCTAGATTCTGCTTCATCTGGGTTGTCTTCATATTTTCGGCCTTTCTCCATGTTTCGCATCATTACTTCGCGTTCGTTGGTGACCCTTCTTCTCTCTCTTGCACCAGCCAGAGCGCTCGAAACCAAAACGCCGCCTACTGGGATCAACAATCTGGCAGCCCTATTCGCGCCGGATTTAGCAAAGAGCGAAACGACGCTTGTCGCTATTGCGACAGTTTCTGGACTGATAAAGCGCGAAAGACTACTCTTCTCCCATTTATCAATCAATTGATCCATTTTACCTCGGCTGACCTTGGAGCGTTCTGAGTCGCGCACATCTGCATTATACACGGCAAACTTTTCTAGGACCTTGTCCATTGATACCTTGCCACGCATTAACTCCTTAACTTTGATAGCATTCTCTGCTACTTCGAAGTAGTTGTTCATATAGTCAGGATTGTCAAAATTACCTTCTTGCTTCAGCTTAGCCATCTCTTCTTTAAGCATGGCAGTAAATTGCTTTTCGTCTGCCGCGTCGCCCCTTGCTTCTGCATATTTCATGATTGCGTTACGAATTGCTTCAGTTTTTGCCTTGTCTGCTTCCGTGCGGCTCTCGCCAAAAGCTTGGTGGATATAATCCATCTCGTTTTCGGTCACGCTTCTAACGACACGGCCAATACCGCCCTTAATGTTCCTTTCCATAATCGTGTCAAGGCTAATCTGTTCGCCATCTCTGTTGAGCTTTCGGCCCTCTGTTAGGAATTCTCTCTTATATTTCGTCTTGTAATACTTTTCGAAATAATTCATCCAGAGGCGCTTAAAGAATTTCGCATTTTTTGTTTGAATACCGAATTCCTCTTCGGCAAGTTGGGTTGCGCGAACGTCTCGATCGTAGCTAGTGTCGGCTTCGACAGCGATAAGATTGTTGGCGCCGGTCAGTTTTTCGAGCTCGGCATCGATTTGCTTAATTCTTTCCTCATCGTCAGCAATTTGTTTTTCTATATCTTCATCCGATCTCTCTGGTGAATCGTCATCACCTTCCGGGTTGTTGCCATCGTTGTTATCAGTAGTATCCCAATCTTTATCGAGATCAGTGAGCATTCCGTCGGGGTTATTAGGGTTATTAGGATCATTGGGGTTGCCCTTGTAGTAATCACCGTTAGGATTTTCGTACATGCCTTCAATACGGTTCGGTTGATGGTACATGCCTGCGATGCGGCTTGGTTGATTGGGTGTATTTTCCTTGCTATCAGGTTCTTCGCCCTTATAGTAATCACCGTTAGGATTTTCGTACATGCCTTCAATACGGTTCGGTTGATGGTACATGCCTGCGATGCGGCTTGGTTGATTGGGTGTATTTTCCTTGCTATCAGGTTCTTCGCCCTTGTAGTAATCACCGTTAGGATTTTCGTACATGCCTTCAATACGGTTCGGTTGATGGTACATGCCTGCGATGCGGCTTGGTTGATTGGGTGTATTTTCCTTGTCGGGACCATCATTAGCCGGAGCGTCTTTGAGCCGGTTGTTCCACCCTTCACGAATCTCTTCCGCAATCTTATTTTGCTCTTCGGGTGGGAGATCCTCGATGTTACGGTTGTAGGCTTCTATTATCGCCTTAGCATCTCCTCCAACATAATTTGGGGAAAGATATGCATTCTGCTGCAGAGATTCCCATTCTTCTGCGGCTTTCTTCGCATCCTCGCCCAAAAGCCATGGGTTCGGATTGTTAGCCGCGTTGTTTGGATCTTTCGGATCGTTTGGGTTGTTTGGGTTGTTTGGATTGTTTGGATTGCCGGCCATTTTATTCCTCCGGTTCTAGATAATAATCGCGGAATCTCATCATGGTGTCTACTGTAACCTGAGTTAAATCAACTCCGGATTGTTGCATAAACTCAGCCATTTTTTCATTAGTAAATTCTGGGTCGTCAAGTTTTTTGGTTAGTTCGTCAACCTTATCATCTGGAAGCTGCATAATTGCAGCTCTGTCGATCTGATCTAGGAGGCGTGTTTTCATTTCTTCCACAAGCTCCTTTTTGACTTCAGGGTCCTGATTGGTAATCCCCTTATCAACTAGTAATTGTTCGATGAATTCGTCGATGCTTTGCATTTTTTGTATGACCTTTCTGGTTAAGTTTAAGCGCTTTTGCTTATTATATAGCCGTTTTTGTAAAATTGCAAGTAAAATTATTAACTATTCTGTGTCTTAAATTATTTAGCCACAACGACGGATGCTCGTTGCAATAAAAAATAGCCCCGCGGGGCTATTTTTCTGCCTTACTATTTCTTGGCGATTGAAAGCGAGATCTTGCGACCCTCTTTGTCGATGTCTAGAACCTTAAATTCCTTGCGTTCATTTAAGGTGAAGATCTTCTCTGGGTCAACATCTGAACCCTCGCCAAGCTCGGAGACGTGAACGAGTGCCTCGACGGCAGGTGAAATTTGGACGAATGCGCCAAATGGGGTGATTCTGGTGACAGTCCCTTCAACTTTAGAACCCTTCTTCAAAGACTCAACTTCTGAGACCCATGGGTCTTCGACGAGTTGCTTCATTGAAAGTGACAAGCGTTCCTTGTCGATAGCGATGATCTTAGCTTCGATAGTATCACCAACCTTTACGTAGTCAGATGGGTTGCTGACGCGCTCCCATGAGATTTCGGAGATGTGGATCAAGCCCTCGATGCCGTCAACATTCACGAATACGCCAAAGTCTACTACGCCGGTAACTACGCCCTTGACGACGTCGCCAACTTTGAGCTCGGCAAATCTAGCAGCAAGACCGTCCTTAATTGCTTCTTTTTCGGAGAAGATGAGTTTGTTCTCTTTCTTGTTAGCATCAAGTACGCGTGCTTTGATGGTTTTGCCTACAAGAGAGTTCAATCTTTGAAGGATTTCTTCCTTGTCGGATGAACCTACTCTCGGGTAGTGTTCGGCTGATAATTGGGAAACTGGTAGGAAGCCACGAATGCCTTCGTATTCAACCAATAACCCGCCACGGTTAGCATCAAACGGAGTAATTTCAACCGTTTCGCTATCCTCTAGCTTGGACAATACTTCGTCCCAACCCTTGTCTTTGACCGCCTTGCGGAGTGACAAGAGGACATAGCCATCGTCCATTTCTGCCTCGATGACAGATGCGGTGACTTCGTCACCTTTCTTTAGATTTTTAGAAAATGAAGCCTCACGACGTGGGACCAGGCCAACACCTTGGGAGCCGAGGTCGATTAAGATTTCGTGTTTTTTAACAGACAACACTGTTCCCTGGACAGTATCCCCTGCGATTGCTTTCTTGAATGATTCCTCGTTATCTTTTAGGAGATCATCCATAGTAATTTTTGCGGCTTTTGCCATAATTATAATTATTCCTTCCTTAGGCCCATTCATTGGATTCCATTAATGCCCCTTTATGCGGGGCTACTTTAAGAATTACTCAAGAACCCAGTGAATGAGCCTAAACTTACCTAATTATAGCAAAATTTCATGATATAATCAAGATATGTATCTAGCTGTAGACATTGGGGGCACAAAAACACTGATCGCTCTATTCTCGCAACGCGGAAGAGTGATCAAGCGATTCAAGTTCAAGACCGCCCATGGATATAAAACTTTTATCCAGGATTTGGTTGAAGCTTTGAAGCCATTTCAAAAATACAAAATCAAGTCAATTGTCGTAGCCATACCGGGTTCTGTACAAAAAAATTACTCAGTCCATTTCGGGAATCGCAATTGGGACGATATTGATATTTTTACCCCTATAAATGAATTATTCGATGTAAAAATAACTTTTGAAAATGATGCCAACTTAGCTACTCTTTATGAAGGCCATGGCCTTCCTGGCAAGACGATTTTTCTGACTTTCTCGACCGGGATTGGTGGAGGCATTGTAGAGCATAATCAGATTTTATCTGAATCAAAAGGGTTCGAACCTGGCCACGTACATTATGAATACCTTGGCAAGGAGGCCGAGTGGGAGGACATCGCCGCCGCTAGTGCTCTTGAAAAGTATTACCACATTGACCGAGCCACCGATATCAGGAAGAAAGAAGAACTCCAAGATGTCGCAAAGCGAGTGTATCTTGGTTTGCCAGATATTGTAAAGAAATACCACCCAGATACAATTGTTCTCGGTGGTCCACTTGGCAAGATATTTAAATCTTATTCAAAGTATTTACCGCAAGATTTAGACGTCAAACTGAGGCGCCCTAAGCGTCCTAATGAATCAGTGATATATGGTTGTTTTCTCCTCGCAAAGAAGACCAAAGGAGACCATGCCGCAAATGGGAAAAAGCATTCTTGAACGACTAGAGGAAGACCACCCGGACCTGAAGTTTGTAGCTGGGAAAAAGTTTGCTTTCCGCCCGCCCCGGACTATTGTGTTTGAGGCGGGGTCAGATAGTTTTGATCTATTACTACTACATGAGGTGGGGCATGCTCTCAGTGGCCATAAGACTTTCGGGATGAATATCGAGAGGCTAAAGATGGAGGTTGAGGCCTGGGAAAAAGCACGAGAGCTAGCCGATGCATATGCTGTTCCCTTTGATAAAGACGTTGCCGAGGGCGAGCTGGACACTTATAGAAATTGGGTGCACCAAAAATCGCGTTGCCCGAAATGTGGACTAACGCGATTTGAGGCGCCTGGGGGCGAATATCGTTGCCCTCAATGCGATTATTTCAATTAGGCAGCTTTCTTAGCTGGACCACGGCGGGAAATACGACCGCCCTTAGCACCAGCAATACGAGCTAACGCAGGGTTAGCAGCGAAACCACCGGTGTGACCATTTTGGCCACCTTTTTTGCCGATACGAGCATAGAATTCTTTGCCGTATTTAGCTTTGTTGGTTGCAGCAGCTTTCATGCCGCCAGCTTTGGTTCCAGACATTCTAGAACTCCTATTCTGCCCACCAAATTCTTAAATTAATAACACCACCTCGAAAGATGTATGTGCTTATTATATCATAGTGCTTATTATTTGTCAATACGCTAATTCTAAAAAATATGTTTTAATATTTTTATAATTCCCGAACAGATTTTTTAATGGTTATGCACAAAATGTGGAAAAAGGTGTTGACAATATTCATTTCGTGAGATAAAATAGAGGTAGTTTTGAGCAGATTAAACTGCGAGGCTGCTCAAAATCCATGTATGACCTTGGAATCGCCCACAATCGTGTGGCGATTCCCCTTTTTTTGTTCTGTTTTTTGGTGGTATAATAAGGCCATGATTAAGATTAAAAAAGTAAGTAAGCTATATGGTGACAAAAAGGCCCTAGATAATGTGTCTTTTGAGGTAAAAAAGGGTGAAATATTTGCCTTTATCGGGCATAATGGCGCAGGCAAGACTACGCTAATTAAGTCTATCTGTGGGATTTTAGATTTCGATAAGGGCGACATATTGATAGATGGCCACTCCATAAAAGAGGAGCCCCTGGACTGCAAGAAAAAAATGGCATATATCTCTGATGACCCTGAACTCTATGAGGATATGAAGGCAATTTCGTTTATCAATTTCGTATGCGATATGTACGATGTGCCAACAGAGGTCAGAGATAAGAACATCAAGCGCTACGCTGAGATGTTTGGGATGGAAAATGAACTAGGGAGCGAGATAAAGTCATTCTCGCATGGCATGAAGCAAAAGGTCGCCCTGATGGCTGCACTTTCCCATGAGCCGAAGATTCTAATTATGGACGAGCCGTTCGTAGGGCTGGACCCGAAGGCGATTTTTGATATGAAAGAGGTGATGAAAGATATCGTAAAGAAGGGCGGGACGATCTTCTTCTCTACCCATATCTTAGATGTGGCGGAGAAGCTATGCGACAGGGTAGCGATCGTAAAGAAGGGGCGGATCGTTAAGGTAGGAGACATGAAAGAAATCCGTGGTGATAAATCGCTCGAAAAGGTATTCTTGGAGCTCGAAGAAAAATGAGTAAGTTTCTTTCCCTGCTTAAGGCGTCAATGTCGGGCGGGATACAGATGTTTAACTACCACGGTAAGACCAAGCGATCTAGGTGGACGGTGCCACTACTCTTGGCTGCGTTTGTCGGTGTAATGATGCTATTTAGCGCGAGCGCGATAACCGCAGAGCTCAAAACCGAGGGCGGCGAGTCCGCTATATTATCTATATATGTACTAATAACGGCGGCCATAATCCTCATGGAAGGCGTTTATAAATGCGGGGACTTATTGTTTAAGCCAAGGGACAACGACATGCTGCTTGCGATGCCAATTAAACGTTCCGTGATTGTGTCGACGAGGATAATTAAGCTTTACGTGTTTGAACTGCTTTACTGTATGATTTTCCTCTTGCCGGCTATTATTGCTTATGCGATAAATACTGAGGTGGGGACCTCTTTTTACCTAACTTCGGTCACCATGCTAATCCTTGTACCGGTAATCCCGATTGCGATTTCCTGCGTGATTGGCCTTATTACGTCAGCCTTGTCGGCTAGGTTTAGGCACAAAACGATTCTGCAGGTAATCTTCTCGTTTATAATCTTATTTGCTTTTGCGGCGATCGTTCTAGCGGTAAATACGCGTTCCGATATTGATGGGCACATGATATCGATGGCTGGCGACAAGATAAATCAATTCTTTTATCCGGCGGCCACATTTGTGAACCTGGCGACGGATTTCAACATTTGGCAGTATCTGTTATTTGTAGCGATTAATTTAGCTATCATCGTAGTCGCAGTTCTCTTGATTGGGAAGTTTTACTTCCAAACCATTAACCGTATGAATATCGTGAAAAGAGGTGCAAATAAAGAGGTAAAATACAAATCTGTAAGACGTAGCCAAACCTCTGCAATGGTGAGAAAAGAGCTAACTAAGTATTTTAACACGCCAGTTCTTTTGACAAATACCGCTGTGGGGTTAGTATTGTTTATCGTGGCTGCTGGGGCGCTTTGCTTTAACTACGATGGGCTAGTGGAATCACTCACGACATCTCTTGAGAATTTCCCTTTGACCGCCGAAGAGATACACTCACTTATGCCGAGTGTCGCCTTTGGCCTAGTGGCGTTCGCCAGTTTGATGACATTTATTACAGCTACCATGATTTCGCTTGAGAGGAAGTCTTTTAACCTGTTAAAATCGATGCCGATCAGTGGCAGGAAGATCATTATGACCAAGGTACTTACTGCGATGCTACTAATTGTGCCGGTAACTCTACTTGGGGCGATCGTGATGGCTATCCGGTTTCAATTTGGGATTATTGATACCCTGCTGGTGCTAGTTGGGGTCATCGCGCTACCGCTCGTGACGGAGCTGATTGGGATACTGATTGATTTGAAATATGCGCGTTTCGACGCCGAGACGGACGCTGTAGTGGTGAAGCAGAGTGCCGGCGTGATGGTAGCGACATTCCTCGGGCTCGGGATGGTGCTTACAACCATTTCCCTGACCTTCGGGACAGTGTTTTTGGCCGGTCAAACTGTGGGGCTCCTGATAATGGACGCGATCTTTGCAATTGTAGCATTGTTCCTGTATTTCGTAATCGCGGCGCGTGGTGAAGAAAAAATCTTGAAACTGACAGCATAACCTAGGACGATGAAAGGATAAAGAATGCCCGGGATCTCAATACATCTAGCCGTAGCAAACAAGCATCTAGAAACCCATAAGATAAAGGATAAGGATGCCTTTATACTCGGTTCGGTTTCTCCCGATTTGGAAGACGACGGGAAGAATCGGCATCATCCTTCGCCTGATTTTAGAGATAGTGTAATCAGCTTCCTCAAGGGAAAAGTCAACTTAAAGGAGTGTTTGCCCGATTTTGATATCAATACTGATTTTGGCAAGGGGTATTTTCTTCATCTAGTTACGGACTATGAGTTTTCTCGCGCTCTGTTAAAGAATGAGGACAGATACCGTGATTTGTCGTACCGTGAGTTTAAAGACCTACTATATCATGATTACGCCGTGACAAATAAGTACTTTATAGATAAGTATAATGTGGTTTTTCCTGAGGTGGTGAAAGAGTTCAGCGCGTCAGAAGACGGCACCCCTGCAATTCTCGAGCTAGAGGAAATCGACAAATTCATTGAGTGGCTTGGTGCCCTAGATTTGGACGAGTATCTTAGCGACTATCTATCGTCCGAGTATTAGTTTCTTTTAAACAATCAAGCAAATCAGCGAAATTATCGTCATCTTCAAATAGTGACTTGGTGGCTCCATACCAAATATCAAACACCGTTTCTGCCCCCTCTTTAATCATCTGCTGGACGTGTTTATCCTTGATGACGACGTTCCCTTCCTGGTCGTCAAGTGGGTGTTGGTGGCCCGCATCTTGGTAAATTTTGGCCTGGATATTTGCTTCTAACTTGTCACAATGATAGGCGAAAACTGCTTCTTTTGTTTTCCTTTCGTTAAACTCAAGGAGCAAATCGCAGTACTCTTTCTCTTTCACCAGCCCTTTAAGCATCCTTTCGATCGCTGCCTGTTCTATCTTGGTTTTCTCTGCGAGAGAAATACCGTCGTAAGGGGTAATGTCACCAATTTCAACTTCCCCTAGCTCGTGAAGAACTAGCATCATTATCACTTTCTCAATATTTACGTCCGTTTTGTACTCCGAGTCTATTGCGATAGCCAGAATACATGCACCGTAGATGTGCTCAGCGATGCTTTCGCGCCTCTCTTTAGAAATATTCCAATGCTCGTCGTCCCAACCACTTCTAATTCTGTCTTTAAGTTGTGCGGCTAAGAGGTAGAATCTCAGCGCTTTTTCTGCTTTTTCGCTCATTTTTGCTCCTGTTTTTTAGTTAGATTCTTAATGTAGTCTTTCTGGGTTTTAATAAACAGATCTTTGTCGGCTAGTAGTTTTCTGAGCTCTGATAAGAAGTTTTCATATTCTTCATCTTTAAAGAAGAACTTGGCGTAGCCCTTCTCGCCAAATTTTTCACTGAGGTGTTTGTGGGCACGGTCAAACAGTTTCTCGTCGCTATAGTCCGGGTGTCGTCTCTTGCCGTAGTCGTAACTTCTAAATAGGCAGGACTCCACTGAATTATTCCTGTCAGCAGTTGAGACGATTTTGCCATAGACGCTTCTCGGTTCATGGTCGGAAGATGCCCTGTGGTCTTCTATGGCCTCTTTGATTGTTTTTAATTCGCTCCTTGAAAAGAATTGTTCAAGGTTTTTGTCTTTTTGCATCATCTCGGCGGACACGATCTCGTGTCTCTTCGCATCAATGTGGTGCCCAATGTCATGGTATGCCGCGACGGTAAACACGATGTCGTAATTCGCATCTGGGATAGTATCAGCAAATTTGAAGCTTCTTTTGATGACGTTTTTGATATGGGGGAGACTATGCGCCGGTTCGTTCTTCTGGTACTCTGGGAAGATGTTCTTTTCGATATATTCTCGTAGTTCGGGGTTGACGCGACGCTCGGGCGAGCTGAATTCCTTTACGATCTTTTTAAATGGCTCCGTTAGATCCTCCGGGGTGTCATAGAAGATGACCTTGGCCGCGAGGTTTGCTATGGTAGTCGAAATATCGCTGCCGGTTTTTGCTATGACGAAGATTGGTTTTCCGATCGCATAGCAGTATCCGGCGTTAATGCCGAGACCGACGCCTTTTTCGCTAAATTCAATTATATTGCAATCGCACTCTCGCATAGCGGGAAAAGCATAGTCGGTCATGAGGGTCTTTCCTTCTGGGATATCTGCTTTACCCCATTTTTCGACGTCGCGGGCCATAAGGGTGATGGTGATGCCAGCTTTATTTAAAGCCTTCTCGATCGCCTCGACTTTGGCTTTGTCTTCATCCCCTTCGTGGAATTTGAGCGCAAAGAACGAATGTAGTGTCCCGGGCTTCCTGTTTTTGGGAATCTTTGCTGGCCTCGCTAACTCACGTGTTTCACTCTTCATTAGATAAATTATAGCATAGCTTTGCATGATATAATTAGGGCATGAGTAAGATTGTTTATTTAACCACTAATAAGTTCAAAGCTCGCGAAGCGAAGATCGTGCTGGGAGACAAGTATGGCCTTGATATCGAAATCGTAGATCCTGATTTCGAAATCTATGAAATACAGGCCAAAACTTGCGCCGAGGTGGCGGCTTTCTCTGCGAAATACGCCGCTAATACCCTGGGTAAGCCTTGTCTCAAATCCGATACCGGCCTTTATCTCGAAGCTCTTGGCGGGTTACCAGGGCCATATAATGCCTACTTTGATAAACAGCTTGGTGTAGAGAAATTCCTGAACATGATTAAAGACGAGACGAATCGTAAAGCTACGATCGAGCACTGTTTTGCATTTTGCGAACCTAATAAGGAGCCGATTGTTTTCATCGGCAAGGGCCATGGTACGATCGCGAAAGAGGCGCGCGGTAACGATGGGCGTTGGCACGATTTCTTCTTTATCCCAGATGGGGATACAAGAACGCTGGCCGAAATTGGCGACAAGGACGCAGCAGAAAAAGAGAGTAAATACGGTGACGCCATAGATCAATTTGCTAAGTGGGCTAAAGAAAACTTGGACTGATGATTAGATATCGTCAATGATGACCCCATCTCCATCATACAAAATGTATGATTTCCTGTTCCATGAGTCGAGCCACGCGTTGTACGCGTCGGTCTTTTGGTTCATGTGAGGGATGATTGCCCCGTCAATTATGCCAAGGCCGTGATAGTCTGGCTCGTCGGTGACAGGTTCGTCTCCGAAGATTTCGGCCGGCTCTAATGTTGTCCCGAGGACAATCGAGCCCGCACTAGACCCGATATATAGAATACCCGCCTTAATGGCCTCCTTAAGCTGCTTATCAAAACCAGATTCAAGAATTTTATCCATTAAATAAAAAGTATTACCACCGATAACGTAAATGGCATCGAAAGCATTTAGGTCGATCTCTTCGTCACCGATTTTGTACTCATAAATGTTTTCTTCTGGGATTCCGAGCGCAAGAATGCTTTTAAATTCTGTGTCCACCCAGGATTTGCTACCCTTTTCACCGTCTAGGGCGGTCGTGACATAAAGAAACTTCAGGGCTTCTGCTGGTTTGTTGAATAGTTTTAGTACCCGTTCTTTGAAGTCGGGGTCCACCACTCCGCAAGATGTTAGTACGATAGCCATACTAGTATTATAAACCCTTTTGGTGGAGGCCGGGATTAATTTTTTTCTTTATCGTATTTCTGGATTATAATAGAGATAGAGTATATGGAAAAGATCACTAACTATATAGAGCTAAAAAGACTACTGGAGCAAAGCGCCGATGATAAGTGCCGCGATTTTACTATGAAGATCTGCTCGACCGGCCACCCAGTCTTGGGTGTCAAAGTGCCACGGATACGGGAATGCGCAAAAAAAGTCCCGTCGGAAAAGATCAATGAATTTATCGCCGCCCATCCTTCGGCTTATGAGGAAGTCCTCCTTCGTGGATTCTTGATCGCGAGACTCTCCTACGAGGAGATGTTAAAAGAATTTGACACCCAGATAAAGTATATCGACGATTGGAGCACTTGCGACCTCTTTTGCTCGGCCGTTGGTAAACTTGTACGCAAAAACAAAGAGGATTTCCTCGAGAGGAAAATCAAAAAACTCCTTAGTTGCAAGAAAGAATTCACTACACGAGTGGGGCTAGTTCTTCTTAAGTGTTGTTATGTAGAAACCGATTATCTAAAGTTTATTTTCGATACTACTGATAAACTATCCTCTAGCGAAGAGTATTACGTAAAAATGGGGCTGGCTTGGCTTATATCAGAGTGTTTTGTTAAGTTCCCTACGGCGACAATGGAATACCTTCTAAGGAGTAAGCTGCCAAAATGGACTCTCAACAAAACCATCTCTAAGATTTGCGATTCGTATCGAGTTGATAAGGAGACAAAGAAACTCTTAAGAGCCATTAAAAAATAGCCCCCATAATGAGAGCTATTTTAAATGTGCTAGTCCTCTTACTACTGTACCGGGTTTTACCCAGATGCACTGATAGCCGGACATTTCGAATCCCATAGCAGCGGGGTATACCGCCATCCTGTCATCGTTGGCGCCCAAATGGATGTGGCCAAAATAGAATTTGGCGGTTTCATCCAGCTTTACTTCACCCAGGATCGCCTTCAGCGTATCTGAACGTTTGACGTCGGTCTGGTTGGGCGTCCAGAAACCGAACGCCTCGCGAACAGGCTCTATCTCGGGAGGATAATGGGCTATGACAGTCTTAAACGAATCGTCCTCCGAAACGTGTTGCCTCAGCAACTCGGATACTTCCTCGATGCTCAAGTCAAGCGCGTTGGCGCTGACGAGAAGACATCCATCCATTTCAGCAATGTACGGAATATAATCTATTCCGTACTCCCTGAAGAAGCCCTCGTTGTGAAGCCGCTGATAGAACCGTTTTTCCGGTTCAACCGACACTTCCTCCGTATAAACTTCTGTGGAGAAGTCGTTCGGTGTTATTTCCCCGTTGCCGGGCAGATACACCAACTTCACTCCATGGATCATTGCTGCTTGCGACAGCGGTTCCAGTGTTTCTTCCAGGACATCTACCAATTCCCGGTCAAGGCAATCAGCAAAAGCTTTATAACGCTTAGCTAAGAGCGCACGAAATAATCCCCCGTGGACTGTATCGTATATCCATTCCCTGGGGAATTCCGGCTGCTCGCCGATAATTGTTCCAACGGTATCAACTAACACCGCCTCGTCAGTCTCGTCACGTCTCACCTCATAAAATATCTTAATGAGGTTGTTCATGATGGGACCTCTGGCCCCGGCGCCGTCACCGTTGATAATCAGGATATCGCCATGTCTCATCCGACGAATTGATTTGACAGTTTCGTCAGTAAGAGTCTTATTCCCGTGCAAATCATTTACGATGTATATCATATATGACACACCCCCCTTTCTAATTTTATATGTGCACGAACCCTTTGTATATATTATACTATTTTTTTCTTGATCTGTAAATAGTTCGCCCCTGTTTTACGCTAAAAGGCCGCGGTGTCATTACGGGATGCTTTTTGTAAAAATTTATGGTAATATGAATATATGGACAGCGGTAAAGATAGTTCTTCTGTGAAGTCAACAAAAGAAAGCCCTGTAAGCGCGGATGAGCTTGCCGCAGCCTTTGAGGGGCCCAAGCAAGAACAAGGCGAATCGATAGATGGGGCCAAGAATAATGATGATGAGATTTCCGATAAGACGCCCATTATTGGTTCTGAGCCGACTAGCAAAAAGTCTCACAAAGTCGCCATCGTATCCGCTGTTTGTGTTGCCGCTATTATTGGTGGTGTTGTTTTGATAACTTCAAACTCTAACACGAGTGAAGAATATGACCCTTCGGAAGTAATGGCGGGTTTAACGGACGAACAAAAAGAAAAGTTCGGACTCAGCACGGAAAAAGAAGAAGCTGGCGACCATTCCGAGATAGAAGATGAAAACAATTACTCCGAAGAATACAAAAAGTATTTAGAGCTTTCCGATGAAGAAAAAGCCGAGCTCGAAGTTATCCCACGTAAGGAAGTGGTACCGGATGATGCGATCGAAGAGATAAAGGAAGACACAGACAAGGGCGTGGTTACTTCGCTCCCTGATAAATTCGACCTTAGAGATGTTATTGATATTACCGTTGGTAATCAAGGTGAGTATGGACTTTGTTGGGATTATGCGTCAAACACGTCGTTAGAAACTCATCTCAAGCTTCGCGGAATTGATTATAATCCATCTGAGTTACAAATTGATTTCCTGTCATCAGACCTGTTGTATGGAGGCGTGGGCGACACCTTGCACCAAGGTGGTTCATTCCAACGTTTCGCTGATATAGCCGCCTCTATTGGCACAATTTCTGAAGATAAATTTGCGAGTTTTGGCATAAATCTAGATAGCTTTTCGCACCGTGGAAGCGATGCAAATTTGGATTATTTCCAACTTGCAAAAAATGATACCCCGCTATACGTTACAAAAACAGTTGACTTCCCTTCGGTATATAAGGTGTCCGGTGTAGTAGACGGTAAGACCGATGAAGAAATGAAAGAGTTTCGTGATTTAGTGAAAGCCCATATAGTGGCAAATGGATCACTTTATGCCTCAACTACCGGGCCTTGGTGGCAAGAGACTCCTCGTTATTGTGAAAAATCAATGGATGGATGCTGGGCAAACCATGCCATGTCTATCATTGGCTGGGACGATAATTACCCGAAAGAAAACTTCGCCAAGGTAGACGAAAGAGGAGTCGTAGTTGAAGGGACTCCGGTACACGATGGGGCTTATCTCGTCCTGAATTCATGGGGTGAGGGATGGAACGGATCTGGCGCAAAAAATGGCGTATTCTATATCTCTTATGATGAGTATGACATCGAAGCCTCACTTTCTGGGATAATTTCAACCTCGCTCGACAATGCAAAGAAAATTGATTCTATCGCATCGAAAACAGCAAGAGACTTGATAAGAGAAAAACTCAGTTTTTATATCATCGAAGAAAACGGAGAGGAGTATATCTCCGATTACGCATTAGACCGTGTCTCATATCTAGATTTATCTTCCCGTGGCTTAACAGACTCTGATCTGGAAAGCATTACTGAGACATTCTCGAGCCTTTCCTCGCTAAATATCGCAAATAATAACATTTCTGATCTGTCACCACTTGCAAATCTGGACAATCTCAATGGTGTTTATTTCTCAAAAAATAACGTAGAGGATATTTCTGTACTCTGTTCTATGGACAATGTGAAACTAAATAGCATCGATCTAAGCTATAATCGAGTTGCCGATGTGAGCTGTCTCGAGAACAAACTTGATGACTATTATCCACTTATCGATGTTTCTGGTAATGTTGGCGTGAAGGGCCTTGAGAAGCTTACTAACCTTGATGGCTTAGTTGCAGACGAAATTGGTCTTGAGAGCCTCGAGCCTCTTAGTTCCCTCAATAAACTCAGGATCCTTTCGGTCCGCAATAATAATATTAAGAGTCTGGAAGGGCTAGAAACCGAAGGCATGGTTGATGATCTTGATCTATCCGGAAACAAGGGGCTGACGGACCTTAGTTTTGATAAGCCGGTATATGACCTCAGGATAATGGATTCCGGATTAACAGATGTTTCCATCTTGAATAACATAAAAGCTGCCAATGTGCACGCTAGCGGGAACAGCTTTGGTGATTTATCATACTTAAACGCCGACGGGATAGCATATTTGGATCTTTCTGGCAGCAAAAACCTCTCCAACCTCTCTTCCCTCAATACTGTTGGAAGACTCGTCCTCTCTAACTGCGGAATAAAGTCTTTGTCAGAAATAGGCGGGCTTAGTGGCGTTAAGTCACTAACGTTAAACAATAATGAGATAGAGTCTCTTGAGGGAATAGAAGGCCTTTCAGGGTTAACTTTCCTTAATGTTGCCGACAATAAGCTGTCTTCGCTTGATGGTATTGATAGGCTCGAAGAACTTACGTCTCTTGATGTCACTAACAATTCTATTTCGTCATTGAGCGGACTAGCGAAGCTATCGAAACTCGATGTTTTCCTGGCAGACAACAATATGATCACTGATGCGAAAGAGCTAACCAATATAAAGAATCTTCACTTCTTGTCGCTAAGCAATAATAGGTTGAGTCTTATACCTAACTTCCAAATTCAATCTTACTTCTACTTAGTTTTGGATAATAATCCAATTAAAAACGCAACAATTCCAAATGCGGCTAACGCGATAAGCTTGGCGGGTTGTGGTGCTGAAACTATTGATTATTCGAATGTGGGGAACCTGGCAGATATAACCTTAGATGGTAACCCGGACTGGAATGAGTATTCTAATCTAACTTATAGGTCATTGCTTGGACAGAGGAATCTTAATTTAGCATTTCCTCGCTTTGAGATTTCGACTGATTATAATTTTTCGAAAAAGGAGTTAGATGATCTAGACAGTATTCCGGGGTTGTTCGGCTATGACAGATGGTATATAAGATTAAAAGAATATACTAATGAGCTCACAAAATCCCCTGACGGGACTATTGATCTAGAAAACTATCCAAATGAGAGAGCTATGTTCATGTCCCTACTCAAAACCGGTTCGAGCACAGATGGTTTTAAAGTAGATAAAGCCGCTACGAAACTTACTTTAGCAGACAGTTCAAGTGAATCGCTATCCTTAGAACAGCAGATAAGGCTTAATAATAATCTTCATATATCGGCGAATAAAGCTACACTTAAGTTTCGATAATTTGGTTTGTATTAAGCCTACATAATGATGGGGCGAGTTTGTCTAAGTGTCGCTATATAGTCTATGTCTTTGTCTTAATCCGATATCTAGCCAGCTTTTCGCTGTCGGAAGCGACAACCGTATCCCAATACTCGCCACCGGATTTCTCTATCATGCTTCGGCTGGTCGTATTATCTGGAAGTGCCATTGTGATTATTTCCTTGATACCATATTCATTACTAGCTATTTCGCACATTCTTTTGAATGCCTCCGTGCCGTAACCGTGGCCTCTAAATGGCTTATCTATGGCAATGCCGATATGGCCGGCATTGTGCAGCCAAAACTCATTGAGGGCAGGCCTCAAGGTGATGACGCCTATGGGGTGGTTGTCTTCTAATACCCAATAAAACCTTCGCTCATACGGATTATGATCTGCTGAATCCTTCAGTTCTTTGATCTTGGCACGCATCTGCTCTACGGTGCTAGCCTTTTCGAACGCGCCAACGATATTAAAGCCACGCGCCTCGAGGTCAGCTTCTTCAAGAAAATCTAGTTTTTCCTGGTCATCTTCTGGACTAAACTCTTGGAGGTGTATCATGACCTTTTTAAGCCCCGATATTAATTAATTTGTCTTCTCAATATTTGTGAGTACGTAGCTGCCATTATACGGAGACAGTGTAAACTCATAAACCGACATGCTATCTATCATTTTGTTCAGAGTGTCGTCTGTGACACCTAACCCACCGCTTAGTGTTGTTGGGCCACAAATTCCTGAGGCAAGATCCACATCAGTTTCTAGCTCTGCAAAAATTATAGATACGACCATATCATCGTCAGCCTTCTTTACCGATGAGATTTTATGAATCGCTGCAATTGAAGAACGCCCGCCGCCAGGCAGTATGAACTCTCTGTATGCATTAATGCTATCGTCATAGACTAGGTAGAAGAAATCCTGAAATGCATAGTTCTTTTTTTCAATGGAGCTATAATCGCCAAACAGTGACTGATACTTTTCGCTCATTAAGTCATAACTTATACTCTTACCAGTACAATCGCCGTGTTCATATCGTTCTTCTACGCAATTAACAGATTCTTTTTCGTTGTCACTTATTGAACTATAAGCCAAGAACGCCCTTTGGCGCTCATTAAAATCTGAGGTAAAGGTATTATAAAAAGCATTTAAACCAAAGGCTTCTGTGACGTCGCCTTCGCCTATATACTTTGTTAGTATTTTTTCTGCTTCGGCAACCGATATAATGTTCTTGTCTAGGCCTGAATCGGTAACGTCGTCTTGGACTGTAGTGTCTTGAGCCAGTCCTTCTTCCTTTAATTTAGCGATTTCAGAGTCTTTTTGCATACTCTGCCAGAGCGCGAAACCACCAAAGGCACAGCTGGCTACAAGTAGTATTGCTAAAACTATGATAATTGGTGTATGTTTACATTTTTTTGGCTCTTCTCCTGGAGCTGGTTGAGCGACCGGTCCAGGGACAGTTTGGTTCTGTGGTTCCATACTTAATCCTTTACTTTATTTATCATTATTATAGCATAGCCATTATTGATGGTATATCAAAATGGTATAATAAAACAATGGATCCGAGTGAAGAGTTGGTACAATACATTGCCGATCGTATCTTCCCTAGGTACGAGAAGTATTATTCTCATAACATGGTCCACATCAATAATGTGATTGAGAATATGATGATGCTGGCCGATTATTATGGTTTGGATAAAGACATGGCCTATACGACAGCGAGCTATCACGATATCGGGCTGAATATTGATCGCGAGAACCACGAGAAAGAATCTGCAAAAATCTTGAGAGACGATAAAAGACTGAAAGATTATTTCACTGAACCCCAGATTGAGACAATGGCGATAGCGATCGAAGACCATAGAGGCTCGAGAAAAGAAAGACCTCGTAATATCTATGGGGAGTGCATCTCTGACTCTGACAGAGACTTTGATATTCTGCTTTTGGCGAAAAGACAGCTGGCTACCTCTCTCAAAAGCTATCCGGGTCTAGCGACCTTCGATGAACACTTTAATAGATGCTACGATTATATTTGCAAAAGGATTAACCAAAACGGTGTTTTTAACCTCTGGACCAACAACCCTGTCTTGGTAGAAAGAAGAGACAAATTCCAGAAAGAGTATTTAGATAAAAACTTTACTCGAAGTATTTATAAAAAAGAGTGGGACAGAATATCCAGTGATGGGACAAAAGAAAAAATAATAAACTACTACGAGGACTACTAAACTGCGGCGCAGGGATGCGCCTTCTTTTTGTGCTACAATAATGGTGTGACAGACGAAATACTAGATTACCACTACAGTGGTAAAACAGGACAAGTGGAACGGCTAAAAGACCGAGTACTTGCTTCTGGTGACCCCAGAGAAATGTTCTTATATCTCTTTTACGTAGACAACGAAGAGGTTGATTTAATGGGCAAAGCGATCCTCGACACTGGCAATTTTGTGTATATACACTATCTATTGAGGTCGTTCCGGGTCACAAACTATAAAGATTTTATTCAGAAAATACTCTGCAGCGATAGCCCGAAGTATCTTTTTAATATTCTATATGATGTCGATTATCTTGATAAGCAGAGCCGGCTGGAAATCATCCAGCGAATTATTGAACTGAATGACGATAGCTATATAACCAAGGCGGCTTACTATTATTTTGTTGTTCTTGATCTGTTTGATGAAGGGTTATCCCTGTTTACGAAGAATTTTTTGAGAGCTAATTTTTCAATCGAAGTTGATAATAGCAACTACAAAGGCGCTTTAGACAAGGTGTTTTATCGAGATGATTATAAAAAAGACCCCGATGGATTCAGTATGAACTGTTTTGAAGGAAGAAATGGGTATATTCCGAGTTTAATAGTTTGCCACATCAATAACTCTTATTCTTCTGCGATAAAACGTTTCTATGATACGAAGAGCGGAGTCTCTAGCCACTATGTCATAAGAAGAGATGGTCATGTAAAGCAGGTGGTCGGACTAGACGACTCAGCTTGGGCAAATGGTACCTCGCTTGATCCTCTAAAGGATTACTACAATAGATTTGCGACCTCAGAAATCGCGAGAACTATAAATGACAATGCCAATTATTTCTCTTTTTCGATTGAACACGAAAGCTTTGATGGCAATTTGACGGACGAGCAATTGAATGCAACAGTAATGGTAATGCGAGAAATAATCGCATATCTCAAGGATAAATATAACTATGATTTTCAGATAGACCGGAAACATATTATTGGCCACAACGAAGTGAACCCCGTAATTAGAAAAAAATGCCCTGGCGAGGGATTCCCTTTCGACAAGATTATTCGCAGGCTCAAGCATCAATAATCCACGGAGAAAGCGTTCGGGGTCGATCAAAGAATGGTATACTAGTGCGGGATAATTCTATATAGGTAGAACGAATCAAGTCGCTTAATTGGTTTTAAATCCTTTAGGTCAAAGGCGTTTGAAATAAAGTAGATTGGCTTGCCGAGGCGCCCTGCTTCATGTTCGATCTTGCGTCGAATTCTTTCAATATGGAGTGACACTGCGAAAGCATAAACCACCGTCGTTTCTTTCGGGAAATCGTAGTGGTAAAAATTACGGCATTTCATTGTGATGCTGCGGTTTTTTCGGAAGCGCCACTTAGCAATTAAAGTTAAAACTGGATTAATTTCCAGACCTAACGCTCTCGCTCCGTGCTTTGTCGCAGTATAAAGCACTACGCCATCGCCTGCACCGAGATCGATTAGAAAGTCGCCTGATTTTATGGGGTATAGCTTAGTAAGCGCCTTTTCGACGTTTGTTTTTGGGGTGGGGACATATGGCGCGCCAGTCAATCCCGGCAACAAAAAGAGTAAAACAACTATGACGACAATGCTTATTATGATCAATATAGTTATGGCAACAAAAACCATATTACGATTGTAGCACAGGTCGCAGTGACTCTGATCGGAAAAGTCCCGAATCCTTAATCTTTGCAGAGCTAAATAATGCTGCAGAATCTGATTCTACAAGATTAGATGAATTGGTGGATAGCATGCCGATCTATGAGTTTACGCTGTCACCATACAATAGTAGCTATGTACTCACAGACGTTGAAAAAATGAATTAAAAACTATTGCTATAAATACTATAGGCAAAAATGGTAAGGCACTTAACAGAAATTTACTACTAAAAAATCGGCCAAAATGCCGAGTTATATATAATCTGGTGGAGCTTAATAAGCCAGGTTTTAACAGAATACGAACAAGAAATACGGGACACGTTGAATGCCTATATATCCGATAATTAGTTATTGATATTCTTAATACCAACTTCTGGTATCATTACATCTGCCGGCGTATCGATAATAAAACGAATTAAGCGAGCGACTTCTTTAGTGTCGACTCCGTTAGCCATATTCTTTTCAATGTTTAATTTCTTAAACATATCGGTTTTCATCATTCCCGGCATAACATCGGTGACTCGAATGCCGTATTTTGCGAGCTCATCCTGAAGGGATTTTGTGAAGCCAGTAACTCCCCATTTTGTAGCATTATAGACCACGCGCTCTGCTTTGTGATTGATGCCAGCTTGAGAATTAATATTAATAATTAACCCGTCGCCATTTTTCTTCATTTCTGGAATAACTGCCTTGGAGCAGTTTATTACGCCGAGCAGATTTACTTTAACCACCGCTTCAATACGATCAATATCGTTTGCGTCTAGCTCTTCTTGAATCCATAAGCCAGCACAATTAATAAGAACATCAATCTTGCCAATTTTTTCTGTAATTATTTTAACTGACGTGTAGTCAGTCACGTCACAAACATAGTAATCACAACCTACTTCGCTAGCGACATCTTTTAACTTCGCTTCATTAGTCGCAAGGATGGTGACTTTATTATCTTTTGACAAATTTTCGGCTAGGGTTTTGCCTAAGCCATCACTACCACCAGTTATAACAATGTTTTTCATTTTTAATGCCTTTGATTACTTACTGCAATTATATCATAAAAATCCGGACCAAATTGTTGGGGATTTAACAGACAAAAATATAGAAGTAGATTGCGTTTTTTGATACGTTTTTGTCGTAAAAATGGCATAAAAATAGCCCTCTATTTTGATGAGGGGTTTAACAGATATTTATAGATTGCGGAATAGTTAAAAATAATTTTATAAACCGTTTGGTGGGGTTATGTGGACTTGAACCACAGACCTCGTCATTATCAGTGACGCGCTCTAACCAGCTGAGCTATAACCCCGAATATGGTAGACAATCTGCTTCGCAAATTCTCTTCCATTTGGCGTCGCCTCGGAAAAGAAAGTGAACTTTCTTTTCGTAAACTCTCTTTTTCTAAAATTAATATAGATATTAATTTTAGAAAAGAAATAGTTTACTCGAAAAGTAAACAAGTTTACTTTTCGCTCGGTTCCTTGAATGGTGGAGTAACTGGGACTCAAACCCAGGACCTCTGCCTTGCAAAGGCAGCGCTCTAATCAGCTGAGCTATTACCCCTTATTTTAATTTGCCGTGTAACTATTTTACACCAAATCGGGTAAAATGTAAAGGCTAACCTTACAAGATTACCTGGCGAGTGTATTCATACATCGCGATAGCAGCGGCGGCTCCAACGTTAACAGAACGGGTGGAGCCGAATGATTCGATAAAGCGGACGTCGGTGGCGGCGGCAAGGAGTTCATCAGAGATGCCGTTATTCTCAGAGCCAAAAATCAAGGTAGTGTTCTCTTTGAATCTCTTCCCGTGGAGCTCCTTAGCGCGAGGGGTATTGTTCTCGATAGCGACTAATTCCCTGTCTTCCTGGGTCTTCAGGAAGTCCTCTAAACTTGAATGGTGGACGATTTCGAGATATTTGTCGGTGCACATGGCGCCACGGCGGTTATATTTCTTACGGCCTATGATATGGACCTTCTTTACGTTAAAAGAGTTCGCAGTGCGGACGATGGAGCCGATGTTGAAATCGTGTTCAACATTCTCGATGGCAACTTCTAGAGGGCTACGTTTCTTGCTCAGCTCATCAAAAACCTGCTCATTGCTGAGACCTTTGTATTCATCAACCAAATTTCTAGTGTCTTCCATCTGTGATATAATTGTACCATAAAGGAGGTAGAATGAATCTGGATAAGTACCAGAAACAGTCGGCGAAGTACGATCTGTTTGAGACTTCAATCAATTTGGAGTCGCCGGGCTTCCTAGAGAAAGTGCTCGGTCTGGTGGGCGAAGCTGGCGAAACGGCAGATAAAATCAAAAAGATTATACGCGACAAAGGTGGTCACGCCTCAGAGGAGGACCGCGAATCTATTATAAAAGAATTGGGGGATACGCTGTGGTATTTGGCAGGGGTAGCCAGGTACTTAGGTGTCCCATTGTCAGAGGTAGCAAAGGGCAATATTAAGAAACTAGAGAGCCGCTACAAGAGAAACAAGTTGCACGGTGAAGGTGATAACAGATAAGAAAACGCCCCTTATGGGGCGTTATTCTATTTTTCGCTAGAGGCGTGATTGTCGTATTCCTTGATGATTTCTAGCCAATGATCTCTGGTGCCGAAGAGCTGAAGCATCTTAGTGTCAGACGGTAAACCGTGTGAGTGCATATTGCAGTCTGCCACAGATGGCAAATGACAGTCGTTCGCATAGTAAAACTCTGACAGTTTCACTATTACTTCTTCTCTCTTATACTTAACTCTCGACTGGTCGGAGTTACTGGGAGGCTCCTTCTTTGTTGGCGCCCTTCTTTTTTTCTCCCATGGGCTGCTCCTTTGTGCCCAGTTTAAGAAGTGGGGCGGCCTTTGCCGTGGTTTCTCTTGTTTTTGCTCTTCCGGTTCCCCTTTTTCCTTTCGGCGCGCCCTCATTTCTTCGAGCCTTGCTGCGGGGATTTTAACGATGTTGTTCTCGTCGTCATCGTCCTCTATAGCGTCTTGGACTTCTCTCCAAGCCATCTCTGCGGCCTTATCGAAAGAGCCGAAGAAATAAGCATATTGATTTGGGTGTACCATTTCCGGATCACTAATTGCTTCTTTGAAAGACATTTTGTGCCCCAGCTTCCTAGTTTTCTCTTTAAGTAATTCATAAATCGCCGTTTTAGCATCTTCTCCTACGAAGAAGAGTTCTCCATTGTTTAAGGGTAAGAAGCTCATAATATCACCACCTTTCTAGCCCTTAATCTGCTTTACTCCCATTCCAGTAACACCCTCATTGTACCACAGTTTAAGAGATGAGCAAATTTTTTTCTGGGGTACCGACGAAATGCTCGTGGTATAATTGTGAGAAGAAGGAGGCAAAATGAAGATATTACAGCTAAATGCATGGACCGGGAGGATGAAGGGGGCGCTGAAGAAATTCTTCGAGGAAAATGAGTTTGATGTGATTTGCCTGCAAGAGGCGGTTTGGTGCGACAATACTCTCTTAGAGAACTTTGCTGTTACTGTCGATCAGATAAAAGAGCTCTCTGGATTGGAATACGACATCAGGGGTGCGAATTTTGAAATTGAGGCCTTTGGCACCAAAGTAATGCAAGGCAATGTGATCCTGAGTCGTGAGGAAATCGTTGATAGTAGAATAGAGGTGGTGCACGGCGAAGTTATGGAGCTCCGCTCTCTAGAAGATATGGAACGAGAGGGATACACTCTGGAATTTGCAAAGCTGAAAAATGGGGTGACCATTGTTTGCCACCACGGCTATTGGCTACCCACCCCTGTTGGGGATGAAGTGACTGTCGAGGTTATGAGAAAGGTGGCTGGTCTCATAAAAGAGGTGGGCGGCCCCCTGGTGATGTGCGGAGACCTTAACATTATCCATGATTTCCCGGCGATGCGCGAGCTAGATTTCTTGAGGGATTTAACAGATGAATATAAGATAGATAATACCCTTACCGGGCTAAAATTCGGTGGCAAAGTGGCCTGCGACCATATCTTGGTTAGTGACGATGTGAAGGTTAAAAACTTCGGTGTTCTTCCGGATTTGATCTCTGACCATAAACCTCTGGTTATCGAGACTGATTAAAAAACCTTAGAAACTCTACTGGGCTATAAGCCTTTATCTTGGAGTTGACAAAATCCTTGGTGTTACGAGTGACGATGCAATCTATGTTGTTTCTCTTGGCTGATTCTATTATAACTGCGTCCTCATAGTCTGCCACCTCGCTGCGTAGTGCGTTTTTGCAATCTTCGGCCGTAGTATCTAGAACACCAAATAATTCAAAGAGTTCAGAGAGGCTCTCTTTGGCCTTTTTCTTGTCATGAGTATATCTGTTGTGCAGGTAAAAAATATCTGTTATGCTGCTTGCTACGAGATAGCCATCATACTCAAAGGCCCTTAGCATAACCTGCCCAGCGTCCTCCAAGAACCCCTTGCGGCTCTGGAGGCTATCAATTATAATATTTGTGTCTAATAGGACTTTCATTTTCGAGAAAGCCTTTCCTCCCTGATATCGTCCAGAGACAGGTACGTGTCGGTCTTGATTGAGCCCACCAACTTCTTAGCAATTCTCTGCTTTTCCATTTTTTCCTTTCTCGCCGAAAACGGCTCGGTCAACCTAGAGACTATCTTGCCGTTCTTAGTCACGAGAATATCCTCTTCTTTAGATAGTAAGATGTATTTCCCCAGGTTGTTTTTTAGCTCTGTTAAAGTTATTTCCATTCTTCTCCTTCATATTCATCCTAGCAAAGTTCGTACTATTTGTCAATAAAATCGTACGATTCGTATCGGATAAGCTGGTGTGTTTTAAAGATGTATGAGTTGCGCGAGAGCAAAAACCGCTAGGCTAAAAGAGTTATTTCTGGCGCCTCGTGCTGAATTCTGTCACAACCTCTTTAAGCTGTGCTTCCTTCAAAAGTCGAGTATCTTCATCGTAGCTACTATTACTAACACGATTTTTCATTGCTTCAATAGCTCCTTTAGCCAAGTTATTAACTCCGTAAAACTGGACAAAGCCTTCACAAAGAGCCGTTAAATCTCTCTCGTCCTTCTCGAGTTTACCTTCTTTTACTTTTTTGCCATTCGCGATCCTTTTCCTTAAGCCCATTAGCTCATATGCTTTTCCGCCCACTAACGCGGCTGGCGATGCGATAGCTATTTTTTCACCAGTTTTCAATGTCGCAACGGCATAGAAATAATCTCCGAACCCTTTTCCTTCGTCCTGTGTGTCGTCTAGAAAATCATACGTTGGTATAGCAAATCTTGGCTCGGCCTGTATAATCGATAGTGCGCTTTTGTCAGAACACCCCTCTTTAATTGCTTCGAAATTTAAAACAGGATATCCGTTGTCTTTAGCTGATTCTTCCGGTGTATGACTGATTGTGACGATATCAAAATCATCCCCCTTTCTTCTGACGCCGGACAAAAATGAACTTCTAGCTTCGTCTGTCATGGAAATCTCTTCAGATGCGATAATGTCACCATCTTTTGTTTGCCGAAAAGTCTGAAGCTTTGAGACGCTGGGTAGAATGTTCTGCGCGAGAGAACCACAGATATAATACTTGACTCCACCGTTCTCAGAAAACTGTGGTGCTATATTTGTTAAGCTTTTTGCTACATCAACGCTCGCCTCAGATAGTTGTATTTGTCGAAAAGTTTCAAAATCTTCTGGATGAGTGTCGGTTTCTAATCTATCAGTGCCGGTTAGTGGGCCCGTAATAGTTTCATTCATGTCTTAATTATAACAAAAATCCGCCCTTTTATGGGCGGATTTTGTTTTAACAACTTAGTTGTGCAATTTTCATACGTTAGTTCGTGTAAAGCTTAATGTTACGCCTCTTAACGAGGGTTGTTGTGTTATAAGCTTACTTAACACAACCGTAACCGACCTTGCTACCTGCGAGCTCCGAAAAGCTTTCAGGCGCATCAATTCCTTCTCAAGAAAGGAGGTAATCCATCCACACGTTCTCGTACGGATGCCTTGTTACGACTTAACCCCAATCATCTCCCCCACCTTAGGCCGACGAATCGGACTTCGGGTGTTGGTGACTCTCATGGTTTGACGGGCG
>JAFWHO010000001.1 GCA_017515105.1 Candidatus Saccharimonadota bacterium
CAATCCCCGGATCATTTCTCGCTGTCAGATCCCCGAGGCTTATCGCAGACTTCTACGGCCTTCATCGGTATTGATTGTCAAGGCATCCACTATCAGTGCCCTTAATTACCTTTTTATGCATTGACTTAACTAGCAATCGACATTTGATAAAACAAAAATGATTGCTGTTCCGTCTTTAAAATCTTTATCGTTTCCAAATTGTTAATTGGAGAGTCTTTAAGAAATATTTGAAGCCATTTTAGCGACCTCAAAAGATTTCCTCGCTTCCATTTCCTTCTGTAGAGGTCGAAAATATCGACTTGCTTAAACTTTCACCATTATAGCGCACTTTTTCCTTCCCGTCAACCCTATTTTTGAAGTTTTTTTAATATTTTTTCACACCCCAATTTCACCCCTGTAATAAATGACCGAAATTAACAATATTTTCGGTCAATTCCTCACACAAACCGCCCTCCAACGTGCTAAAATAACACCATGGACAAAAAACGTAGTAAATCAATCGTACGAGCCGGTTATTATTTCATTATTACCAATTTCCTACTTGGTATATTTAATATTATTGTAGGCATTCTCTCTGGTTCCGTTGCTATCACCTCTGATGCAACACACAGTTTCATCGACTCCATCTCTGGATTTCTCGTTATTATTAGCGAAAAAATCAGTAGTCACGACAAATATTCAGCAAAACGCGACCAGATCGAACGCTTCACGACCGTCCTTATCGCTATAATTATCATCGCAACAGGGGTACATTTCCTTATAGAATCAATTGAGGGAATTATCGAATCAGAGGTAATCGATTACGATGCCCCAACTATTATAGTAGTAATCGTCAGTTTTCTCGCAAAACTCGCCCTTACCATTTATCTCCGCACCTCTGGCAAAAAGCATCATTCCGATGTTCTTCTCGCCAGCGGAGCCGAAACTTTTAACGATACCCTGATTTCTCTTGCCGTATTAGTATCTATCATTATTTCCCTTATCTGGCATGTTAATATCGAAGGCCATATCGGTATCATTATCTCTGTTATTATTCTAAAAATCGGCCTGGAATTCATCTTTCCTCACATCTCACACCACCATCATCACCCTCTCGAAACCAACCCAGACCACGATCACTGCGGCAAACACAATCAGCCTAAGCCCTAACACCCTTCCCTAAGTATTTCATAAACCCACCACCCTCAGATATTATATATAGTTGGCGTTTTGCGCGCGTCATCGCCACGTAAAACAACCTCTTTTGGTCATCCAGCGCGACCTCATCTGTTTCACCAAACAGCCCATAAAGCATAGTATCCGGATGCAACTTCGGTATTACCCCCTCATCCGCCCCTAAAATAATCACCACGTCCGCCTCCAACCCCTTAGATTTATGCATTGTCATAAGTCTCACTTTTTCCTCAAATATCTCTGAACTCATCACTCCCAACCTATCTAACCCCCATTTTAGTCCCTCACCAAACCCCGCCAGGCTCGCCCCGCCAATATTCGTCTCATTATTTCGATGCAAAATCAATATCTCCTTCGCTCCCAAATTCTGAGCCACAATCATTAAAACAGTCTTAAGATACCTCACCATCGATTTCTTTACCACCGCACACCCCATTCGCTCCGTCGCCTCTCTTAAAATCCTATCCTCTGCACTAACCCTCAGATCATACGGCACCAAAGCATACCCCACCTCCGTTTCTCTTGGATCTACCACCAATACCTTCCCACTTTTCTTACTAAAGGCCCTAAAATTACCCCTTTCCTTCATGGATTTCCTCATAAATCTCCGAGCTAACTCCACTATCATCCTATCGCACCTATAGTTTGTCGTAATCTCGTATCTAGCGCATCCTGAGCCACCGTCACTGGCAAGATATTTCTCAAAATTCCGAAAATACTCCACGTCAGACCCCGCAAACCTATTGATTGCCTGCCAGTCGTCCCCCACTACGAATAATTTCGCCCCCTTTGCCACCTGTCTAATAGCAAGCACCATCGCCAAAAACAACTGAGAAAAATCCTGATATTCATCTATTAACAAATATTTCACACCCCCAAGAAAATCCAAGATCTGCTCATCGCCACCCATAATCATTTTGCTAGCCCACGACACAATTAAATTAAAATCAGTCCCAAAATCCCGAATCCACTCGACCCCACGTCTCCCCGACACTTTCTCCTTCACCTCGTCATCTAATAATGTCTGGTGGTATCTCCGATAACACTCCACCCCTAGCTTCACGAACAAACCTTCCCGCATAGCGTCCCGCATTCCCTCATCAAGCGCCGCAAAATTCAAATTCTCATAATCTAAGCAAAGGGAATTGTTCCTTTTCCCAAGATGCTCCTTCGCGACCTCTCCGAGTGTCAATTCTCCCCCTAAATACTTCTGCTGCGCTCGGTTGATAAACGTCGTCATCATTTTCGAAAACCCGAGAAGTTCCTCCTCGCTAAGAACCGCCCCATCCTCACCACTAGCTCCATCGATGAATAGCCTCATCATCTTTCTCCACTTTTCCTCCCTCGCCATCATCCCCACTATTTCCCTCACGAATTTTTCTTTTTCATCAGCCAAAATCTCCCCAATTTTCAGCGCGCGCTCACTCACTCTATACACAATCTTCCTCGAAAACGCATGAAAAGTAACCGCAATCCGAGCATCCGGGATAACTATTTCCCCGTTAACCTGCATCTTAGATAGCCTTTCATTTATCTCCCTCGCAGCATTCGCATTAAAAACAAAAGCCAAAATTTCCTCCGGGAGAACTCCACGCTTCGCCACCAAATACACCACTTTGGCCACTAACGTCCTCGTCTTCCCAGACCCCGCCCTGGCCACCACCACTGTATTCATCGAATCATCAACTACCGCCGCCGCCTGCTCAGCATCAATCACATACGGCTCCCCGCCATACGTCACTTCATTTTTAAACCACCTCATAACGTCCTCTACCTCTGATTTTTTTCGCTTCATAGCAAAACTAAGTATCACAAACCCACAAAAATCTCAATACAAAGATAGTACTTATGCAAATCCACCATATCAAAAAATATCGCCCAATCCCGGGCGATATTTCTATCCAAAGCCTATTCTACTCTTCGCTATTCTGATGCGCCGCTCTGCTATTCTTCTTCCTTTTAGTTTTAGCAAAAATCCAAATAATCAGCATTATAATTACAAAAATGATAATAAATAGTAGCCAGACTGGACACATAATCACAGTCCTCTCTACCACCGATACTTCGCCGAATATCTGCACAGTTTGCTTAGCCTTGAAGATCCCTACCATAGGCAATTCACAAGTCTGAGCATGATACCTTTCCGTGTCAGGTAACACCAAGCTAGTCTCTGGATTCTCTTCGTTCGTACAAATCTCTTCATCGCTAAATAGCGGCCATACTTGCAAAGTATACTTTGCGTCAGTATGTACGTTGCCATTATTCCTCACCATAGAAGTCGCTTGAAGTGGTCCACTCAAGAGAAAAGACGGTATTGCATTTTCCTTAATCAACCCCTCCTCTCTTGTTTCGCCCGCCACTTCAGCATAGATAATTGAAGCGAACTGGAAAGATTGGTCAATATTAATATTACCCCCCTCTGACGCACTACTAGTTGTCACATCGGTAACCACAATTGTCGCGTATTGCCCACCAGCCGGAGCATCCTTGGGCACGTCTATCGTATAAACGACGTCGTCCGATTGGTTCGGAGCAACAGTCCCGCTAGTCTTGTTAAACGTTATCCAGTCCATAATCTGGTTATAACTAGACTCACTCACGAGATCCACGGTTCCATAATCATCCTTACCATTATCATTTTTTTGACTAAATGAACCAACGCTTATCTCGTATTTCAAGTCTCTTGTACTATCATTCGCATTAAAGATATTAAGCGAATTCGTATATTTCTCGCCAGGAACCAAAATAATACTCTGATTAGGAGGCGATATTGTCATCGAATTAGAATCTGCATAAACTCTACCAAAAACGACCCCAAACATTAGATTTAGAAAAAGTGCACCCACTACCGCAAGACACTTAACTCTCTTTCCCATTTACCTCCTTTAGTTATTATTAAATTATATCACACTAATCTGTAACGGTACAAGAGAAACCTTTATCCTCATACATCCGCTTGACCTCAGATCTCCCACTATTATTCAGACTATTATAATCTTCCTCCGTCATAAAGAACACCGGCGCAACAACCCCAGACACCTTCGATAAATCCCAGTATAGTGATATCTTGAGCTTAGACTTTACCGGAGCAAAATTAGGATTTAATTCTACATTGCTAAGACTAACGCTATCCATGAATTTAAAGAATTTTGTATGGAGGTCAGCACTAGCACCAGACGCTGCGCTCTCCGAATTATAGACGCTCGAATAATCATATGACACCTGATCCAACCTATCGTCTTTAAAGAGAAATTTCAATAAATGCTCGTACCTCTGTGCTCTCTCGGAAACAAAAAAGGCATCCTCAAGACTCGTACTCGTGCATTCCATAGAAGTCGTATCCGCTTCATCCTCAGAAATCGTATAATGATCCTCAGTCTGGTGAGTCAAAAGCCAAATTACTACACAAATAATAACCACGATTATGGCAAGACAAATCGATTTTACGACAATTGTATTATTCTTCTCTTTAGACATGTTTACCTCATCTTTACTTACTCTAGATAATAACATAGGACAACAAAAAAATACAGCCCCAAGAGGGACTGTATTTTAGAATAGCAAATTAGCCACGTGGGTTAGTCAAAGTGTAAACCACACCACCAGAGTATGTACCAGTTGGCTGAGTTGTGCTAATGTAAACCTGGTAAGTCATAGTAAACGTAGCATTACCAGTACCGGTTGCGATAGTCGCACTAGCAGGAACCGGCGCAAAGGTATCGGAAGCATAACCTTGAGCATAATCTACACCATTCGCAGCCGTTTTGAATGCCCAGCTAGAGTTGGTATCACTAGCACCATGAACAGCAGTGCTAATCGAGCCAGCAGAACCAGACAAAGTAGTAGCACCTTCTTTACCAGCGGCAGCAAGTGACCACTCAGCAGACGAACCGCTCTGAACGTTACAGTTCACAACGATAGTACTATCATGACTACCCCCATCTGCATCACTCTGACCAATATCGTTACGGAACTGACCATTCTTCATAGTAACGTTGTACACGTTCTCAGTCGAAGTAGCTTCACCTTGGGTGAGACTATTCCTGAGAGTACACGAAGCTGGAATATTGACGTTGAGTGTATCTGTCACCGTCGAAGTACCAGCAAAAGTAGCAGCCATCGGCATAGCAGCAAGAGCTATCGAAGCTGCACCTGTTGCAATTAATGATTTTTTCATATTTTTCTCCTTCCACTCTTTTTTGTGGAAATTAGTTTTTATTATTGTTAAATGTATAACCTTTAACATTTTCATAATACATTAGCATTATGGGTATGTCAAGTTTTTTTCCACAAAAAAAGCAAAGTTTTCCACAACCCAATGTTTTTTTAACACCATTTTTTACTAAAAATACAAATAATCCTTCAGCCACCTCACAAAACTATCGTAATCGTTGTATTTATCCGCATCCTCGTCTTCATCAGCCCTAAGCCACACCACCGGCTTACCCTTAGATACTAAGGCAACCGAAGGATAATACTTCACATAATTATATAGCGAAGACTCTTTTAAATCGCTAAACATCAAACGATAAACTTTAACATCGGTCCCCTCAGTATACTCATCCAAAAACCCTTTTAGTCTTTCCGCCGTATGGCAACCATTTTGATCCACAAATACAATAAACGATTTTTTTTCGTCGATCAATTTATTATATTCAGATACACCGATGTCTATCATAACAGAATCGCACTTATCGCCACATTCATAATTCGTATCCAATACTACCTTCTCCCTGCCAAACCATCCTGCCGCAGCGCCAACAAATAGCAAAGTTCCCCCCACTATCACAATCAAAAGCACGACTAAATGCCAAATCTTCAGCTGAGCCATTTTCTGCCTGATGGTCACCTGCTTCTCTACTCGCTTTTTTCCTTCTACTTCCTTAGCCGAAGTTTCTTTAGTCGGAGTTTCTTTTTTTGCCTTGTCGCCCACTACCGGATCTCCGTCAACGAACTAAAATCAATATTGTACATTGGTACTTTGTAAAAATCATACACAATCTCGTTATTACCGTTGGTTCGCTTCACCTCAACATTATTATTGCCGTTATAGAACCAATACCCGCCCACATCATAAATCTTCGTTTCGTCCCAACCAAGCGTCACCAATAGATTTTTCATCATCCCAGCATATCCACCGCCGCCACACATCAAGAAAATCACCTTATCCTTCGGGAAAAGTGCCTCCAAGATATCCATAGATTCTTCATAGTTAGGAGTTATGGAACCATCCGAATGCTGACGGAACAGCGTAGTTCCCGTATAAGTATTTCCAACTTCTTCAGGCAATCCGCTCACATTTGCGACATAAGGGAACGGCACGACAGTAAATCCATTTACGAAACCAGACAACATCGAATCGCCACCCACAGCTTCGTAATTACCTGGATCAACAAGCATTCTCATATCGCGATATACCGCATCGCTTCTACCCAAATATGAATCAATCGTTTCTTCATTTACATTTTTATCAATCCCTAGTTCCCCACGCTGACCTTCAGCAATCTCGGGCTTCGGCAAAGTAGCCAACTTCCCCTCCGGAAAAACAAATCTACCAAGCAGGAAAGCACCCACTATCAGAATAATTGCAACAATTGAACTCCACCACACATATTTTTTCATATTAACCTCCAAATTTTTCTTATATATATTATATACCAACACTTGGCTCATTTGGACAATTCAATAAAACATTTTTCATCGCCTGCTTTTCCGCATCCGTCACCCACAAACTATATTTAAACTTCACCGATATTTGTCTCGCAACATATTGGCAACGAAACTTTTTGTTGCTAGGTAGCCACGTTGCTGCATCACCATCCGATTTCTGCTTGTTAGCAGAACCATCAACCGCCAAGAGATTTAATGGATCCGTCGCGATACTGTACCGCACGGTTTTATCAAAATACTGCGCACCTTTTTGCCAAGCATCCGAAAGCGCCACCACATGGTCAATCTGTATCTTACTAACATCTTCTTTCTGGAAATAAACTTTGTGCTCACCAGTATAAGGCTCATCATATTCCCCCGCCACCACATTACAGCCATCGAGCACCACCGAATCGCCCAATTCCCTTTTTATGATTCTTTGACGCAAAGAACACCCATCCACATTTGGCCAGCCAGAGTAAAACTCTTCCCTCTTGTAGCCAGCCTTCGGCGCCCGCCCTTTCACCTCAAGTTTTTCCAGCACCGAAGATGCCAATTCCGTACCGTCACTCGCCACGCCAGGCTCAACCCCATTCGGCTCAGTATTCTCTATCGCACTCTCGGCTCCAGTATTTTCAACTCTCGTAAATAATGATTCGTAGCTCGCAGGATTCGCCACCAACCAAATAACCACACCAACAAAAAACGCCGTTAGAACCCCCATCCTCCGCATTTTATAATTACTGCTTTTTAGGCTCAACCTTTGGGACCCCCCTCGTCCCACCTCAAATCATAAAAAGCACTATTCATTAATATCCTCAATCTTACTATTTGAATTAATCTGACTATTTAACTTATTAATCATAGTCACATCATTATTATATTTTTCGACCAGCTGATTATATTGCGAAATCAAACCATCAATCTCGTTATATAGCGCCTTCAAACTCTCCTGTTCTCTCACCAAAGCCGCCCGCTCCACGTCAAAAGCCCACTGCGAACTAAAACACCCGACGGTTTCAGCGCATTTATTAAACTTGTTAATCTCCTCATTTAGCTGCTCTACCCCGACACCATATTCATCATTTTTTTGATGAATGATATTATCTATTTCTTCCATCTGCACTCTAGTCTGTTCCCGACTAGCTTCAAGTTCCCTAAACACCCCGATATATTTATCATAAAAATGCACCACAGCGTCCTGGTCTTTGAAATACCTTGCATAATGCTCTTCAAGATCACTCGGCAAATCCTTCACTTCCGTACCCGCCCTTACATACAATTCTTCCTGCCGTTGATTTTCGTTGTAGTTTTTCATCTCATCATCTAGGTAACTAGAATTGCTTTCAAGGACCTTCCTTAAAGAACTATTTATTTTGGTCTTTTCGCCACTATCTAATCTCGCCCATACAGCGTGCAACAATTCGTGCGCAGTCGTAAGCTCCTTAATCCCATCCAGCTCATCTGACTGAACATCGTACACAAAAACACTATCACCAGTAAAACACCCTAAAACTGCAATTTCAGTATCTGTGTCAGAACGGCAATTCGCATTAAATTCCGCCCCACCAATCAAGCTCGGCTGAACTGAATTGAAGATAAACTCCCCCTCACCGGTCAAGTTCAAAGAAGAGCGGATCCGCGACATTTCCTCCGAAGGAGCATACGTAATACCGCGCCACCAATCATAGATAAACGAACGGTTAAAAATAATAACAGCAATAACCAGCATTATTATTCCAAAAGACACCCCTCGAACGATGTTTCGCCTCTGGCTTTTAGGAATAATCATATTATTATTATATAATAATATACAAGTTTATTTATAAAAATCATATGTTTGGAGAAAAAATGAAACTACTAATCAAGAATGGCAAAATCTTGCTACCAGAAAATGACGATTTCACAATTTCAACCGGGAATATCATTATAGAAGATAGACGCATCAGCAAAATTCTTCCAAGTAGCAACCAACCACAAGAAGCCGATTTTGACAAAGTTATCGACGCCTCAAGCTCTCTCGTGATGCCAGGCCTGATCAACGCACACACTCATGCCTACATGAGCATCTTCAAAAATTATGCCGACGACCTTGAATTTTTTGATTGGCTTCACAGCGTAGAGGTGGTCGAAGACGAAATAACTGCAGAAGATTGTTACTGGACCTCACTTCTCGCCATCATCGAAATGATCAAAACCGGCACAACTTGTTTTGTGGATATGCATATCAGAAGTAGCATCAAAGGCAAAAAGACCGGCCCCGAAGCCGCCGCATCAGGGGCCGTACGCGAAAGTGGCATCCGTGCTATCCTAAGCCGTGGCCTAGTAGGTGAAGCTTCCGACCAGGAAGCTTGGCGTAGAATTAACGAATTTATGACCGATGCAAAATTAAATAACGATTGCGACAGGTTGCGGTTCGCCTTAGGGCCACATGCACCATACTCTTGCCCCGAAAGCCTCTTAAAAGAAATCAAAAAAATCGGCCAGGAAAATGGTCTCATGGCAACAATCCATATTTCCGAGAGCGAAGCCGAAATGGAAACTATCGCATCAAACAACAATGGCATCACACCAGTTAAATTCGTAGCAGACTCCGGGCTATTTGATTTGCCAACCATCGCCGCCCACCTTGTCAAAGCAACCGACGACGATATTAAAATTCTAAAAGAGAATAACGTCAGCGTCGCTCTTAACCCACGCAGCAACATGAAACTGGGTAACGGCTTTGCCCCAGCCAAAAAATTCCAAGACGCCGGCCTTAACATTTGCCTCGGCACTGACGGCAACGGCAGCAACAACACTCAAAACATGTTCCAAGAAATGCAATTTGCGAGCCTGGTCTATAAAGGCGCCGAGAAAAAAGCCAAATGTATCGACGCCGAAGACGTCCTAAAATTCGCAACCATAAATGGCGCTAAAGCCTTAGGATTGGAAGACCAGCTCGGTGTAATCAAAGAAGGTGCACTCGCAGACATAATCATACTAGACTTAAATACCCCAGAATTTGTCCCAGAGAACAATCTCATCAGTGCCCTCTGCTATAGCGCCAACGGCTCCGAAGTAAAAACAGTCATAGTAAATGGTGATGTCCTTATGGAAGACAAAAAACTCCTCACCATCGACGAGCAAAAAGTCTACCAAGAATGTGAAAAAATCGCCAAAAGATTAAACATGACAAACAAAAACTGAAAACATTTTTAAGCTTTCTTTAAGCCTCGCGCTGCATAATAGAGGCAATCAAAAGAAAGGTAAAAAATGTTTAAAAATATGTTGAAGCGGAGCTGGCTCTCCATCAAGCGCAAACTCGATCCTAACAAATACTTAGCCAGCGTCGGCATCACCGCCGAAGAAGGGAAACGTCTTGTCGGCCGACTCTCCGGCGGCCAGCAGCAACGCGTCGCCATCGCCCGCGCCCTTGCTTCTAATTCCCCAATCATCATGGCCGACGAGCCAACCGGCAATCTTGACGAAGATACCGAAGATATAATCATTGATATCTTCCGTGATCTCGCGCATAAAGACAACAAAATTGTCATCATCGTCACGCACTCACGCCAAGTTGCAAAACGCGCCGACAAAGTTCTCACCCTCCGACGCGGTCATCTCGCCTAGAAAATATAACAACTAACTATATTTCAAACACGGCATATTCGCAATTCGATAAATGCCATTCGCCATAATTTATCTCGCCAGTTCTACCCAGAATCAAATGTCGCAAATTGATAAGTAGACCACTGTGGCTCACAACCAACACACAATTATAATCCTGTTTTTTTACCATTTCCAAAAACGCCGCTGCCCTACTTAAGATGTCTGCGCCAGATTCAACCGTCTCACTATTCCTATATAACTCCCAATCATTCACTACCATTCCCTCAAATTCTCCGCCATACTGCTCCATCAAATTTTGATCGTAAAAAATCTCACATCTACCATCGCAGACAATTTCCGCCGTTTCCTTCGCCCGGGTCAGTGGCGACGAAAAACAACAATCAAACTCTACGCCAGCCAATTTTTGCCTCAAAGCCTCCGCCTGCTCCCGCCCAAGTTCGCTCAGTACTACATCTCTTCGCCCCATCAACCGCCCATCAGTATTCCACTCTGTCGCACCGTGTCTTGCAAGTATAATTTTCATAGCTTTATTATATCCTATAATCTAATCTAACCACCGCTTTTTTGGATTCTTAGTCAAAACCTCCGCAGTTTTCGGAGCATAAAGCGAAATAGCTTTATTTAGCACTAGGTCATAGGCCTTAAACTCTTCTTCTTCATGTTCAGCACTATGCGCATAATATCTATTCCTCTCCATCCGCGCCCTTCTTTCCTCATTTTCTACATCAGTATCCCTCACGAAATCTAGAACCGCAGTCTTCGGATACCCTAATAGTTTTCCTATTTTCTTAGTTATTTTCATCCATTTCTTCCTGTACGATGTTTCCCCATTTTCATCCAGCAAAGACCAGAGTTTTTCAAAAGCTTTCTTGGTCCGTTTGGCGAGTCTACGTTTTTTGGAAATACAAAAATACTCATATGACACCATTTCGTCGCCGTAATTAAAACTATGCCTAAAATAAACCGCCTTAAGCCCAAGATTCCTAAGTAATCTATCAAAATCACTGATCTTCAACTTTTCGTATTCCTTCTCGACAAAATCCCCCATCATAGCCGGTTTCAAACCAATCAATACTCCGATCATATCAGCCATATCCGGAGCAGCAATACGAGGCTCGATCTTCACCTTGAAATAATATTTTTCTAATTCAATTATTGCTTTTTCTTTTTTGTCCATACTGGTGGGTCCATATTGAATAATATTTCCGGCGTATCGTAATTAATTACTTCAGGATCAACCCCATAGTAATGCTGGTAAGTTGTATCGACCGAGCCAAATTTCGCCTGAGATTTTTTAAGACCAAGTTTCCTTGCAGTTTCCCAAACTAACTCCTCGCTCGGCCCCTCTATCTCTATGAAAGTCGGAATCCACGGCCAAGTATCAATGCAAATCTCCACGTCGCCATATACCCATATTTCACGCAAAGTTTCCTGCCGCGCCTTAATTCTAAGCCCACATCCTTCAAGAAACAAAATCGCATCATTATAATCCCCCACCTCGACATTCACTTCCTTGGTCCCAAGAATGGAATGATCATCACTAACATTTTTATAAGTCATTACGATCTTGCCACCCTCATCGCGCACACGTGCGAAAGAGTGTAAACCGGTATCAAAAATTGTCCGCCTCATCAAAATCTCTGGCTTCACTAGTTTCGCACCAATTTCTTTCAGTTTGGAGCGAACTTCATCTTTTTTAATATCCAAAAACTGAGCTTCTATTTCGTTCTTCATACTATTATTATATACCCTACATCTTTAGTTTGCCAAACGCTTCCGAAAGCACATTCAGAAGCTCGGCATAATCTTCTTTTTTCGCATTCCTAACTTTTGCAAAAATATAAATGCAATTATCTTTTACTTCCAAATTATAAGACAAATTCCTCTCATATAGTTTTTCCATGAAGGCCGGATCGAGTAGTTCGAATGCCGGCAAAGCATCCTTGCTAGCTGCATAAACTTTATATCGACGAGTAAACTCTCCCCACTCCATATCATATTTATCATAATTTTTTGGCCTTGTTACTCTAAGCTTAGCCTTCTTAGATTCCACAATTACTCCCTCATATGTCTTTGGCACAATTATCTGACCAACAATATAATACAAATTTGGATCACTCGGCCATGGTGAATATGTATAGATTTGAACCAAACAATTGTTCCACTTCCCTATCACATGATTGTTCACATCAGCATCTGCCAACACGTCATGGTTGTCAAAAATCAAACCTTTAGTTGGAAGCGCCAACCTCCCCCAGTCCGCACTATAGAATAGATTATTTTCTTTTGCAAATTCAGCAATACTCTCAACCAAATGCGGCGTAGACTCCGTCGATTGAGTGATACCATCTAGTTTCAAGGATCCACCATCATACACAAAGTTCCAATATTCCATCATGCCACGAGCATAATTGCTAAAAATCTTCTTTTTCGTATCCACTGCCACCAATCCATCAGTGCCATTAAAACAAAATATTAACTGTACCACTGCAGGTAACTTTGTCTCACTATTAACCTGCGTATTTAAAGTTGTTTTTGCAACTGACAAATCACTAACAATATTCCTCCGATTCATTTGGTCAATAGCTTCGAGCATCAAACACGCGTGCTGAAAATACCTATCGGTTGTATAGCTTCGAATACTATCCAAGTTATAGTCCGACCAATCTTGCTGATATTGTTTAAAGATTCGCTCCGCCTCCGTATGTATCCATTTTTCCTGATCAGTATTGTTCTGATCTGAGGCACTATATTTTTGCCTAAGCTCGAGCATTTCCTTACGATTCTTACGTCTCCTAGATTTATCCTCAATATTCAACACTATAACAATAACTATAATGGAAAGTACAAACCCAAGAAGTAAATAAGGAAGATCGGCTTCGCTGATACTACGACCACCACCATGCCCATAGCTATCACCAGAAAAATCAAAGCTGCCACCAGAGTCAAAATCGCTATCCGAACCACCGCCACCAGCAAACCCAAAAAGGGAAGTAATTATCGTGAATAAAATATGTAATACCTTCATCACGTACTATTTTACCATAAGCCCTAATTCAAAAACGTAAATTACATTTAATCAAGATTATAAACTAGCCCAACTTCCGCATACTCTTTGCCACCCACTTCCGTCATTCTCTCTTCTTTTATCTTCCCACCCATATGCTCATAAAACTTTATCGAATCAACATTATCTTTCAAACACCAAACAATCATTGCGTGTTTGTTTTTATCCTTAAGTTTCTCAACCGCATAACTAAACATTTTCTTACCGATACCTTGACCTTTCAAATCTGGATGAGTATAAATAGCCATCAACTCTGAGTCAACATAATCAACGTCGGGTGAAAAAGAATTATCAAACACAAATCTACAAAGACCAACCACCTTTCCGTCAAAAACCGCCACAATAAAATTATCATCATCTACGCATTCCGCAAATCCCTGCGCTCTCGCATCAACATCTAACGAGTCTAAATACTCGTCATCGATTATTCCCTTGTAGGCCTTTCGCCAACCTTCAACCACAACCTGAGCCGCCCCCGCAACATCATCCTTAGTCAAACTTCGAATTAAAACACCATTTCTTTTATCGCTCATTCTGCATTTCCTCCTCTAGCTTTTAACCAATAGTTCTTTAGGAACTTTCCCCACACATCACTATAATACTCATCCAGATATCCATCAACTTTATCAATCTCAACCCATTCAGTTTTCTCAACTTCGCCAGCCTGCATTTTAATTTCGTCGTTCAAAGGCTCAGCCACAAAAAGCAAAATATCTTTATGCACAGTCCCACTATGCACTAAATGCCACGTCGTCAAAGGCTTCTCACTCAAAATCTTTACATCCAACCCAACCTCTTCCTTCGTCTCCCGCAACGCAGTTTCAATATCAGTCTCACCTTTTTCCTGATGCCCTTTTGGAAACGACCAATACTGCTTCCCACCATCATCTCTCGTACAAATTAGAAGAACCTTGCTGTCCTTCAAAATGATACAGCCGCAGCTTTTTTCTTTCCTTATTCCATATTTTACAAAGACAAGCCTCTCCCCACCATGCAAAGAAGCCGAGTGGGTAACAACATATCCGCTATCCACAAAATTCTTTTTACTGTAAATATTGTCGGGATGTACAGTCGCAACCAAACCATCAAGCTCTAATTCTTTCGCACGTTTCTCCAGCACTTTCAAAATCTGCTTCTGTAAATGGTGGCCGCGACACTCTTTTCTAATCATAATACTATCAATAAGTAGCACGTTGTCATTTTTCAATTTGTAGTCCTTCAAAACTTCCGGCGCACCACAAGTAGCAACCACAAGACCAATCACGGCTCTACCTTTTTTCAAAAAGTAAACATTGTCCGAACCTTTCATTGGTGTCGTAAATTCTTTTTTCGTAAGCGGCGTAAACCATTCTTTATTTTTCATCCCTTTTATAATCATGGATTGAAATCTCATAGCCTTATCCACATCCTTAATCTCAACTGGTGCCAAATCTACGTTTTTCCCGATTACATAACGTTTTTTCGGAACGCCCATCTTTTTCAAAAAAGTATATGCTACAAGTTCCGCGCTTATGATTAGTAGCACAAACATAATCATTGACCTCACATCGCTAATAAATAGCAGTGGTATCACAGCAATCACTCTAGCAAACGCCTCAAGCAATTGATAAATTAAATTATAGTGCGCCAAATCCATATCGTTCCGATTCTCAAAATAAATTTTGTTCACAGACTGATTCTGCATTTTACTTACTAAACCTTCGGCGAAACATATTGCTAAAATAAAATAGTTTAAGAAAAACAGTTTCGTTAAGCATACTAAGACAAATAGAACGGTACTAAGCACAAAAAAATTTCTCTTTTCAATTATCTTCCCATAAAGGAATATGAACACTATGATCGCAATATTGCTAATCACGCTCATCGTACCAGTTATCATATAAGTATCTTCTATATAAAGAAAAACATAAATAGGGAAAAGCAACGTCAGTACGTTATTGATTTCATACAACGAAAAGGCCAAAAAATTCCTTTTATCATAACACTTCAAATGCTTTATCAATTCTATTTTTGTATTATTCCCTTTACTATCTATTCTCCACAAAGGCAATATACTCACAAATAGCAACACCGAAGAAATAATCATCAGTATAGAATTATTTAAACCGTCCAGCAAAAACGCACCCAAAAATCCAGCCAAAATTGTAGCAACTTCCGACACAATCATGGTCATGCTATACGGGATCGACGATCTCCTCTGTGGCATAATCTCCGTAATATAAAATCTTCTAGCAACCCAATACCCCCGCCGATATATTGCATACAAAAGTGAAATCAAAACAACATACCACACATTATGGTCTACATTACCCAGGGTAATCTGAAGCGCAATGAAAGAAACTACACCGATATACATTATCACTGAGTAATTAAATCTCTCACCAATTCTCACAAAGAAATAAGAAATAAAGAAAGAAAACAAGTTTTCTAGCAGATAAAAGAATAATACTTGCTGAATCGAAAAACCATTCTTAAATAAATATAGCGAAATAAAAATCTCAATCAGCGATCTCGCAAAAGTCGAAACAAACAAAAAAACATTAAACTCGTTCAATTTACCTTTATTATGTTTGATCTTCCCTATCCCTTTTTTCATTTAGCATTACTATTATATCACAAGCCTCAGTAGTAATCCGTTCCATGCTATAATACAGCTATGCAACAAGCCGAAACCAATGATTATTTCAAAATTCTAAGCGCCGATTTTCCGAATTGGCTACACGACTACATCAACACCAAAGAACTCCAAACCCAAAAATACATCAGCGTAACCTGTGGCACAATCTATTCAGACCTATTTAGCAGTCACACCTTTTATTCCAGCCTGGATCATTCTATCGCTGTAGCCCTCATCGTCTGGCACTTCACCCATGACAAAAAGCAAACCCTCTCCGGGCTCTTCCACGACATTTCAACGCCTGCCTTCAAACATTGCGTAGACTTCCTAAATGGTGACTGGGAGAAACAAGAATCTACCGAAGGCCTAACCACTGAATTTATCCAAAGATCCAAAGACGTAAACAAACTTCTACAAAAAGACGACATCAAGATCGAAGAAATCAACGACTATCATATTTACCCCATCGCCGACAACAATTCACCAAAACTCTCCGCAGACAGGCTAGAATACTCCTTATCAAACGCCTACTATATCCACAAATTATTGACTTTAGATGAAATCAAGGAAATTTATAACGATATTGAAATCGAAAAAAATGAATCTGACGAAATCGAACTCGGCTTTAAAACCAAATCCATCGCCAGAAAATTTGTCAAAGTTACCAACATTATGTCGGTTTATTACCGCAACGACCAAGACAGGTTTTCGATGCAATTCATTGCCGACATTTTGAGAAGACTAAAAGACGAAGGGGAAATCGCAATCGAAGATCTTTACGACATGAAAGAATCCGAAATCATCAAAATCATCGAGAACTCCAGATATGAAGACATTTTCAATACTTGGCGAAAAGCCAAGAAAGTCCACACCTCAAAAGAAAAACCCAAAAATGTCTACTACGTTCACCAAAAAACTAAAATCAGATACATCGACCCACTCTGCAAAGGCGAACGCATGTCCAAAATCTGCAAGATTGCCAAAAAATCGATCGACAAAAACCTCTCTTACAGCATGGACAATTACGTTTACCTAGATTTTGATTTCCCTAAAACCAAATAGAGCAATTACTGTTGCTTTTGTTCGGCAAGCCACTTTTGCAAAACAGCAAGCTGGTCAATATCCTTCTGTTGCTCTTCTGGCGATAATTCAGCAAAAACACATGCCAACTTTGGATCACCGTATTCTGGATCCTTCACCCATTCATTGCGAGAAATCCAGTTTTCATGAATAAGATCACCATACTCAGCCCTCGCTTTTTCATCATTCAAATCCAAAGCCATTAAAGCTTCTGCCCCGCGCTCGTCCATAAGACCAATCAAAAACTCTGCACCGCCGCGGTTCTGTTCCTTCCAATACTCAGAATATTCATTGTATGGCTGGTTGGCAATATCGATCACAGCCTCATGAGCCGCTAATTCCGAATATCCTTCCGCCATCAAATCTTCCGGGGACTTACCTTTCAAGTCCTTTTCACCATTCACACCACGCCAAGCCGGCTCAAAAGTACCATCTTCGCGCTTCGGATAGTTCTTCTCAGCATAATCCCTAGCCAAAGGAATCGCCAAGGATTCCACACGTGGGTCTAATTCTTTCTCTTGATTTTCACCGACATCATTCGATAACGTCTCTCCACTCATTTTTTACCTCCAATCATTAATAATATTATATTTATATATTATACACCATATTTATTTCTTAATTCTCTTTTCCCAAATTTTTCTCACAAGCCCAAGCGAAAGCGTAGAAAGAGTGAAACCAATTACCGGCACAAGCGAGGAAAGAAATATATTAGAACCCGCCTCAATCATAAAACAATAAATCACCACCACAATATAAGTCAAAACACAAATACAAAGTCTCCGCGTCCACGAAGTCTCCCACTTTTTATCAAGCTCAACCCGCGCATTACGCTCTTTGATGCTTTTAATCTCGCTTTCGATCTTTTTACTATCCATACTTATTCTCCATTTTTTACCCTATCATTATATCATTATCTATAAGGTATCACCTCATACGTCGAAGTTTCTGTCTCGATGTAATAGTTTTTCCATTTCCGATAAAGCCTCTTGATGTGCGAAGTATTACCACCATTCATATACCCAGGATCCACCAAATCTCCCACTCCAGTTTTTTCACCTACAGTAGACGACAAATAAACCCCGTGCCCTTCTTTTATTGGCGAGCTATCTCCGTAATGATTCATTAGTCGCCCACCCAAAATGGCACCAAGCGATACAGCAGAGCTATCTTCTTTTTTTCTCTTCATAAGCATAATCTTCGAGCCAAAACCTATTCTATATCTATTGATTATTTCCTCCGACGAAACATCTATCTCTTTTGGCTCTTCACCAGTTAGTTCAACCAAATAGTATCTAAGATCGCCCTGATCATTACCGCCAAGCCGCACCAAAATATCATTTTTTACATTTCCAAGTCTATCCTTTTGCGGTCTAATAGCAATACCCGTTAGAGTTGGCGACTCTTGATATCGCTCTTTCGATGTCGGATCGCCTTCTCTTAATAGTTTAATCCCTTCGTTAAGCTTCATCTTTTTTTCCAAAAATCCTGTTTTGGTCCTCGGCGGATTCCCCTCCACGATAACAGCCTTACCATTGTTATCTCGGTGGATTTCGACTTTAGTCATCCTTACAGCTTTCCCTTCAGCCAAACCGAGTATTTCCATATTCTGGTCAATATGCATCAACTCACCAATATGAGTTTTAACCTTCTCAGACGGCCCCACACCCAAATCCGAATTCTCAAAGAAATCATCGTAATGTTTTATTATATAATCAACCGCAAAATTGTCGGCAAATGCTTCCGAACTCATCTCGCGATACCCTTTTTTCATCCCATTTATCACTTCGTCACTATCATGCGGATTGATACCAAGCGCTTCCAACCTTCTAGCAAATGGGACGACCAACTCCAGATAATTATCAGCTGATACCTGACCAGGAATTGGTTGAGACATCATATCTTTCAACCTATCTTCTCGTTCCCTAGCCAAAGCGACCGGCAAGGCTCGCACACCTTTACCCTTACCTTCCAGCCTATTAAGCTCTACCCCCAAATTGTTCTTTTGAAAATCAAACGCATGACCAAACTCGTGCAACATAATAAACGAGGTAATGAGCCGCTCATTTCTCATCATCTCTGATGGCTTAGCCCCAGTCTTCAAAGCAATCGTTTTCAGAACATATTCAAGACCAAAATTGTCTCCCTCTTTCATATTCTCAGGTTTTAAATAAGTTTCAGTGTTTGAAAAATTAAAATTCATCGTTGGCAAAACCTGCCCATCGGCAAACGTCGAAGCACAACTATAATAAGCGTTCCCTTCTATATTTTTATCACACACCATGACATTTCTTAGCATTGGATATTCCTGCATCAGATTTTTATAAATATCTGCCAAAAAAGGTTTATTCTTACTTTTAATCAAATTAAAATTTTCTTGGCTTCTATCATCCATGTAGTGTCTGATCGACTCTCCCGTGATATTAATTCTACGATCGATATTATCGTATTCATGGTAATTGTTCTTTGCTAAACCCTGGCCAAATTCCGGGACGTCCTTCATGGCCTCCTGAAATCCATACGAGTCAGAAGAAGAGTTCTCCTGCTCTCCGGTCGGTTTTCCATCGAACGTTTCTTTCATATCTCTATTATAGCATCTAAAAAATAGTTATTTTGCCATGCTATAATAAAAGCATGAACGGTAATGACAAATCAAGAAAAACCAGAAATCTTGCATGGGCAATTTGCATGGCCAGTTTCCTTACGACCATCATATCTTCAATCATCATGCAAACGAGCTGGTACCCTGACCAAACCCTTCAGGGTTGGCCGATGATCATCTCTACCCTCGTCTGCCTTTGTTCATTTATTGTCGCCGTCAACCAAACCATTAAATATTCAAAGCTATCAAACACTTTGTCAACAAAATCACAAGCAAAAGCTCTACCAAAAAACAGCCCCGCCAATGCGGTAGTATCCTTAGTTTGCGCCATCATCCCACTCGTTCTATATTTTGCCACCTCCATATTATCCATAATCGCCTCCCAATCTGGGTGGCATCTAGCCTATCTCGCCTTCTACTACATGACCATCGGTGTCCCGCTTTTTCTCGTATGGCTAATCTGCGGAATCTTTGGCCTCAAATCCAAAAAACGAAAAATCGCAATCATCAGCCTAATCATCAAACCCGTCGGCCTCCTCATCCTTACCCCATTGATAGTAGTCTTTTCGCGATAGCTCCCCATAAAAAACTACCACGTAATTCATAGCATGGCCGAAAGGACAAAAAACGCTTAACTAAGCAGCTTGTTAATAAGTGACGCCACCGAAACCGCGACATCAAGATTCTTATCAAGCCCAGAAAGAACAGAACCCTTAATTGCATAACCATCAAAACCCCGAACCATATTATAATCGTTCAAACCGTCGCCAACAGTTATGACATCCTTAACTGGTAACTTTTTATCTTTTTGCAAAACTTTTATTGCATTACTTTTACCATATTTTTTAGGAATAATTTCTATAAATCCTCTATACCCAACAAGTTCCTTATGGCTAGCTGGCTGCGGAAACGCAGAAACCGGAAAAGCACTCTCCGTTTGTTTAGCAGCTTCTTCGAGCAAACCCAGATCCTTAAACCAAAGACGTAATTTCGTTACATCCTTTCTTTTATGAACCATACCCTCATAATCCGGAGTGTAATAAATAGGAACAGGTTCCTCAGGAAAACTCTTCGACAATTTCACAATCCCATCAACTACCTCTTGATCGAAATAAAAAGTATGTAAAATTTCACCAGAATCGGACAAGACAATCGACCCGCTATCAACGATGTAATAGTCGCATATCTCTTTAATCTTCGGAAGTCGTCGAGAAACCGAACTATAGCTACGGCCAGTCGTTATACAAAACTGATGCCCGGCCGCTCGCCACTTTTTTACAGCTTCAAAATTAGCACGAGTTTTTTCTTCGTCGTCCTTTAAATAAAAAGTCTTGTCAAAATCCGAAAACAAAATCATGATCCCATTATATATCAAAAATCATTAGACAATCAATAAGCACCAAAGCCCAACTTGGCCTTATTTCTTCTTTTTCCTCAACTTAATAATCGCAATAATAGCAACAAGCGCCCATACTACTTGAAGCGCAAACGAAAACCAAGCGTTGCGCGGAAAAAGCCCAATCGCTATTAGCAGCGCTGCAAAAAAGTTCATCAATTGATAAATCAATCCTGGCTTGATCTTTTTTGCCGACAACAACGCATACGCCAAAACCACCATAATTGACCCAACCCAACCAAGAATATCAAATACCGACAACATAATAATTCCTTATTTAGCTTATGCCTATTGTACCATATTTATTTTTCCATATTGTCCCACTGATGCCTTCGAATAACCTCTTCGACACAACTATCATACAGCTCGTCTTCCTCAGACTCGTTTCTTTCTTTCACATAAGATGCCGCGGAAAGAGATTTGGGACTTTTAAAAGTATACGCCGGGAGCTCCTCTTCCTCACTTTGTTCAACCGATATAACTTTCGTGATCTTCTCAAAACGATTTCGGTCCTTATCAAAAGCCATACAATCACCCGATATTTCATTTTGCGTATGGCACCACGCCGTTAATCATTTTTCAACCCCATACTATGATATAATAATGTCTGTTACTACAGAAGTAGATAATTGTCAAACCAGAGAGTAAGTACATTGAAAGGAGGTGAGAATATGCGAACGGTCGACCTTTTCTTACGGAAAAGCCGAAATAATGACGAGTTTGCACGTATCGTTAGGGGGCGCAATCGTTCAGATGAAGACGCTGATTCCATCATAGCGAAGTGGCGTTCGTGCAAACACTTGTTCGTTAAGGTGCGCGAATCAGAGTATATCGGAGCATTTCATTCTTCGGACTGCGAAACCATTCCAGCAAGATATGAGTGCGTTCGGTGTGGTTTAACGAATAGACTGATCGACGCAGAAGAAGTTCTCGATAGGCATGACTCAGGACACAGTATCCTGCCGGACAAAAAGAAAGCCGCCGACGAAACTACAGAATGGGAACATCAGCGGCCCGAGGTATCGGACGAGAACCTCTTGAGTAAGGATTCGATCAAGACAGTTCACCCCGGGGTTCTCTTCAACGTTGCCGCCGAGCTTTGTCTTGCGCAAGAAATAAGGACAACAAGACAAAATATATTTGAAGTCATGAAAGAGCTTTGCGACATGGAAACCGATACAGAACGACTCAAGATTTCTACTGCAGTACACGCAAGCGCATTGGTTGAACGCTACAAAGAAAAGCATAAGCTATACGCCGATGAGGACTAATATATCCACCTGCTTAAAACCGAGCCAATGGCTCGGTTTTTTACGAAAAAAAAGAAGAGCCTGACCACAAATCTTTCGAATTATATTCAAGCAGTAAACTCTGCAAATTTTGTAATTTCATTTACATCATTGCATGTTAAATTATGATATAATTACAGATGAGAATTAAACGAAAGGTTGGTTTTGAATTTAAAGATCGGAATCTTGAATTTCTAAACCAACCTACTTCTTTCATCCCATTTTCAGTTATAATCCACCTGCCAAAACCAAATTGGAAGAACATAACAATAAAAAAAGATAGGACTCACCTATTCCGAGGCAAGTCCTATCTTAATAATCTAATTATATAATAAAAGTATTGAAGTTCTTGCAGGGCATAACATACGCCGAACACGAGAATCTATTTTTATACTATAATTTGCTGAAAAGCCCTAGTCTCATTATATTTTTTGTAAGAACTCAAAATCAAAGATGCATTATTGGTTAAAGCTATGCTCTTGACATCCTTCAAATCAAACCATCTTTTTTCTAAAATTTCATCCGAGTCTGATAAATCTTGTTCTAAAAATTTTTCACACAAAAAAACTAGCGTGAAGGGCCTAGTTCTATCTCCGTTCGGATATTCATATTTATAATTCGGTCCAGAAATAGTTGCAAATGGGATTAAATCTGCTTCTTCAGCTATTAGCCCTGCCTCCTCTTGCATCTCTGTCTTTATTGCACTTTGCCAGCTATCATTTATCTCAACATGTCCAGCTGGCAAAGTCCACGCATTAAAATCTTTATTGTAAACCAAACACACTCGTCCATCTTTCACGGCTATCACATCTACGGTAGCAGTAATTAACTCATCATGCCCAATTTTTTGGCGTATTTTCCATACATAACTTCCTACATAACTCATATCCAATATTATACATCAAAATATGTTATAACTATACTCATAATAACAGATATCACAGGTTGGTTTTGAGTTTAAAGATCGGAATCTTGAGTTTTTAAACCAACCTGATTTTTGTTTTGTTTTCGTTTAAGCTCATTTTCTTGCATAAGTTGATCATATATTGTTTGATTAAATCCTGATGGAGTATTCGATAAGTGAACTATGTATTCCATAGTATATGTGCCATCTGAATTATGCCTTCTCTCGGGTCTAGCTGCAGGATCAGGGTTTTTAAAGTCAGCTATGTTTTCTTCAGGTGATTGATTAAAAATTTGGGATTGAGCCGGTTCCTAAACGTCGTGTTTCCCTTCTTCGTTAAGCCATCCCCATATATTAGGATCATTTAGCATATCTGTTGGGGATTCTAATTTTTGCCTCCCTACGACTGGTTTTTGATTCTTTTCTATATTATCTTTTATAAATCTGTTTGCTTGTTCTAAATAAGCAACCAATGACTGCTTTGCTTCAACTGCTTCCTTAAAATCATTTATATTTTCAACCGTTCGCGATAGGTTAATTTCATTATTCTTTTCTATAACCTTAGATATTTCTCTATTTACCTTTGGTATTTGCATATATGGTTGCATACTTGAAAGTAATTCTTTTATTTGATTATCGCAATTTGATAATTGAGTCTTTAACTGCTCAATTTGTTCTTGTTCTGGGTGGCCCTCATTTACTATTCTCTCATTATTGGCCGCTTTCGGGAAAAATTGTCCCAAAATTTGTTCCGCCCGAAATTCATGATAATCTGCTTCATCTTCCGGGCTTGCTATTTCCATAGAAGAAACTGGCTCCTCTGGCTCAAGCGAATGCATGTTGATAGGTTCCTTTTTGGGAAAATCAGTCAATGGAATGTAGTCAATTTGAGGTTTATCTTCTTCGTCAACAACCGGCGAAGAATCTATCCGGGAGTCGTCTAATACGTCATGATTGACCAGACCATTGTCGCCATTATCCATCTGGGGAACATCCACTACGTCATGATCGACCGGGCCATTGTCGCCATTATCCATCTGGGGAACATCCACTACGTCATGATCGACCGGGCCATTGTCACCATTATCGGAAGATTTTCTAAAGCTTCTCAAAACTTTTTCTCGAGCCCTTTCGATCCTTTCCTTACGTTCTTCATCCGTAAGATTACGAATTTGTCTACCAAAACTCCCCACTTCATCCATTTTCCGAAGGATTTCCTTAACTCTTTCGTTCTCATCCATAGGCAAATTACCCCTCAGTTCTCTCATGTGCTCTTCAAAAGTCTTTGGTTTTTCGTCATCAGTTTTATCATCGCGTCCATAAATACCCTCTGGATCTTTCCCCATATCCCAATCATGACTTCGGCTTGGATTTTCAAATGATCTCATATTTATATTATATAATAAATTATGGCATAATATAAATATCGAAAGTCCGTCAGGCAACGCTGGATTGCGTAAGTTCGGGGCTTTCTTTTTATTACAACAAGACTAAATTGTGTTCATACCCTTTGTTCTCTAGTACCGAAACGGTCTCTATGAAATTTTTTGGGATAAAAATTTTTATTTTTTTATTCATCTTATCCAATTGTTCATAATATTTTTCTGGCAACTCGATAGTGAAAATCATAATTTCGGTTTTTTCTAACATATCTGCAAAATCAAGATAGTGAAAAATAGGATCGAATTTAATCTTTTCGTCAAAAAAACAAATTTCTTTTTGCCCTATTATAGGCAAAATATCATTGGCTATATTTTTACCAATTAGACCAAAGCCAATTATGTCAGTAGGTCGGCCAAAAGGCTCCTCAACCACCCTCAAAACTGCATCCACAATTTCCATACCTTATATTATATATAAAAATATGTTATAATTATACCCATAATAACAGATAGAAGGGTTGGTTTTGAATTTAAAGATCGGCATCGTCGGATTGCCAAACGTTGGTAAATCCACCTTATTTAACGCACTTACAAACGCTGGCGCACTCGCAGCCAACTATCCTTTTGCTACCATCGAACCAAACGTCGGCATCGTCCCAGTTCCCGACGAACGCCTAGACGTACTAGCCAAGATGTACGAGACCGACAAAATCGTCCCCGCTACCGTAGAGTTTGTCGACATCGCCGGCCTAGTAGAGGGCGCGTCCAAGGGCGAAGGTCTCGGCAACAAATTCCTCGCCCACATCCGCGAATGTCAAGCCATTTGCCACGTCGTCCGCGCTTTTAAGTCAAGCGACATCGTTCGCGCCGACAACAAGCCCGAAGATGATATTTTAAAGCAAGCCAAAGACGACATCGACATTATCAACCTAGAGCTCCAACTCGCCGACGAAGAAACCAAAGCCAAAATCGCAGCCAAAAGAAAGAAAGACCCAAACGACGAAAACATACCATTCCTTACCGATAAGCCCGTCATCTATATGTTTAATGTAGATGAAAACGGCCTCACCGACAACGACCTAAAATCGAATTTAAAAGACCTAGTAAAACCCGCCGAAGCCATCTTTGTTAATGCCAAACTCGAAGAAGAGATGTCCGGCATGGACAGAAATGAACGCAAAGAATTTCTCGAGTCCTACGGCGTCAAAGACGACGCCCTCGGCGAGCTCATCAAAGCCGCCTACGAAACGCTCGGCCTCCAATCCTTCCTCACCGCCGGCAAAAAAGAATGCCGCGCCTGGACCATCAAAAAAGGCGCCACCGCCCCCGAGGCCGCCGGCACTATCCACACCGATTTCGAACGTGGCTTCATTGCCGCTAGCATTTGCAACTACGACGATCTTAAAGAACTCGGTTCCGAACAAGCCGTCCGCGCTGCCGGCAAACTCCGCACCGAGGGCAAAACTTACATCATGCAAGACGGCGACGTTGTCGAATTCAAATTCAACGTCTAATGGTTCCCTCAGCGCAAGAAAAAAGCCGCCTTATCTAGGCGACTTTTTTTCGGGAAACTACCCCCCTTTATCTCTCGATTACAGACGGAGCCGCTTCCGGCACCCTGGTCCCAAGGTCTACCCTATTAAAGGGGTCGACCGGCAACTCGAGCCTTGCAATCCTGCGCTTAGGCTCTTTCAGGAAATCCGGGACCTCATCATCTATAATTCCCTCCAAGGATGCCGATGTGATGCCATTGTCAGATCCCTTTTCTTCGGCATACTCAAAGCCAGGCACGTCTAAGAGATAGTTAAAACTGTAACCCTGGCTGTCATACACTACGCCAAAGATGCTCCGCTGAACCTGGTCGAATCCCCATTTCCAGTCTTTCTTAACCTTCTTTGGCTCATCAATGAACCCCATTGACGCTAATTTGGAAAAATTGGCCAAAATAATGAGCTTGTTTTCCATATCGCGCCGCCTCGGCTTCTTCACAGTCTTAAATGAGCAGACATCTTTCAATACTGATCTTACGTCGACATACCTGTCTGCAAAGAATTTCGGGAATTGCACAACGACGTGCAAATTAAGGTTCTTTGCGACAACAACCTGACTTACAAACTCCGTTAAATTCAGGTCGCACTGTGCCAAAGCACTCAAGTATTTCTCCGTATCTAAGTATGGCTGTGTCGGGTAGAAAATATACTCCGACACTCGCAGTAGATCCGCATGAAGTTCATTCAGATAGTTGACGGGATAAGTCTCATAGAACTTAGGAAAAACACCAATCGTATTGATGATTAAATCAATACTCGCCCCCTCGCTATAGAGAAGGTTGAAGTGTTTCGTGATTTGTTCCCTAGTCAACACGTCTCTCACAAGAGTGTCAGCAGCGACGCCAAGCTTGAGTAAAACCTCGACATTCTTCTTCTCGTTGAGAAGGCCTCTGGAAAAAAAACCAGAGAATTCCCTTGCGAGTTGATCTGGCGAAATTCCACACTTAAGATACGCCGAAAACAACCAGTTAAGATCTTTGCAAGACCCAACATGATCGGTGTCATACCAATGACATACCGCCTTTATGCTAAGTCCATTTTCAACCAAAACCGTAAGTACGTCCCAAATCTTATTTTTGAGCGCAATCGTTGCTTCAACGTCATCAGCAGAGATCCCATACTGACCCAAGTTCGGCATTATGGACTTCAGTTCCTCTGCATCCAGATTTGGCTGAAAGAGGTTGAAAAACTCCAAATAACTCATATCCTCCGTGTTCAATGCCAAAACCAATCCATCTTTTTCATAATTTACCATAGTTTCCTCCTTTTAATTTGCAAAATAAAAATTATGCCGTAGCATAATCAAACTTCACCTGTAATTATATCATGCTTTAGTTAAACAGTCAAGAATTTCACGGCATATTAAGCCCCGAAATCACCAAAACAATAATAGCCAACAATTCCCCCAATTTCCCCCAATTTACCTCTTGCTAATTCACCGAAGGTATGGTAAAATAACTGGTAATCGTCTAATAATAAAGGTAAAATATGAGTTTTTCAATATTGAAACAGATTGGCGACGCTCAAAAAAAGAAAGCTGTCGTAGATGTTCGGTCCGGTGACACCGTTAAAGTCACACAAAAAATCAAGGAAGGTAACAAATTCCGCCTCCAGACTTTCGAAGGCGTCGTAATTCGTGTTGATCGCAAAGAATCTCACACCGCTCGCATCGTGGTCCGCAAGGTAACCTCTGGTGTAGGTGTCGAAAAGAGCTACCTAATTCATTCCCCATTGGTTGAGAAAATCGAGATCACCAAGAGATCAAAGGTACGCCGCAACAACCTCAGCTACCTTCGCCAGCGCTCTGGTAAATCAGCTCGTCTTCAAGGCAAGGACTTCGACCGTAACGCCGTTAACGACGTAACCGTCCCAGAAGAACCAGCCGAAGAGAAAGCTGAAGAAGCAGTCGAAGCTCCTGAAGTTGAAGTTGTCGAAACTCCAGCCGAAGAAGCCAAAGAAGCTGAAAAAGCTGAAGAAACCAAAGATTCAGAAGAGGCTAAGTAAGCCTAATGCCAATTCTCGGCATTGATGAAGTCGGTCGCGGGCCCCTAGCGGGCCCGCTTGTTGTTGGCGCAGTTATTTTACCAAGCGAAGAAAAGGATTGGTTCAAAGATCTCAAAGATTCCAAAAAACTCACCGCCAAAAAACGCGAAACTCTCAGCGCCAAAATCCTAGAATCATCTGCCACTGGCCTCGGCTGGGTCCCCGCCGAAGAGCTAGATAAACTAGGTATTTCAAAAGCTCTCGAACTCGCCACCCACCGCGCTGTGAAGTCAGTTCAATCACTTCACGCACCCTTTTCCGAGATCATCATCGATGGTAAAGTTAACTTTCTCCGTGGCACCTCGCTAGAAAAATACACCACAACCTGTATCAAAGCCGACGACAAAATTCGCGAAGTTTCAGCCGCTTCTATTATCGCCAAAGTCGCAAGGGACAACTACATGATCGAACTCGCCACTAAACACCCAGAATATGGATTCGATAAACATGTCGGCTACGGCACCAAGTCTCACGTCGAAGCCATCTATAAATACGGCCTCACCCCAGAACACCGCAAGTCCTTCGAACCCTGCAAATCCCTCTCTGGATTTGTAAACGAAAAATCCGCTTCACCAAAAAACACCACCAACAAAGGCCACAAAGCCGAATCGATCGTCGCCGACTATCTTACGAGTAATGGCCACACCATTATCGAAATGAACCACAAAACTTTCTATTACGAAATCGACATCATTTCCACTAAAGACAATCAAATCTGTTTCACGGAAGTAAAATACCGCAGGGATCCTGCCCAGGGTTCCGGCCTCGACGCCATCACCCCAAAGAAACTAAACCAAATGCACTTCGCCGCCACAAGCTATCTAAAATACCAAAACAGCAAATTCCGTCACCACGACCCCCTTCTCGCTGTCGCCTCCGTCTCCGGCGCAGACTACCACTTAGACACCTGGCAACCACTGACAAATTAAAAAATCAGGGAATCAGTGCCCAGCAAAAACTACGCAGGAAACACCCCCAATTATTTAACGCCCTAGTTTTTCAAAGCCAACTTAATTCTCTCTTCCACTGGAAGTTTCGGATCAACTTTTTCAAGCGCCGCCGTCGCTTCTTTCAGCGGGAACCCAAGTGCAATCAAAGCATCAAGCGCCTCATCCGGCTCATCAGCGTGCGCGCTAGCACCGTACTTCACTTCCGTCGCACCATAACGACTCGGAATCCCCACCTTATCCTTAAGATCTACGATCATTCTCTCGGCCGACTTTTTCCCTACCCCAGACGCTTTAGAAATAAACGCCGCATCACCATTTGCAATCGCATTCCTTACTTCCTCCGCCTCAGCGAGAGACAAAATCGCAATCCCGGCCTTCGGCCCCACACCCTGCACCGAGATTAATAATTCAAACAATTTCTTAGCAACCAAACTCGAGAACCCATATAATTCTTCCAAGTTCTCCTTCACCTGATGATAAGTATAAAACTTCTGTTCGTCTCCAAGATTCACGTTTTCAAAATCCGGCACCGGCACCAACATTTCATATCCTACTCCATGCACGTCCACGATTAGTCCATTCGTGCCAAATTTCTCCTCCACCGTTCCTTTAATATGTGAAATCATTTCTCCTCCATCCTTTAATTATAGCAAATTTACTTCCGCCTCGAATTCGAAAACTTATCCACCTGAATTACCTCATCCTCACGATATAGAAAACTACACGTAATCGCCGCCGCCAGCGCGTCTGCCGCATCATCCGGCTTCGGCTTCGTCTCAAGCCCGAGGTGCACTCGCACCATCTCTTCCATCTGCGTCTTCGTAGCACTACCATACCCGGTCAAGCTCTTTTTAATTTCATTCGGCGTATACTCCCGTACCTTCGCTCCATACTGCTCCGCCACCAGCAAAATCACCCCACGCGCTTCCGCAACCGCAATCCCAGTAGTGATATTCTTAGAAAAAAACAACTTCTCAATCGCCACCACTTCCGGCTTAGTTTCTTTAAACACCTGAGTCAAAGACTCATATAGTTCCAACAGTCTCTCAGACATCGGCGCATCAACTTTCGTCGTCACAGCCCCAAAATCAAGCGCCTTCGCCCCCGCTCTCGAAGTCATTTCAATCAGCCCAAACCCACAAATGCCAATTCCCGGATCAATACCAAGTATTCTCATTTTACATACCTTATCAAAGTTTCGCGAAGATCCGCCATAGGTATCACGAATTTATCCTGCACAGTCTTTGGACCAATCGCATGCGAGAACCCAAGCTTCTTCGCCTCAGCAATCCTTTGGTCAGCCCTAAACGCTGACCGGATCTCACCACCCAGCCCCACTTCGCCGAATACCACATATTTATCATTCAATTTCCTACCCGCCACCGCCGACGCAATCGCCATGCATACCGCAAGATCAGCCGCCGAATCATTCAGTCGTATCCCACCAACCACATTTATGTACACATCATATTCCGACAATTTCAATTTCGTACGCCGCTCCAGCACTGCGATGAGCAAATTCAAACGATTCAGGTCAAATCCCGAAGCCGTCCTTTTCGGATATCCATAATTAGACTTTGTGCAAAGCGCCTGAATTTCCACCAAAATCGGCCGATTTCCTTCGAGAGTCGCCAAAATGATCGAACCATCCGTATTCGTCCTTTCAGCCAATAGTGCCGCAGATGGATTCTCAACTTCGTGAAGCCCAGAAGAAACCATTTCGAAAATTGCCACTTCATTCGTAGACCCAAAACGATTCTTCACCGCCCTCACAGTCTTGAACCCGCCATATCTATCACCTTCAAAATTCAAAACCACATCCACCAAATGTTCAAGCACCTTTGGCCCAGCCAACGTCCCCTCTTTAGTAACATGTCCTACAATAATAACCGCGGTATCGGTTTGCTTTGCAGCCCGAATAATCAAATTTCCCGAATTCGTCACCTGCGACACCGTCCCTGGTGCGGACGAAATCTCATCCATTGCAAGTGTCTGTATTGAATCCACAATCACTAGATCAAACTTCCCACTCTCAATCGTTTTCGCAATATCATTAGAGCTCGTAGAAGCCGCAAAACACAGCCGATCCGAATCCGCGCCGAGCCGCTCAGCCCTCAGCTTCACCTGTCCAGCCGATTCCTCACCCGACACATATAGAACATCGTGTTTCTTCGAAATCTCAGCCGATATCTGCATCAGCAAAGTAGATTTACCAATCCCCGGTTGCCCAGCCAATAAACACACCGATCCCATCAATACACCACCACCAAGCACCGTATCAAATTCCGAAAATCCAGTAGAAAGCCTCGCCTTCGCATCCGAAGGCGTAATCGTAGAAATCTTCACAAAATCCAGTTTCTTGCCAGATATCCTACCCTTTTCAATCAAAGTTTTCTTACCACCATCCGGCTGGGCTACTTGCTCAACAAGAGAATTCCATTCGCCACAATTGGTGCACTGCCCAACCCACTTCGTATAAGTATTACCGCATTGTTGGCAGACAAACTGACTCCTACTCTTCATAAGAACGATTATACCAAACCCTCTCCGAGAATTCTAGTTCAAGCACTGCATAAGCATTTTACTAGCCACAAAAAACTATCTTCTCGGAGCTAGATCACGCTTGTACACGGTATCCAGCTTACCAGACTCCGTTACGTCAGCCTGATCAGAACCCCACAAATACAAAGTAGTATCGTAATTAATTATCTCAGCCGGGATAACCGAATTAGCACCCGTAGCCGCACCGTAAGTCCTCTTCGCATCGATCTTATTCGCAATAGTCGAACCGTTGATTATGAGCTGACGCGAACTTATTCCGTCGGTGTCCGCACCGTCAAGATCGGCGCAAGTATCAATAACTTCTTCCGCAATCAATACCGCATCAACCCTACCTACATCACAATTAATCAAAATATTATTAGCATAAATAATCATCTTTGGCACATCCGTCAAAGATTCGTAATTATCTTCGTACAAAATATCATCGTTTATCACGACATCTTTATTTTGAGCATAAATCACCCGAGTAGTACCCTTGCCTATAAGCTTGTCCTCATCCTGTAGCACATATTGGTCCGCTTCCTCATCAGGCCTAATCACTACCACGTTTTTCCTCTCAGCCTCTGCATCGTCCATATTCACAAAAGTCGCAACAAGAGACGAACGATTCGAAGTAGCCGACGACAAACCAGAACCGCCCAGCCCCGGAGTGCTATTCACACAATTCAACCTATCTATTTCTGATGTATTTGCAAATGTCAACTTGCTCCGCTCACAGAAACTAGAGCCATATTTCTCAGCGTCAAATCCACCAGGATCCACGCTCATATTCCCCCATGGATTAGTTGCCGAATTAATAATCGGATTTGGCGACAAAACGCCACCGTTATTACTAGCATATCCAGTAGCTGCACCACTGCTAAAACCCCTCACTTCACCAAGCGATACTACACCCAGTTCACCAAACGAACCAAATATCCTCACCGGCTCAGTACTCGCGATATTGTAATTATTTAACCCTCTAACGTGCTTTTTCTCCGCCGCAGGAGTACTTAATCCACCAGCCGAGAACACGTTAGCACCCCACACCTGCAAGCTCGGCTTCTTATAAACCGCAAAACACTTAGCCTCCGAAATATTCCATTTATCGTCACCCTCTGGCTTCAAATTATCGTCACTTCCGCTCGTCGATGGATAAATCGCAGCCGCAACGCAAACCTTCACGCCAGCATCGAAATCCGGAACCGTAAATGAACTATCATTCTTGAGCTTTCCTTTATATCCTTCGGTGTTACCCTCTTGATTTAAAGTCTCCGAAATTTCATTATCCTTTGTCATTGTATAGCAACCCATATTACCAGAGTATCTACCACAAAGAGAAGATTCATAAGTCCCATAGAGCTCATCTCCCTCCAAATTGGTAGAATCACCCGGCGCGAACACGATGAATCTAATTTTCGCATCCGTCTTAGTCGCATACGCTTTATCGTCGCGATTCATGGTTAAACCATTCTTCTTTGGATTCACTTCAACGCTAACGTTGATCTTACTGCTTTCGCCCGCTGCAAGCACAGGCTTCCCGACTTCCTCGTTAGCTTTAAAATCGTCAACACTTATCTTGGTTGTAAAGTTATATGGCACCTTCACAGCGGCATCATTCCCAATCGAATCAATATTAACCGTACTCAAAAATTCACTGCCCGCGTAGCTAAACGAAACTTGTTTCGGAGTAGTTTTGTTACTACCGCTCGCCGTATCGATATTGGTCTGAGCTCGCCCTTTCAATGTGCGACCAACCTCATTATTCGAAACTGTGTATTTTTCACTTTTGTCTATCGGTGTAACACTTCCAACATCCCCAGTATAACTTTTGTTAAAACCGGTAGAGAAGAAGTTCTCACTTACCACCCCATAGCCATTATTCCAACCCAGGCCACTACCCATCTTACTATTAAAGAGAGCTCCGAGCGACGAACCACTTGGATTATTATATTTCTGACCAGTCTGACCGTCCCCAGTTATCTTCAAAAATTCAGGAGTTAAATAATAGGCATATTGTAGTTGCGGATTATACGAAGAAACAAAATCAACATGATCCCCTGGCTTCGCATACGCCTCACTGCCTAATTCATTAAACTTATCAACATCATTATTTCGCACCTTCATATTCAAATAATCACTGTCGCCCACATCACGCGCATTACCCTCAACATATACGCACACTTCCCTAGTTGCAGTCGGCCTAGTTTTTGTCGAATCATTATTCGTTTCAAAAACCAGTTTTTCGCACACCTTCATCCCAGGATAAACCCTCAATGTACTCCCGCTTACTTTTTTGCCACTCGTCAAAGGCCCAGTCACGCTGCCGCCGTTAAAATTACCATTATTTGTAATCTTCCTGTCACCCAATTCATCCGATGTCGCATTAGAAGTTCTCTCTATATGATACCTCGTAGTTCCTTTATTATCGCTCGTCCTGACATGATGGCTAAACGAAATCTCACAACCACTACTCGCTGAGCAATTGACAACTTTAACGTTGGCCAAGTTATTTGTGCTACCATTACCCCAACCAGTGCTACCAGACGCCGCGCCAGACACGCCGGAATATCCTTCAAAAGTCGTAACTAAACCAGTAGCACAAGAGCTTACCGTCCTCAAAGTGCTCGAAGATAAATTACCATATGGTTTGAATTCCAAACTATGGCACACTTTCGCGCCGGGCAATACTTTGCTAAACGCACCTGCACTACTCCCGGTTTTAAGGAGCTGAGTTCCATCATCATTTGATGTTGGCTCTATCGTATTATAGCCCTTCTTTGGATCCCACGTAGTGCTAGCTCCATTTCCGGCGTTATATCCCAACCTATAAGTAGTGTCACCATCACCGCCTACGAGTTTAAGCTTCAAGAAATATTTCGCATTAGTACACCCACCGTCCGGACATTTCAAATTGATATTAACGCTTTTATTACTTGCAACCCAACCAGTCGAATTTTTGATGGTGGCATTTTCGTATCCACCCTGGCTGACGGCCGCTAAACCTTGAAAACTTTTCGGATTCGGCTTAGAACAGAAATAACCAACATATAGGGGAATCGAATCAACTTCGTCATCTCCAGTAGATGCTAAAAATCTATTATATAAAATCAACGCCGCACTTTGGGTTATCTTCACATTATTCCGAAATCCATTATTATCCAAATCTTTTAGTTTTACCACTCCATGGTTGTTATACACAGCTCTTTTGATAGCCTGGTCCTCACCATCCTTCACACGACTCGCCGGCCCAATCTGAAAGTTAAAATCAGCATACCCGTAAGCGCTACCATGCATCCCGTCCCACCCATAGGAAACAAGCCACCCATCACTTTTGCAATCATTTATGGCGTTCTTCTTCAGATCCTTCCCTTGCAAAATCCCGCCACCATAACCGGTATAATCATCTAGGCCATTCACATTGTCAACGGCTTTGAATATCCTCCAGCTCGCTCCACCGCCTTCAGCACCACTTACCGTCCAGTCCGTTTCACCTTTTTTATTCCTTCTCCAAATAAGGCATGGGTCATCATACGCATTATCAGCACAGCTTGCCGATGTACTATCCGACCACCCCCCTTCGCCTTCATCAGCATAAATATTGGGGCCTAAGGCAATACAGGCACATAATAGTAAAGCCACAAAGGTTACTTTCCGTAGCGCAGCCCCACGCCACAGGCTCTCACCAACTAATCGCCTAACCATTCAGTCTCCTCCGCCTCATCACACTCCCATGTGGTCGAATAAATATTTGATTGTAGATAGGCTTTTTGATCTTCCGAGTACATTGACATATCGATGTTATCCGAATAATCCCTCGCCTTCTCGCAATCATTTTCATTCACCACCAAGAAAAGCATCTTTTGAGATATGATGTCGATAGCAAAATCATAATCGCCGGCTTCATTAGCTTTATTGATTACGTCATCAAAATACGCCTCAATCTCTTCCATGCTAACATCAGGACTATTCAACATTATAGAAGTATCCCTCGTGACTTTGTCCTCCGGAGTAAGGTTGTCTCCCTCCAGCTCCGTAGGCAAATTATAATCACCCGAAGGCTCACTGTTACTACCCCCACGATTAACGGAGAGCACGATAATACCGATAGTCAATCCAATAATCACCAAAAAGAGAATTACTAACGAAATCCTAAACCAAGCAGAATGCTTATCTTTCCCGCCCATATCGTCACTCATATAATTATATTAACATAAGCATCACTAGAAAACAACATCGCAGACTTTTAACACTAAACAAAAAAGGGCCGAACTTACGTTCAACCCATATTTTGTGCAGCCTTATTATTTCTTAGGCTGCATTTTTTTGTTTTCCCGGCAGATTTTATAAACTATCCTTGCTGCTCCATCCCGATGAACTATAGAGGCCGAAGTACTAGGATTGTCTATAGAAGTCCCCAGTTTTTTTGCAACAGCTCCAAGTTTTGCCCACATCCATTTATATGTTATTGGCTTGTTAGCTTTTTTTAAATCTGTCGCTGTAATAGGGACTTTTTTTACCCCATAAAAGTTAACTAAGATTATCAAAAACTCTAATCTAGTTATTCTTTTATCAAGGTAAAACTTCTTACCAGTAACAACGCCATCAAAGCCGTGGTGTTTCTTAATAAAAGAAACGGCTTTGAAGGTGTTTTTGCCTACGTCTTTCTCCACCACATCAGTATATGGTGGTTTGCCTTCCGCTGCAAATGCCACAGTCGGCACAGCAAGAAACATCGACGCAGCAACCAACAAAACTACAATCTTTTTTAAAAACTTCATATTAAGCTCCCTCCTCCAAAACGGCCGCATGGCGATCCGTTTCAGCTAAATACTTGTTAATACTACAAAAAATCTACTCCAATTATATCACGCTACCCCTATTTTGTCAACCATTACCCCAATAACCACCCCAGTAATAAGTTTATCTCTTTGGCGCAATCTCTCTAGAATAAGTAACGTCTAATTTACCAGTTTCCGTAACATCGGCCTGATTAGAGCCCCACAAATACAAAGTAGTATCATAATTGACTATCTCAGCCGGAACGATAGAGTTACCACCCGCAGCTGCACCATAAGTCCTCCTAGCCTCGAGCTTATCAGTGATTATCGTACCATTGATCACGAGCTGATTCGAACTCTTGCGACTCATACTATCACCATCTAAATCTGCACAGGTGTCAACAGTATTCTCCGCAATCAAGACCGCATCGATCCTCGTCACACCACAATTGATCCAAATGTTCTTAGCGTAAATAACCAATTTTGGAACATCAGATAATTTATAATAACCACTGTCGTCATACAATATGTTAGTATCTATAGTAACGTCGCCTTTTTGGGCATATATTACCTTAGTCTCACCAGGCGTTTCCTCTTCACCATTTCCTTTGGCTAGTAACACCTCCCCACTAATAGTATAGTCGCCGCCAGGCGTTTCTACCGTAACATTCTTCCTGGCTCTCTCTTCATCATTCATATTTACGAATGTAGCAATAAGAGATGATCTGTTAGCGGAAGCCGAAGACTGCCCAGACCCCCCCAATCCAGTAGTGACACCATTATTGCAGCCTGTATTGGCAAATGTTAATCTACTTCGTTCGCAGAAATCAGAATCAGAACCACCAACGTACCCACCAAACGATTCAATCGGCAATTTTTGGTTGATAAGCACGTTCAGCATATTAGCAGGAAAGCTTTGGCGAGGAATCATGACATGGTCACGCTCGTTGTAGCCTGCATATCCAGTAGCTGCCCCACTGCTAAACCCAGAAACGCTACCCAGTGAAATCACACTAATCTCACCAAACGATCCAAAGATTCTTCCAGCCCCCTTACTCAAAATATTATAATCATCGTAACCATTATTTTTAAAGATATGCTTCTTCACCGCGACCGGAGTGTCGATCTTGCCAGCCGAGAATACATTACCGCCCCACACCTGCAAACTCGGTTTCTTATAAACTGCAAAACATTTAGCTTTCGAAATATTCCACTTGTCATCACCCTTAGGGTTCAAATTTGCGTCGCTACCACTCGTCGACGGATACACTGCAGCCGCAACGCAAACCTGAGTACCAGCATCAAGGTCTGGAACAGTAAACCCGCTGTTTTCATCGGTCGAACCACCATTAAGACCGACACTCTGCAACACGCGTGAAGCTACCTTTCCTGCATTATCGGACTTTTCTACAAACGTTTCGCTACAGACACTGCTTCCGCTATATCTATTACAAAGCGCCGAATTGAGCGTTCCATAATCAGTAGTATCCTCCGGATAAGTTGAACCACCAGGCACAAATAGGATTAACTTCAATTTCGCATCATCAGACTTCGTAGCATACTTTTCGTTGGCATCATTAGTAGTCAAATCGTTGTGCTTCTTAAGCAAATCAACATGAATCTTTACATTGCCATTCTCACCAGAAGCAAAGGCAGGCTTCTCTTTACCGTCAACTTTCACAGTCCTCGCCCCCTCAAGCTCTACGTCAATCGCAGTCGTAAAGTTATATGGCACCTTCACGCTGGTAGCTTTCTCAACGGGAGTAGTTATAACATTGGCTACCATTTTACCATTGTCGCGAGAGAAGGTCACCTGACTTGGGGTAGTCGTATTGCTAATCTTCCCAGGAATATTTTGATTAGTTTTTGCCTTCTCTCTCAGTTCAAGCCCAACGTGGGTATTGCTTATTTCGTACGAATCCCCTTCGTCGCTTTGAGATCGTGAATCACCGGCGTCATATTTTACACTCCTATCAAAATCGCCAAAATCACCCGTCTTTGCTCCGTTACTATCATATTTTTCACCTTTAACCCCATAACCATTATTCCAATTGTCGTAACCAGATCCTTTAACGCTGTTAAACAGATTTCCCAAAATAGCCTTATTGGCATTCTCACTCTTCCAAACTCCATCAATTTTCAAAACATCAGGAACCAAATGATATGAATATTGCAACACCGGGTCATAGTTCACGCGAAATTGTACTTTATCGCCCGGTTTTGCATAAACCATCTGCTGATAATCATTATATTTCGTGACATCGTTATTCTTTGCCTTAATATCCAAGAAAACATGCGCATTAGAATCACCAGGTTGTGCATTCCCCGTAGCAAATGCACATACCTGCCTATTTTTGACTACAGATTTATATGAATAATGGTTGGTGTAATTAAAGTATAATGCCTCACAAACCTTCACGCCAGGATACATAGTAACCGCCAACGAACTCACTGTTTGCGCCGTTTCGCCCGCATATGCCGACCCGTCAAAGGTACCAGCATTAAATTTACCATTATTTGCAATCTTTTTATTTCCTAAATTATCAGAAGTAGCATTTGAAACCCTCGCCACATAGCGACCCGAAGAACCGATATTCTTTTTAGTTCCACTAGTCTTCTTGATGTAATGGTTAAACGTCACACTACAGCCATCAGTGGAACAATTCGCTGATACGTTTTTTGGATTCTCTGCACCGTTTTCCTCTTCTAACCCATTCCCCCATTTCGTATCCCCAGACATTCCCCCAGAAACACTAGATTTCCCAACGAAGTAAGTCTCATTTACTGTTGCGCAAGCACCCACCCTTTTTATATCACTTCCATCTTCACCATCCGTAAGGAAATACATATATTTACAATGCTTCTCACCAGGGTCGACATCGCCCCACGAACCATTCTTCCCCTTTAAGCCCTTCAAGATATGATCACCAGAAGTACTGCCATCTAGTAAAACGGTGCCGGTAAGAGCGGTTTTCTTTCTGTAATTCTTGTCGTTAGCATCAGTCATTGTGCCCGTAGTGCTGACTATCTTGTATTTAGTTGTCCCACTGCCACCTTTGGATCTCATTCTGATCAAATACCTAGTCCGAACCCCCGCATTTGGACCATTCATTGAAATAGAAGCCGTTTTGTCCCCCTTCTTCCAACCGGTATCAGCCTTATTTGAAGCTGTTTTCCAGGCGCCCTCACTAACGTAAGCCTTACCTTCGAAATTATCGCTTTCCGCTTCCTTCCCACAAAAAGCACCGACCGATGGCGGTATTACAGAAGCTTTAGGGTTAACGTATGTCTGATATGCCACTAGAGCAGCCCCTTTAGATATTTTAGTATTATTAGCAAATTTACTCTCATTCATTATGTAGTACACTTCCCCATTAGCTTTCTTCTTCTTTATGGTTACTTTTTTCTTCCCGTAATTATTATACGCAGCTCCGGCGATAACTCCTGCGCGTTTTGCCGGGCCAATCTGAAAATTAAATTTAGAGTACCCATAGGCGCTACCATACATCCCATCCCACCCGAAAGAGAAAAGCCAATCTGCACCGATTTCTTTACACGCATCCAAAATATCATCTTTCAAACTTTCCGCCAGAATATTCCCGCCATAGCTCGTAGAATCATCCAGGCCGGGAGCATTTTGTTTTACACTAAATATTCTCCAGCTCGCCCCACCACCACCACTACCAGCCCCTTTGCCAGCATCGCAAAGCCCAGTGAATGCGTTATTTGGCCAATTGCAGTTCGCAACGACACCATCAGTGTAACTACCTTCAATCCATTCATATTCCGTATATGCATTCACTTTATTTGATAAATTATTTACAAGAAAAACAGATAACAAAACAGCGAAAATAACACGTCTGAAAAACACCAAGCCACCGCCTAGGCTGCGACTCATACTTTTACAATTGCATCGTTTTTGCTTATTTCTAAAATAGTAACCCATTAATCGGCCTCCTCTTCAACTTCACACTCACTCAAAATAGAATCAACATTAGTCGTTAAATACAAGAGTTCGTCGTCTGAGTAAAAAGAGGTATCGAGGCCTTTGTAATACTCGTTTGCCCCTTCACAATCATTTTCATTAATCACCAGAAAAAGTGTCCTTTGGACTATAATTCTTGCAGCTAAACTATAATTCCCGTCATTATTGGCGTCATTGATTACACTATCATAATACTCTTCTATTTCTTCCACGCCAATATTAGAATCTTCACGCATTGCAGAAACCTTTTCCATGACTCTGGTTTCCAACACACTATCGTCTTCTACAGGTTCATCGCTTTTATCATTACCACGACTAACACCCACCATAACTATCCCAATTATCAACCCGACTATCGCCAAGATTAGCACCACAAAAACAACTCTATACGGAACGATCCCTTTCTCCTTCCCAGTTTTATTGTCGCTCATATTATTAATAATAGCACAAGCAGAATAGCAAAACAATACCCATAATGCCTTAGTATCTGTAAAAATTTAAGGCCAGGCAAACGCCTGGCCTATGCTGACAACTACTTCTGCGGCTTCATCCTAAAGTCCTGGTATAAGTAGCCATAAATATAACATACCGCAAGATGCCGAGGCACCTTAAAATTCGCGGGACGCCAATCTATGACCCCCTTCTTTCTGGACTTTTTGAGAACCGCATTCAGTTTGTTTATAACCCACTGTGCCCTAATGGGCTTTTTGTATTTTTTACGGTCCGTTGCCGTGATTGGAACTCGTTTCTTCCCGTAAAGGTTTACGAGGATTTTAAGAAACTCCTTCCGTGTCATGACCTTCTCAGGGTAGAATTTGGTGCCTTTTATAACACCTTTAAAGCCGCTGTGTTTTTTAATGTATTTTACGGCTTTATAGACATCTCTACCCCAATATTCTACAGTCACATCAGTATAAGGTTTTGTGGCTGCAAAAACGGGTACCGTTACCAACAGCATGGCAGTTGCCAATAACAATAAGGCTACAAATTTTTTAAACATTCTCATGGCAATCACCACCTTTCTTATATTCTTGATGAGATGTTCAAAAATTCTGCCCTAATTATACCACGCATCCCTGTTTTTGTCAATAATAAACATAAGCGAAATAACCATCAAAATCACCACCCCTATAACTACCCCTAATACACGCCAAAACCACCCCCTCCATAGCTGCCCCAGGCACCACCCAATTAATCCTATTTAATTATCTCGTCAATAATCCCATATTTCTTCGCTTCTTCGGCGCTCATCCAGTTATCGCGGTCCATATCCTTCTCAACCTGCTTCAAATCTTTCCCGGTATTTGCGGCAAAAATCTCCGCGAGGCGCTTCTTCAGGAACACCCCTTCGCGCAACATAATTTCCTGATCGGTAATTTTTCCCTCTGTACCGGATGACGGCTGGTGAATCATAATACGCGAATTCGGCAAACAATACCTCTTGCCCTTCGCCCCAGAGGACAAAAGCATCGCCCCCATACTCGCCTGTAGCCCAATCCCAATCGTCTCCACATCCGGCTCAATATAATTCATCGTATCAATAATCGCCAGCCCATCATACACACTCCCCCCAGGGGAATTAATGTAAAGCTTGATCGGTTTCTTATTATCCTCATGCGCGAGATACAGAAGCTGCGCAATCACCAAATTAGCCGTATGCGAATTCACATCCTCCCCAAGAAACACAATCCGGTCATTGAGGAGCCTCGAATAAATATCATACGCCCTCTCCCCCTTATTTGTCTCCTCTACCACTGTAGGAACTAAATAATTCTTTGCCATTTTTCTCCTTTCGATTCCAAATTACTCTTTAATTAGCTTTAATTTCTTATTCACGTATTTCAATGTCGGGATGTCGCCCTTCTTCAAATTCTCCGCAATAATCTCCTCTGAAAGCATCGATTCCACCTCATCCTCAATCTTACGACGAAGCGGTCTCGCCCCATTCTTCGGATCATAGCCTTCCTCAATCAAATAGTTCTTCGCGGCGTCATCCACCTTAATGCCGATCCCCTTCGTAGCGAGTCTCTGTTTAAGGTCATTAATCAAATTGTCGAAGATCTTCTCCACATCTTTGCGCGTCAAAGCGTGGAACACCAGGATATTATCCAACCTGTTAATCAACTCCGGTCGCATAATCTTCTTGAGCGCCTTCGTTGCATAAGATTTATTCTCCTCATATTCTTCCTCAAGCAATTTCTTATCTTTCGCCGTCTTCGCCGTAAATCCGAGCTCGCTCTCTCTGTACATATCCGCCGACCCCAGGTTCGATGTCAAAATCACAATCGTATTATTAAATTTAATCTTATTACCTTGCCCATCGGTCAAAACCCCGTCTTCTAATATTTGCAAAAGCAAATTAAACACGTCCGGATGAGCCTTCTCGATCTCATCAAATAGAATCACGGAATATGGCTTGCGTCGCACTGCCTCTGTTAATTTCCCACCGTCATCATATCCAACATACCCTGCCGGCGCACCGACTAGTCTCGATACATTGTGTTTCTCGCCAAATTCCGACATATCAATCTTAATCAAAGCGTTCTCGCCACCAAATACTTCTCTTGCAATCACCCGCGCAAGCTCTGTTTTGCCTACGCCAGTCGGTCCCATAAATAGGAAAGAACCAATCGGCCTTCTCGAATCTGTAATCCCCGATCGCCCCCGACGAATCGCCTTCGCCACCGCTCGGACTGCTTCATTTTGCCCGATGATCGACTTATTCAGCTCATCCTCAAGCCCAAGAAGCATCTTCATCTCGGACCCATGCACCTTAGACACCGGAATCCCGGTCTTAAGAGATACCGCCGTAGCCAAATTCTCCTCGGTAAGCTTCGGGTTCACCTTATCTTTAACGCCGGCCTTCTCTAGAGCCTTAATCTCTTTCTCCAATTTCGCAAGCTCCGTCTTATATCCAGCCGCCTTCTCATAATCTTCCTTCTCGGCCGCCTCAGCAATCTTATTCTCGAGCTGCGACTTTTCGATCTTCATCTTCTTGTATTTACCGCCACCCTTCTTATCTGCCGCAACCTTCGCAATCGCCGAAGCCTCATCAATAATATCAATCACCTTATCTGGCATAAATCTGTCGTTGATATAGCGCTGCCCCATCGTAATCGCCGTCTCAAGGCACACATCCGGAATCACCACCCCGTGATGTTTCTCGTAGTGCCCCTTAATTCCCTTCAAAATCCTTAGCGTCACCGCCGCCGATGGCTCTTCCACCATCACCGTCTGGAATCTACGGCTAAGCGCCTTGTCTTTCTCGATCGTTTTACGATACTCATCTAGAGTCGTCGCGCCGATCAAATTAATCGTATTTCTAGCCAGCGCTGGCTTCAAAATGTTCGCCGCATCCATCGATCCTTCACCAGAACCCGCCCCGCACAGCAGATGAATCTCGTCGATAAAGAGCAGCACCGAATCATCCCCCACCGCCTCATCGATCACCCCCTTAATTCGCTCTTCAAACTCACCTCTAAACTTCGTCCCAGCAACAAGGGAAGACAAATCCACCTGATAAATATGTTTTCCAATCAAGTTTCCTGGAACTTCATTCTTAGCAATCCGCGTAGCAAGCCCCTCCACAATAGCCGTCTTACCAACACCAGCCTCACCAATCAGCACCGGATTTGACTTCGTACGCCGAGAAAGCACGGTCACTACCCGCTCGATCTCACTCTCGCGCCCAATCACCGTATCAAGATGGCCTTGCTTCGCCTCCTCTGTTAAATCTTTCCCGTATTTTGTCAAAAACTTCAATTGTTTCTTATTCAAATACTTCGCTTTTTCGGCCTTTATCTTCTCGTCTTTCGTCTGCTCTTCTACTAATTTCTCAATTTCATTCATCACCTTTTCGTTGTCCACGTTTAGTCCAGCAAGAATAAGCGATGCTCTAGAATTTGGCTGGGAAAGCAGCGCGTACAAAATGTGCTCCGTCCCAATCACCGTCAATCCTTGTTCGTGCGTATAATTTCGCGCCATCCTAAGCGTCAAAATCACCGCCTCCGAGAGAGACATCATTGCCATATCTGAACCAGGTACTTCCACTGCAACTTTATTTAGAGCCTTCTCTACCTCCTCGGTTGTCGCACCCTCGCTCCTAAGCATCTTCGCACCGGTGGAATTGTCCATTGACATAATTCCAAGTAGCAGGTGTTCCGTCCCCATATATCCATTGTTATATCTTTTTGCAAAGTAGTCCGATTTCTGCAAAGCAAATCTCGCATTTTCGGACAATTTATTCATTATTTCGCTAAATTCTTCCTGCATAATACCCCTATTGTAGCAAATTAGCACTCCAGCGTCAAGAGTGCTAATTTACAATTTTCAGCCCCGTTTTATACGGGAAAGATTATACTTCTCGAAGAACAGTATATTGTGCTTCCAGCTCTGGGCCATAACCTGTAAAGCCAGGTAGCTCAAACTCCCATTCACCAGCGTCGTTCAACGTGAATATAATATCATAAGCAACACTTACCTCATCGTTAATTATATGCGTGGGCATGTATTTAACCCAGTAAGCCACTTTATCATTGCCGTTATATTTAGCGTAAACGTTGGCATAGCCCACTCCATAACCAAGCTGCTTCCCAGTAACTGCCTTCACTAGAAGGTCCAAAGCGGTATCGCCGTTTAATTCCTTAGCTTCAGTCGGAGTATTGGTGTTATCTTCTTCAGTATTTCCACCAGCGTTATTTTCCTCAAGCTCAATAATTTTTTCCGACAGCTCATTATTTTGCTTCTTCAACGAACTAATCTGCGTATTTAATTGTTCCTTCTGCGTATTCCCATCCATCATCGCCCATACACCAAAGCCAATCCCGCCGACTGCTAAGATCAAGCACAAGATCAAGCCATACAGCATTCCCTTACTGCTCTTCTTTTCACTCACGCCCTGCGCCATTATGTTTGGTTCTGGCTCTTTGGCCTTAGGCTCTGTTTTCGTTAAATTTGGAGTTGCAGGCGCATTCGCTACACTAGTAGCACTAGCAGCCCCGGCAGCACCAGCCCCCGCCGCAGCGGTACCAGCCGCACCGGCTGCACTAGCAGCACTAGCGACACCAGCGACACCAGCGACGCCAGCTACACCAGCCGGACTAGCACCAGCTGCCCCGGCAGCGCCAGCCGCATTTTGATTTGGCGTTCCAGCCACATTTTGATTTGGTTGCATATTGCCCTTCCTTTTAAGTTCTATAATGCTTATGCAAACATTATATCACAAGTATGCTAGAATGATAATCAGGTGGGGATATGGTTTAATAAAAACGGAGGGAAATGTTAAGAATCAAAGGTCAGAAACGGGATCCACTTGTCCCGCCACTCAGCGTATCAGCATTATTCAACCTATCCAGCTCTCGCCACTGGAATGACGTTGTCATCAACCAAAAAGAGCTAGATTTTACCAGGCGCGAATTAAAGCAAGATTATCTAACTCTAGCTAAAGCCTTCCTTGAGCTTGGCATCAAGAAAAAAGATATTATTACCATTGCCACTGGTCGCTCCATGTACGAGAATATTGTCATTTTTCTCGCTGCCAACCGCATCGGCGCCATCGTGAGCTTCCTAGATGAGCGCACCGCCCGCGACACTCTCATCCACTACTTGGAAGAATTTAATTCCAAACTCCTCATCACTTACAAATATAGCGATCGCCGCATCCATGAATTAAAACAAGACGTCAAATCCTTGAGATATGTTATCAATCTAGATGGCCGCACTGTCGACGAAGCAGGCCCAGACGATAACCAGGTAAAAGATATCGAATTCCATGCCCTGGACGGTTTTTGGCTCGGCAAAACCAACATCCAAGTCGTCGCCGGCAGGTATCATAAACGCGTCCCCAAAAACATGTTCAAACCAAAAAACGAAGCCCTTATTTCTTTCACTTCCGGCTCTACCTCCGGGCCTAAACCCATGGTTTTCACCAACAAAAACCTCATTGCTTCCGCAATTTATTCCAAAGTCGCCAGCGAAGTCAAAATGTGGGACAAAAATCTTCACACCTGGATGGACTACGTTAAATTTGACTGCCCATATGGGCTAGTTGTCTCTACTCTTGCTCCAATTTGTGGTGGTGGCGAAGTAATTTTAACTCCAGACATCTCTGACGACAATTTAGATTACTATATTAGTAAAAACCCCAACACTATCTTCGGAGTCCCCACACTTCTCGAAGTTATGCCTTCTCTAAAAAAAGAAACCGACATTAGCGACCTTAAAATGTTCGCCTCTGGCGGAGAGCGTCTCGAAAGATCCGCTTCTCTCGAAGCTCTTGAATTTTTCAAAACACGCAGCAACCACAACGTCAAAATCAGCAACGGCTACGGCACCGGCGAAGCCCTCGGCCTCATTTCCACCGCCGTCGGCGGCTCCACCTACAATCCAGACTCAGTTGGCGTTATTCCGGCCGGAGTCCACGTCATGATCCTAGACCCCGAAACCGGTGAGGAACTAGATTTTGGTAAAACAGGTATTCTCTGCGTCACCGGCAAGCACATCCTAAATCGTTATTATAACCGCCCCGAGCTTGACGACGAAAAAATCATCATCGTAAAAGGCCGCAAATTCATCAAAACCGGCGATCTCGCCTATGTCACTCCAACCGGCTACATTACCCTAGTCGGCCGCGCCACCTTCTTCATTAATAATTTACCCGCTAAAGTCTACTACGAAGTTGTTCGCACTGCCGTATCAAAATCTGACCTCGTCGACAAATGTTACGTCGTCAAAGGTCCCGACGCCAAATTCAAACTCGCACCCTACGCCTTCGTTGTTACCAAAGATGGCGTCCCACATAACGATAAAACCCGCAAACAAATCCTAGAAACCACAAGTGAACAATTTAATCTTGGCCGCCGCCGCATCACGCTAAAAAATTACGAGCTCCCATCCAAGATCGTCTTTCTTGACGAATTACCACAAACTCGTGCCAACAAAACAGATTTTCGCAAACTTGAAAAAATAGCCCGCGAGATGTAAAATGAAATCATTATGATTACAAAAGCTATTATCCCGGTAGCAGGATGGGGCACCCGACGTCTACCGATCACTAAGATTATCGAAAAATCAATGTTACCAGTTGGCAACCGCCCTCTTGTCGACTACTCCGTCCAGGACCTCATCAAGGCCGGCGTCAAAGACATATATATGGTCATCTCAAACGTCGAACCTTGCCAAGTCCAAGAATTCTACAAAGACAATCTCGCGCTTAATCAATACCTTGTCGACCGCGGCAAAGAAGACCGCCTCAAGCTCGCCAAAACTCTCCCCGACGATGTCACAATTCATTACACCGTCCAGGACCCAGCCGGCAAATACGGCACCGCCGTACCAATCGCGCTAGTCATGAAAGAATATAACCTAAACGAGCCTGTCTTAGTTTTCACAGGCGATGAATTTATTTGGAACCCAGGTGGCGAATCCGCTCCCGAAACCCTCCTCAAATCCGTAGAAAACGATACCGATTCCGTCATTCTTGGCATCGAAGTCGAAGAATCCAAGGTTTCAAAATATGGCGTCCTCTCCGTTGAAGATGGCAAACTAACCGACATCGTTGAAAAACCAACCCCCGAAGAAGCTCCATCCAATCTCGTCAACGTTTCCAAATACATCCTCTCCCCCGAACTTCTTCATAAAATCACCGAATATGTAGACGCTCACGACTTTGGTCCACTAGACCAAGAATACATGATCACTGATCCAATCGACGATTACATCAAAAACGGCGGCGTCATGCGCGTCGCCATCGCTAAAGGCGAATACCTAGATGGTGGCACTGTCGAAGGCTGGCTCCACGCCAACAACGTAGTCTGCAGCGAATAGCCTCCCCACAAAACAGAACCAAAAATCCCCCACGAAACGGGGGATTTTTAACTACTTGACTCTGATCAATGGGTCATCCCAATCCTCAGGAAAATCATTAAATCCACACAGCACCGCCATCGTCGCCGCAATATTTGAAAGCCCAGGTTGCCTCAAATTATTCAACACATACTTTGACTGGTTCGCCGTATCATCACAAATAATACATGGTACTTTATTTGTCGTATGCGCAGTCTTTGGGTTTCCATTAGCATCCAAAAGCTCCTCTGCATTTCCGTGGTCCGCAACGATAACCATACAACCACCAAGCTCAGCCACCCGTGCGTAAATCCTCTTTAGCCCAAGATCAATTGCCTCCATTGCCATAATTGTCGCATTAAGATCGGCCGTATGCCCCACCATATCGCCACCCGGATAATTCAGCCTAACAAATTTAAACTTATCGAGCTTATCTATCACTGCGTCAGTAATCTCCGCCGTTTTCATCCACGGCCTCGTTTCAAATGGCTCAGTATAAGATTCTACTTCCACAAATTCCTCACCCGGCATTTTTTCGTAACTATTTCCGTTAAAATAATAAGTAATATGCCCAAACTTAACCGTCTCCGACACAGCCAGTTGCGAAACATCTTTTCCGCCCAAGAACTCATTCAGGGTTTCACTAATAACAATCGGTTCAACCAGCCTGTGCTCCGGCACATGCGTGTCGGAATTATACTCAGTCATCCCCACAAAATACACATCATCCGGCGTATAATCCCCACGGTTAAAATACGGAAAATCCCAATAGGTAAAGGCCATCGCAATTTCAATCGCTCGATCCGCACGAAAATCAAAATAAATCAACGCGTCACCTTTTTCAATCTTACCTACCGGCTTATCGTCATCATCCACAATCACAAAAGGTGGTAAATATTGGTCTTGCACATCAGGAGTAAGTCGCCTCAGCGTCGCAATTGCCTCATTCGCATCTTTAAAGAAATAGTCAGCCTCACCATTTACCATCATGTCCCAACCGCGTGCTACCATGTCCCAATCATTTTCATACCGATCAGCTACGCATACCATTCGCCCGCCACCAGACGCAATTCTGATGTCAGCATCAGGAAATCGCCTAGCAAAATCTTCAATCCTCTGAATGTATTTCGGCTCCGCTTGCGGCGGCACATCTCTACCATCAAAAACCGCATGAATTCTCATCGTACGCACACCCTCACTATAAGCTCGCGCAATCATCTGCTCAAGATGTGAAATATGACTATGCACTCCCCCATCCGAAAAAATCCCAGCGAAATGCAAAGTCACGCTAGGGGGCCCCATATACTCATGCAAATTTTCGTTAATATCTCTAATATTATTCACCCCCACAATCCGCGAAATAGCCCCCTTCCACGCCTCAGATTCAAACACCTTACCAGTACTAAAAGCTTCTTCGATATGAGCAATCCCCTGCTTAATAATCCTACCCGCCCCTATCGTATTGTGCCCCACTTCAGAATTTCCCATTTGCCCAGGCAAAAGCCCCACCGCTTCACCCGAAGCATCAAGCGCTACATGTACATACTTTTGAGAAGCCTCACCAAGAAACTTCGTCCTAGCTTTCGATACGGCATTCCCTGGTGAATCAGGAGAAAGTCCCACACCATCCAAAACTGCGAGCACCACAGGCCCATCAAACTGTAGCTTATCCATAAACATATTATAGCACAAACCCCCTACGAAAAAGAATCTTTAAACTCTTTTAACTTTCACATTTCCCCCTAATATTACCAAACCATTCGCATCCTTCCAACTAATCGTACGGATCTCACGCCAAGCGATTCTTTTTACCTCTTTTACGTCTATTTTTTTAACGTTTTTGATGTTTATTTTCATGTTGACCCTTCTTTAATAAAGCCATTATATAACATAGCCATAATAAACACAAGCATATTTTTAAATAATACTCAATTTTGTCACACATAAAAATGAAGAGCCTTTCGACTCTTCATTTTTTTAAAAGCGTAGTTAGTCTAGAGTGAGAATAGGCAAAGCACTATAATATTAACTACCGCAATACAAGCTACTACACGAATCCCCCACTTAAACCATGTAGAATAATCTACTTTAGCAAGTGCAAGACCGCCCATGATCGCCCCACAAGTAGGAGTGATCAAGTTGACAAGACCATTCGCTGACACGATCGTCATTGCAGCAACGTTTGTACTGTAGCCAAGGTTTGCAGCCACTGGCGCAATAATTGGCGTCGACAAAGTAGCAAGCCCAGATGACGAAGGCACCAAGATTGAAAGGAATACATGTAGTATGTAGTTCAAAGGCACAAATGCCATTTCTGGGAGGGTTGCAAGGAAATTAGATGCATTGTAGATGATATAGTTGTCGATATGAGTCTCAGCCATCAATACTGATGCGCCACGAGCAACCGCAATCACTAGGATTACGCCAATCATATCATCCGCCCCATCTACAAATGCGTCCACGAATCCGTGTTCGCCCTGACGGTTGATAATTGCAATAATGATCGAACAAATGAGGAACCAAAGTGCAGCTTCATAGAACCACCAGTTACCAAGTGTTGACCCGGTCAACCAGCCAGTCCATGAATCGAAGAACGTAATTCCAAATTCACCCCATGGAATGAACCCAACAATCATCACGATAAATGTTATCGCAAATACAATAAGTGTTGCAATTTGTTTACCGGATAATTTGTCGGCCTCACCCTGAGCCTTCAAGAACTTACCATAAGTCTTTTCAGCAGCTGCCTGCTCGCGCAAACTGAGGAAAGTTGACCCCTTATCACGCTGAACTTTCTTTGCGTAACGAATCACAAAGAATGCTGCGATAGCAAGCGTAGTCAACCATAATACTACGGCAATTAGGATCACAGTACCTTGGTTAAATTCTATTCCAGCGTCTTTCATGGCCGAAAGTGCCACACCAGTTGCAAACGGGTTGATGGTTGAACCGAGCACGCCTGCACCTGCACCAAGCAAAATCGTTGCTACACCCACAAGTGGATCTAGTCCCGCAGCAAACATTGTCGCCGCAATAAGCACATAGAAGCCGACGCTTTCTTCGAGGAATCCATATGTCGTACCGAGAATTGAGAAGATAAACATCAAAAGTACGATTAGTAGGTATTCCTTGCCATGCAATTTTTGAACCAATTTTTTGATACCAGTTTCGAGTGCCTTCGTGCGTGATACCACAGCAAGCAAACCGCCAAGCATCATGATGAAGATGCATACATCAATAGCATCGGCGAAGCCAAGAATTGGTGACATCAAAACTTGATGGAGAGCAGCGCCTTCTACGCCAGTACCATCTACGATCGTACATTCTTCATTCTCTTCTTCACAAGCTTCGAGCGTATCGTATGTTACAGCTTCCTCTGCTCCGATAGTAGCCGCAACATCTTCCCCATCCTCATTTTCTGCTATAAGCATAGGTTCGTGGGCGGCACGATTAGACATTTCGTCATCCGAGACCGCTTCGTCAGCTACCATTCTCGGCTCTGGTGTTTCATCACCAACAACCGGCTCAGCATTTTCCCCTTCTGGCAACGCCAACGGCTCGATGTCCGCCGGGGCTTCACCTTTAAGCTCTGCCGGACCACCAGCCGGAGCTTCCCCCTCCCATTCACCAGGACCAACCTCAACCTCGGAGGACTCGTCTTCTGGCAAAAGTGCTTGATATTTCGCTTTTGGCAAACAATGTGAAGCGATGCCAAGAGCAATAATCAAAATCATAATAATCGAGTAAGCCGAAAGTATCGCACGGCTCTTTTTCTTACTACGATTCTTCTTTTTAAACATTTCCTTTCTCCTTTATTTTAATATTATTTAATGTACACCCAATTCTCTATTACGCCTTTTCCTCCCGGACCAATGCCATTGCCATACAGTGTGAGCCACCGCGCCCACGCGAAAGTTCAGAACTTGGAATCTCGATCACTTTAACCCCATGTTTCCTAAGCGTCTGATTTGTTACAAAGTTTCGGTCATACGCCGCAACAACGCCAGGACGAATACAAAGTAAATTCACGCCATCACTCCATTGTTCGCGTTCAGCATCAATTCTTTTACCATTTCCACATTTAATAAACTCAACTTTAGAAAGATGTAAGTATTTCTCCAAAATCTTTTTAAGATCTTGGTGTATTTCCACGATTTCAAGTTCACCTCCACGGCCTTCAGAAATTTCATAAACCGTAGAGATATCCATAATAGCATCTTGCACAGCAAACTTGTCAACATCAACCTGAGTCATCACCGTATCGAGATGCATAAAGCTTCTCTCGTCAGGAATGTCGATTGCGAGCACATATTTAAAATCGTTTTTCTTGTCTTTGAATAACGCTTTTGCAAAATTCGCAATTGCATCAGGTTCAGTTCTTTGTGAAACACCAATCGCCACAACTTCCGGAGACAGTACCTCGATATCGCCACCCTCAATCGAATATGGTTCCGTCCTATCATAATAAAGTTTAACGTCATCATAAAATGGATGGTATTCATAAACATATTCCATAAAGATCGACTCACGCGTTCTCGTCACTGCCCACATCTTATGAAGCGTTGCGCCATGCCCAACCGTCGCCATCGGATCGCGCTGGAACAAAATATTTGGAATAGGATCAATAATCATTTTTCCAGTATCACGCGTCGCATAAAAACCAGACACCTTACCAAGCTTCTTGAGCTCAGAAATATCAATACCGGCAATACATTTCTTCACCATATCCCGAGTGTCTTTAATACTATTCAAATAATCGAAACAGTGTTTCGCCGTCTTTGGCGAAGTTACGCCCGCTTCAGCAATAAATTGCTCCAAGAATTTTCTCCTTACTGTACGACCACCAGCTTCAATCGCCTCAGCCGCAAGATCAGTAATATATACTACTTCAACGCCCTCAGCCCTAAGCGCATTTGCATAAGCATCATGTTCTTGTTGTGCAATCTTTAAATAAGGAATATCGTCAAACAATAATCTCTCGAGAGTATTTGGCGTCAAATTCAAAAACTCATCACCCGGGCGGTGCATTAGCACTCTTTTGAGTGGCGCAACCTCACTAAAATTCGTTATAATGTTCTTCATTTTGTTCCTCCTTATCATATAATGTCAAAAACATCACAGATTTAATTGTGTGCATTCTGTTCTCTGCTTCTTCAAATACCAATGAGCGTTCTGAATTAAACACCTCATCCGTCACTTCCATCTCGGTCAAATCGAATTTTTCACCAATCTCCTTTCCGACCGTAGTATTGAGATCATGGAACGAAGGTAATGGATGCAAAAATACCGTTGTTGGCTTCGCATTATTCATCATCTCCATCGTCACGCGATATGGTTTAAGAAGAGTAATTCTTTCTCCCCACTTATCTTTGTCTTCTCCCATCGATAGCCACACGTCTGTAAAAATCGCATCCACCTTACCGTTCAAATCATTTACATCGTTAGTAACAGTTATCGTCGAGCCATTCTTCTCGGCCACAGGTGCACATTCCTGAACCACGTCCTCAGCAGGATGCAAGTCTTCTGGTCCGCAAGCAATAAAGTTTACACCCATTTTTGCGCTCATCGCCATTAGTGAATTAGCTACGTTGTTACGCGTATCACCAACGAAGGCGATAGTAAGACCTTTTAGCTCCCCAAAATGCTCTTCTATTGTCATAAAATCGGCAAGCGCCTGCGTAGGATGACAATAATCGGTAAGGCCATTCCAAACCGGTACGCTAGAGTATTGCGCCAATTCATCCACGGTTTTTTGTTCAAAACCCCTAAATTCAATTCCGTCATAGAATCTCTCAAGTACCCTCGCGGTATCTGCAATTGATTCCTTGTGCCCCATCTGCGATCCGGTCGGATCAAGATAGGTTACACCCATACCAAGATCGTACCCGGCAACTTCAAAAGAACACCTGGTCCTGGTCGAAGTTTTCTCAAACAGAATTGCGATGTTCTTTAATGGAAACACTTTGTGGTTTTTATGCTCATGTTTTAGTTTTTTTAATCTTTTTGCGGTATCCAACATCAAACGAAGCTCTTCCTCATTGAAGTCTAGAATCCGCAACAAGTCTCGTCCTTTTAAATTCATTAATGTATGCCCTTTTTATGCTTTCATTATATAGCAAACCCATTTTAAACACAAGCATTTTCGTGTTATAATCACAGCATGAAAAAGCGTATTGTCTTAGCGCTTGGCGGAAATGCCTTACAAGAAAACGGAGAAGCTACTGCCGAAGCCCAAAAAGCCATCGCCACCAAAGTCGGCGAAATTATTGCAGAACTTAGCGACAAATATGAAATCGTAGTCGCCCACGGCAATGGCCCACAAGTTGGCAATATTCTGATTCACGAAGAAACCGCTTCTACCGACAAAGCCCCAGCCATGCCGCTCGAAACGGCCGTGGCTATGAGCCAAGGTCAAATCGGCTATTGGCTTACTCAAGCAATCAATAATGCCCTGTCAAAAAAAGGCAAACGCCGCAAAGTCGCAACAGTAGTTAGTCAAGTCGTAGTAGACAAAAACGACCCCGCATTTAGGAATCCAACCAAACCAATCGGCCAATTCTATTCCGAAAAAGACGCCAAAACCTTAGCCAAATCAAAAGGCTGGATCGTCAAAGAAGACGCTGGTCGCGGCTGGCGTCGTGTAGTACCTTCGCCAAAGCCAATCGATATCATCGAAAAAGGATCTATCACCGAATTAATCAAAGACGGCACCATCGTAATTGCTGCTGGAGGTGGCGGCATTCCGGTCACTCGCACCAAAGTGTTGAAACGTCTGAAAGGCGTCGACGCAGTAATTGATAAAGACTTCGCCGCCGAAAAACTAGCCGAACTAACCGGCGCAGATATCTTCGTTTCCGTAACAGCCGTACCATATGTTTATACCAACTTCGGCACATCTAACCAAGCCAAGCTCGAACACATATCCGCCAAAGAAATCACCAACCTTACCAAATATGGCTATTTCAAATCTGGCTCCATGTTGCCGAAAGTCGAAGCCGCTGCCGCTTTTGCCAAGAAAGGCGGTACCGGTATCATCACCGACATCAACCATCTCGAAAAAGCCCTAAAAGGCGAAGCGGGAACTATCGTCACAAAATAATCTAAACTAAGCGCTATTCCGCCATTAATTCTTTTAGTTTTGTTTTGTATGCTTCAACTCCTGGCTGATCAAATGGGTTAACGCCAATCATTTTTGCCGAAAGCGCACAAGCCAACTCAAAGAAATAAATCAATTCCCCAAATCCTCTTTCGTCGTACGAAGATACTTCAATCGTTAGTACCGGGATACCACCTTCGGCATGTGCAATTTGCACCGCCTTCACGATTTTTGAATTTGTTTCGTCAGTCGGATAGTTGATGATTGTTTCAAACAAATTACGCCTACCATCTTGAATATACTGCCCCATCGAATGTAAGTCTGTCGAATAAATCACCGAGTCGGGCAAAATCCCTCGCCCATCTTTCCCTTCCGATTCACCAAACAGTTGCTTCAGCCACTCATTGAAATACATCGTAGCCGGCTCAAAGCTGGCGAAAATCTCCGTATCATAATGTTTGCTATCCAAAGTAAATCGCATTGTAGCGTACTTCGCAGCTGGCTCCAACACCGAAACCGCCGCGTCCGACGCACCTTCAAGTAGTTTGTCAACATCAACTCCGGCCACCGCCATCGGGAGTAACCCTACCGCCGTCAACACCGAATAACGCCCTCCGATATTATCCGGCACTACAAATCTCGTATAGCCACACGCCACCGCCTCGTCATGCAAAGCCCCCTGCTTAGCATCGGTAGTCGCGTAAATTCTTTTATAAGCTTCTTCTTCACCGTATTTCTCGATCAACTTTTTCTTAAATTCACCAAAAGCAATTGCCGGCTCCAGAGTTGTCCCCGACTTAGAAATCACATTTACCGAGAAATCATGATCCCCCACTTTTTCAAGTGCCCAGTCTAGCTCTCGCCGCGACAGAGAATTACCCGCATAAATAATCTTCGTCTCAGAATCAGGGCGAAGCGCCTCAATCACAGCCCGATGCCCAAGGTATGAACCACCAATCCCGATACACACCAAGTATTCAGAAGAGTCTCTGATCTCTTTCGCCGCTTCCTTGATTCGCACAAATTCACCCATGTCGTATTTCTTGGGTAAATTCAACCATCCCCCCATCGGGTCATGCGCAATTTCCTTCAATAATTGATTGACCTTCTTATCGTCTATCTCAGGATTAAAATTTAAACTTATCATAATTCCTCCGTTGTCTTACTATTATTATATCAACCAATCACAAAAAACCAAAGCCTCTGCCCGCCTCTGGGGCACTATACTCTAGAGAGAATATTTGTTATAATAACTCCAAGCCCGCTTGGCGGAATTGGTAGACGCGCTAGCTTCAGGTGCTAGTGTCTTCACGGACGTGAGAGTTCAAGTCTCTCAGTGGGCACCATATTAATTATTGTTTTTCTACCATATCATTGTTATAATAAAAACGTAGGAGAGACTCCTCTAGGAAGAACCTCTCCTGGGTTGAGTCTACTAGGTTTTACCTAGTAGATTTTTTACTTCGGCGATTTTTACGCCTTCGAAAGACAATGCATAGAAGGTTAATTTCTATGGTCATTTCACTGCTCCCTTCCGGCAATCTGGATGCCTAGAATACCGTTTAATGATCACCTCACACATCACGAACATCACTACTCATGAATTATTTTGCCCACTAAACTCCGAAGTCAACCCGGACTCATTAACGCACAGAGTAGAAAATAATACAAGCACCAAAAACAAAAATTTTTGCATAAGAACAAAAATTTCAATCACTAAAAACAACATTATTCGCATAAAAATAATCTTATAATAAAACAATTACAAAACCTTTATTTCCAATCAATCTTTTTGTAAATATTAATCTTATCCAAAGATTTATCATCCTTATACTCACAAGTACTTTCGCAGAAGAAATTCATTTTATCTTTTTCTATCGCCTCCAAATAGTGTTTATAATAAATACTGCCGTTATAATAATTCCCATCCTTCACTGCCTGCTTGATCTTTTTCTTTTCTCCAGGCAAAAACTTATAATGCATCAGCACTAACCTACATTCATCCCCAAAATTATCCCTATACGGATACAAGAAATGCGAATAAATATACACATCATTCTTTCTAAAGAAAACAAACGGATATTTAGTCACACAAGGGGAAAGACCAAACACCCGTTCCCTCGGACCGCCCATATAACTATCAAAACGCCTATCGTAATGTTTATAATAAGTATCCTTATCAAAATACACACACCTCTCAAAGTAATCATTATCGCAACCGTTTCTGTAAAAATATTCCTTAGCATACATATCAAGAAGTAACGCCCGCGCCCGCACGATTTTATTCCGCTTGTAAAACTCAGCCAAGTCCTTCAAAGTCTTATTTTCGCAATCATTATAAGCAAGTAGCTCATCGGAGTCGGCCACAAAATACCACCTATTATAACCATAATATGAAATGATCCTATTAATCCATGCTTCCCGTCTCGCCGTAGAGTACGGAACTTTCGTCTTAAGAAACACTACATCTTTCTGCCCCAACAAATACTGAGCCGTCCCGTCATTAGAATCATTATCAAGCACCACAAACCTATCCACCCCGAGCTTCCTATGATGCTCAATAAACTTTTTAAGTTTTAACAAATCATTCTTTTCTATACAAATCGCAACGATATCAGTCGGCAGCACCACTCTTTCTTTCACCATCACAATCTCATCCGCAAAGAATCCCTTTGCAGTTTTTCTAAGCCTCCGGTCAGAACAAATCACCTTGCCGAATTTTCTCACCCACGTCCACTTATCAATAATGGGCAGAGGTTTGCTACTCAACTTTTTATTAGCATAGCACTTCTTTTTCTTAAGCCCCTTCAAACCCAAATAGATCCGCAAAAGAAATTCGTACAGCTTTGGGCTAATCCTAAACAGCACAACAATAATTTTATCCATCTTCCTACAGTCGCACTTCAAAGCCGACATGCTAAAAACTTCCTTAAATATTTTCTTCGCGCCCTGCTCATCTAAATACTTATGCAATTTTTTATTTCGCCTGGTATAAAGATATACGATACCCTTAAGGAGCCCCATCTCATTTTCAACCAAATTCGGGTACACTCTCTTTATGCCTTCAAACCTCTCAACCGTTGACTTATAAATATCCACACACAAATCATAATTCGTCTTCTTTTTTACCGTGATGCTATCATCATTTCGTAAATAATAATATTTCGTCTGACTGCCAAACGCGACTTTGCCAGATTCAATTATCAGCTTATATGTCACAGCCAAATCATCCAAAATCCTATCCCCAAATCTTATCGAATCAAAGACATCTTTTCTCATCAGCTTATTCCACGCACTAATTGCATAATCTTTCGCCAGCACGTTTCGCCTTATCATCTCTTTCGCCGACAATACCTCCACCTTGTCATTTGCCGGTCCAGGCCGCAAACTATAGTCAAAAATCTCCCGCACCCCACAAGTCGCCATCTTCACTTTATGCTTCTTACACAGACCATACAAATACTCAATCGTATCCGGCTCCATCAAATCATCTACGTCAATATAATACAAATATTCACCCTTGGCATTTTCTATTCCCACATTTCTCGAAAGCGACAAACCCAAATTTTCAGTAGTCACCACCCTAATTCTTTTATCCTTATAAGATTTACATATTTCTAACGTCCCGTCAGTCGAACCGTCATTTACTACCAATATCTCCAAATTCTTGTACGTCTGGCGAGTAATGCAGTCTAGACACGTCTCAATATAGTCTTCACCATTATAAACATTTATTATTACCGTCACTAATTCGTTTTTCATTTACTCTTCTCCCTAGTAAAAATCCACATCTCGCTTCGCCTCTCGTAACTAAAACCCTTTTCCTTCATATATTTCAGCACCCGCGTACTGCACCCTTCTTTTATATCATCGTGTATTTCGGTAATAACCATCTCCACCTTGCCTAACCATTTTAAGCATGACTTATCAAAAACTTCATATTCCGATCCCTCAATATCCATTTTCAAAATATCAATCCGTGGTAAACTATATTCATCAATTAAATTCAAAACCGAAACAGCCGAGACATCATACTTTCCACCTTTCACTTCCTTTACCGTAAACCCCCACTCACCTCTCCCGGACGACTCCACCACCAACTTACACCTTTTGTTCCACAAACCATTCTTTAAACACAAAACGTCATTATCGCCAACCATCGACACATTCTTCTTCAATATCTCAAAATTCTTCTGCTCAGGTTCAATCGCAATAATCTTCGCGTCTTTCGCGTATTCCTTAATAATCCTAGAAAACATCCCCACATTCGCCCCCGCGTCAATTACAACTTTCGCCTTGCAATAAGTTCTATATTTTTTGTCATACAAAAAATCATATTCGCCGTTATCTACTAATAGTTGCTTCATTAAATTCATGTCGGTTGTAAATGGCCGCATCATAAATGATGCTTTCCCGGTCTTCTTATTCTTAATCTTTATTGCAAACTTATCATTTTTAAACTTAAAACACTTTTCGACTAAGATAAAGAATATCACTTTAATTGCGCCAAATCCAAAATATCTAAAATACTCTACTACTTTTCGCATAAAGTTCTCCTGGGTTTCCTTAAGAATAGCAGGTTAACACCGAGTGTAACCACCACCGCAACCGCTAGCACCATAACTCCATTAAGTACCAAATTGAAATAATCAGAATTATCAAACATCGGCAATACATTTGAGACAAGCACAATAATTATAGTTTCAAGCACTACCAATATAAATCTCTTGCAACTCTCCCAAATATTTCTCTTCATAATATGTTTATTACTATAATACACCAATTCGATCCCACGCACCGCCATCGCCACAACAGTTCCAATCGCCACCCCGACAAGCCCGAATTGAAAAACCAATATCACCGAAAGTACAGCATTAATAATACATTCCGCCAGAGCGCCCTTTCGAGTCTGCTTAAAACTCCCCGTCACTTTCACTAGTTCGTTATATGGTTGCCTAATCGCCCAAATGAACTCACTAATTACTAGCAAGTATCCAAATACATATCTTATGTAATCTACGTCAGTAATCGATCTCGTATACACGCTCACAAATGGTGTGATCATCACCATCAGTGTCGCAAAGCAAATCGTACATACCGAGAAAAACATCGTCTCGTACTTTCCAAACTTTTCTTTAATATCCTCGCCCTTCGCAAGCATATCACCAAAAGAAGCCTCAACCCCATTGATAAACGACTCGGCTACCATCTTCACACCCTTCACGGCTAGAAAATACACCGCATACACAGACACCTCATCGAGCGTAGAAAAAAGCGTCAAAACCACCACATCGGTATTTACATGTATCACCGATGCTATATGCTGCACCAATCCGTCCCACTTTTGTTTTATCTTATACTTTTTGTCAAACACTGGTTTTAAACCATGCCTTCTATCCACGTATATTTTTTGCACGAGTGGTTTCAATGCAAACACTACACCAGTCACTAGTTCCAACACATAGATCGAAGCATCAAATTGCACCAAGATTAAAACCAAACCAAGGTTCACCAAATAAATTACCGTTTTAACAATCGATATTACATAATTCTCTTGCTTCGCCTGCAAAAACAGCCCATAAGTCACCCCCACAAAATATTCAAGAAAAGTATTCATCGCCAGTATCACCACCAGAATACTAGTAGAAGCAAAATCTACACTCCTCCCCACCATCAGCGGATACACAATAGAAAGTAAAACCACATATATTATAAATATGTACGAAATCTTCCTAAAGAACACTTCAGACACGCCCAAAATTTTTTGCACTTCTTTATTGTCTTTTTTTGCTATTGGCTTAAATAATAATGATTTTACTACCGGGCCAAATCCAGACTCAAACAAAGTAATATATGCTAAGAAATTCGTGATAGAACTCACTAGCCCATTCATCTCTGAACCATATTCACCAATAATTATTCTAGCTACCACAAAAGTATAAAGCGCCATCGCCACTCTAAGAATGATATTTGTAACAATATTTAACTTTATCTTTTTCTTTCTGGATCGCTCACTCATCCATCACTTCCTTTAAAACTTTTCGAGCCTCAACTTCAGAATGCTTCTCAGATTCCCTGATGCAGTTTTTAGACATCTCGCCAAGATCAACCTTCCCATTCTCTACCATTTTTATCGCACGCGCCAAACCATCCACAGTATTATTTTTCAGCACAATTCCCGTTTTCTTATCGCTAACTATTTCAGCACTATATCTCCAATCCGCCACAATCACGGGAACGCCCGCCGCCATCGCTTCCACCACCGCGCCCGGCACACCCTCCGTATTAAATGTAGTCGGCAAAAGCAAACACTTATACTGCGACAATTCTCCAAGTATCTTGTTATTCCCGTTCAAGACTCCACAATATTGCACATATTTATCGTCCTTTATTTTTTCTTCAAACTCTTTTCTAAAATCATCTCCAATCGGACCATAAATATCTAAGTAAACTTTTTTCGTCTTCCCCGCCTTCCGTACTGCGTCTATCGCAACTAGCACGCCTTTTTCTTTAATCACCCTAGAATAATAAACATATTTTTCGCCCTTCTTTTTTAACTTCGGCTTACCATTGTAAATCCGATAGTTCGGGATAACCTTTGCATCTACATCAAATTTAGACAAATCATCCTTTAACGCATTCGTTTCCACCAACACGCACTTCATTTTCTTGAGCGACTTAATAAGTTTTGCATTATCCTTTGCAAAATCATATAGCCACCCACCAATCACCACATAATATGTTTTGTGAAGGACACCAAGCTTTCCAAGCGCACCGGTCACCGGCCCAAGCGCTTTTCTCGCAGGAAGTATCACGACCTTCTCCGATGAAATCACAAATATCCCAAATCTTATTTTCTCCAAAAATCCTGTTTTTTTCGTATTGATAGTTCTGACCCTTTTCTCACCGCATATTTTTTTAAGTGTCTTTGTTATGGCTCTCGTTTTTGCTGTTTGCCCATCAAGCTTATTATCCTCACCGAAATTCCCCACCACTAAAATTTTACCTTTTCTTTCAGTATCAACACAAAGCCCCATCGCCAGGAAGAACAGCGGAGCCACAGTTATCACGCTAATATTAAAGAACGCCTGCACCAAATATCCTATCACCGGCAACACGAATAACAACGTCTTATTTTTAAAACCATCTTTCACCCCGCGGCATACTATAATCCCACACATCGCGAGATACACAACTAGTGCAAAAATTCCCTCCGTAATTAGTATCTGCAAATACTCATTATGCGCTTTATTAATACGCTTTACTCCGATTTTATTTCTCAAACAATCATCAGGAAATGCATCACAAAAACCATCTATGCCCGTTCCATGCCAAAGATGATTCGGTGCCACTTCCAAAGCATTTTGCCATATATATATTCTATTAGTACCAAAATTTCCTTTTATATCCCCTTGTGCCATTTTTGAAGCCTGCGAAAAAGTCACGCCCACATCTTGGACCAAAGTAGTTTTTCCGAGTATTATCATCATGAAAACGACTGCCACCATCACGCAAATCAAAGAGACAATTTTCCCTAATTTTTTATGCTTTATCGTAAAGATTAACAAAAGTATCATCATAGCGGCCAGCCCCACCACACAGCTCATCGTATTTCCTACAATTATTCCACACGCAAACAACATCACTAAAGCTAAATAAATCGCTGACTTTTTCCCCGGCTTCTCGTCAACGAATAGTGAAATAGCATAACCAATACAGATTAATACCAGCGTCGAGAAGAAGTTCGGGTTCCCTGCAAAACCAGTAGACCATGTTTCATATACTTTACGTCCGTTCACCCGCCCAACATAGTGCTGCATGTCCTTTACAAAAGGCGCCCTGAATGCCTGGCATACCCCATACGCACATTCAATCGCGCCAAAAACAAGAAGCACAATAATAGTCTTCTTCTTATACTTCTTGTCCAGAGTACTCCCGATCGCCATTAACGAAAAATAATACATCAATACCAACAATCCTTCACGCCAATCCTTGTCGCCAAAAATCGATCTCTCCACATTAACTGCCAAAATCGTCGCAAGGATAGACAAAACGGCAAAAATAGCCATCAAAATATAAACTATATTCCTTTTAAGATAGTGTTTTCTCCATAGGATTACAAGCAAAACTAAATTCAACGCCAAAAGAACATAATACCCAACCGCAAAATGTAAATCATTTACCCACTCCATAGTAAAAGCAAAACTGCCAACAAAAACATAAACGATATTAAGCACTACCCATCTAAAAATCCACTTCATCATAGGTATATTATATCATTTGTTAGTCGCGCGAAAATAGATCTCTGGTATAAACCTTCTCTTCCACACTATCTAGTTCTTTGGCCCTACGATTTGCTACAATCACTGTAGACTTTTCCTTAAAGTATTTAAGATCATGCGTCACTTCTATACCATCTAATTCGTCGCCATCAAAAATCGGCTCATAAATCAACATGTTTTTCTTCTTTTGCTTAAAAACTTTTATAATGTCACCAATCGCAGCATCGCGAAAATTATCCGACCCGGCCTTCATCACCAAACGATAAATTCCTACTGTCTCCGGATTCTTTTTCAACACATCATCCACTACAAATTTCTTCCGCGTCGCATTCGCCTTAACCGTCGCCCTGATTATTTCCTGCGGCACACCCCTATAGTTAGCAAGGAGTTGTTTCGTATCTTTGGGAAGACAGAGTCCACCATATCCAAAAGACGGATTATTGTAATACCCACCAATCCTCGGGTCGAGGCACACACCTTCCACGATATTTTTCGTATCCATACCCTTAATCTTGGCATAAGTATCAAGCTCATTAAAATACGCCACACGAAGTGCCAAAAACGTATTAGAGAATAACTTAACCGCCTCCGCCTCATCCTCATCCATCATGAGAACTTTTACATCCTTTTTAAGCGCCGCCTCAGAAAGCAACTTGGCAAACTTCTCAGCACTCTTTGAAAAAGACCCCACCACAATACGGGTTGGGTAAAGGTTATCATACAAAGCCCTGCCCTCACGCAAAAACTCTGGCGAAAAAAACATATCGTCATATTTATATTTTTTACGCATCTTTTTCACGAAGCCTACCGGAACCGTAGACTTAATCACAATAGAAATACCTGGATCTTTTAGCGAAACTATCTCCTTAATAACATTTTCCACGGTTTTAGTATCAAAATATTTCTTGTCTATATCATAATCCGTAGGCGTAGCAATAATCACATAATCCGCGCCCGATAACGCTTCTTTCGAATCGAGTGTAGCCTTTAAGTGTAATTTCCTCTTCTTATTCTTCGCTTCTTCAAAATACTTTTCAATATACTTATCACGAATAGGTGAGATATAATTATTCACTTTCTCCACTTTTTCAGCATCAACATCATACGCTACAACCTTATTCTTTTCACTAAGAAGCGTAGCAAGGGCCAACCCCACGTAACCAATTCCCGCAACCGCAATCTTCATTATCTCTAATTATAGCATATAATAATCTTTGTACCACTCCGCGAAGCTCCTTAACCCATCCCGGAGCGAAGTCTCTGGCCGAAATCCAAAATCTTTTTCAAGCTCACTTACGTCCGCAAATGTCTCTAACGCATCACCCGGCTGCATCGGCTTAAATTCCGTATGTGCATCAAAGTCGTAATCCTTTGGCAGAACCCCAGCCACCACCAATTCCTCCTGCAAAGTTTTCACAAACTCCATCAAATCCTTCGTTGCAGAATTCCCGATATTATAAATCTTGTAATGATCTTTCTCTTTTGGCTTCTTCCCCACTATTCGTACTATGCCTTCAACAATATCATCAATATATGTAAAATCACGCTTACACTTACCATAGTTAAAAATCTTAATCTTCTCGCCTTTCACGAACTTATCCGTAAAGCTAAAATACGCCATGTCGGGCCGCCCAGCTGGACCATATACCGAGAAGAATCTCAGCCCCGTAGTAGGTATCTTATATAATTTGGCGTATACATAAGCTAAGACTTCATCGCTCTTCTTGGTAGCCGCATACAAACTAACCGGACCGTCCGTTCTATCCTCCGTACTAAATGGCACTTTTTTATTGTTGCCATACACCGAAGACGACGAAGCAAAAATCAAATGCTCGACACGGTGATTACGGCACGCTTCAAGTATGTTATAAAAACCAATTATATTTGATTCTATGTAGCTATCCGGATTATCTATACTATTCCGTGCCCCAGGCTGAGCCGCCAAATTGATCACGATTTGTGGTTTATACTTTGTAAATAAATTTTTTACTTCAGTTTTATCCGCCAAATCGCCCCTCACAAACTCAAAATTATCATATTTCTCAAGCCAGCTAAGTCTATATTCTTTAAGCCGAGGATCATAATAATTGTTTAGACTATCAAAGCCAATTATCTTAAATTTAGGATTATCTGCCGAAAGTCGCTTCGCCAAAAACGCGCCAATAAACCCAGCCACACCAGTAATTAAAACTCTCTTTTTATCCATTAATACTATAATATTACATTTTCACTCAAAAAGAAAGGTTAAAACAAAACGCCCTCACCTATAAGGTAAGGGCGTCCCAAATTTTCTACGGAGCACTAGGCAATCTAGTTAGCATCCATTACGCAGCGTACAGAATTCCCAAAACTACTCGAAAGTCCATAGCTCGTGTCTACACCCAAGTATCCACCACTATTACTTAACATAACACCAGATACGCCACTATAGGCATACGTAGAAGAGAAGAAGTATCCATAAGAACCTGGCCTAGAATAGGACTCACCGTTACTATCACCTCGACCCGAGAACGGAAGACGAAGAGCAGAGATAAATGCAAGAGACTGATTATCTTCGCTTTGATATTCATCGTATAGATCGCTATACTCACCATCATAACCACCAGTAGGCATTCTCCAACCAGACGGACAAATGTCTTCAGTTACGTTAACATCCGAAGGGTCAGAATCATAACAATAACTACCCGCAGAAGCAGCACAAAGATTATAATAAATGCCCATCGCCCAATCGCCACCGACACTCACACTAGTTACATCCGACACAGTCTCACCGCTATAAGTAGTCATGATATAAGGATAAACGCTACTGTCGCTCCAATACGAACCCACATCAGACACAGCATCTTGAGCTAAATTGCCACCCGCACCACCGCCTGAGACACCGTTAAATAGAGCATCGAGCGCTGTAGCAGAGGCATTTGTATTAGCGGCGGTAATTACTGCACTTGCGCCAGATGCAGCGAGATCTAGATCAAGATTATCTAGAAGCCAGATGTTGCCATCTTCGAGCTTACCAACTCTATAAGTCTTATCATCGCGAATATCTTTGGCCAAAGTAGAATCACCGATATTAGGCACTGCTGCAGCTACTGCGGTTGTGTCTTGGAGATAGAGAGATATTGGCGCAGGAGCATTATTTGGATGAACCAAAGTATATTTCACCTTACCAGAGTAAGTATCAGCACCCTGAGTCTTTGAGATATAAGCAGCATAAGTTGAAGTAAGTGTTGCCCCTTCAGCATATTCACCAACATCAGTTGCTGCTAGCCTAGTGGCAACTTTAACGAAGGATCCCGGTACAGTATGATAATAATCATAATCGCTTAGAACAGTAATAGGATAACTCTCATAAGGATTTGCTTCTAATTTCATTGCCCAGTTTGACACATCGTCGTATTCGCCAGGACCAATAGCAGTACCAGTATCAATAGTGGCATTACCGCTTGCTGCAGTACCGACTAACTTATTGCTGTTTGTAGCACCAATTACGTTGCCAGTAAAACCAGTTGCATAAATTGAAAAACCTGCATTATCGTTGCAGATAATATTCATTGTAGTAGTACCAATATCATCTACATATGTACCATTAGCAATGGTCTCATTATGGCTATCCATGCCTGATGCCGAAACACTACAGGAAAGTGGTATATTAATATTAATATCATCCACAACAGTGTCAACCGCAGAAGTATTAGCAGAAGACAAAATGACACCAGAAATAACCGCTGGTGCAGCAATTAAACCAAGCCCCAAATACGTACAGGATGCCCGGCGTTCTTTTGTTTTATTCGATTTATGCATAAGTATTACCCTTTATTATTGTACCTTTATATACCTATATATAACATAACCATAATTAAAAAGCAATACAAAAATTACAAAAAGTACCTCACTCCCTTCTCGATTCAAATAAATCGTTCCCACATTTCGAATGGGAACGATTTATTCTCTTATGAAGCGATAGCCCTAATCATCCATAACGCAACGTATAGATAACCCACTCTCACGACCATAATTACTATCATAACTTATCATGTAATCTTCCACAAAGAGAATCCCCATTTGAACACTATGTTCTCTTTCCAGATTAGAAGCCCAAATTTCGCCATCGTCAGCTACATTACGATATCCATCGTAATCACTTTCACCCGAAAGAGGAGCATGCAAGGCAAGACGAAATGCTTCGACTGGGTTACTCTCGCCACGATAGTAGCCATACAAGCTATCATATTCACCACCAATACCACCAGTAGGCATTCTCCAACCAGCCGGACAAATATCCTCTGTGGCGTCATTTTCAGCAGAATACTCATCGTAACAGTAACTACCCGCAGAAGCAGCACAGAAGTTATAATAAACACCTATTGGCCAATCACCATCAAAACTCCCAGAAGTATCGGTGAAATCCGATATGGTCATATTCATATAATCCTTAGCGATGGCCGGATTCGTATAACTCATTCCCCAATTTGAAGTCACAGACGCCCGAGCTAAATTGCCACCCGCACCACCGCCTGACACGCCATTAAATAGAGCGTTAAGCGATGTAGCGGAAGCGTTAGTATTAGCAGCGGTAATTCTAGTACTTGCACCAGTAGCAGTGAGGTCAAGTGCCAAATTGTCTAATAGCCATACATTGCCATCCGCAAGCCTGCCAACCATATATTCTGTTCCGTCACGGGAATCTATAGCCGTAGCGGTATCACCAATATTGGGAACTGCCGCATCTACTCCAACCGTATCCTGAAGGGCAAGGTTCACAACCACCGGTGCTGGAGCAGTGTTCGGATGAACCAAAGTATATTTCACCTTACCAGAGTAAGTATCAGCACCCTGAGTCTTTGAGATATAGGCAGCATAAGTTGAGGTGAGTGTTGCACCTTCAGGATATTCACCAGCATCAGTTGCAGATAATCTAGTGGCAACCTTAACGTAAGACCCTGGTACAGTATGGTAATAGTCATAGTCACTTAGAATAGTAATAGGATAAGTGTCATACGCATCAGCCTCAAGCTTCATCGCCCAGTTGGATACATCTGGATCACCTGCAGAAGTAGCAGTACCAGTATCAATAGTTCCACCAGTTGCAGCACCAACTAGCTTATTGCTATTCGTAGCACCGATCTCATTGCCGGTAAAACCAGTTGCATAAATCGAAAAGCCTGCATTATCATTACAAACAATATTCATATAAGTAGTGCCGATGTCATCTACGTATGTACCATTAGCGATAGTATCCGTATGACTATCCATGCCTGATGCCGAAACACTACAAGAAAGTGGCACGTTAATATTAATATCATCCACGACGGTATCAACCGCAGAAGTATTAGCAGAAGACAAAATGACACCAGAAATAACCGCTGGTGCAGCAATTAAACCAAGCCCTAAGTATGTATAGGATGCTCGGCGCTTTCTATTTTTATTTAGTTTATGCATAAATATACCTTTATTATGACCTTTATATTTTCATATATAACATAACCAAAATAGAAAAGCAATAGCTCTAAACAGTTATTTCTTTTGCTTTTATTCGCCTTATTGCCGCACTCTTTGCGTAACAAACAAAATAGTAACATCTCACTAGAAAATTAATATCTTGCGTTTTAAACGCCTTCCAAGTCCTTTTCATAGCTCTAAACTTATTGTGTGACAGCGAACTCCCATTCCCCGTCCGATAAAACGCCAACACGCCATCGGTCGCATAAGCCGTAATCCCCTTCCGGAGCACATTCCACCAAGTCACTATATCTTGTCCCCTCCTAATATTCGGCATACGGACGTCGCTTTTTTTAATCTGCTTCATATCAAACATCACAGTAGAAGTAAAAATCGTAGTATCCTTGAGAAGCTGCTTATAATTAAGTGACTTCGGCACCGAGACCTTCTTCGCTTTGCCATTATTATAGTAGGCATAGTCACCGTAAATGAATGCATACTTGCCTTCAGTTATAAACTTCACCTGCCGCTCGATCTTGTCTTTTACCCAATAGTCATCCGAATCAAGAAAACAAATATAATCACCTGTCGCAACTTCCGTGCCTTTGTTTCTCGCAATCGCTGCACCACTATTCTTTCTCAGTTTTATAACTTTAATCCGTTTATCATGATACTTCCCAATCACCTCCAAACTATTATCGGTCGAATTGTCATCGACAATAATTATCTCCAAATTCTTATAAGTTTGGTTTATCACGCTATCCATACACTCGTCCAAATACGGACTATTATTATATACCGGTATGACTACGCTTACTTTCTTCATTTACCCCCATTATATCACTAAGCTCCAGATAGACTACTATTTTGGTTTTATCATCATAAGACTACTTGCACGAATAATTCGATTAATATATAATGAAAGTGAGGAAGTGCCTCTAGGAGACACCCCCCTCGGGTTGGATTTCTAACTAGCTTTCGCTAGTTAGATTTTTTACTTCGGCGATTTCTTCGCCTTCGAAAGACAATGCACAGAAAACATAATTATTTGCATAAGAATAAACAACTATCTAATAGCTTCTTCAACCGCTTTCGCCACCGCATCCCGATTCTCGGCAATCAACTTCACCCTGGCCTCAATCTCTTTCAAGCCAATCGTAATCGCCCTAGTCACCGCCGTATCGCCAAGCATCGGCGAAAAGAATTCCTTATACAGTTCAAGCTCATCTTGAGTTCTTGCGATTCTCCCGATCAACATCGGATAATCACTCAAAGTTTTTTCGCCGCCGGTCTTCTTAATCAACTCCCAATTTTCTGTCAGCCACTTAAACGCCCCAGCACGCGCTTTCGGATTACGATAAAGGTACACAAATAAATGCAATTGGTCCTGAGACTTCACTATATCATACTTCCCAAGTAGCCCAAGCATTTTCTTGACCTGCGCCGCATCACGCGTAAGGCACGCCGCTGCCAAGTAATCAAACTTCACATCCGGATCAGCCACGTCCTTGTATTTCTTCAAATAATCATCGACCACCTCAGGCTGGAGATATGCCTTCGCGCAAAGAATATCACCCCGCACTTCCTTGTCCATCTTACTATAATCATCATCATACATCTCCGCAAGTCTAGCAAGTCTCTTCTTGTCTTCCGCAAAATAATCAAGCGCAAGCAAATTCGCCCTTAACCGAATCGTATCCTCATCATCACCCTCTCGCGTACTAATACCAACTTCGTCCAACTTTCCATCCACAAGTTTTTGCACATATTTCTTCAACATTTTTTCTTCAGAAGATTCATCGTCAAAATATATCTTAAGATTCGCAACCAACGCCGCCACCTTATTCCAAATTGCCGGAGCTGATTCGTCCTTAAATTGAATGAGGAGCGGCACTAAACTCGCCGAACTCTTGAGCCCTGACTTCGTGATCAAATCGCGATCAATCAAAAGTCGCAACTTTTCCTCTAGGCCCAGTTTATCAAAACCAGCCAACCTCTCATTAAATTCGTCATCCGACAAATCTAGAACATAATGCCCACTCATATCTTCCGTGATCTCCGGCAAAGGCCAATCCGATTTTTTCATCGGCCCATCCAACAAAAATCTCTTTTGCTCAAATTTACGAAAATTATCACCAAGGTTCGTAATCACCGGATACCCAGGCTTATCAATAAACGCATGCATCAACTTACCCGGATCAAACTCCGCATAAGGTTTCAAGGCCTTCCACAAATCGTCCCCCACCGTATTTCCATACTTATGCTTCTCAAAGTAATCGACCAGACCCTTGCAGAAATTCTCCCAACCCATCAATCTAATCAACATCAACATCAGTCTAGCGCCCTTGGCATATACAATCGCCCCATCAAACAAAGTAGCAATTTCCGCCGGGTCCGATACATCCTGGTGTACCGACTGCACGTCAGTATAAGCATCACGCATCAACGCCGCATACGCATCGCCAGTAAAGAATCCTTCAAAAATCTTATATTCTGGATGAATGTGATCCACCGCATAATATTCCATCACGCTCGCAAACGATTCATTTAACCACAAATCATCCCACCATTCCATCGTCACAAGATCACCAAACCATTGATGCGACAATTCATGCGCCACAGTAAGGGCAACACTCTTCCGCGTCCCAAGCGTTGCAACTTTTGAAACGAGCATCATAGATTCTCGATAAGTAACCAACCCCCAGTTCTCCATTGCCCCAGCTTCAAAATCCGGCAAAGCAATTTGATCAAGCTTTTCCAATGGATACGGCACACCAAAATTATCATCATAAAATTCTAAACTTTTCGCTGCAATCTCATTCGCAAAATCCACTGTATCAATATCCTGCGCCAGCGAACAATAAGTCGTAATTTCCACTCCATGATCATTTTTCACGGTCTTGCCATGGAAGCGTCCAATTACCCACGCGAGTAAATACGTACTCATCCTCGGCGTCGGCTGAAATGTAGTAGTTGATAAACCATTCGACGCATCCCGCGAGTCAATCTTCGGCATATTAGACAACACCGTATCAGCACTATCTGTCGTAATGGCAAGTTCAAATACCGCCTTCGCCGCTGGCTCATCAATACAAGGAAACGCTTCCCTCGCATAATGACTTTCAAACTGTGTCGCCACAATCGTCTCTTTCTTACCCTTATACTCATAAGTAGAAAGATACGCCCCCTCCATGTTTTCATTCAGTTTACCATTATAATATATAGTGATTTCAGCTTCCCCAGTCTCACATTCAAAAATCTCAAGAACCTCACCATTAGCTTTGAACTCGGCCTTAGCGCCATTCACCAAAACATCCGTAATATCAAGTTTCACAGCATGGAATTTCACAGTCTCTTCTACAACTTTACCAGTCACAACCACAGTGCCACCAATCGTTTTCTCAAACTTATCAATCGCAATATCCAACTGGTATTTTTCTGGCACAAAATAATTCAACAATCTTTCCATCCCGTTTCCTTTCTATTATTTTAATGTAGTTTAGCAGCCGCAGGTAGTTTTGCCGACTTCAAAATCGGTTCTAGCTCAGCTTCTTCCAAAGATTCACGCGCCAATAACTCGGCAGCCAATTTATCAAGCACAGCTTTATTCGCTTTCAGAACAATCTCAGCGCGATTCGCTGCTTCGTCCGACAACTTGCGAATCTCCGCATCAATCAATTCTGATGTTTTTTCTGAATATGGCTTACCGGTCGTAATTGTATAATAACCAGTCTCTTCGCCAGGGAAAACAATATTGCGAAGATTGGCCCCCATTCCCTCTTCCACAATCATCGATTTCGCGAGCGTCGCCACGTTCTTAAGATCAGACGATGCACCGGTAGTAATCGCATCTTTACCAAATATCAATTTCTCCGCGACACGTCCACCCATCGCCCGCGCCAAAATATCTTTAAGATCATAAATACTCTTGTAGCTACGGTCTTCTGGTGGCAAGAACCAAGTTACCCCGCCAGTAGATCCACGTGGAATAATCGTCACCTTATGCACCGGATCAGAATCAGGCAGCACATGCCCCACAATCGCGTGGCCCGCTTCGTGATAAGCTGTTATTTTACGCTCTTTTTCATTCATTACCTTGGACTTTCTCTCGGGCCCAATCGCAACTTTTTCAAATGCCTCAACGACATCCTTGTTCGAAACCGCCTTGTGGCCTTCCCTTGCCGCCGTAATTGCTGCTTCGTTTGCAATATTTGCAAGATCCGCGCCAGACGACCCAGCCGTCTTCTTAGCGAGAGCTTCAAGGTCCACATCGGCTTCCACAGGCTTGCCCTTAAAGTGTACTTTCAAAATCTCTAGACGGTCTTTTCTTTCCGGCAAAGTTACATTTATGTGCCTATCAAATCTTCCTGGGCGAAGCAAAGCTTTATCGAGCATATCAACACGGTTAGTCGCCGCCATCACAATCACACCAGAATCATTGTCAAAACCATCCATCTCCACCAAAATCTGGTTCAAAGTCTGCTCGTCTTCACGGCCAGCTCCACCGCGCGCATCACGCTTGTGTGCCACTGCATCGATCTCATCGATAAATATAATAGATGGCGCATTCTTCTTAGCCTTGCTAAACAAATCACGCACCCGGCTAGCGCCCACGCCTACAAACATTTCCGCAAATTCCGAACCCGAAATTGAGAAGAATGGCACATTTGCCTCACCGGCCACCGCTCGCGCCATCAAAGTTTTACCTGTACCAGGATCACCAGCAAGCAGCACGCCACGTGGAATCTTCGCGCCAAGCTTTTCGTACTTCTTTGGACTCTTCAAGAAATCAACAATCTCGGTCAAATCCTGCTTCGCAGCTTCATTACCAGCCACGTCTTTAAATGTAACTTTCTTCTTATCTGGCCCATAAAGCTTCGCCTTGGATTTCCCAAAAGCCATCGACTGATTATTGGCCGAAGTAGCTTGCCTCATCATCCAAGAGAAGAAAACCACGATCGCAATAATCGGAAGCACCGTAAGCGCCACATCAAGCACGATCCCCCATACATTACTATCTTCCTTGTATTCAATCACTGGATACTTGGCTTCACATTCAGTTAAAGCATCGCCTTCAAGACCTTCGCAATGGTTTACGAGGCCTTGATCATACAAAGTCCCCGACCCATCTTTGCGCGACGTCTCGGTCGGCTGATCTTTATCTTTTAGAGTGATATCAAGATTCTGGCCGGTCACGGTAATTTTTGCAATGTTACCATTTGGGTCGTTTGCACGTCTAATCACATCCGAAATCGGCACTTCGTCCTTCTTTACATTAGTACCGTTCATACCGGTTATCAAAAAAGCACCAAAACATGCGATTATCAATATAAACAGAAAACTCCGAATCATATTAGAAGCGTTTTTATTGTTTTTTTGCTGCATAGGCTTCGTTTTATCTGCCACTTGTATATCTCCTTATATCTTTCCATTTTACCATGTAATTACTATTCTTCCAATAAAAAAAATGGTCTGGGTGATCAGACTTGAACTGACGACCTCAGCGTCCCGAACGCTGCGCGCTACCAACTGCGCCACACCCAGCCAAAAATGGTCTGGGTGACAGGACTTGAACCTGCGACCTCGACTTCCCAAAAGTCGCGCGCTACCAACTGTGCTACACCCAGATACAACTATTATACCATACTTTTGTGATATAATAAACAAAAGATCGGGGCTTGGCGCAGCCTGGTAGCGCGCACGCATGGGGTGCGTGAGGTCAGGAGTTCAAATCTCCTAGCCCCGACCATTTTTTTATTTCATCTAAACTATATGAACATCCTGCGGCTTAGGCGCTGTCCACTTTTCGGCATCAGCTGGATTAGCATGAATAGTGCCATTTATGACGTTCTGACCCGCAAGTAGCTTCTCGGCGTCCGCCCTAAACTTCGCTACTGCATCTTCGACGGTTGGACTACCGTTACAAATCGTCGCAATATCAGTCTTGCCGTCAGCAATCGCGCCAAGCATTATCTTCTTATCACCAGAAATATTCGGATTCTTTGCTAAAATATCCTGAGCAATCTGTTTATTGATTTTCCCGGTTGCAATCATTGCACCCATACTATCGCCAGACAGCTTCATCATATCTTCAGGCTTAACATCCTTAAGATCAATGTGTTGGCTCGCATACTCTCCTAGCTTACCAAGTTTACAACTTCTACCGTTTTCATCCGTACCACCTCTTTGCACATACTGTCCCAGCTCGTAATCCGTCGCAAGAAAACCACTTCCATACTGACTATGCATCTTCTCAAGCACACCTCGCAATGAGCCGTCTTTCTCCAGTTTATCAAAACCACCAGAGTTTAATGCATCCCGAATGATGCCCGCGATGTCCTTCTCTTTTACGGTACCAGAGGCAACCACAGCAGCAACCGCCGCCTCAAGATCAGCGGCTCCCTTACCAGCAGCTTTCAATATCTGCTGCTCAGCATAATCCTTACTATTTAATTCGGGATTCTTGGCCACATCGTAAGCCCTCCCAGCGTTCGCTAATGTCTTTCTAGCATCAATGTTCTCTTGTCTTAACGCCTCAGCTTTATTCACATATCCAGCATAAGATTTAGACCACCCAGACCCACGTGCAACCGCCCCGACAATTCCACCAGAGCTTGCCAATTTATTCTTCAAATTACCCTTCCAATTCAAACGACCCTTCTTCTCACTATATCCTGCCTTAACTTTAGCTCTGCGCTCCAAACCACGTCTTTGTGCATTCTTATAACCTTCACTGTTTCTAAGCTTGCTCGTAGCGCCACTTCTCGCAGTCCTGCCAAGACCACCCAGTTTGTCGCCCAGCTTTCCCATCGCTGAGAACGAACCTTTCAAGACTGTCGGGATAAAGAACACTGGCACAATACCCACGATCATCGCTGTGAATGCATTCAAAAATCCGCCACCCGCGAAGTTTGCGGAAAGGAGAAGCCTAGACACATAGTTACCACCGCCAACCAACAAACCACAAATCGGATAAACAAGCAACAGCCCTTGGAACAGTTTCCACCACTTGTCAAACAGCTTCTTCGTATTAGGAAGCATATAGGCTGCAACCACCAAAGGAGATACCACAATCAGCACCACGATCGCCGCTTCCCTCACTGCGAGTAATACAAACAAGAAGAAAATCGAAACAGCCACACCAAGCGCAGCAACAAGTAACGACAAAACTATTGCTGGATTATTCCAGACAGCCCCAACCATCACCACCAAAGCACCAATTACCGCCACAGTCACTAGCCCACCATCACTACTTTGTTCCAAAGCAAGAGCGGATCCGTCACTACTCGTCGCATCAGGAATGCTCAACGTCGGCGGACCAGACGTAGCTAACCCATCGAACATCGACCTCAGACCATTACCAAGGATGTTAGACAAATCTACAAAAAGGATACAAATCAAATATGACAAATTAATCAAAATCGCAGCCACAATAAGCTTTGGCAAAATCTTCTTAATGCCATAATTATCGATACCAACACCAGTTAGTTGCGAGAATATAACTACTAGCAAGAGAATAATAAATAGCGTGTTCGCAATATTTCGGAAGTTCTCCCATCCTGCCCTTATACCGTCAGTTCCACCAGTAAATAACTTTGGGTCCACACGTAAGCTAGGCTCCACATAATTCTCATACACACCCGTGGCTGCATTACCCAACCAGCGCATCACCGGACACACAATCCACCCAAGTGACGAAGTCCCACCCGAATTATCACAAGTCATCTGTACCTTATCACCAGGATCGCCAACAGACCCCGCAACCGCATCGCCTACCGAAGGCATCTCTTTCAACTCATCTTTGGTATAAGTCGCGTCTTTAAGCCACTTAATCACACTCTTCAATGTCACCGACTTAATAACTGGAGCACTGCTACTCTTTTCGCTTTGGACATTTACTTCAATCCCGTCCGGGTCTTTTCCATTAAAGTCCACGTAACAATTCTCATTCATCTTTCCGCTATCATCCTTCAATCTTACCGGAACATAGCCTTCAGTTGATTCCGGATCACAGGAAATCCTCCCACCTGCCGCTCTATTCAAATAATACAAATAAAGAGAATATCTCTCCGAAGCGGACAGATAAACCCCTTCCATCCCATTATTAAACCCACCCAAATTATTAACTGCAGCCACCAAAGACGCAGTGGTTCTTACATATGAATAATCATCTCCTTCGTCAGTAACGATATAATCACCAGACTGGGGGAAACTGTATCTCGTAGTCGCCGAAACAAACCCATACCCACACGTCTTCGTCCATTTCAAATTTCTCGTCAATACATTCTTTAAGTTGTTAACCGTATCATTGAAAGTAGCACCAATCGGGATCGTTTTTATCCCGGCGCTAGGTTCCTCCATAACACAGTTCTCAGTCGCAACTGCCTTTACGCCGGCAGTTATCGTCTTGGCATTATTGTCGACATTGACTTCAAAGGCAAAATTCGCACCGCCTCCATTGCTTTCATATTTACCATTCTTATAAACAATAAGCGGCGGCGATATCGTATTTGTATACGTATTCATTTCCTGTACGACATTTATCTGAATTGAATTACTAGTATTATTACTAGGAGTCTTTTGATAACCCAGTTTACTTAGAAGCCCAAAAATCTGCTCCCCACCCGCAGTCCATTTCGTCTCGCCGTTCAACGCAGAATAGCTAAGTAACCCCTTGTTCGAAATATTGTTACTGCCCATGAACATTTCGTTACAACTTATCTTCTTATTCGAGTCTACACCACCATAGTTATAAGATGGCAAACTCATCGTCCGCGTCTTCGCACCACTGCTATCAAAAACAGACGACGCAACGTAATTATTCTTATTATTAGTAGATGAAAGGTTCTGAATGGTCGGAGCATTCTTGTCATATCCAACACAAGCAACATACTGCATCAATAACCATTTTTTCATTATCCTAGATTCATCAATAGCAGCAGATACATTCGAATTGAAGAAAAAAACACTAGATAATCCACTTAAAATCAGTGCAAGGATTAATATCTTTTTCTTCATCATTCAGCCTCCTCACTTTCTTGAACATCCGCATCAACCTGCCTGCCTTCATCTTCCCATTCGACGATCCCGTATATTTCATTATAGATATTTCGAAGACCCACAAAAGCATCCTGTCTGATTATGTTTGTCGCATCAAGATAATTCATCAAATATTCATCGTTCTTCTGTGATTCTTCTTCCGTCAAAGCATAGCAATTAGTGTCTAAAGTATCAATCAAAGCACACCCAGCATTAATTGCTCTTTCAGCAAGATCAAGTTGAAATACGCTAAAATCCCGAGCCGAATTAAGATAAAACAAATAATCGTTTGATATATTCTCATCACTAGTCGAAAATCTTCTATCAATCAACGCTACAACCTCGTTGCGACCACCACTAGCCAATAAGTCAGACATCTCTTTGGCGGTCATAATCCTCGCGTCCGGATACTTCTGGAAAAAGTCCGCCAAACTTTCAAGCATAAATTGGTTTTCACCATCATCTGGATAACTGTTTTTAAGCGCATCAAACTTTTTGTTTGCCTCTACGATATATTTAGTTAACGCCGCCTCATCATCCAACAAATTATCAAAATAAACGCTAAACTCACTTAGCTGATCCACTGTTACGTCATCGTTGCTATCCTCACCAAACATCACATAATTCGTATAATTATTGAAGTCACCTTTTAAGCCAGCTTGTCCTGCCTGGCCCCCACCACCAGAACCAGAACCACCACTAAATACAATTCCAACTATTAGGCCCACTACAATCAAGACAACCAAAGCAATCAGCCCCCCGACCAAAAGCACCTTCTTCTGGTTCTGCTTTTGTCCCCCGCCAATCACAACGTCGCCAGCACCAGAGCTAATCGGCATCCCATTATTCACATTTGCTTGACTAAAAATTGCATTAGCCTGACCAGGGCTCACATTCGCCTGCCCAAAAAACATATTAGTCTGGCCAACACCAGTAGCCGACTGTCCAGGAAAAGGTTGTGTCGCAGACATCGTAGGATTCGTCACATCGGTACCACTAACCATAGCCGCGCCAGGATTCGCGCCACCAACACCAACGGGCATACCGCTATTCGGGATACCGGCAGGTACACCATTCGCCGCACCATCACCAGCAGGCATCCCACTATTTGGAATACCACTCGGCACACCACCCGTCCCGGATACTGGATTGTCACCACCCGAGCTAAGGCTACCAAAAGAATCATTATTCTGTGTTGGATCCATATATAGTCCATTATACCATAACCATTTTCAGAAAAAGCAAAAAACTTTTCCACCAAAAAGCGACTAAGCAATATACCTAGTCGCTTTTCTTTGAGGCCACCCAGACCACCCGGTGAAGCGGTCAATCTTACATGGATTTTTTACGGCTAGCAATATAGTAACCAAGCGTTGTTACAGCTGCACCAGCGCCAATAGCGCCAAATGCAATCGTACCAGCACCTGTATCTACAATCGTCTCTGGAGTATCAGGAGTTGGTTCAGGAGTTGACTGATCTTTACAGACATCCCCATCCTTCTTAACCACTACTGAAGCGTCGTCTTTGTAAACATAGGTATCATTGATTGTGACGTTTGCCCAGTTAACAAGCTGAGTGCTGCCACAACCAAGAGTCTTGTCTACAACCTTACCAGTGAACCTTACGTATGCGTTACCCTTAGGAAGATAATTACCGATGTTAATACCAGTTGTAGTCAAAGTATTTTCGGCAACTTTCATACCACTTTGATGGCTAGCATTGTAAAGGTAAGTTGAATCCATGACGTATTCAACGTTCTTAGGAAGAAAATCACGGATCATTACGTTGTTAACCGTCTCAGAAAGATAGTTAACATACTCGATCTGATATTCAACCTCGTCACCAATGTTGGCATTGACGTATTCGCTCCAAGTACTAGAACCTTTCAAGCGAACTTGCTTGGAAATCTTAGCTGCTACTGCAGAGTGAACTTTAACGTCGATAGTTACGACACCGGAGTACTCGTAACAACCAGGGATTTCACCATTCATTGAAGTATAACCAAGCTTAGCACCGGATGAAGTAATAATCTCATCTGGCAACTTGAAATCACCCTTGTTATTGTTAAATTGAGCAGAACCTAAAACGTATTCAAGCACAACGTCTTCGTCTGCCTGCAAAGTCACCTCATCCCAAATACGACCAGGTTTCGCGTTTGAAGAATCAAGGTAACCGATAATCGTCTGAGATTTAGCAACAGTTGTTGGAATTGAGAAAGTAGCTTTTACACCCTTTGCAATCGCTTCCATGCCCTTAGGGCTGTTGTTGTGAACAAACAAACGAATCGTATAAGTTTCGCCGTCTTTCACCTTAATCGTATTCGAGTTCCAGGTACTAACAGTAGCACCAGCAACTTTAGCGCCTACGAAGTTCTTTTCATCCCCAATTTTACCATTGGAAATTGAGTTAAATGTAATGGTGTCCTTAAGGTCACCGTTGTTAATCTGGTCAAGCGTATAGCTAGGACGACCGTTATCGGAGTCACCCCAAGCCATCACCATCGCAGGAGTTAGTGTCCCAGCCATCACAACCGCGGCAGCTGATACACTAAGCACAGCTTTATAAATACTTTTCATATTATCCTTTCGTTAAAAATTTATAAATCTAAACTCACCCAGTTTCCCGCCGGCATCGCCGATCTCGTCGGCCTCGCTGGCGCTAGGCTAATTTAGTAGTATTAATTAATAGTATTTTGCTAACCGTATTGTTAATATTCGTCTGCACAACCAAATCATCTCAGTCTCAAATCTTGGACAGAGCCCAGCGGTTTTCAAGCCGCTGGGGCCTTGTAATCTGTAATGTTCTGAGCCCCCTCCCCGGGCTCCGTCCTATGCTATCTTCTATATTCAGCTCGTCGGTCCACCCCAAGGACCGTCGGCTGTTGTCCCCGGTGCAGCGCTACCGCCGCTTCCCGGAGTCTTTGAGTCAGGCCCGCCGCCGTAATCGGCGCCGTTGTCGATGTCATCTACAGGTAGATTTATCGACGGCACATTCGGAGTACCCGGTTTGCCCTGGTTATTGCCAGCATCAATTATTTCATTGATACCATTAATAATCTCGGGCACAGTCGCCCCGTGATCGGAGTTTTCTGGCTGATCCTCTGATGATCGATCAGAACCCTCCCCGGTGTTCGTACCAGGCCCCGGGCCTTTGTCGCTCCCCGGTTGTGTATTTTTCGGGGGCATCTGGCCCTGATCCTTATTATAAGATGGCCCGTTCGGGTTGTCGGTCTTGTTCGGATCAGTTTCCGGTTTGGTCGGGTCTGGGTCCGGCGTCGGCGGGTTCGGATCTGGTATCGGCGTGATATTCATCTCACCGGCTACATCACCGACCGGCTGAAACCCGCACTCGATGCGTTCTGCGGCTTCCTTAGATCCGAAGCGGCGAACCAGTTCGTTCCCGCCATAGAAAAGCGACTCGTATACAACGATTTTCGATGGGTCGCTACCTTGCCGTTTAAGCATGTACATCTGTGATGTATATGTTTGGCAAGGTCTGACGTAAACCTCATCCGCCGTATCAAGGTACTTTAAGAACTTTTTCACGGTTTTCTGGAAAAGCGCTGCATCCTTATAGAATGCTTTCGCTGCCATATTCATGGCTTTTTCCCAATCACCGTGACAAGCTTCCAGATATTTCTTCAGAAACTTGCTGCCGGTTCTCACATCGTACCACGCCATCGTTGATGATGCTTTGGAAGGATCTTTTGTAATCCGTTCTCTCTCCTCCGCGTCAGCCGCGTCAGCGTCCAGGCTCTTCCCAGGCAGACCAAAATTATGGTCATTCCCCGGGTCCGCGTCCTTCTGGACGTCATCGTTATAGAAATGATATTCAAACGATGACCCCCCCGAGCTTGCCTTTTTCGTTGGAGCCGCCTCGACAGGCTTGTTCAATGCCGAAGCGACCAAAGCTGCCGCCAACACTACGGCCATGATCAGGCTGGCTACCGCTGCTGTCGTGAGCACCTTTTTGGGTGCGCCTTGAGCCTTAGAACGATAACGGAAAAAGCTCATTAGTATCACACCTAAAAGCACAGCCGCTATTGCCTGCGGCACCGCCTTGACAAAGGAACTAACGTTTTCAGGAAAGAACAGTGCTATGTTGATAGCCACGAAGGCCATTCCGGCGAACGCCAGAATCAACGGTAGTAATTCGCGCCACTCGGACACGTACCGGCAACCGGTGTAACATAAATGCCCCATTACCAAGCACGATAAAACTGTGCCAACAATGGCATATTTTACTTCAGTTGGCCCGAAAAACAATGTTCCGAACGAAATAGCCCCAAACACGACGGAGCATAACGTGGCGATAAGCGCCCTGCTTGCGCGCATCTGTTTCCCATAAAGGGCAAGATACGATGCGCCGGTTGATAGTGCTACAAAAATGCCTATGGCCACTGAAAGGCCCAAATCCATTTTTACCATTTTTTTTACCTCCTATTCTAGATTTCTCGGAGGCACACCCCCGATATAAGCATTTTTTTTGGGGTCAGATAGCATTTTCAGATTTCATTTGAAATCTGAGATGATTTGGTTGTTAATGGCCCTCATCGTTCACTTAACTCCCTAAACTCAGACTGCCTACATTATATCACACAACCCCAAAAAAGTCAATAGTAAAACCATAAACTTTTACCTTATACAAATTATGCTTAACAATCAACTTATCTCAGTCTCAAATTCTGGATAGAGCCCAGCGGTTTTCAAGCCGCTGGGACAGATAAAGTACTGAGCTCCCCCGGGCTCCATCCAATGATATCCTCCCTGTTCCTGTCAAAAAATTACAATGAGCCCCACTATGACCGCGGCAACAATAACGATGATACTGAGCGTCTTCAAGGACTCATTTTTTTCCTCCGCATCTCGGTAATTGTATAGCAGCGCTTGCACTATCGTAAAAGCGATACAAGCATCGAGAAACAATTTTAAAATTGTTATCAATGTATCCGTATCCACGATAGATCGCGCCGCATTCAGTGCCACCTTAGTTGAGAGATATTGGGGTATAAACGATATTATAAAACTCAATATCTCTTTTGTCTCATTCGCCTCCTTCTTAGCCCAACAGGCCAAGTAGACCATCACAAAAACCATAATTATGGCCGTGATTAGACCCATTGTGCTAGAAGCGCACGACAGACCAGCAGCAAAAGCCGAGACGAGCGTGAGTACAGCAATTCGCACCCAATCCTCGGCTCTTATACTCCCCTTAACGGTGGGAAGTTTTATCCCTAAGAATGGGACATTTACGGAAGAGATTCCGCCATTTAGGTTAAAACAGATCAACATCGTAGTAACCAGAGCAGCCCCTCCGTATATTAAAAAAAGATCCATTTTCATCGGATCACCCCCTTCTTTGATTTGTCGGAGGCGACGCCCCCGAACTAAGTTTGAGGAAGATAGCATTTTCAGATCTCATTTGAAATCTGAGATAACCTGATTGTTAAACACCACCTCGCCATTACCCAGGCAAAGATATTTTCATTATACCACACTTTACCCAATAAGTCAATCACCACAACATCAAAACCGCTACTGGCTAGTCTCGCCACCACCCCGCTCCAAGAGCAAAAACCATAAATGCACATCCCTCTACCTCAATTTTTCAAGGCATAAGAAAAGCCCGACTAAAAGTCGGACTTTCCTAAGGTGCACGTAAAAGTTGTTTCATGTCAAAATCGTCGCAATGCCCGCGGTGAGCACGTCTTCCCTTGTAGCGCGAGAAGTTCCGCCGGGGCCGATTTTTACGATCGTTTCCTCGGTGGGCTGGCCACCGGCAACTCTAGCTGCAGCTTCAATTGAAGAACAGCAGTCGCCGGAGACATTTCTGACATAAAGTCCAATCGTTCCGATACAGCCTGCCGGCAAAGAAGCCTGAGCTGATGCCTGCGGTGTTGCCTGCGGCGCCTGCGATGCCTGCGGTGTTGCCTGAGCTGATGCCTGCTTTTTGAGCTCCGTCATGTCTTTTTTAAGTGACGCAATGTCGTCGGAATTCTGCTTGAGCATCGCTTCATGATCTTTAAGCCGTTTGTCGATAACAGAAGGGTCAAGCACCAGCTTTCCATCCTTCTTAATTTTGTTATCGACTAAAGATTTATCGATCAACTTAAGGACATCCTCTTCAGTGAGATTCGTGGTTGACGGGTTACTGTTAGCGTCAGTTTTAGTTCTATTTTTCATAACATTACCTCCAATAAATTGTAAATCTACTCTTACGCTGGCCTAATTATATCACACAAGCAAATTATTGTCAACAGTAAAAACATATTTTTATTAAAACATAAACAAAATATCCCCATCTATAAGAGATAGGTTAATCCGACAATAAAAACATCAAAAAAGCTCCCTCCGGAGCAAATTTGGTGCGGGTAGGCGGAATCGAACCGCCATCCTCAGTTTGGAAAACTGATATACTAACCGCTGTACTATACCCGCATGGAGTGGGATATCGGGATCGAACCGTTTGCCCCTTGGGACGCTACGGTTCCCAACTCGATATACGACACTGGAACCACTTGATGGGGTGGGATATCGGAATCGAACCGACGACCTTCTGGACCACAATCAGACGCTCTAACCATCTGAGCTAATCCCACCATCCAAACTATTATAACATATATTATCTAAAAATCCCAGGATTCCGTCTCGCTGGCGGACGGCCCGCCGCCCCAGCGTTAGAAGCACCTCGCGACCCAGGAAGAGGTCTCATCCCCATATTCGTACTCGCCGCCGGTATCTTCCTAGCGCCACCCCTAGCCCCATAACCAGAGCGACCAGCAGTACCTTGCCGGGTAGCCCCATGGTAAGAAGTCCCTTGCCAAGAGCCACCATCGCCAGCAGCATTCCCCACCTCACTCACGATACTCTTCTCGTGAATGCTAGCAATCTTCTCTTTTCTCCCTACCTCATTCACCACCTGGGCCTCACTGTATTTCCTAATCGTTTGGCGATTTTGATCTATTTTCATTCTCTCGTCGAAATTCTGGACCGACGCAGCCCCAAAAGCTCCGTCATTCTGCGCCACCCCATAAGCCGAAGAATGCATCACATCCTTCCTATTATCCCCCTTCATTAATCTTTCTACTAATAAACCCATACAAATTACTTAGGAAGTAGCAAAAAAGCCACTGTCCCAGCTGCTGCCCCTAAAATAATAATTAAAATCACCGCCACCACAATCCCAATACGATTTTCCTTCTCAGGCTTAGAGATAATCGTAACCGGACCATGCTCCTCTTTAGATGGCTCAGCCTTTTTGGTGTAAACATTCTTCGAAAGCGGCCTCTTTACCACCTTTTCCTGATTGATGAATGGCGATTTCGGCACATTGTAGGTCTTTTTCTTCTCCTCGGACTTTTCCGCAGGTTTTTCCACAGGCTTTTCCACAGGCTGTTTTTCGTTCCCACCTCTGTGTTTTCGGCCTATCAACCTCTTCGCTTTCGCCTCCTTTGCTTGATCTTTTTCCGGCAAAGGCTTACCATCGCTAAGCGGCCTCTTCTCTACATCTTTGCTGACAAATTTCTCATTCAAATTCTCAATTACACCTAATCTTTGCTCATCATCGATCGATAGCCCAGACGGCCCATACTCTACCGTACGGGATTCATAAAAAGCACTTCCAGAAATAACTGCCGCCTTTGGATGAGCTGCCGCTCTAGTCTGAGGCTTTGGCTGCATTCCGGCTTTAACTCTAGCCTGCATCTTTGGTTGCGCACTAACCCTCTCTCCGGCACTCGCCGCCTTGCGTACGCCAACACGCGCCCCCATCGACACCCTTTGCTTACCAACGCCTGCTTGTTTCTGCGGCATCGCACGATAAGCGCCAGCGCCTGCACTGGCCCCTGTTTCTACGGATTTTTTCTGACTCGTTGGGACAAAATCGATGTATCTTTTGTTCATGACCTCACTCTCTTAGCTGTCTCCATTATATCAAGAAATTCCTTCAAAATCAAACTCGATCCACCCATGAGAAGCCCGTTCACGCCAGGCACAGTCAAATACGCCCCAGCATTTGACGGATTCACGCTGCCACCAAATAGCACCGGTACTGATTCAGCGAATTCCGCCCCGTAGGTTTCTTTAAGAACCTTTCGGATCAATTTCACTACCTCAGCAACCTCATCCGGTGTAGCCAACTTCGCCGCCTTCACCGATGAAATAGCCCAAACTGGTTCATACGCAACAATAACTTTATCTAGATCATCATCAGACACCTCAGAGAGGCCCCCGATCAACTGATCACGAATCACATCAGCAGTCTCACCAAAAGCCCTCTCGGACTCAGTTTCACCAATACAAAGAATCGGCGTAATTCTGTTACGAATAGCTGCCGCGACCTTTTTTGCTACCATCTTGTCGTCTTCACGGAAAATATACCTACGCTCCGAATGACCAATAATCGCATAGTCCGCCATTCCACGCATTTGCGTATACGAAGTCTCCCCCGTAAAAGCACCATAATCACGGTAAAAACCGTTCTGTGCCGCTAATTTTAGTTTATGCCTGTCAACTTGAAGCGACAAAGGCTGCAAAGCAATCAAAGGTGGTGCCACCACCGCCTCAACATCGCGATAATTCGGTAAATTTTTTAATAATTTATGAAGATAGATGGAAGCCTCACCTACCGTAAAATTCAGCTTCCAGTTGCCCACAATATAAGTTTTCATGCCTCAATTATATCATATGCTATAATAAAAGTATTATGAAAAAAGTATTAGCATTTGATATAGACCAAACCTTAAATGTCGCCAAGACCCCTATTACTGACGACATTGCAGAATTATTAGTTAAATGCCTCGACCACTTCGAGATTTGCCCAATTTCAGGCCAAAAATTTGACCAATTCTTAGTCCAAATTGTCGACCGCTTGAAAAATCCTACCGACGAACAATTATCTCACCTCCACCTATTTGTGGCCCAAGGTACCCAGTACTACCGCTACGAAAATGGCGAATGGAGGCAAATCTACAACAATCCTCTAACCGACGAGCAGGTCGCAAAAATCACCTCGACCATCGAACAAGCCGCTAGAGAGCTCGGCTACTGGGAAGAAGACAAACTCGCTGAAGGCGACGAAATCATCGAAAACCGCCTCTCTCAGGTCACCTTCTCTGCCCTCGGCCAAAAAGCCGGCACCAAAGAAAAATACGCCTGGGACCCAGATTGCAAAAAGCGCGAGAAAATCGTCGCTCGTTGCAAAGAACTCAGTCCCGAATTTGACTATGAAATCGGTGGCACCACTTCCATTAATGCCATCACCCCTGGCATGAATAAAACCTTCGGTATGACCCACCTCCTAGAAGAGCTAAACGTCAAAAAAGAAGATGTTCTCTACTTCGGCGACATGACCCAACCTGGCGGCAACGACTACCCAGTTGTCGAAATGGGCATCGACACCATCACGGTCAGAAACCACGAAGACACCGGCTTCGCCCTCAGAGGTATATTGGGCATATTGTAATTAGTTTTTCATTGGCATAAAATCAGATTTCTAAATTGTAAGCTTTGCAACTTAGCAACGAAAAACATATGCTATAATATAACCATGAGTGTTTTAATCGTGGGCAACATTACGGACGATGTCTATATTAATTTAGATTCCCGTCTCGAACATCTTGAAACCGACAAAAATAACGTCAAATGGCTCGACCTAGCCTTTAACGCTAGCGAGCACCACTATTTTAACCACGACAACAGTCTCGGCGGAGCCGCCATTTCCCTTGAAGTCCTTCAAAAACTCGGCGTCCCCACCTCTATTTCCAACTCAAAACTAAATTTCGACGAAAACACCAACCTATCTGCCGATATCACCCTAGCACATCGCTACATTTTAATCAACGATGACGCCGTCACATATTTTGCCCCCAGCAAATTCAAAGACACCATCTTCACTCCCCCTACCGAAATCATCGACTACCTCTATATCGATCGCTCTGCTACCCTTGATTATTCCACCACAGAAGCCATCAAATCTTACATCGAAACAAACCCCGACACCGGGCTTATCTTGTACTTACAACACCTCGAAAACCCTTATCTAAATTCCCTTCTCCCTGAGGCCAGCCTCGTGTTTTGCGAAAAACTTTCGGAAATTAAAACCGCGCCCGAATACAGTAGTAGCCCCTTGAAAGATTTGGACCCCGAAATCATCATCGACATCGCCGAAACCCATCTCGCTTACCAAGGCATCAAAGAAAAAATCTCTATCCACAATATCGATATGTTCACCCACTTATCCATCTATTCCATCGCATCAGCCACCGTTCTCGGCTGTTTCATCCTAGGCTATTCTGTGGAGGAAAGCCTCGCATTTGCCCGCATCAACCTCGAACATTCCAGCCTAGACTCCACTTTAAGTCTGGAGCAGCTAAAATCACATTTCGAATCCTACACGTCTACCGACAACCTCAATCTAATTGCTACTAGCCTTGTTTTGAAACCAAAAGGCATTCTCGCCGCCGATGAATCCGGCGGTTCCATCCACAAAAAATTCGAACAGCTAAACATTCCTGACACCTTCGAAAACCGTCGCGATTACCGAAACATCTTTTTTACCACGAAAGACCTCGAAAAATACGTCAACGGCGTCATTCTCTTCGATGAAACCGCCCGCCAAACCGCCGATGACGGCCAAAATTTCGTACAATACCTCACCGATCGCCGCATCATTCCTGGCATCAAAGTTGATCAAGGACTCGAAAAATTCAGCGACTCCGCCCCACAAAACGCCCCAGAGGACGCTAAGGTCCACCCTGACGAAACCTGGACCAAAGGCTTAGATGCCCTTGATTCTCGCCTCCGCGAGTATTATGATATGGGCCTTCGCTTTACCAAATGGCGCGCCGCCTTTGAAATCCGCCTCGACAAAGATGGTAACATCTTGACGCCTACAGATTCAGCAATCGAAATAAACTGCGACATTCTCGCAGATTACGCCCACGAATGCCAAAAAGCTGGCCTAGTTCCAATCGTCGAGCCAGAAGTAGTCTATGACGGATTTTACACTACTGACCAGAACTCATCCACCACCGCCAAGATCCTCGACTGTCTCTTCCAAAAATTAAGCGACAAAAACGTTGACCTATCCGCCTGCATCCTCAAAGTTAACATGATACTAGCCGGCAAACAGTATGAAACTCAGTCTACCCCTGAAGAAGTCGGCGAACAAACCGCCAAAGTTCTAAAAGACCACGTTCCGGCCGAACTCGCTGGCGTCGTCTTCCTCTCTGGTGGCCAAACCGTCGAACAAGCCACCGACAACCTAGCCGCCGTCACCAAAAATGGCCCATTCCCTTGGCCAGTCACTTTTTCCTTTGCCCGCGCCCTCCAAGATCCTGCCCTCTACGCATGGGCCGGCGATAATAACAACGCCGATGCAGCCCGCGATGCTTTCCTCGCCCGCCTCATCGCAAACACCAACGCCCTGAAATCCTAAAATCCCAAATTCATAGATAGCACAAAAAAGGCACCGCCCCCGCGGTCGCCTCTTTTAAACTAGAATTATTCAGCTTTTTCTTCTTCGCTAGCTTCCTCTGGTTTACTACCATTGTCTGCTGGTACGTCGGCTGCCTCTACCTCTGTTTCTTCTGCTGCTTCAACTTCACGCTTTTCAGCTTCTGCTGCTGGATCGTATAGAGATGCAACTACTTGCTCAGTATCAAGCTCTTTATCGGCCAGTACTACGCCTTCAGGTAACTTAATATCTGCAATCGTAAGCTTGTCTTCAACTTCTTTCATTCCGGAAGCATCAATCTCAAGCTCCTTAGGTAAGTCTGCCGGCTTTGCCTTCACATCCAATTCTTCAATTGATTGAGTCATAGCAAAGTGGTAAGTCTTCGAAGCCTCAGATTCTTCATAACCAACAATCACAACAGGAGTCGTAGCCACCACAGTTTCCTTCGCAGAAATAGCCTGGAATTCAACATTCAAAATCTTCCTCGAAACTGGGTCAACCTGAACATCTTTCACGATTACCATCTGTTTCTTGCCATCCATATCTAGATCAATCGGGGAATGATAACCTGCACCTTCGAGCACTTTCTGAGTTGCAACATATTCAGAAGACAACAAAACCGGCTCTTTGCCACCGTAAACCACTGACGGAATCAAACCTTCTGCTCTGAGATTTTTCAACTTTTTCCCCACCAATTCACGTTTCTTTAATGCCAACTTATATTCAGCCATTATATTTCCTTTTCTTAATTAATATTATTATACCACTTATCTGTTAAAGACTCAAATCTTCTTCACTTTCACCATCGCTGGACGAAGCACCTCCCCCTCATAATAATAACCCGGTCGAAGCGTCTCTGCGACTACTTCCTTCTCGCCTTCACCCTCAACCATCACCGCATCATGCATATCGGGGTTAAATTCAATATTCTCCTCCGATGGGATCCTAGCAAGATCCAACTCTTTCAAAGTCTTATTGAGCACTCCTTCAAGCGGTTTCAATTCCTCGTAAGTCGCAAGCGCCCTCTCAATATCATCAAGTAGCGGTAAAACCTTACACACGGTCGCAAATCTCGCCGATTTCTTCTCCGCTAATTTCTGCACTTCAACCTGCTTCCTAAAATTCTCAAAATCCGCTCTCGTCCTCTGTAAATCACTCGTCAGCTCGGCAATCTTCGCCTCACTAACCCCAGCTTGAGCAGCAGGCGCCCCTGCTTCATTTACTTCTTTCTTTTTATCTTCTTTTTTGATCATAATATTTCCTCCAACATTTTTCCAGTATATCTAACTAGCGACGTTACTCTCATATAATTCTGCCTGGTCGGGCCAAGTACCCCAATATAACTATTATCCGAAAACGGTGATCTGAATTTCGAAATAATCAGCGATACCTCCGAATTCTTACCAATCGGATTCTCCTGACCAATGAAAATATTCAGCGGCTCACCCGGCGCTGCCTCTCTTAACCACGGCTCCAAATTATCCAAAAGCTTCGCCACCGCCTGCACCCTTCTCGAATCCATAAACTCCGGTTGAGTAAACAGCTGCGACATACCCGATAAATATAGTTGACCGCCAATCGTCGCGAGTCCCAAATTCCCAGTTAATTCCACCAAAGAATCCACCGCCCGACGAATCGCCGCGTCAGCCTGAGATTGCGAAGAAACTCTCACCTCAATTGCATGCGTTCCGCGTTCAAAAGACCTCTGAACTGACTCAAAATCGTTTAGCGACGAGCTCCTCCCCTCAAGATTATTTACATAAAACCTATAACCAGCGTCCGTCGGCACACGCCCTGCCGAAGTATGCGGCTGCGCAATCAGTCCAAGCGCCTCAAGTTTTGCCATTTCCGCCCGGATTGTCGCCGGCGAAACGTTAAATAGCTTGGCCATCGTCACACTCCCCACCGGAGACGCGGTTTCCGCATATTCCTCTATAATGTGGCATAAAATTTCACGCTGTCTAGCTGTAATTTCCATACCCTAATTATATAAAATTAGCACTAAAATGTAAAGAGTGCCAATTTTGCATACTTACCAGATGTAAAATCCATCTTGACCACCAAAACCCAGTGTGCTAATATTTATTCATTATACGGATCTTTTAGATCTGTTGAAACACGTAGACGGCGGAAACGCCATGGCACATTTAAAGAGAGGTATTTTATGAATAACAAAGACATCCCCAAGCGACAACACAAAAAACAGCAAAAGCCCAAAAAGAAGTTAACCTGTGACTACAAAGTAGAAGTTATCAGGGGAGAAAAGTACGAAATAAACTTCGACAAGGAATTTGCTAAGATTGAAAAAAAGGAAGAAGAAGGAATGTTGTGGCTGTATGATGCAATCGCAAGGAAATGGAAGGAGAAGGTAAAAGGCCTTCCATCAACCTTACAATTGGAAGTGGAAAGACACTACCAGTAAACCTCTATTCTCCTGAATCAAACAGGAACTAATTGGCTCGATCCCTTTTGATCGGGCCTTTTTGTTATGCTATAATGAAAAAATGGAAGAGAAGATCAATGCAATCAAAGAGTGGCTCGGATCGGGCTCAATCAATCTTTTCGGCATGCCAATGTCCGGCAAAGACACCCAAGGTATCAAATTAGCCGAAGTATTGAGTGCCAAATTCTTATCCTCAGGACTCATTATCCGCACCATCGAAAAAGAAACCAAAAACAACTATTCAGCAGACGGCACCCTCATCCCCACCAATATCTTCTATGAGTGGGTTTTGCCGTACTTCGAACGTAAGGATTTATTTAAAAAGCCGCTAGTCCTCTCCTCAATCGGCCGCTGGCAAGGCGAAGAAAACCAAGTTATGTCCGTCGCCGCAGGGGCGGGTCACGAAATTAAAGCCGTCATCTCGCTCGAAGTATCCGAAGCTGATGTCGAAAAACGTTTCGAAGAGGCCAAAATCTTAAACGATCGCGGCGAACGCCAAGACGACAAAAATCCAGAAATCCTTCGCACTCGCCTTCAAGAATATCGCGAAAAAACAATCCCGGTATTGTTACACTATAAAGAGCTTGGTCTTCTCATTAGAGTCAATGGCGATCAAACTAGAGAAGCCGTCTTCACTGAAATCATCGAAAAACTCTATGCCAAAGCTTCCGGATCTCATGCCTAAACTGAAAAACTAATACCATAAACCCCACTACGACTACACCGATTACTACATATAACGCCACGAAAGAAGTATTTTCTTCATATACTTCAGGTTTGACCTCAAACTTTTCGCCATTATTCTCTTTGATCTTCTTGCATCTCCCCGTCTCCGGATTCAGATAATACCCCTCCTTACACTGCTTCACCTCACTACTCTCTTTTTTCTTGCACCTTCCGGTTAGAATATTCAAGTATTGCCCCGCTGGGCATATTTTCGCACTGACACTCGTCGCCTTTACACAGTTCCCGGTCGCAAGATTTATCACTTTACCACTCTCGCAAGTCTTAAACTCCTGAAAACCATTCGGCTCTCCCGGCGTAACTAAATAAGTAGTCTTCCAGATTTCTTCCCCAGCCGCATCATAACCCAGCATCGCATACGATGCTCCCCTTTTCTGTCCATTCGGATACTTAACAAAATCCACCACCACGCCATCTTCATCAACCAACTCCAGTAAATTACTATTTGTCGGATTCTTCGTCAAGCCAAAACCTTGCGGATAATAAACGAAGTATTCATCTGGGCCCACAACACCAGATATAACATATTTTTTATTCTTATATCTCACCACGCAACCATCCAGCACCACCTGTTCAGGATTACTATTATGTATCTCAATAAATTGCTCATTACGCGACGCCTCGTAATAGCTAAGTAACTCCGAAAACTCTAAACCCCGACAATGCCCGCGAACCCCACCAAACCTCTCCTCATCCTTCGCCTCCTCAACAAAATAGCCGCCCTCATCATAAACCGGCTCATATTCCAAAAGATGCTCAAACAGCCCAGTTCCCTCGTTTCGCACCAGCATCGTCGGACTAGCCGATTTGAACTCTTTGTAGCAACCAGTTTTTCCCGTAAAACAAACGAAATCCAACACATCCTCACCCAACTTCAAGTTAAGTTCGCCTTTCATGGCAATCGTTTTCGTATAATTCACAGCAGCTAGCCCACTATCTGGTGAGCTAGCCAAACGAAGGAGGATAGACTCGCCAGTTATCCAACTGTTCTCGGGAAACTCATACAACACTGAGTAATTCCCGCTTGAATTAGTATAGCCAACAGTGGCCCCAGCGAGCGAAATCATTTTGCCAGAACTATTCCCTATCTCAATCATTTCCCCAGTATTAGCAACTCCGCCAACCGTGTAGCCCGGGTTTACCGCCTTGATAAATAGTTCCGGCAAGTTTACGTCGGTCTCATCCTCCGAAGCTTCACTCTCCACGTCTCTATCTTCCACGACCTCATCCTTCACAACCTCATCGTCCACAGCAACGACATCTGCAAATACGTTCACCGCGAAGCCAAAGAGCGCCACCAGCATCCCACCAAGCACCGACACACCTATAATAAATTTTTTCATGAAGCCAAGCTAACATGGACCAACTAGAAATGCAACCCCAAATATGCTACAATTCTAGCATGAGCACTTTGATTACCATAGGAATCATTGTTTTGTCTGTCCTAATAATGTCCTTTTTGACGCTCGTACCAGGCACCTTTACCCTCTTTAACCATTACGCACAGGGCCGTTTTTCCAAAAAACACGCGTCCGATCTTTCCTTCTTTTTCATCCTGGGCGCCGAAATCACAGCTTCATGTGTTTTTTTATCAACATTTATTATCGTCGCTGTCTTCATTGCCGACACCCAAAACACCGACACCAGCATCCTGACTTGGATCTTTATTATAATCATGATCATTCTCTCCCTTACTAGCCTCCTCTTCTATTTTCGCCCCGGCAAAGGCACCGAGCTTTTTATTTCACGCAAAACTGCTCGTGCTATCGACCGTCAAGCCAGAAACGCCAAAAACCGCTCAGACGCTTTTGTCCTAGGCGCACTTTGCGGCACACCAGAGTTATTCTTCACCGTGCCACTTTTTATCATCACTTCCTGCGAAATTCTTCAACTTAGCTCCACTCACCCTATGAGCTCAATGCTCTCATATATCTACATAGTAGCTCCTGTTATCCCATTGATTATTTGCCGCTGGCAGTTTTTTCATGGTCACAACCTAGCCGACATCCAACGCTCACGCGTCCACGACAAGCACTTCACTAGATTAATACTCAGTATCAGCTATTTAATCATCGCTATTATTTTATTACAATTTAGGATTTAACTATGGAAATCAAATTTGACGAAGACAAAATTAGAACCGATCTCAGAATCGACGCCAAAGGCATCGGCATTCCGACCGGCGCCGCCGACGCGTTTATCGAACAAACTCTAAAAGCCACCAAGAGAGCCGTCAAAGGTAAACCCGCCATTACCGAAAAAGATCTCATTCGCATTATTTCTAAAGAGCTCGAAAAATACAACCCCGATTTTGCTTATGTTTACAGAAATCGTGGTAAAATAATATAAGGATGGGAAGAAAATACGATTTTGAATATATTATTATTGGCAGTGGCCCAGCTGGTACCGCAGCCGCATTAACGCTTTCGCGTTCCAAAAAACGCATCGCCATTGTTGAGAGAAATTTTCTTGGTGGCTCAAATATCAATACTCGAGATGTTCCATATCTAGCATCACTGGATTCTTCAAAACTCTATCACGCGATTGAAACATCTCCAATTTATCAGAATCAAGACTTAACTTTTAGTTTTCCAAATGCAGTTTCGCATCAGCTCAGATCAATCATGAGAGTAAGCGAAGCACATAAAGCTTCCCTTGAATCATCAAAGATAGTCCACTTAAACGGTTTAGCCCATTTCCTCGATAATCATACCATCAGGCTTAACGGCCAAGATTTAACCGCCGAATATTTCATCCTCGCATCCGGTTCTACTCTTAAAACTTCCGAAATCAACGGCACGGACCGAGTTAGTTATCTCACTCCAGACACCGCCATCAAGATCCGACGCTCCCCCAAAGTAGCCCTCGTCGTTGGCGGTGGCCCCACCGGCTGCGAAATCACTGAGTACTTTGCCAATCTCGGCATCAAGGTCCTCCTCATGGAAACAGCTAGCCGCATTTTGCCACGTGAAGACAAAGAAGTCTCTGAGACCATCAGTGACCACTTCATCAAAGACCTCGGAGTCATGGTTTTACCAAATTGCAAAGTCGTTTCCTTAGAACAAGATCAGAGAAGCAAAAAGGTCATTTTCCAAAATGCTCGCACCGAGAAACTAGTCCGCGTAGATTGTATCGTGCTAGCCACCGGCAGCGAACCGTATCTCGATTACGGTCTCGAAAACGCCGGCGTCAAATACAAAAACACTGGCATCAAGGTCACCAAACAGTTCCAAACTTCCACCAAAAATATCTACGCCATCGGCGACTGCATCGGCGAAGAATCGTCCACAGAACGCGCCGAATATGAAGGCACTTTGCTTGCCATGAATCTTGTTAATCACGCCAAGAACATCGCCAACTATCACGGCTTCGCCAGAGTTATCAACACCTCTCCTGAAGTAGTAACTGTGGGATACAACGAGGACGATCTTTTAAAACGAGACCGCAAATGCAAAAAAGCAATTGTCAGAATCTCCGAAATTCCAGCTGGCGCAATATATAATCAAACATTCGGATTCGTCAAACTAATCGCCGACAAAACCAATCATATCATCGGAGCCACAATCGTTGCCCCTAACGCCACCGACATGGCCGGAGAGTTGTCTCTCTGCATCCGGCACGGCGTCACCGCTCTGGAGCTTGCAAGCACCCCTCACGCCACCAACAGCTATAGCTGCTTAATCAAACTCGCCGCCAGGAAACTTGTCGAAAAGAAATAAAACCACACCCAAAAACTCTCCGACCCGCGGAGAGTTTTTTGATCGATCAATTATCTCACTACCAGTCTGGGCAACCTCTTTCCGGGAAATTCCACTCACAAATAGTATACAGATCTTTCTTTATATTACTTTCCCTCTTATTAGTATCGAGCAACTGGATGCCATAAAGCGGATACGGGAACGACGTATTCCTAGGCTCAAGCCGCACTTCGACCCTTCTAAACAGGTCATTAGCTTTACCCGTAGAGTCAACAGCAACCTGAGAGCCATTCAATACAACAATTTCCCCTTTATCCTCTTGATCAGGGTCATCGGTCGTGTCTTTTTGAACCGTGCAATCGTTGCTCCCGGTGCAGAATGTCATCGAAAAGCTCGTTGCTGGTCTACCATAAGGCAACGACACTGCGAAATAGAATGTGTCTTTATTCCTGTCACCGCCACCAACTGGTTCAGGAAGTTGAAGTGTCGCAGAACAAAGGAATCCATTTGCTGCATCAGGATCACAATATACTAGATATGGTTTATTCTGATTCGTTGCAGTCTTGTCGTTAGAATACAAGAAGCCCTCCTTCGGAACTACATTACCTTCTGTGTCATAATATGTATCTGAAGACCCAGTTCTCTTGTCCTTCTCGATGTTCGTAGGTACCAAATAAACAGTGCCTCTATTCGTCTGGTTACCCTGAGTCATCGTAAATGAATCCATGCTAAAGCTATCCCCGCCAGTCTGAACCAAGCTCACGCCAATCGTCGGGGGAGCTGAGGCCATAAGGGTTGCCGACGGAAAAACGACGTCCTTGTCACGAAAGTTATTAAACTTAGGAATCCCCACTTCTGCATCACTAGACCAGCTAATCACTACACTCTTAATATCCTTAGCTTTTACCGGACTATCGTCTGCCAACTTCACCGGAACCAGTTTCGTCGGATTACTGCTAGATACGCTCGAACGATAATCGGACAAATCAGTCTTAATGATTACACAAGTATAAGCTTGGAGCATACCATTATCCTCACCAGTACTTGATTCAGAAACCGTCACGGAACCATCCTCTTCATTAACAGTCCGCCCAAGGATAGAGGAAACCATATCGCACTTATCGCTTTTAATGCCACCATTGGTATTATTAGTACTACTATCAGGATTATTTAATTGCGCGTTCCCTTCTTTCACCAAGCTAATTACCTGAGAACAGCTCATCGTTTCGTTTGGTTTAATCTCATCCTCAGCCTGCAAACACCCCTCATAAGCTGCATATGCTAACTTCGCATCCTCCACACCAGCCAACGCCGAATCATAAGCCGACTGCGCCAAATCATCATTCGACGTTCTAGTGATTTCGGAAATAATAATCGTAGCAAAGCTCGCTGCCACAATCACAAGTATCAATGTCGAGAACGCTACTACGTAAAACGAAGCCGCACCCTTCTTAGTTTTGTCCAGTTTTTTTCTTCCTTTCATCTTACACTCCATTCGCCTGAACGGCAAAATTAAATTTATTGACAGCACAATAATCCATATTTTGAAGAGAACTTTCGTAAGTAGCACAAAAATCACCAGACTTACTTAGGTCAATTCCGCCATTAACTGTCCCGAGAACCATAGAAACCGAATAAAACATATCTTTGCTACTTTTACTTTCGGCCGGTATCGCCGTATCAAGATAATACACGGCCAAATCATTATGGCCATCCGATGGCAATATCTCCTCCGGTCCAGATTCCAAAATCAAACTACTACTAATATCAAACTCGCTTCCATTTACGCCATTTTCCCAATCAATTCTGTAACGATCGCTATGGCCATTGTTATCATCAATAGAAACCTGCGAGGCGCAAACAGCTCGCTTCTCGTCATCAATCTTTATTAAACGAAATACTTTATTACCATCGGTATCAGGATTCGGAAAAACTGACGCATAACTACTATCGCCTGAATTATATCTCAGTGTAGCAGCCTTTACCTCATCTTCAACCACGTAATCGCCACTCGAAAAATACCCAGAATTCCAAATGTATGAGCTAAGCCCTGTACACAAAGCACCATAAACTGGGACATCTTCGATCGCCGTATCACTACCTTTCGGCTTGACGCTTGCATATCTCACGATAGATACAAAATTCTTTCCCCCATCCTTTACGCAATCACCATAAGCCCCATCATCATCACTCCCCTCTTTAAACTTATCGCACTCGTCCAAAGCCGATCCATCTTTAGAGTTTTGAAGCGCCGACCTCAACTCGTCTACTAAATCCATCCCCCCAGTATTAATCTTGTTCAAGGTTAATCCCCTATTGTAAGATGAAATTGTGCCATTTATAAGCACAACCACAATAATCGAAAGCACCGAAATGAAAGCAATTGAAAGCGAAAGTTCAATCAAGGTAAAACCGCCACTACTATGCATTAATCCTCCATTCGCCCGCATTCGTCAGCATCGTCTCCAATTATTTCGATTCCCGTACCATTTCTCGCGTTTTCAACGACCCTCACATCGCGACGAAGTCCACCCTCATCAAGGCCGTTAGGGTTCACGCAAAAATCAACTGCCTTCAAAGTAAAGCTCCCATTAATCAACTGTGACTTCAAAAGGTTAATCAAAGAATCCTCACTCCCATTCGCGATCGCATCGTTAACTTGAATAGTATCATTATCTTTCACGAAAGTGTAAATCGTCCCAGAATCCGGATGTCTCACAATCAATAAAGCCCCAATAAAAGAATCTTTGCTATCATGTTTTTGAATTGCTGAAGCCCACTTCGGCTTATAATCGTCCGCGAACCCCACCGGTTGATACGCCCCATCTTCTTTTATTACTACATTCGCATTCAAATAAGCCAGCGCCCCAAGAGCATCATTGGCCGATTCCTCCCGAATGTCACCGATGACATTGTACGAAAAGATAGCTGATCCAGCCTGGATATCGTGTCCAGCCAAATCACGATTCTCACCAAAAGTAATCAGCTTCCCATAAATAGCCTGATCGGACCTACCAAGACTCTCGTTTCTTACATTCGTCACCTCAGAATAAGCCGTCCTAAGGTATTCGGCGAAACTTTGCACAGAGTCGTTGAACCTCTGCTGGAAAATCGAATTTTGCGTCCCCACCGCAATCCCTACAAACAAAATACCAGTAATCGCCAAGAATAGCGCTACCTCAATTAAAGTAAAACCAGAACGCCTTCTTTTCATACTAACAATTATAGCATAAGTATTATATTTTTTTCAATCAATGTCCCGGAAATAAAAACATCATCCATTTGTCAAAATTGGAATATTCTTTTTCTTTAGCCAAAACCACAGTATCATTGAATCTGTCTTTGGCTTCCTCAGTGTTTTCAGGCATCACAACCATCTGTTCACCCGAAGCCATTTTGTCTAAATACTTCCGAGCCAAGAGCTCCTGGTACTCATCAGATTTATAATATTCATTCTCAAATTCCATCGTCTCAACTTCAACTTTAGCAAGGTCTAGCTCTTTCCTCTCCGCCGTTAAGCGTTCCGACAGCTCCCAGTTCCTGGACATCGCAACGACAGATTGATAGGTCCATACTGCACAAAGCGCAATTGCAAAAATGAGAATCATGTTCTCAACCGTCAAAAAATCATGCTTCAGTCTGAATCTAATTCTCCGGAAGAACGTTTTAATCTTGTTCATGCTTAGTATTATATCATTATGTGATAGAATAGAATAGCGGGGGTATAGCTCAGCTGGTTAGAGCATGCGTCTTATACACGCAGTGTCCTAGGTTCGAGTCCTAGTACCCCCACCATAGAAAATGTCCAACCTTTTGGTTGGATATTTTCTATGACGAGCTACAGGACGCGAACCGTAGGTTCGCCCTTTCAAGGAAACGAGCGAAAAAGAAAAATTTATTTTTCTTTTTTCGAGTGACGCAGAAAGGAAGACTTTTGCTTTAGCAAAAGTCTAATCCTTATTCTTATTAAGCAAGCTTCTTATTTTTTCAAACAACGAAGCGTGTAACCAACATCCATAGAAGTGCTACCCTGGCTAACCGAACGACTACCGTTATAGAAGAAAGCTGTCAAATAGTTAATCCACCCACTACTGCTATTAGCATCCTTTGTCGCACTCCAATATTGTCCGATATCGTTACGCATAGCGCCAATCACAACAGGGTCTCCTGTCCGCCCTCCTGGCTGGGATCTACCAGATCTAATGAAATTATTGGGGTAGTTCATTAATACTAAAGCTTGGTCCTTATCATAAGCAAACATCGGATCGCCACCGTTTGCAACGCTAAGTATAGAGAACTCAGAATCATCTACGGTCATACTATTAGCATTACTCCTCCAATCGGCCTTCGGCAAACGCCAACCTGCCGGACAAATATCTCCATTAGCAGATGTCGCTGGCGCTAAACCAATTGTACCATTCCCAGCCGTAGCGGAATACCAGTTATAATACACGCCATAGCTATACCATTGATACCCACCCGACGCACTCACGTTAGGCGTCGTAGCTGTAATATTACTCACATCTATAGAATACTGATTGTAACAACCTTCATAACCGCTAGTATCTGTCCAACAGTTTAGGAAGGTAGAGGTAGCCCTATTCTTGGCAGTATTAGCAAAGGCCGCAGTCGGGTTATTGGTGTTTTCACTCGTTAATGTCTTTCCAGCCGGGTCAAAGCGTAAATTCTCGATGATCCACCATTTATTATCCGCAAGTTTAGCCACGGCATATATTTGACCATCACGCGTATCTTCAAGTGCAGTCACAGTTTGGTTTGGATGAGCTGCCTCGAATGCCGCGTTATCAAAGTTTTGAAGATTATAAGTGTCATCATTCTTTACCCAAACAGCATATAGTACAATGTTTAGATTTTCGTCTAGATTACCATCGCGAATCTCCGCTGGCGTAATAGCCTGGCTTGGCCCAAAGATTTTTGCACCATTATCCGGAGTTGCATTCTTATCACTACTCCATCCTACGAACCCATAACCATCACGTAAATAGTTCGCCGCATAACCAAAGAATGGCTCATCCGCTCTTAAGTTTTCATGGTGCACCGACTCCATTGTACCAGCAGTAGCGCCATTGCCATCATAGGTAACACTGTAGCGTTTCCTGAGCACTGCATAAAGAGTCTTATTAACACCATTAGTGCCTTCTAGGAACTTTTTAATCTCGTCCTCACTGGTATAGTCTGCATTTTCAGCATCAGGATCTTCCGACCACCCATAGAAATTCTCTATAGCCGGCTCCATGTATGCACCAGAAAGCAACTCGCGGTCATATTCAGGGTCGCAAATCAAGTTGCCATCAGAATCATATCCTTCAACCACCGCATAGTACCCATAATAAGCAAGTCCGCTAGAATCGGTATAAAAACCAAAAGTTACGGTGTCCCCATCTATCTCATATTCTCTAGTAGAGTAATCGCCAGAACCACCACTCACTTTACCAACATAAGTCGAAGGAGAACGACCGCCAATTACGCCGCTATACTCGCCTTTTATAGTATAAACATAGTCATAGCTAGATTCGGTACGATATCTTAAAGTTACTTTAAGCTTAGAAGCTCCAGGCATCGTCACGACATCCGACGTTGCCAAATTATTATTATATGTGCTATTCTGTTCACCCTTATCGTTGACGTTTGCAGAATGTGATACTATTTTCTTTGATCTCGTATTTCCCTCATGAGTCGTATCAGAACTATTATACTTGAGTACATATTTTTTGCTTCCATCGGAGTAATTCTTACCGTTTGCATCCATCGTCACATTGAAGGCAATTCGTTCATAAACTGGCGTAATCGTTAAATCACTCATAACTGGCTGAGTCGTATCAATCGGATTGTCGCTCTCATCCTTCCAACCACTGAGATTTTGGTTATCTACAACTGGAGCCGTGATCCCCTCAATATCTTCAAATTTTGTGCCATAATCAGTGATAATTTGATCATTGCCATTCGTAATCACAACTTTGTCATAAAAACCAAGTTCCGTATCAATAGATATTTCATTAGTATTAAGCGTGGCGGCCTTCACCGAAAACACCAATGCAGTCACCGAGACAGCTGCAACCACAGCGCCAAGATATTTAGCTGCGTTCTTGTGCTTCCTGATAATCAAGATTGAACAAACAACCAAACCAGCCGCAGAAACAGCCAAGAAAACAATATTCGAAACCGCCATCCCACCAGCCATATTCACAGTATTCTCACCGGTATTTGGCACAGCTAAATCAAATTCATCCGAATCCTGAGTGTCAGCAAAACTAATCGATAATTTCAAACTCTGAATCTGATTGCGCAAATCTATATCCGTTACGCCATTCTTATATGTTGCGGTAAGAATAAAATCAAAAGATTCGCCAGCCGCAACGGTCGTATTCTCATATGCATCATATGAGTATTCCAAATTCTCATTACTATTATTATTATCGGATATTGTTGCAATGACGTGTGTATTCGTATCAGTATTCTCTAGCGTAATCTTATAAACCACTTTATCCCCAACCTTATGAAAAGTAAAATAGCTTCCAATACTGGTTTCATCAAAGGCGCCAATATCCCCCTCAACAGTATCACTCCGTTCGGTTATCTCAACATTCTTTATTCTAAAAATATTCGCCGCAGCGAAAGAATTAGAAGTGGTAAAAATAGAAAAAACAAACAGCGCGGCAAAAATTGCCATAAAAATCACGCTGAATTTTTGTTTTGCTTTTGTCATTGATTCCTCCACAAAAAAGCTTATTTTAAAATAACTATAAATAATAGTTTATTACATTTATGCTTATACGTAAATAGTTTTTCAGGCCTTTTTCAGGTATTTCCACAAACAAAAATCAGCTCTTTCCGAGCTGCTTCTAAAATCTTGGTTGCGGGGGCTGGATTTGAACCAGCGACCTTTTGGTTATGAGCCAAACGAGCTACCAGGCTGCTCTACCCCGCGATATGTAAATCATTATACCGCTAAACTTAAGTTCTGTCAACTCTATACATGAAAACAGCATAAACCCCCACCAACCAAAAAGCCGCCCTTTAAAAGTGCGGCTTTTTGATTATCTATAATTAAGCTTTCTTCTTAAGAGTCAAGAAGCCATTGCGTGGGTTCTCAACAACTACGCGATCTGCTGGCAAATCACAAGGAGTGCCTTTACCGCCCTTTTCTTCCTTGGTGAAGAAATAAATAGTCTGAGGCTTGCCACCACGTAGGGTAACTTCAGTTTTATGTAGATAGTATTTTACACCTTTACCATTGGTATGTTCGTAAGCCATGTCAGCTTTCCTCCTTAAATTAATATACCCCTATCTTATGATTCCGCCACCAAAATGTCAAGGGGTTTTTCTGATAAATAATCCCCTTTTTTAGCGTCACCCCTAATTATCAGATAAAGAGAAGCGATAATCTCAAGAAAATCCACACTAAAATTCGTATAAAAATTACAACAATAACGATCATGGTTATCAATACCATGAACCCCGTAAGAGTTGGTGCCCAAACCGGCGAAGCATAATTGTGCCGATAAAGCTCCGTGGACGGCAGACTAGCAATAATCTTATCCTGGATGTCAGTAGCCGCCGGATACTTTTGAATCTCAGTAATCATACAATTAATAAAATTCGGGTTATCCCAACTCCAACCATTCGCAATCGCTTGCGCCCTACATACCTCATTTGCAAGAGCATATATATTACCGTTCGGATTGCTATCATCCATAATCTGCTGCTCCGCCTCCTGTAGGGCCTTCGTCGCATCTCTATTGTATTGATGCTCCAAATAAAACGGCCCCGTTCCAAAAGTAACTTTCTGTTCCCCATTGTCATCCACTACATTAATTACCATATTCGAAAACACAAAGCTCTTCAGCTCCTCCAGCCCACTCCTAATTGCCTCGTCATCCTCATTTTCATCTGCTGCAAGCACCGCACTTCTTAGCTCCACCATTCGAATGTGATCAAGTCTAAGCAAAGTCGCATCAATAAAAAACAATGGCACCAAAATCACTAAAAGCTGCCAAGTTTTCACCTTGTGAAACTTAATGCGCCCACGCTTTTTCATAATAAACATTATAGCATATATGCTTGCATGATTTTTTATTGTTTGCTAGAATAGGTCCTATCGCTCACATTCCCAATGGCTTGAATCAAAGTCTTCGCGAGGTGGGGTGAAGGTCGTAAGAGCGAAAAACATTAAGGAGAATAATAGATACATGCGTATCAAACGGCTCAAACGCTCTAACAGGCGTCAACAGTCAAAAATAGCTCCTGCCGCTTGGCAAGAGTTTATCGAGATCTAGGTCTCAAAAAATATCCACCAAGTCTTGGTGGATATTTTTAATCACCCCTCAAGCTATTTATTCTCCTAACTTAGCCTCAACAATTTGCTTAATTAGTTTCGTAAAATCATCTCCATTTCTGGCCGAATCCCAAGAGATAGTTTTACCATTAATATTCAAACTTCCTTCTTTGTTCCAGGCAATCAGCTGACCATCAATATAGAAAGCCGGCGTCCCACCAATATCCATCCTCTTACCGATTCCCATATCGAAATTGATTTTCTTAGACACCTGATCACTTGCGATATCTTTGTTGAATTTCTCGAGATCGCCTTTACCATCAGTTACTTCTTCAAAGTATTTATTAAAGAGTTCTGCTCTGTCAGAGCTGGAAGCATATTCCCATTCTGATTGCTTCAAGAACAGCTTATCTGCATATTCTTTCCAATAGCCCTGAAGCCCTGCCGCCTCAGCCGCCGAAGCCGCCGCTGTACCATTTTGATGATAAGAAAGCAAGAAACTTCTATACACCACCGCCAATTTACCATCAAGCTGCTCAATGGTCTTGTTCACGCGCGGGTTAATCGAAGCGCATCCTGGACACTGAAAATCAGCATACTCAAAAATCAAAACCGGTGCTTCCGGATCACCCTTTACGTGATCGCCAATTTCCCCATTGTGTTTATCTGGAGCAATCACTGAATAAAAATCATACTTCGTATAATCAGTAGCATTGTTATTCCCGTCAATCACGAGGAAAGCGCCAACTCCAATCACGGCCAACACAGCAACAATTATAATCACGGCAATAACTGAAAACCCCTTCATTTTCTTCATAAATTAACTCCTTCACTAAATAAATGTTATAATTATTATATCATGTTGGATTCATTATTACGAAAATTCGTAAAGTGGCTAGACCCCAAGCTGGATAAGTTTCGTTCACCCAAAACTCCAGCAAAACCCACCAAATACACTCCAACTTCTCTCGAAGAATTCATCGACGTCTTAAGACGCACTCCGAAATCGATTCTTACCACAAGAGACCGTAACCGTATCGCTGCCATCATGAGCTTTGATACCCGCACGGTCGGGGAACTGATGGTCGAAAAATCCAAAATGGTCTTCGTAGACAGCAAAGAAGTCCTCGGCCCCCTCGTTCTAGACAAACTCTACAAATCCGGCTTCACCAATTTCCCGGTCATCGACTCCCGCCACAACGTCAAGGGAATTATTCACACCGAAGCCCTGAACACTCTCGAGATCAAGAACACCGACCGCGCCAGCAAATATCTCGATACCAATGTAAACTACCTCCACGCCACCGACTCTTTGTCCTTCGTCGTTTCCGAAATCGAGCGCACCAATAGCTATTTCTTCCTAGTCCAAGACGAGAACGATTCCCTCGTCGGCTTTTTCACCATCCAAATGCTACTAGAATACATGCTCGGCGAATAAACCACAGGGCCGCATTTACCCCACTGGAATATTTCCTAAATAAGTGGTATAATAACAGATATGAGATTTTTAGCAAACGAATTAAAAAACCATCTAAAAAACAAAGTAACTGTCGAAGGCTGGGTCAATTCCCGCCGCGATCATGGTGGCCTAATTTTTATCGACCTCCGCGATCACACCGGCATTATTCAGCTCGTCATCACTCCTGATACGCCAGATTCTTTCAAACTAGCCGAATCCGTTCGTGACGAATTCGTTTTGAAAGCTACCGGCACCATGAGAGAACGCGCCAAAGATTTGATTAACCCAAATATCGAAACCGGCACCATCGAGCTAGTTGTCGACGAACTTACTGTTCTTAATAAATCTCTCACCCCACCAGTTAATACTCACGATGACGGCGAAAAATCTTCCGAAGAACTCCGCCTCAAATACCGCTACCTCGACCTCCGTCGTCCTACCATGCAAAACACTTTGAAACGTCGCTCAGAATTCTATCGTTTCATCCGAAATTACATGTATGATCACGATTTCACTGAAATCACTACCCCAATTCTTGCCAACTCATCCCCAGAAGGCGCCCGTGACTTTCTCGTTCCTTCTCGCCTTCACCCTGGCAAATTCTATGCTCTTCCTCAAGCACCTCAGCAATTCAAGCAACTCTTAATGGTTGGCGGCGTAGACAAATATTTCCAAATTGCCCCTTGTTTCCGCGACGAAGACCCTCGCGCCGATCGTCTTTACGGCGATTTCTACCAATTAGACTGTGAAATGTCCTTTGTTGACGACGGTGAAACTGTCCGCGAGACCATCGAGCCACTCTTTATCGATCTCGCCACCAAGTTTGCTAAGAAAAAGCTCGTCTTAAATTCCGCCCCAGCCAAGAAATTCATTGGCAAAGGTTCACTAATTCCCCGTTTACCTTATGATTTTGCCATGGATACTTATGGTACCGACAAGCCAGACCTTCGCTACGGTCTAGAACTCATTGATCTTACCGAAGTATTTAAAGACACTGAATTCAAAGTATTCAAAACACCTTGCGTCAAAGCTCTCTGCGTCAAAGACGCCGCCAGCCTCACTCGCCGCGAAATCGACGAATTCACCGAAAAAGCCCGCAAACTCGGCGCCGGTGGCCTTGCCTATGTATTATATACAGATGAAGGCGCCAAATCCCCAATTCTTAAATTTATGACTGAAGTCGAAATCGCAAACGTCCAAAAACTCACCGGAGCCAAGACCGGCGACGCCGTCTTCTTTGGCGCCGACGAGCGCGACAAAGTCAACAAAGTCCTCGGTGCACTCCGTATCGATTTTGCTGACCATTTCAACCTCAAGAACCCTGACGAAGTTGCCTACTGTTGGGTTATCGATTTCCCATTCTACGAATGGGACGACAAACTAAAGAAACTTGACTTCGGCCACAACCCATTCAGCATGCCAAAAGGTGGCCTCGCTGCTCTTGAATCCGCCAAGACTGACGCCGACAAACTCGCTATCAAAGCCGACCAATACGATATGGTCATGAACGGCTTCGAAGTTTGCTCTGGCGCCGTCCGTAACTATAATCCTGACATCATGTACAAAGCCTTCAATATTCTCGGCTACAATAACGAATACGTCGAAGCTCGCTTCTCCGGCATGCTAAATGCCTTCAAGTTCGGTGCACCACCACACGCTGGCTGTGCCCCAGGGCTCGACCGCATTTTCATGGTCCTAGAATCCGTCGACAACATCCGCGACATCGTCGCCTTCCCGAAGAACGGCTCCGGCGTCGATCTCATGATGGATTCTCCATCCACCATCGATGAATCCCAACTCGACGATCTTTCTCTCGCCATTGTCGATCCTGACGATTAGTTTAACCAAACAATAAAAATAGGCGCCTACCTGGCGCCTATTTTCTAATGTACTGATCGGACAAAAGTGTCCTGATCTCATGCATGATCAGATCAGAGAGAAATATCTTTTGCTCGATAACGGGAAGGTTTCTGAGTCTCCTTACGCTTATGATTATGTTGGTAAAATCAGTCGCCTCGTAGCAATAACACAGATATTCGCCACGAGACTTTACAGTGATATCACTGTACGTGATAAACACAACATGTCGTCCTTCCTCTCCAAGCAGCCTCTCGATCTCCTTCAGCATCATATCGGCATCACGCTGCTCGCCAAATTCCTTGTCACCAAGATACTTGCCGGCAACCGTAAAACGAGAGCTAGGATATTTATCGGGCTCCGTGTCAGCATACACTGACTCTACCCCATGAATTACCTCTGCCGATTGTGCCGCTTTCTTCACGATCTCCCGCAAATCCGCGTTTACATTAGGGTCAACAAAAAATAACAACTGTTCTTTCATAATCTCCACCTTCTTCCTTTTTCGAGAACGAGTCGGAGAATCACCCTTATAGGGTAATCTCAAATATTTGCTACTATCTCCCCATTATAACATAAATTTCCATCACCGTCAATCCCGCCCCTGGTAAAATTGTGATATAATGTCTAAAGTAGCAAAAAATCTATCATGTTAAGGGGGTGTAGCTATGAATCTTAACCACAAGGAAGCAACGCAAATACAGGAAACCGAAATGAGGACTCATCACGTGAGAATCAATTATCCAGAGGCCGACTACGCTTTTGGTATCGCAAGAAGTGAAATCCCCGTAAGTCTTTCGGAGACATTCTCAGATCACCTTCAAAACGATTATCTTAACCTCACCAATAAACCAATAATTGGCAGTAAGAACATTTCGCTCAGCGAAGACGATTGTATGTATCTGGCAAAACTATTTGCCAATTTCACGGAATCCCCATCGAGTATCGTCCGGCAAAAAGCATATTATCGTGCACAGCAATCCGTCATCAATTGCCCTAAAAATCTAAAGCGAACAATACTAGCAAAGTATTTCGGCATAACGGCCCTCGAAAACAAACCTGCACCAGATGAATGGCCGTTTTATGATCCCGAAATCGATAGTCTCTTTAACGAGAGGCTAAAGAGGGCCTCGATGGGACTAATTATGTCAATTTTGGGAGAGTTCGGCTTAGATCTTCCCGATATAGACGCTCTTGACGCGGTATCCTTCATGCATGGCAACTTCGAAATGTACTACGAAAATAATAAACCGAGAATCGTAAATGGCATTCCGAGCTTCGTCAAAAAATCAGAAGGGACCTTCATCGTACGTCTAAGGGGTCATGAGAAGAAGATCCTGCTCTTGAACTCCGACTATGTCGCTCCTGGAAAAGACGGTGAACCCGGATACTACAAATGCAGCTCAGAGCCCAATATAGTCATTCTGACGCCAGAAGAGTTCTGCACATGTGGCGGCGTCCGTCAATTGCATTAAATGCTTCCTCTAAAATCCCCGCTTCTCTAAGCGGGGATTTTACCTTTCACCCCAAATAATCACACGAAAATACCGGCCTTACAGCCGGTATTAGAGATCACCTCCTTGTTATTTTGCCAGGAAAGCTTCGTGAAACGCTAAAGAGCGTTTGAAGCTTTCATTAAGTGCCGGTGAGAGGTTGCGCTCGATGAGCGTTTTGAACATTTCAATACGCTTTCTCGAGTATTCCTTCCGATAGGTTGATGGCATAATTGCCATAACCAACTCGTCAATACGAGAACAGCGCCCTTCCGGGTCATCCCCTTCCGGTACGAGAAATGCATATTTACCGCAGCAAATTGCTTCATGCAAACCTGCATACTTCGCATACATCTCATCTGCGCGCTTATCGACGAACACCGTGCCGTCCCCTGAAGCGAAATAAACCAATGAATCCGTAATACTATCATCGCTGAAGTATTCTGCGAAATCCATACGGCCTACACTATAGGACACAGCCTCACCACGTACAAGTTCAAGATAATCTTTCATAAGATCGATCCCCCTTTCTAAAGGACTACTTTTTTCTTACGTACAATTCGTAAGATAATGGGTTACGAAGCATATTCTAACATTTTCAACAAATAAAGTCAATACTATAAACACCCCTATAAAACCAGTCCACCAATAACTACAGGAGTACACAAACACCATTTTTAAGCATAAACAGATTGACAAATCAAAGCACTTATGCTATAATTAAGGTATCGTAGCATTCCGCTACATGAAATTTAACATTTGAAGTATTCAGTAACCTAATATTCTTTTCTGGGGATACTCCGGAAAATTCACATAGATTTAGAAAAAAGAAGAAAAAAAGAAGAAAGAGGAGGAAAACCCCATGAAAAAATTATTAGCAACAATCGTAGTAGTAGTTCTGTCAGCACTTTTAGGAGCGTGCGCTTCAAGTGGCTACAAATATGCAGCCGACTGGAACGTCACCACCGGCAGCACCGTAGACGCCACAGCATACATCCAAAAGTATGCTAAGGAAGCACCCAAAGAATATCATGAGGTCCTTAATAACGTCAAGGACCTTGTTAAGAAAAATGCCCCTTATCAAGGGCTATTAAACTGGGGGAAGTTCAACAAGCTAAACAAAGTGTTGAAGTCGACCCCACCAACTGAGGCAATTTCTGGAATGGAATACGAGGAGATATATGTCTTCAAATCGTATTATGCGTTTTACGAAAACACTGAGGACGCAATCTATTTGTTGCCCCAGTTCAGTGTAGCAGATAGCGACACGATGTTATACGTCCTGCTGCACGAAATCAGCCACTCTTTAGTTTCTAACTGGGAGGACCAAGATGACAATATCCTGGTTGAAGGTCTCGTAGACTCAATTGCCTACGAAACCGCCACTAAGGCCGGCTACGAGGCTACGCCAAAATACCAAGAAGCAATCTTATGCATAAGAATGCTAATGGATATTTACGGCGAGGAGGAAGTCGTGAAAGCGATCTGCGAAGACAAGATCGTAGAACTAATCGACAACTCCACAGAGCCGGGAATGGCAGAAAAGCTTAATTTGGCATTAAATATATGCCACGTCGGGCCGACCGCTGACGACGTCCTAAATGCTACAAACGTAGAATTGGAAATCCTGGCGCACGCAGCCAAGGATCAGGGCGTCGATATCGACAAATGGTTTGATGCATTAGCCGCCATCTACGAGGCTAACGGCATCAAACTGAAAATTGAATACTTCAAAAGAATATAAACGAAGGCCGGTTTTATTTCGATAAAACCGGCCTTTCTTATTTCATTCTTGTCACAAAAAGTGGCTCACTGGAGCCATTCATGTAGTGATACCGGGTGGGGTCGAACCCCGCACCGAAGGTTCGGTGGTTCCCAACAAAAAATGGCTTACTGGAGCCATCTGAATGGTGGTACCGGGTGGGGTCGAACCACCGACCTTGGGCTTATGAGTCCCACGCTCTAACCAGCTGAGCTACGGTACCGTGCTGATATTATAGCATATCTTTTAGATTTGGTACACCCGACCGGAATCGAACCGATATTGTTGGTTCCGGAAACCAATGTTCTATCCGTTGAACTACGGGTGCAAATATTCACTAAACCCCTAACGAGATAAACCGCGCATATATACCAACCTAAAAAAATGGTAGGGCCGGATGGAATCGAACCATCATTGTATCCTTAGAGGGGATATGTCCTATCCGTTGAACGACGACCCCAAACGAGTTTAATAATTAAAACTTGTTTTAATTATTAAACGAGTGCAGGGAGGCGACGACCTTTGGTCGACGACCCCAAGTGAGTTAATAAAACAAAACTTGTTTTGTTTTATTAACGAACGCAGGGAGACGAAGGCTTTAGCCTACGACCCCAACATTGATATTATACACTATTTCTCTGGTTTTCTCAACTTGTAGTAGATTGACGGCGCAAATCTAATCGGCGCAAGCAACTTCTGCGCCTTATTTTCCATTTTGACCAAATTTTTCGTTCCAAAGATCTTCTTTAAGCCCTTGCTTCGGAAATTAGATACCGACAACACTCTCTCGCGCTTAAACCCAACCTTATCAAAAATCTCTTCCACATATTTTGGATGATAATTATAAAATCCGTCCTTCGAAATCTCTTTATAATTAGCCACTTTTTTATCAAACGGATTGACTTTACTCCTTCTAGTAATAAAGCGCACCATCTTCGGCAAAGTCCGCTTGTTCGCAACCTCAATAACTGCGACTCCACCTGGCTTGAGCACCCTATAAAGTTCCGCCACGGCTTTGTCTAAATACTTCAAATGATGAGTCACTCTTATCATCATTAGACCATCCAACTCACCATCTTTAAATGGTAACTTATAGATATCCCCCGCCTTAGTATCAATTTTGTCACCATAAATCTCTTTTGCCTGCTTCAACTCAGACTTAGAATAATCGAAAATAATAACTTTACGCGCCCTCCTTAGATATTCATTGGCAAGCCTTCCGTATCCACCGCCAATATCCGCGAATTTTTCCATTCGCTTCGGTAACAATTTCCGTATCGCCATGCGGTCTGCCTGGTCTTCATACTCACGGTCAGCATCTTCCCAGAAGATTTTTTTGTAGTCATATCCGTTATAGTCAGAAACAATTTTTTCACTCATAATAGCAATTATATCACACTATATTACTCTAGAGATCTCTTCGAGCGTCGTATCGCCACGAAGTACCGCAAGCACCCCTTTCTGTTCCAACGTCAACATTCCATTCTTCCTTGCCGTCTGTTCAATCGCATTCGTATTGATATCAGCCACATCTCCACGAATATACGCCTGAATATCATCTGACACAATTAGCTGCTCCATAATTATCGCGCGGCCATGGTAGCCAAATGGATCCTCATCGGTCACCACCGGTTCGTAAAGCGTAATATTATCCAGATCCACTCCCTCAAGCTTCTCGCGTGGCACACCATCAAGCACCTCACGAATATACTTCGCTTCCGCCTCGGTCGCTGGTCTCGCTTTCTTTGAATCGGCTAGTTTTCTCACCAGTCTCTGTGCCATAATCAAACGAATAGATGATGAGAAAATCGGGTTCACGCCGATGAGGTCGATCATTCTCGAAAACGCTGCACTGGTGGAATTCGCGTGAAAAGATGACAGCACCAAATGACCGGTAATCGAAGCCTGAATCGCCGTCTTCGCCGTGTCAGCATCACGAATCTCGCCCACCATCACTACGTCCGGGTCCAAACGAAGCACTGAGCGAAGCCCTTCAGCAAATGATCCCCCATCAGTCGTATTGATCGGAATTTGCGAAATACCCGTAATCCCATATTCAATCGGGTCCTCAAGCGTAATAATCTTGCGGTCCGAAGTATTAAGAGCATTGATCATCGAGTACAAAGTCGTAGATTTACCCGAACCGGTCGGGCCTACCATCAGAACCAAACCACGCGGATGCGAAATTACTTCATTGATTTCGCTACGCTCTTCATCGGAAAGTCCAAGCAGATCCAAGTTCAACAAAGATTCGTCAAAATTAAATAGCCTCAAAACCGCATCCTGCCCATACATCGTCGGGATCGTCTCCACGCGAATGTTTAACATATGTGTAACGCCATCTCTATGAATTTCCTTTTGCATATGCCCAGACTGGGGCTTATTGGAAGCCACAGACACATTTGCCCGCGACGACAATTCCCCCATAAAAATCCGATATTTATCCTTGTCAATGTTTGCCACTGGATGAAGCAAACCATCCACCCTCATGCGGATCCGAATCTCAGTACGCATATTTTCAATATGGATATCACTCGCTCCCAACTTGTCCGCCTGATCAATCAAGAAATCAAATACCTTTTCCGTCGATACCTGCGCCAATGTCTGCGACACGCTCGCAATTGTTTCCGAATCACCTTCACCTGCAATTTTAATATCGTCATAATGCACCACTCTAGGCGGATCATATCTCAGCATAAAAACTTTGTAGGCCGATCCCGAAATCAAGAAAAAATCCACCCTCTCACCTTCATCGTTATAGGACCGCTTCATTTGCTCAATCACCGTCCTCGGTGTCTGACTCGTCACCATAAATTGATAGTGCTCTTCACCACCACCTTTTTGCAAAGGAATCATATAATTCTTGTGCATTTCTTCAACGGTCAACAAATCAGGAACCAACTGAATCTCATTTTCAAATGGTCGCGTATCAAGATAAGGCAAACCGAGTATTCGCGCCCTACCCAACGTCGCCTGTTCTTCGTTATCGCGACGCCTCTGCTGAACTTCTCTTTCGTCCATGGCTAAATTATACCATAAACACAATAATTCTTAAACGCAGTAATCAACTATAATTATCATTTCATGCTTTTAATAAATTCCATAAAAAGCGGATGCGGATTAAGCGGCCTGGATTTAAACTCCGGATGAGCCTGCGTTGCCGCAAAGAATTTACAACCCGGCGCTTCGATAAATTCCACCAACTTTCCATTTGGCGAAGTTCCAACTACCTGAAGTCCGCCCTTCTCAATTTCTGGCAAAAACTTTTGATTCACTTCATAACGATGACGATGACGCTCAACCACTTCCACGTTACCATCGTCCATAATTTCTGTCCCATACGCATACTCACCTTTATCCATTGCCTTCTTGTAATACTTCGCAACCTTCGATTTTGGCGCAAGCACTGCCGTATAGTCACCAAGACGCATCGTCCCACCGGTAGATTCTTTACCTTTTTGCCCCTCCATAATATAAATCACATTATTCTTATCATCTTCACTTGCGCCAAACTCTTCTGAATTTGCCCCCTTCACGCCACCTTTTCTGGCTGCCGCAATACAAGCTACCTGCATCCCAAGGCAAAGCCCAAGATAAGGGATGTTATGGCTTAAAGCATATTCAGCCGCTTTAATTTTTCCTTCTACGCCTCTCGCCCCGAAACCACCGGGAACTACAATCCCATCACATTCCTTCAAAAGTTTCTTGGCTTCCGAATTTGGCTGTGTTTTATCCTCAAGCTCTTCCGCATTGATCCATCTAAGATCCAAATTCACCCCATTCCACGCCGAAGCCGCCTTAAGCGCCTCAGTCACGCACATGTAAGTATCATCGTTCCCAACGTACTTTGCCACCAAACCAACCTTCACTGTCTTCGTACATTCCTTAGCACGTCTTCGTGAAAACTCTTTCCATCGCTTCATGTCAGGTTCTTTATCATTGCCCACAAAATCATTCAAAATTTCGAGCACGCCAGACTTCAACACGTTAAATGGAACATCATAAACACTATTAATATCAGGTAGATTCACTACAGCATCCGACGAAATTCCCGAAAAAGCCGCAATCTTTTCACAAATCGCTCTTGGCGCCGGGTTCTCCGTCCTCACACAAACCACGTCCGGAATAATCCCAAACCCACGCAAATCCTTTAGAGCATTCTGCGCCGGCTTAGTTTTTAATTCTTTTGAAGTATGGATAAATGGCACATACACCACGCTTACATACAAACAATTTCTTCGCCCCACTTTATTCGCAAACAAACGAATCGCCTCCACAAAAGGAAGTCCCTCATAATCACCAATCGTCCCGCCGATTTCTACAATATGAATATCAGAATCAGCCGAAGCTTTCTCAATTTTCTCACAAACGAGTCCCGTAAAATGTGGCACGAGTTGCACAGTCTTACCATGGAAACCGCCAGCCCGCTCACGCTCAATTAGTTCCTTATAAATTGAGCCCGAGAGCGTAATCGAATACTTACTTGTCTCAAAATCCAAAAACCTTTCATAATGACCAAGATCAAGATCCGTTTCTACACCATCATGTGTCACATAGCATTCGCCATGCTCCACTGGATTAAGAAGACCTGCATCCACGTTTAGATACGGATCACATTTTTGCATTGTAACTTTATAACCTTTTGATTTCAAAATCGCACCGATCGACGCCGCCGTAATTCCCTTACCGACGCCAGATAATACACCACCAGTAACAAATATATATTTACACTTTTTATTTTTCATTCTATGGGCACCTCCTTACCCACCAAATTAAAATTGACCTTCTTTACTACCATTTTAGCATAATTAATAATAAATCAAATAAAAAATATAAAAAAGGACAGGATTAAAAATCCTAGTCGATTCAAGCGCCCAAATCAAAATCAAGTAGCAGAACCTACGGTTCTCAGCATACTTCAGAAGCAATAAAAATATGAGAGCAAGCTCTCAATTTTTATGCTTCTTTAGTCTGCTAGAAAAGCTTCGCTTTTCTGCTACTTGTCATAGACTTGGCGGAAAGGACAGGATTCGAACCTGCGGACGTTTCCGTCTCTGGTTTTCAAGACCAGTGCCTTCAACCACTCGGCCACCTTTCCATCGCCTATTATAACATATTTTTCGAAAATGTGGTATAATACCTCTATGGCAAGAAAAATCAAATTACGACCGATTTCTAAACAGAATCGCAATAATAATCACAAACACAGCGATAAGCGCAAACATCCGCGCCTTAAGAATGGTCTTTAAGAAAAATAAACCCGCTCTCGCGGGATTATTTTTTGCCATATCTAAGTTTATTCAGCGTTCGTGTATACATTTGTTACATCATCAAGATCGTCAACCGCACTAAGTAACTTCTCCAATTTTTCTGCACTCTCACCTTCCACCGGTACATACGAAGTCGGCACGTATTGAAGCTCTGCCGATGTCACCGTAAGACCACCATCAACCACAGCTTGCCTTACTTTCATTAAATCCGAAGCGTCTGTATAAATCACAGTCCCCTCGTCTTCATCTACTACGTCCTCAGCTCCCGCATCAAGCGCCACCATCATCGCGTCATCACCTTTTTCAGAAACTTCAATCACACCTTTACGCTTAAACTGAAACATCACGCTCCCAGACTCAGCCATACGCCCGCCGTTTTTATCCAAAGTGTGGCGCACCTCCGGCAAAGTCCTATTCTTATTATCCGTAGCAACTTCAATTACGATCCCCACACCACCAGGCCCGTAAGCCTCGTAAACTTCCTCAATCAAAGCCGTCGCCGACTTATCCGCTACTCTCGCGATCGCGCGCTCAATATTCGCCTTTGGCATGTTTGCAAGCCGCGCCTTTTCAAGGACCATTGCAAGACTCGGGTTCATTGCCGGATCAGTTCCCTGACGTGCCGCAATCGCAATCTGATTCCCAATTTTAGTAAAAAGCGCACCGCGTTTCGCGTCTACGACCGCTTTTTGTCTTTTAGTCGTTGCCCATTTACTATGTCCAGACATATTTTTCTCCCATCAAAATTTATAATCAACTTCTCTTAATTCTACCACCTTTCTCTTAATTAGTCCAATCAAAGGTACCGTCAGGATTACAACATAAATCAAAAACACCTGCCATTTGTAAGTCGGAATCTCCACCAAAAACTGCCTCATCCCGCCAAACCAATTCACTACCGCGATATGAAAATCAAGCAGCATTTTAGCGCACCACGACACCACCACTTCTACGCCAGGGATCCCAGCCACCACTCCCGTCATAAAAACTAGCCCCATCGCATACGGCAAAGTCGGCAGTATCAACAGATTCGCCACCACCGATATTAGGGACACTGCACCATAATAATACAAAGTCAGCGGCAAAGTCATCAAAGTAGCAGAAGCAGTTACGATCACCATTTCACCGACAAATCCCGGCTTCTTTAGACCATAAAATAACTTCCGCATTTTCGGCCCCAGCATCATTATTCCCGCATAGCTTGCAAACGAAAGCAGCCACGACAGATTCGTTAAATACATTGGCTCAATCACAAGCGTAAAAGCCATCGTAATTAAAATTAGTCGCCAAGGCGCCATTTTCCTGCCAAAATACCAAATCACGAGCGTTAATATCGTCATCACTCCAGCCCTGAGGATCGATGGAGTCCACCCCACCATGCACATAAAAAACACCACAAATAGCACCGAAAACAAAAGCCCAGCAAATCTTGACGCCCTCCCAAAAATCTTCCTCGCCACCCCCACCAAAATCGCCAAATGTGCCCCACTCGCCACCACAATATGTACAAGCCCCACCGTCCTTAGATTTTCATTCAGATCATCCTGAAGCCCCGTCCTCATTCCAAGTAAATACGACAAACCGAGCGAAACTTCCGGCTCCGGCAGAAGCCCCCGTATCCTCCCCGCAAACCAATTTCGGACTTTAAGTACCAAGTCCCCCGGCTCCGGTCTTTCCCATTTAATAAGTTTCGGCCTGTACATATACCCAACATACACACCAAACCCATTAGACATTTTCCCCTCAAGCTCTACTTTATCACCTCGCCCCAACTCTTCATTTTTGTTTAGCGACACATACAAATTTCCCTTGAGCTCCACTTCTCCAATTCTTAATTCCCTGAGTTTGCATTTCGTCACCGTTTCATCCGTTTCCGGATCACCGTCCACCACGCCCATGACCACCACATCTTTGTCGACAAGCCCTCTCATATTATTCTCGCCCATTAGCTCCCCCGCAATCCTAAAAAACACCAGAATCATCCCAGCAATAAAAGCCACCACCACGAGCATCAACTTTGGCCTCAAATATGCCAGCACCAGAAGCGCCACTACCACACCAATCCACACCGGCGACGCAAAATAATTAACCCGAAAAACTATCCCAATGATAGCGCCGACAATTACACCCACGGAAAAAGCCACCACCATATAAGACTGGTGCACACTGCGAAATAAAACCCCAAACTTTTTCATACCAGCCATTTATCACACGCAGCAAAATAATACAACCACCACAAATCGCTTACGGTTTTAACCAACCCCACAAAGTGTTATAATATAAAAAGTGCACCGGTAGCTCAGTGGATTAGAGCATCTGTCTTCGGAACAGAGGGTCGTGGGTTCGAGTCCCTCCCGGTGTACCATTTTTTTATTTAGCGCTAAAGAAACTCGAAATATCAAATCCTGTCGGCATCGGCAACGTAATCATATATATTATTGCAAAAACCAAAATACACACCGAGAAGATGAGTATCATCTTGCGACTATGATAATCTTTAATCACCCCAACTATGCCAAGTAAAAACAATACAAGCGAATAAAACACCGAAACCAATCTATACGAATCGCCCCGCAGGTTGTCCTGTTTCCCTTCCTCCATAGCCTGCTGTGATTCTTCTGATAATTTTTTTGCACTTTCAAAATAACTGCTCGCAAATTCTTCATTCTCAAACGGAGAAGCCCCAGCCTTCCCCCCGCCATTATCAATAGCCTCCAAAAGTTTCGACGAGCAACCATTGTGTTTAATTTTATCAATCTTAGTTTCAATTACCTTCGCCTCTTCCGGGTCACCTTTTTCCTTGGCAACTTCCATATCGATTTGCAAATCCAAAATCGTATTCCAAGTAAACAAATCTGATATATACACCTGCGTCGCTACGCTATACTCAGCATTCGCTTCGGCTGCCAAATTATTGCTTTTAGTAAAGTTTATCGCCTGGATTCCACTATGTAGTGACCCAATCCAACCAGCCCATGCCACAAGGAGCGTCGTCACGCCAAGAAGCACCGCAACCGAAACTTCCATTTTCTTTTCCTTAAGAAATTTTTTTACTTTTCCTAACTTCTCTTTAATCTTAATTCCCATCTCTTTTTTCCTCTTCCTTTATTATAACAAATCAAAACCAGCCGCGTCAAAATTTTTATGCTCTTCATACATAAAAACCCTTGCGCTTTTATTTTTTTCGTATATAATAACAGTTAGAGTAAAGAGTCAGCTGGCTAATATAAACACAATAAACAAATATGAAAAGATATCAAAGACCAGCAATACTCACATTTCTTGTATTAATAGTCGCAGCATTTTTTGCCTGCAACTTAATATTCTTTGGCAAAAAGACCGAAGACCTAAACGAGCTAATCAATATTTCGGAACTATCCGAAGATTTCGTGGAAGACTATTTGAGCTCATTTTCAAAGATTAGTCAAAACGCAGATGCAAATAGCACTATCATAGTTACAAGCACTCAAAAACTCGAAAACACTTTTGGCGCCACTCACGAAATCGAAGCACCAAATAATCAATACTTCCTATATTATAATTCCCCATCCGAAAAAGAAGCAGCAAAAGAAAAGATCAAAACTGAACCAGGCGTTCTCTACGTAGAAAACGATTCCCTTTTTGAAATCACCGATTATAATTCTTGGGGAATCGAGGCGATGGGGCTTGATCAGGCGATAAGCGACTACAGCGTCCAAGGATCAGCTCCAGTCACAGTAGCCATTATCGACACCGGTTGCGACATGGAATTGTTTAATCAAAGTTTTGAAGGTAAAATTCAAGAAACCTACAACCTGTACGACAATAGGATGCACGATGGTTACGGACACGGCACTCATATCGCAGGTACCATAGCAGAAGGCACTCCTGCAAACGTCAAAATACTCCCCGTCAAGATAGCAAATAGCGGCCAAATGTCAATGACTACCATCGTTACTGCTATAAACTATATCACTTACTACCACAAAGCAGATGTCATTAATATGAGTTTCGGTAGAGTAGCCGAAGAAGACGATACTGCCTACTCGCAATATGTAGCCATCCAAGCCGCTATGAACGATAACATCATAAGCGTAGCCGCAGCCGGCAATGAATCATCGTCAAACGTTGGCTACCCCGCTTCATTTGATAACACAATCACAGTGTCGGCAGTCGATTCCAACAAACAGCTTGCAGAATTCTCAAACTTTGGCCCCGACATTACCTTTACCGCTCCGGGTGTCGATATTGTAAGTATTAACGGAACAAAAAGTGGGACCTCAATGGCAACACCGCACGTCGTTAGTGCTATAGCAATTTTGAAAGGCATCAACAAATCCTTATCAAAAGAACAAGCAGTCGAAATCCTAAAGCATGCCACCATCGATCTAGGCGACCCAGGTCGAGACGATCAATACGGCTACGGCCTAATTGACATGTCTAACTACTTAAATATAAAGTCAATGACCGAAGATACTTCATTTGTTGATTTTGAGGTCACCAACACCTCAGCCATTAACGCAAGTTTTGGCAACATTTCAAATCTAATGGATATTGGCGTCCAGCTCATCGACGAAGCCAACAACCGCTATGATAGATTCTTGGGCGACCTGGAAGGTTTAGAAATTACCGGCTACGACGCCTTCCTAGCAGGTGACCAAGAAATTACCCTAACCTACAAAGGAATTAGTAAAAACGTCATAGTAAACAATGGTTCTTCCGGCGGCAACGATTATGCATATTTTGTCCAAAGGTTAAATAGCGAAGAGGCTACCATCCTCGAAATCAGTCACGCCCCCAGAAAGCTTTATATACCAGAATATATAAATGGCTACAAAATAGTAGCGCTCGGCGACAATTCTTCCACCAAAAATATCTTCGTCGGTAAAGACAACTCAGAACATATTATCCTCCCAAGCTCCATAAAAGAAATAAGAAACCGTGCCTTCCAGGGCAAAGAAAACCTAAAATCCGTCAAAGGCGGCGCAGAATTCGTATCCGTAGGTAAATACGCTTTCGACAAAGCGTACAAATTATCCGAATTCGAACCAAAACTATCCGAGATTGACGATGCCGCCTTCCGCAGCAACCACTCCTTAAAAAGCATCACACTTTCCGATGATTTAGATTACATACCCAACCATGCCTTTTCAGGATGTACCAGCTTAGAAAGCCTTAATATACCAAGCAGCCTAACCGAAATCGGAGCATACGCTCTATCAAAAACCAATCTAAGAAACCTAAACATACCAGCCGGCCTCACATCTATAGACGAGACCTCATTTAGAGACATGCCTAACTTAGAAACAATTACCGTCGACCCCGAAAACCCCGTTTACGATAGTAGAGACAACAGCAATGCCCTCATTTTAACTGCTGAAAACAAGATCATCCTAGGTTCAGGAAACACCATCATACCATCCAGCGTTATCACGATCAACTCTAGCGCCTTTTTAGGAAACCTAAAAATCCAAGAAATCCATACAAATAATGTTGAAAGAATACAAGAATCAGCATTTGCCGGATGCGTAAACCTAAAGAAATTTTATATCGAAAACGACAACATAATCGAGAACTGGTCCGACTTTACTTTCTATAACTCTGCATTAGATTACGAAAGAATACCGAATCTAATAGTCTTTGCCGAAATAAAATCAAACGGAGTGGATCCGTTTGATATAAGAAACAGCTTGTTGCGTCAAGGGGTAAGAACTTTCATTATAACCACATCATTAAAAATAACTGCCTCCGCCGACCAAGAATACAAAGCATTCCAAAAAGCTAGCAACATAAGCGTTACAGCCAGCTATTCCGGCTACGCTGATCTCTCGCATACCCTAAGTGAAGAAATCACAAACTATACAGTAGAATATCAAAACGGCGACTCGTTCAAAGCCGGTGATACATCGTTCAGAGTAAGCGGCATCACCCAATATGGCGACATTTTCAAGGTATCTATCGCTGTATCAGTTGCAAAAGCCACACCTACCTACGAAGTCCCAACAAACCTCACCGCCAAGCTCGGACAAAAACTATCAGACATCGAACTAACCGATGGATTCGAATGGATGAACGGCGACCAGACTATCACCGAGCTCGGAGAACAAACTTTCAAAGCCAGATTCGTCCCAACCGACACAGACAACTACGAGACTATAGACAATATCGATATCACCCTCGTAGCAGAAAGCGGCAAGACCGTCGTCCAGCCAGAAATCGAAATCGCAAACAAAACATATGACGGCCTAGACACCATCTCCAGTGACCTCATAACAGTTTCCGGCCTAGAGTCTTCCGAATACACCATCATAAGCGCTACTTCATTATATACGAATGTTGGAACGAGCACGGCCTCCGTTAAGTTAAAACTTACCGACGACAAATTCAAAGACTTCGCGTTTGAAGGCAACCAACAAGAACATACTTTCACAGTCCAATTCAATATAGTACCAAAGAAAATCGCAAAACCAACGAAACCAGATGGTTATTACAACTTTAACTCAAATGAAATCACCTTCTATGTTTCGGGCTATGATGAAGAAACGATGACCATCTCGAACAACAAAGGCACCAATGCGGGAACATATGACACCACCATCTCACTTAAAAATGCTAATTACATCTGGGATGACAACACCACAGAAGATGTCGTCTTGCGGTATGAAATCAAGAAAGCCAACTTATCAGTAACCGACAACTCTAGCGACAGGACAATTATATTCGACAATTCATCCCACACTATCAGTATCAGCCTAGAATACCCTTCCGGCACGACCTTGAGATACAAAGACGCAAACGGCGAATACACTTTAAGCCAAATTCCAGAATACACTGAACCAGGAGAGTATATTACAGCATACAAATTATATCTAGACGACAACCACACCGAATATTACGGAGAACATAAACTCACAATACTAGCAAACTTCATTATCGATCTCGACGAGGACGTCAACGCCAAAGATGATAACCTTATTGTGAACCTAGAGGACCGGTTCTCGGTCATCGCAAACAAAATTCACACCACTCCAAGCGAAAACACGATCGAGCATCGCGACAAAGACGGCAACCTAGTGGATTCCGATGTTATGAAGACCGGCGATAAAGTCAAAATTACGGTCGAAGGCCACGACCAAGAATACGTCATTTCCGTCCAAAGTGACACCGATGGTAACGGCCTACTCGAAGAAGCAGATTACATAAGTATCAAAAACGACATCATGGGAACAGCAAAACTATCCGGCGCCTTCAAACAAGCCGCAGATATGAACAATAACAACAAGGTCGATATCATCGATTACATCAGAATTAAGAAGAAAGTTATGGGAGAAAATTCATGAAAAAAACAGTCCTAGGAATAATAATCCTTTTCGCAGTAACATTATTAACACCGATTAAAACCTTCGCAGCTGGCGGATTCAGCGTATCAACTGAAGAGATAAATTTGCATCCAGGCGATACCGCCTCCTTCACCGTCACCGCCACTAATTCTGTCGGAAAAATAGATCTGTTATCTAGTGACGCGAATATCGCATCCATCGATACCGATTCCATCTTTCTCGATCAAGACTCAGCAGAAATCACAGTAACCGCTACCGGTGTAGGATCTACGTCGATCTCGGTCACCGCCACCGCCAACTTCGCAACCTACGATGAAGAGATCCTAGAGGGCCAATCCTACCAAATTTCAGTTAATGTCACCGAAACCCCACAACCAAGTGACGACCCTGAAAACAACGAAACGATCACCGACCAAGACAACCAAGACGATCAAAATGATCAAAACAACCAGGGCGACAGCGTCAAAAACACCGTAGCAAACACCCCAGACACCGGTAGCAACTCGCAATCCGGCGGTGGCGCCACCCAAATAATCATCTCTAGCATTGTCGGAGTTTCCCTCATCACCGCATTATTCGTAGCATTCTTTTTACATAAGCGCGCAAAAGCACGCCAGTAAAGCGAGTTTATAAACGCTTGCATTTCCCGAAAAACATGCTACAATAAAAATATGAATAGATTTAATCCTACACACGAGTCATGGACAAAAAGGGCCATTCTTCTTATGGGTCTTGGTTCCTATGCTCCACTTCGTGCGCGGGATGCATCTAAAATCTCTTAACCACAGTCGAAATCGTCATCACTAGATAAATCCCGAAGTCACAACTTCGGGATTTATCTAGCCGCACACGACCACAATAAACAAGGTCACAGCGGCTAGCACATTAAAAGTTAAGTTTTGCGGGATCCAGAAAGGAGATAACCATGAAAAACAAGCATAATACCTTAGAACAGTCCGCCATACATAACCTCCGCCTCGTGATGGCCGAATCTAGTATCACCGCCGGACTGCTCGCCATGTCGGTACTCACCCCATTCTTCAATTCCATCGGGTTAAACCAAACCCAAATATCCGAAACTCAGATGGCATTTACCGTCATCACCATGCTCCTGAATCTTCCGTTGGGCTATCTTGCAGATCGCGTTAGCCGCAAATGGGCAAACATTATCGGAGATTTCGGCCACGCCCTAGTTATGTTAATCTACTCCACGGTAGGTAGTTTCTGGGGCGCCGTCGCCTGTGAGTGTATCTTTGGTATCTCTTCCGCCCTCACCGACGGCGTAGACCAAAGCCTTCTCAAGCATTTCATCGATAAAGTTGCTAAAAACACCGGCAAGTCCGAACCCCATTTGTTAAAAACCAAAACCGCCCAACTTGAGGCATGGAGACAAGCCTGTAGCCTATTCCTAATCATGCTCGGTGGACCGATTGGTGCTATTGACCTAAGACTTGCGATCGCACTCTCAGCGGTCAACCACATTATCGGTGGTATCATCAGTATCTTCATCAAAGACGACAGCCCCAAGCTAAAACCCACCCACAAAAACCCCTTAAAAGACATGGCTAGTGTTATCAAAACAGCTTTTGCCACCCCAATGCTCCGTCGGCGAATCTTTGCTTTTGCCATTGCACGAGAAATGACCCACAGTATCGTCTGGATTGCTACACCACTATTCTTAAAAACCGGCGTGCCAATAAGCCTCGTCTCATTTGTGTGGGCCGGAAACACCCTAATGGCAATTCTAGGCGCTCACCTCGCATCAAAACATGGCAAGCGCCTCAGCGACCCTGTTCTTCTTGCCATCCCAATAGGCCTGATGACTATCAGTATGATAATTGTAGGTTTAAGCCCAAACATTTTTACAGTCTGGCTTTATGGCATAATGGGCATCATCCAAGGTTGGACAGCGGCCACCATGCCGCCAATGGTCCAACACTACGCCAAAGCGTCCGAGCAAACTTCCGTATTGTCCCTAGCCAAAATGGTCGCTCAGCTTCTCTATATCCCAGCAGTTTGGATTATCGGCTTCGTTGCAGATATCGAAATAAACTTCGGTCTCCTCGCCACAGTCGCCATTTTCCTACCGCTTGGCCTTTTGTCAATAAAAACTTTAACTAAGCCCGCCTAACTTAACCAGCCCCGCGAAAGCGGGGCTTTTAATCGAGGAGGAAAATATAAGACCTCTAATTGGTTACCTCTTGAACTGTGGTCTTGCGTACAGCGCCGAGGACACAAAAGACGGTGACACAATCATCTATTTGACAGCTACTTTCGAAACGGGAGGACGCGAGAGCAATAGTGATTGCATCACTATCGAGCCTTATCAGGAGCCTAAGCTCATCGAGAAGGATGACTTCAAAAAAGTCTACGAACCCTTCCCGTTAGAGAAGTGGGCCAAACTTGAGCCCGGACACTACGCAGATCTTAGTTTTTTATTACGAATCCCTTCTTTGCAATATGTTATAATATACTTTATGAACAACAAAAAAGGCTTTACAGTTCTAGAACTCATCATCGTGGCAATCTTTGCTTCCCTACTTTTGATTCTATTCTTCGTCCAAAAGTCCAACATCGACGCCATGGAGCGTGACGAAGATCGCAAGACCGCCATCAATGCTATGTACTACGCTCTCGAGGAAAGCTTCTACAAAGAGCACAATTATTACCCAGAAACCATCTCCGAAGACAACATCAAGGTTATCGACCCGGCCCTCTGGACCGATCCTACCGGCATCAATCTCGGTACCGGCGGCAGCTCCTACTCATACGAAGCCGCCGATTGCAAAGATGGCAAATGTAAAGAATATACCCTAAAAGCCACCCTCGAAAAAGAAGACGACTACATCAAACACAACCGCAACTAAAGAATCATCTTAAAAACCCGAATTACTTTCGGGTTTTTCTTACTACGGTCTTTTCCTTCGCATCCGAAATTAAATCGGTCACCGCCCTAAGTTCTGTCGGCTTGATATCAGAATACTTAAAAGTATACGTGGTTTCCTCACCCACCGTCGCGAGACGCAGCGTCCCATAGCGGAACAACTTCTGCCAAAGGTTTTCCTGTCTAAAACTCGCATCTTCCACCGAGAACAAATCAATCACATTAATCGATGTCGACACCGGCGAGTTCATCACCATCTGAATCGCACGCTTATTTGTAATATATAACTTATTCCCATAATAAACTTTGAGCGCCAAAAGCAAAAATAGAAAATTCGCCGCAAGCAAAGAAAACAAAATAATCGACAAGAAATTCCTACCCATATCATCAAGCTGCGATTGCCCTATGAGAACAAGCAAAAACCCTAACAAGATAAAAATCAACCCCGCAACGGCTATCACCCATATCATCGTAAATGCTATTTTTGCTCGCCTAAAGAAAAATTCTACGTATTCATCCTCTTCTAATTTCAACCCTGGAAAGTCCTTCTGGCTCCTACTGTGTCTAATTTTCACCAAAGATTCATCCATATAGACTCCTTTTTCCTATTATAACTTAATCTGGGGGTTTTGTAAATATTTCTTCCCCTTTTCAGTCACCACTCTCCCCTTAGGAGTCCTCATAATAAGCCCCATTTGCATCAAATATGGCTCATAAAAATCTTCAATCGTCGCGGCTTCATCACCAGTAAGGGCCGCTATGGTCGTAAGCCCCACCGGCCGATCGCCATAATTCTCGTACATCAGCCTCAACATATTCCTATCCGCCGGATCAAGCCCAAGCGAATCTATCTCCATTAGTCCAAGCGCATCAGTCGCCACATTCTTATCAATAATCCCGTCGCCATTCACATCCGCATAGTCTCTCACTCGCTTAAACAAACGGTTTGCAATTCTAGGCGTAAGGCGCGACCGCGTCGCGAGAAGTTCCGTTGCTTCTGGTTCAATTTTCGTCTTCAAAATCCCCGATGTCCTCTTAATAATCTGCTCAATTTCCGGCTCTTTATAATATTCAAGCCGATGAATAATTCCAAACCTATCCCTAAGCGGTCCCGCCAAAGACCCAGTCCTCGTCGTCGCACCAATCACTGTAAACTTCGGTAAATCAAGTCTCACCGAACGCGCTGCCGGCCCTTTTCCGATCACAATGTCCAATTTATAATCTTCCATCGCCGAGTAAAGTACCTCTTCCACTGTCCGACGCAAACGATGAATCTCATCTATAAATAACACGTCGCCATCTTTCAAATTAGTCAAAATCGACGCAAGATCCCCCGCCCGCTCAATCGCCGGCCCTGAAGTTACCCTAAGAGAGGCCGCAAGTTCATGTGCGATCACTCCCGCCATCGTAGTCTTACCAAGCCCCGGTGGCCCATACAATAATACGTGGTCAAGCGTCGAGCCATCAGCCCGCTTCTTCACCGCTTCAATAGCCAGTTTCAAATTATTCTTGAGGTGTTCCTGCCCGATATACTCATCAAAAGTCACCGGCCGAAGACTGATTTCAATCTTCTCCTCTTCCGCATCATCGCGAGCCGCTGTCGGCTCCACTAACCTCTCTATTGCCATACTATATATTATACTACAACCAGAGGTGATTATAAACTTTTTCTAAGCTTGCCATAAGAAGGCTGAAAATTTGAAAAAATAGTGATGGAAAGCCGGTACTGAAATACCGGAAGGCTTCCATCAAATTTTTTTTCAAATTTTCACCAAGGCAAGCGTGGAAAAGTTTATGACCACCCCTGTTTTAGCACTCTTGCATTATGACTGCCAGTATGCTACAATAGATAGTAATTAGCACTCACACACTCCGAGTGCCAACACAATTTAAAAGAAAGTGAGGATAAATGAGTAAAATAATCGGTATTGACCTCGGTACTACTAACAGTGCCTTTGCCTACATGGTCGCAGGCAAACCCGAAGTTATCACAAACGCCGAAGGCGATCGCACTACTCCATCAGTAGTTGCCGTCACCAAAAAAGGCGAAAGATTAGTGGGTAAGGTCGCTCAGCGCCAACGCGTCACTAATCCAAAGAACACTATTTATGGTATTAAGCGCCTAATCGGTCGTAAATTCACCGATAAAGAAGTCGAACGCGACAAAGAAATCAGCCCATACAAAATTGTAAAGAAAGGCAACGGCGTCGCTGTTGAAATGGACGGTAAAGAATACACTCCAGAAGAAATCAGCGCCATGGTCCTTTCCAAAATCAAAGCTGATGCCGAAGCTTTCCTTGGCGAGCCAGTCACCGAAGCTATCATTACTGTCCCAGCTTATTTCGACGACTCTCAGCGCCAAGCTACCAAAGATGCTGGTAAAATCGCTGGTCTCGAAGTAAAAAGAATCATCAACGAGCCAACTGCCGCAGCTCTCGCTTACGGCCTCGAATCTAAGAAAGACGAAAAAATCGTTGTCTTCGACCTCGGTGGTGGTACATTTGATGTTTCCATCCTTGAGCTCGGTGACGGTGTCTTCGAAGTGATGTCCACCAACGGTGATACCCACCTCGGTGGTGAAGATTTTGACAACGTTATCGTTAACTTCCTAGTCGACGAATTCAAGAAAGAATCCGGCATCGACATCAAAAAAGACGCTGCCGCCATGCAGCGAGTCAAGGACGAAGCCGAGAAAGCCAAGAAGGAATTGTCGAGCTCTACTTCGACCGACATCAACCTTCCATTCCTTTCCGCCGACGAAGATGGTCCAAAGCATTTTGAATACACTTTGACCCGTGCCAAGCTCGAAGAATTGGTAAATGATCTCTTGGAGCGCCTCGAAGAGCCAGTCAAGAAAGCATTGAAAGACGCCAAGCTCGACACCAAAGATATCGACGAAGTTGTCATGGTCGGCGGTATGACTCGTATGCCAGCCGTCATCGAAAAGGTCAAGAAAATCTTCGGCAAAGACCCGATGCAGGGTGTCAACCCTGACGAAGTCGTAGCCGTAGGTGCTGCCATCCAAGGCGGTGTTCTCCAAGGCGACGTCAAGGATATCCTTCTTCTCGATGTCACTCCGCTAACTCTCGGTATCGAGACCATGGGCGGCGTCCGCACCCCATTGATTGATCGTAACACCACTATTCCGACTTCCAAGTCCGAAGTCTTCTCTACCGCTTCCGACAACCAGCCACAGGTCGAAATCCACGTCCTCCAAGGCGAACGCGAATTTGCCGCCGACAACAAATCTCTCGGCCGCTTCATCTTGGACGGTATCGCTCCGGCCCCACGTGGTGTCCCACAAATCGAAGTCACCTTTAACCTCGATGCAAACGGTATCTTGAACGTTACCGCCAAGGATAAAGGCACCGGCAAAGAGCAGTCCATCACCATCCAAAACTCTGGCAACATGAGCAAAGATGATATCGAAAAAGCTCGCAAAGAAGCCGAAGCCCACGCCGACGAGGACAAGAAAAAGCGCGATTCTATCGACGCCAAGAACCACCTAGAAAATGCCATCTATCAAGCCGAAAAAATGCCGACTGAGTACAAGGACAAGATATCAGACGACGATAAAGAGACTATCAAGAAAGCCGTCGAAGAAGCAAAGAAAGTCCTAGAAGACGCCGACGCCGACAAGGACAAATACGAAGAAGCTGCCAAAGAATTAGGCGACAAGATCATGCCAATCGGCGCTAAGCTCTACCAGGCAGCAGCGGATGACGACAAAAAAGATGACGACAAAAAATCATCAAAGTCTGACGACGAACCAGTCGAAGGCGAAGTAGTCGACAAATAATCCCCGTCTTACATAAAAATAACTCTCCTCTAGAGAGTTATTTTTATTCCTCAAATACCATCTGTATCTCTTCAGTCATAATAAATTTTTCATAGGCATCCAACATCATCAGTTCCCTCTTACTAGTCACATTCTTTCGCGCTTGCTCTATGTCCATCCATTTTGCCTCTATTATTTCTTCGCTATCAGAAAAAGAAATCTCTTTTTCCCAATCACGACAAAGAAAACAAACCGTAAATGATTGTGTAGTTCCATCATTATAGCTAAATACTCTACCAGGCCCGCTCACTATAGCACAAATTTTCAAATCGCCGACGTTGGCAATAATGCCAACTTCCTCTCTTAATTCTTTAAGTGCAGCGCTCTGCCAACTATCCCCAAGTTCTACGTGTCCACCAGGGATGCTCCATCCTTCAATATCTCTTGAGCGGACAAACTTTATCTGGTTCTTCTTGTTTACCGGTACAACTTCAACCCCCGCCGTAATCAATCTCATATCCCCCACTTTTTGTCTTAAACTATAAACGAAAGAATTCTCATAACTCATGGCCAAATTATATCATACCAACATATGCTATAATTACCCTATGAAGATAATCTTTCCCGAAATCACTAGTAATCAATATGCAAAAGAAGCCATCAAGGCCTTTCCCGATATCAATTTTATCCCATCTGAAAATTTAGAGCACGCCGTCAGCCTCTTGCAAAACAGCGCGGCCGATTCTATGGTCTCCGGCCTCGATTATTCCTCCCGCGACGTCGTCCTAGCTTGTAAAGCCAAAATCCCTCTAAAATCTAAATACTTCTCTAGCTGCTTCATCTGCGAAAAAGACGGTCAAACTCTCGCTATCGCCGATGGTGGCATCAATAAGATCCCTACCGAAGAACAGCTCTATACCATCGTCGAAGACACCGCCACTACTTACGAAAACTTCACCGGCAACACTCCAAAAATCGCCATGCTTTCCTATTCTACCTACGGCTCTGGCGGCAAAAACCCAGACTTAGACAAAATAAAATCAGTTATCGTGAGAATCCGTGAGAATCACCCAGACTGGCTCATCGATGGCGAAATGCAGCTCGACGCCGCCGTGAACCCTCGTGTCGCCGATAAAAAGACCCCAGACGGCCCACTCGAAGGCGCAGCCAACATCCTCATCACCCCAGATCTTAATTCCGGCAATATCCTCTATAAATCCCTCGAACAATTTGGCGGATTCACCATCGCCGGCCCTATCATCCAAGGTTTTAAAATCCCTCTCGCCGATCTTTCCCGAGGTAGCACGGTCGAAGACACCATTTTGACAATCAAAGTTATTAGTAAACAGTTAAAGGAGGACTAAATGGACCATTTTGGCACCGACGGCATTCGTGGTAAAGCCGACCAATTCGATTTAACATTCATCGTTTCAATCATAGAAGGCCTCGTCGACTACGCCGGCGATAACATCAAAGTACTAATCGGTGGTGATACCCGCGAATCCAGCGAATGGATTTTGCGCGACCTAGAAATCGCCCTCGAAACCTTCGGCATCGAATACTCCAGCGTCAACGTCCTTTCCACCCCTGCTATCAACTACTGTTTCTACGAAATGGGCTACGATTTCGCTATCGACGTCACCGCCAGCCACAATCCATACACCGACAACGGCATCAAAGTCTTCGAACGCGGCGACGGCCAAGGTATCAAACTCTGCGAAAAAGGCCGCAAAGCCATCGAGAAATCCCTAAAAGAACCCAAAGAATACAACATTATTTCCCCTAGCCCCCGCGAAGATCTCCAAACCGAGGCAATCGATATTTACAAAGAACACCTATTAAATTACGTCCAGCCGGCAGATTTCACGGGCCTTCATCTTGGCCTCGACTGCGCCAACGGCGCCACTAGCGTCATCAGCAGTTCTCTTTTCGAACAACTCGGCGCCAAAGTCAAACGCATCCACGCCGACCCTCATTACGGCACCAAAATCAACAAAAACTGCGGCAGCACTCATCTCGAATCACTAAGGAAAACCGTCCTAGACAACCATCTCGATTTCGGTATCGCCTTCGACGGCGACGGCGATCGCTGTATGTTCATTGACGAAAAAGGTGGCGTTGTCGATGGCGACCAAGTCATCGCCATTCTAGCTGAATATCTCAAATTAGATACCGTAGCCACCACCGTCATGGTCAACCAAGGTTTCATCAGCTGGGCCAAAAAGAACGGCATCAATATTGAAATCACCGCTGTTGGCGACACCAACGTCAAGATCGCCATGGACGAAAAGCACATCAAACTTGGCGGCGAACAATCCGGCCACATCATCCTCCCAGGTGAAGCCACCGGCGACGGCATGCTAACCGCTCTCGTCATTACCAAAATCATCTCCGAGACCAAGAAGACCCTAAGCGAACTAGCAAGCTCATTCGTCAAATTCCCGCAAATCGTCATCAACATGCCAGCAACCCCTGACCAAAAAGCCAACCTCAAAGAAAAAGAACCAGCGAAAAAGCTTCTCCTCGAATACAGCGAAAAGCTAAAACCCATCGACGGCCGTCTCCTTGTCCGCCCATCCGGCACCGAATCTCTAATTCGTATCACCCTGTGGGGCGACGATGAATCCGCCATCACCACTATGGCAAACGAACTTAAAGATAAACTAACGGAGATCCTATGAGAATTGAAACGCTAACAAAATACGACCAACAAACCGCTAACAGAGTCAGGGAGCTCCTCATTCAATTATCCCGTAGCGGCAAAGATCGCGGCGAAATCCCAAAAGAATGGTTTGACGACCTTATCAGCTCAAACAACCACGACATGCTTCTCGCCCTCGACGACACCGGCCGCATCGTCGGCATCGCCACTCTCTCCGTCATCATGGGCCCCATCGTCAGAAAAGCCGCCTACCTCGAAGACTTCGTCACCGATTCATCAGTCCGTGGCCAAGGCATCGGCAGCAAACTCTGGGAAGCTATGCTAACCTGGGCCAAAGAAAAAGGCTGCACCGAACTCTGCTTCACCTCAGGTTACGGCCGCGAAGCCGCCCAAGAGTTCTACAAGAAAAAAGGCGCCGAAATCTACGACACCAACTACTTCCGAAAAACTATCGATTAGCCTTATCAAACACCGCCCACAACAATACCGGCATCAGATAAATTTGAATTGCATTTGGCAGTCCTGCAAAGAACAATAAACTCACAACATAACAAACCGAGAGAGAAAGGAGAAGTCCACTCTCTCTGTTTTTTATAAACATCCTAACAACTAGCACGCCAGCCAATGCTAATAGCAAAGCACCTATCACCCCCGTTTCAAGCAGTAACGACACGAATTGATTTTGCACAATCTCTTTCGGTGACCCAGTCAAACCGTTGTCACACATCGCCTGTCCAGCGCCACCAAGTCCCACCCCGAACATCACCGTACCAAAATCACGAGACCATGTCTGAAGCGCAAATCTATTCATTTCCACTCTAATATCCGTAGAAGCTGCCACATACCCATTGAACACTGCCTCATCCGTGTCATCCAGCTCAACTTCACCCCCGTTCTCACCCAAGTTTTCCACAATGTTTTCCTCAGACTTTTCCACAGAGTTTTCCACAGCTCCACCCCTGATATCGATAATTCCAAGAGATAGATGGTTAATCACCTTAGCTACCCCTGTTTCATATGTATCATTTGTTGGACCAACCGCCGCCATTACCCCTTGAATATTAAGAGCCACCACAAACGAAAGCACCGTGGCCACCCATACTACACCAATTCTTTTCCCTATAATCCCCCGTTCCTTCTTCTTCGCCCTCATCAGTACGAACCCAGTCATGAATAAAAGTCCCACGATAAATGCATAAATCGCTCCCCTAGAGAATGTCAAAAATAGCGTCATAGATATAAGTATCAGTAGCACCATGCCTCGAGCTCTAGAGAAACCACAGTCCCACTTATCCTTCAGAAGTAGCCAAATCGCCACAAACAAAGGTGCAAGTAGCAAATTCCCCATAAACTGTGGCTCAATCGCAAACCCATTCGGATGCGGAAACCCAAACATCTGAGTCGTACATCCTTCGCAAATCAGCGAATACTCCCTCGACACCCCCGTAAGATCCAGCACGCACTGCACCACACACCAAAGGCAGGCAACTAAAGTACTAATAAACAGCCACCGGAGAAACGTCTTTTTAAACCCAGCATCAAACACCCCCCTCAGGTTCCAAACCGCATACCCAGCAAAGAATATCAACCACAAAATCCCCGCCGTAAGTATCCCTCGTAAACTATTCGCCGACCATATCACCGACAAACTCGCCCATACCGGCAAAGTCAGCCACAACCAACCAAATCGCTTCTTAAACAAGTTAAGTAACGTCCCCCGCTCTATCATCATTACGACCGACACCGCGAAAAACACCACCAACCATATCAGAGGTAGCGATAGTTCGAAATTCATCGCTTCGCTCCCACCAAGCGAAATCACCGGAAAATACGAAAAAAACAACACCGCCGGCAATATATACAATAGATACCGGAAACATTTACAAATGAAATTACTTTGTTTTTTCACTGATAAATTCCTTTATTTCTTTATCAAATCGCGAAACACCATAATCTTTCACCGACTTCGACACTTTCGTGCGATCAAATTTCATCTTTTCAAATTTCAAAATCGCCTCCGCCATAGATTTCGCCGTTTGTTTCTCAAACAAGAGCCCATTCTCTCCATCAATCACATAATCTTGGGCTCCACCTTCGCCATACGCAATTACTGGGCAACCAGCCGCAAGTGCCTCCACCGGTGCAATCCCAAACGGCTCCATACTCGGGAACAAATACCCGCGAGCCTCCTTAAGGTAAGAGGCCAATTTCGTCTTACCCATCAACGGCAAAAACTCCACTAGCCGAGTCCCCTTCCCCATTTTCACCAATTTCTCATGCTCAGGCCCCTCGCCAATCACTACTAATTTACGCTGCGTCATAAGGGACGCTTTCACCGCAAGGTCTAACCTCTTCCAGTTCACCTGCCTTGAAGTTACAATATAATAATCTCGCGAAGAAGCTTCCTTGCCCGACTTCTTGCCAGACTTTCCGCCCATAAAATCTTCCACTTCCACCGGCGGATGAATCACGGTCGCTTCCCTCCCGTAATATTTTTTCATCGCTTCCTTTGCATACTCCGAAATCGTAATATAATAGTCTGGCCTCTGCGCCGCCTTAAAATCTGCGGACCTTAGCGGCCTCACAAATAATTTAAAGAAAAACCTCACAAACGGATTCAACACCCCAAATCCTGGATTTTTCACATAATCATCATACATCTGCCAATAATATTGTGTCGGCACATGACAAAACGACACATGAATCCCATTCGGATTCTTTGATTTCTTTCCGTGCTCGTGAAGCCACTTTCCTGACTTCACGGACTTCGCCTCCGCCCCTGTTACCGAGATGATCAAATCATATTCCGATAAATCAAGATGCGAAAAATAAAGCTGCCTAAACATGCCGAGTATCCGCCTCATCCCAGTAGGAAAATGCTGCATCCATCCCGTCCTCACATCCGCGTCAGAAAACCAATCAATTCCCTTCGGGTTATACTTCGAAGTATAAATTGGCGCCTCCGGATAAAGCTTGTGTACCCGAAGTAGCACCTTTTCTGCACCCCCCACATTTGTCAACCAATCGCAAACAATCGCAACTTTCATGCTTTATTTGGCTCCTTCACCTCGAAGCACTACACCAATCGTCCTAAAGAAAATCGCACAATCCAGCATCAACGACCAATTCCTCACATAATAAATATCTAGCGCCCTGCGTTCTTCAAACGGAATATCCCGCCTTCCACTCACCTGCGCAAAACCAGTCAACCCAGACTTCACCGTAAGAATAAGTGACCTATCACCATAATCACGCAGCTCACCAGGAAGCAACGCTCTCGGCCCAATCAGCGAAATATCGCCCTTCAAAATATTAAATAGCTGCGGCAATTCATCGAGAGATGTTTTCCTAAGAAACTTTCCAATCTTCGTGATCCTCGGATCGTTCTTCATATAATCACCATCTTTACGATACTTTTTAATAAGCTGCGGCTTCCCCATTTTCGTAAACGCCTCCTCAGCCGTCATGCCACTATATTCCGGCCTCATCGTCCTAAACTTATAGCACTTGAACTTCCGATTATATCTTGTCAACCTCTCGTCTGCATAAAATGCTGAGTGCTTGAAATCCGAAAGCTTAATCACGAGCCAAATAATAAACATCGGAATCGCCGCAAGAATAATCCCAACTAGCGAGAACAAAATGTCAAACGCCCGTTTAACAAATGCTGCCCCGCCCGACAGAGGCGTTGCCATCACTAGTACCGCCGGAGTGTTACCGATTAATTCCATCTCACCAAAATGCGACGAAAGCGCCGTCTCGCTCGGCACGAAATAATACAAAAGATGCCTATTCACCGCCTGCTTATACACATACTCGGTAGACTTCTCATCTGTCTGGATAATCACATCCGCGTGCGCTTTCCTGAGTGCATCCTTGAGGGATGTGTATTGATGCGTCTTCAAATCATGCGGCACATATTTTCGTCCCGCCACAATACCAGCCAACCGAAGCCCCGACTCGGGATGTGACGAAATATAATCCGCCAAATACTCAGTACTTTTCGCATTACCAATAATAATCGCTCGCTTCGTACCATAATCGCTTCTAAAGATCGCCCTTATAATCAGTCTCACGATCAAACGTTCTATAAGCAAAAACACAAACGAAAGAGCCATCGCCGTCACTGCCATCACTCTCACCGGGAACAATTCTCTACCCATAAAGAAATCATACACAATTAGCGCCGCCACCGACAAAATCGCCGCGAGCACCAACCGCCCATTTTCCGGCAGCCTCGTCTTACCTAGAATAATAGACTTTTTATAAAGCCCCAATGCCGCAATGATAATCAGCATCACCGGAATCACCACAAGCGTAGTCAGCGTAAAATCAAAAAGCTGCGCTTCAAACTCATACGGCCTCGGATCCACATGTACGCGGATAAAATACGCCGAAGCAAATGACAGTATCAATGCCAACGCATCCCCAATAATCAAACACAGTCGTAGAATAAAACCAGACTTTTTCTGCATAACCAAATTATACCACATTACCGCTAGAATTTCACCTAGCGCCCACCTGTCAAAGCCCTTATTCTACCGTCACCGATTTCGCCAAATTCCTTGGCTGATCCACGTCATAACCCTTCGCAATGGTCATATAATATGCAAATAATTGTGATACCAAGTTCATGAGAAGCGGCATAAATAACTCAATATCGCTGTTAATCTTAATCACGCTCTCTACCGGCAAATCAAATTTCTCAACATTTGTCACAGCGATAATGTGACCACCACGCGCCAACACTTCCTGCACGTTAGAGACAGCCTTGTCGTAAAGCTCACCCTTATTAAGAAGAGCAAATTCAAAGAATCTGTCGTCGATCAAAGCCAACGGTCCGTGTTTCAGTTCCCCAAATGCATATGCATTGGCGTCAACATACGCAATTTCCTTCAACTTCAAAGCACCTTCCATCGCCGTCGGGTAAGCCGTATCACGACCAAGATAAATCCCGTGCTCGTAATCTGCATACTTTTTCACGATGTCCTTGACTGCTTTTTCGCTCTCTTTCAAAGTCTTACCAATCTCTTCCGGCAGTCTCGCAATTTCCGTCACATATGGTTTCAAAATCGAATGCTTCACACCCTTCGCCTGCGCAATCGTTAGCCCAAACATCACCATCGCAATCACCTGCGAAGTAAAGGCTTTTGTAGAAGCCACCGAAATTTCCGGCCCCACGTGCACATAAGTACCCCCATCCACTTCACGCGCAATTGTCGATCCGATCGCATTTACAATCCCAACTGTCCTCACGCCACGCTTCTTGATCTCGCGAAGACACGCCAAAGTATCCGCCGTTTCACCAGACTGCGAAACAATGAGAGCCACCGAATCTTCCGGCACATAAGCCTGCCTATATCTATACTCCGATGCAATCACCGTTTCAACCGTAATCTCCGGCGTAAATTTCTCAATATAATACGACGCCAGAAGCCCAGCATGGTAAGCCGTACCGCAGCCCACAATCACGAGATGCTTTATTTTCCTAAGTTCCGCTTCCGAAATTCCAGGACCGCCAAGATGCACAATTCCCTCTTCCAGATTAACCCGTCCACGCAAAGTCTCCGTCAGCGAATCCGGCTGCTCCATAATTTCCTTTAGCAAGAAGTGCTCGTATCCGCCTTTCTGAATCGCCGCAAGATTCGTCTCGATCTTCTCAACTTTCGCCGACACCGGCTCCGCATTCAAAGTCTTAATATCAACACTATTTGCAGTTACAGTTGCGACTTCACCATCATTCAAATAAATTGCCTGTTTCGTGTGACCAAGCAAAGCTGAAGCGTCAGACGCAATCAAAGTCTCATCATGTCCCACGCCAATCACGAGCGGCGAACCGCTTCTTGCTACCACTACTTCGTTTGGATTCTTTTTCGATACCACCGCAATTCCATAAGTACCCTTCACTAGCTTCAAGGCCTGCACCACCGCGTTCACCAAAGGATATTTCCCATCCTCATAGAACGAATTAATCAAAGCTGCCAAGACTTCCGAATCGGTCTCAGACTCAAACTTATGATCCGAAAGCTCTTTCTTAAGTTCCTTGTAATTTTCAATAATGCCATTGTGAACCAAAAACAAATCCCCAGCCCTATGCGGATGTGCATTTTTTTCGCTTGGTTCACCGTGCGTCGCCCACCTCGTGTGACCAATTCCAACTTTATCCGCAGTTTTATTGCTCTTTAATTTATCTTCCAAATTAATAATCTTGCCCTTCGCACGCACCAAAGTATCCTTGCCATCTTCCCCGAGTGTCACAATACCAGCTGAATCATATCCTCTATACTCAAGTCGTTTAAGTCCCGAAATCAAAAAATCCTGCGCCTTTGCTTTTCCAACATAACCAACGATTCCACACATTCTAGCTCCTCCAGTTAATTTTTTCTCATTATATCACAAATCTTCCCTTTTTCCCCATTATGTGATATAATAAGTAAATGGTCCGGTAGCTCAGCTGGCTTTAGTCATGACAGCACGAGCCTCTGGCACCGTAGAAACGTTACACATTAATATCAAAATAACCAGAATTTGGTCCGGTAGCTCAGTTGGTTAGAGCACGAGCCTCTTAAGCTTGGTGTCGTGGGTTCGAGCCCCACCCGGATCACCAAATGAAGAAACTATTAAACCTGCCGCAAGGCAGTGTTTTTATTTAAGCGCTTTGACCGCTTTCAGTAACTTTGCAGTAGCTTTTCTGTCTGTGTTGTCTTGGTACGTTACTTTCTCTTTGGTGACCATTTCAACTACTTTGCGGCCAACAAAACCCATTTTTGGCGGGTTGGTGCCACCTTCAAAATAGTATAGTGGAGTGTCACCTAGTTTATTATCTTCGGCCATTTTCTTTAAGTCTACTTTGGCTTTCGGTGTAAAACCGACACCAAATACGATTAATTGTTTTGGAGCGAAGCTTTTAATTTTTTTGTATCCACTAATTGCCCCACCAAATATCCACCCGCCATGAATCACGAGATCATATTTTGCGACATCTTTAGGGGAAACATTTTTTATATCTTTCGTCTCACAGTTTAGTTCTTCGGCAATCCATTTTGCATACTTTTTCGTAAATCCAGTTTTGCTTTTATAAGTAACTAAAATTTTCATAATATTTATACTCCAAAATCCTCCGTTTTGAGGTCGCAATAATATCGACCGCTTGTTGTGGTGAATTTTAGCACACAGTAATCCGGATCTGTAACGCCTTTCTTATAGAACATCGTGTCGCCACGCTTCCAAATCATATCCTTTGTCTTCTGGTCTGTTAAAACTTCCATTTTGCCTTTCAACATAACACCAACGTACTTGATTAGACCTTTGTGATAAAAATAGATACTGGCTTTTGGATTCTTTTTGTATTGACTTACCCTCATAGATGAAGTGTTAGTAGAAAAGTAAAACTCTTTCAGCCCATTTCGTTTTCTAGGTTTTAGCATTGCCTTAACGTTTGGATATTCTTGATCGTCAATAGAGCAAATAATGCTAACTTTTTGCTTGTCGATAAATCTTTCAATCTTTTTTAGATCCATATTACACTTTCTTCCATCTTTTGAGAGTTGGAAAAACCTTAGCGCAATACTCTTTCATTTGCTCATTAGTCATACCGGCCTGTTCGCCAAACTTCGAGCACATCTCGATATACTCTTCCATAGAAACTTTATCTATAAATTCACCGTCTTTGTAGCACCATTTACAGTAATCTTTATTAATACTGCCATCTTTTTCAGTAGAATACATATCTTCTGAAGTTAGTGGCATTGCACAGCTTTGGCAAATAGTTTGTTCCATAAAAGATCCTTTGTTTATTTATTATAATTATACCATTGACATTGTATTTCTTTTATTTTCTTCATTGTCATTGTTTTAAGCCTCTGCGGCTCCAATTGAGCTGTATTTTCTTAAAAGTTCGAATGGAGGAGCTAAAGCAATGACATCCCTGCCCCACCCAAAATCCATTCTGGATTCTTCGAGCCACGAAGCCCGGAAGACTTTTGCTTTAGCAAAAGTCTAGCCCCAGCCTACCTATAAGTTTTTATATATTTCTTCAAATACTTTCGCAATCCCTCGTCGCAAGCATAGATATATGTACCACAAATACCTCTCGTACATAGTACGGCATAAATATTAAATATATATTCACGAAGTTCTTTGTCACCAGTCTTATTCTTCCCATTCACATCAAAATATTGTTGCTTATCTACATAGAGCTTACCACTAGCTTCATCATATTTCAGATCATTCCCGATAATAACCCCAGCGTAATTTAGGTCAAAGCCTTGTATGGTATGGATACAACCAATTTCGTTCCTCGAATTCTTAGTGCCAACCCAATTTAGATATTTAATATTCCAAATATATTTATTCCCATCGATATCGATATCGTAGAATCCTCTTCTTATCGCTTCTTCAGTTTGCTCTTCATTTTCCGGATGTATTTTTCCCTTCGTCTTCCACGGCCAAGCATAACCCGCCACATTCCTGCATAGTCCACATTCATCATTTTTCTTTTTTATCAAGTCTGTCATTTGTTTAACATCATCAAAAATCTGAAAATCATAATCCAATCCTCTGTCCTTATCTTTAAACTCTACATATTCCTCGGGCTGATTATCGCTAAAAATATCCCTGACGTACTTTATATATTTCTCACCGCCCTTGCCGCAACGCATCTGAGTATCCAAATAAAAAACATCTGAAGTCTTTTTAAGTTCATCAAATCTCTCTTTTTCGACATCGGTTCGTTTGATCGACTGAAATTCGTCATAAAACAAAATCTGATATCTGCTCTTCTTCAGAATCCAATCCAACTGAGTTCCATTATTTCTACTTAAACCCAAATTCACGTTATGATTTCTAATATTACTCATTTCCGTCCCCATCATATTGCGAGGAGCTTTTAATCTGTGTGCCTCATCCACGATCAAAAGATCAAAATCTTCAAGAGAGCTCGCAATATTACTTGGAGTCTTTACCATGTCAGCACTCAGCCCATAAGTAGATTTAAACACATCCTGCAAAGCCTCACGCAAATTAGACATCGAAACCACGATGCCAATTTTCGGTTTTGGCATAATCTGACGAATCTTCATTAGATCTTCAATCAACCCTTCGTCTTCCGAATCGAGATCATTATCAACATCAGTCGTAAGAAGTTTCATCAGATAAATCGCTAACACCGTTTTACCAGTTCCGGGACCACCACTTACCAAATAAGAACTTTTCTTCCCCTTTTCGATATTTTCTACTAACCCATGCACGATATGACAAGCAGCAAGATACTGATCACTAGTCAAGGTCTTATATGGAGAAAACTTAAACAAATTTTCGTCTTCGATTCTATCGATTTCCTTATTGGCCAAACCGCTCCTTTGTAAACTTCTCCAAACGCCAGCAAACTTCGACTCATACATTTCTTTCTGATAATAATTGTGACGTTGGTGACCAGCATTTCCATTTTGCAAATTTTTGAATCTAGTATCCGCCGCCATGTGAGAAATGAGAAAAGCCTCAAGATCAAGAACCGCAGATTTGTTAAATTGCTCGTCGGCAATTATTCTGACATTCTTTAATTTGCGCCGTCGAGGGTTTTCATAATGTTGAGCCATACGAACGCTTGCATCAACAGTTTCTCCCACATAAGCCTCTTCATCATCGTAAATAATATATACAATCGGCCACTCCTTGCCATATTTAATAACCGATATTTCATTGCCGACTTTTTGGGAAAACTTTAATTCATTAGATAATTCTGCCATTTTATAACTCCGTATATTTTTTACTATTACCTTTTGACTTGCCCACCGGATACTTCCTTGAATTCTCTTCAAGCTTCTTCATAATAATATCCTCAAGACTAACATCAAGTTTATCAGCCAAAAGAATCGCGTAGTTTACCACGTCAGCTAACTCATCACAAACCCTTTCTTTATCAAAATCATCGTCCCACTGAAAACACTCTAATAGCTCGCCCGATTCAATCGCAATAGATTTTGCCAGATTAGCAGGAGAATGAAATTGATCCCAGTCTCGATCTTTAGTGAACTTCACCACCGCCGCTTTGACTTCTTCCATGCTATTATTGTAGCACAATGTGAAGCCCATTTATTATCCACCCCGAAACACTACCCCATATACTCAAACAGCACACTTCCCGCAGCCTTCCCCCTCAGCCCCTCATCCCGGACCAGAATCTCCCGCTGCAAAACAAATTCAAATCTTCTATCATCAAACTTCAAAAGATGCGGAAAAACCTCAAACTCATAATCACCAAGATAATCAGTCACAACCAAAAGATACTTTTTTCCGTCATTCTCATAAAGATAAATCCAAGTACCAGGACCGACCATATAGTGATTGTCTTCCACAAAACCCTCGCAACCATATGCCGCCATGATTTCATTTCGCTCTGATTTAGTCAAATACATACCTATATTATATAATATACGGCCAACCCTTAGAAACAGCCCACACATAGCACTCCCCACAGCCCCAAAACTCTCATGTTTTCACAATCCACCAGAAGATGTTATAATCATCTAAATTTCCCTGGGCAAGAAAAGAACATTAATATTTTGCTGTTAGAAATACGAGGAGGTACAAGAATGAAACGTACGGGATATAAAGAAATATTAAGAAATGACGATACAGGACATGAAAATGACGAGAAACGAGAAAAAACCTTTTACGAAGAGCCACTGGCGATTTTTAAAAAATACCCGCCAGGATCAGTAGGCCCCAAAGACAAAACATTTGATTACGCTCTCGTCGAATCATCCGACGACAGCGAATCTTTTGAGGACTGCTTCAGAGCATCCAACAAAAAAACTTATATTCATGGGGCAACCACTACAAAACTCCAAATTAAAAAAATTTTTAATTTAAGTGAGTTCACTACTGAAGCAACAAACTACATAACGCAAAATTCACAGGTAGGCCCGCAGCACACCCTCACCGAGAAAAAAACCGACCGGAAGATACTAGTTTACGGCACAGACGATCGTTTGGCGGTCAAAAATTGCGGGCCAAAAGCCATTGCGCTCAGTGAAGGCGACCACTCCGCATCAATCATAGAGCTACGTTACAACAAAGAACCAGGCGCTTCATTCGCCATCGCAAACGGCATTATGTCAACCGCAAAAAACGAAGATGATGAGTCTGGCGCAATCAACGGCGGCTTATATGGTATAGCTACTAGCAGGGGGACAGGTTCTGTCGCAGCCACGCTTAGACCTAACTCTGTAGCAACCAGCTTTGGATACCATTCAATTTCCGCCTCTACGGGCTCCTCGGCTGCTGCAACTATCTCCAAACGCGAAGATAAAGCCATGGTAGGCTGGTGTATTGCAGCTTGCTCCGAACAACTCGGACACTCAATACTAGAAGACCATACCAGCTTCAGTATTGCAGCCTGCTCTTGCATAGAATCCATATCCGAAGTCAAGGGTGGATTCAATGTTGCGCTCACTGTCGACGATAGCAGTACATCTAAAACTCTGGGGACCAGCAAAAACTGCGTCGCAATCACAACCGGTTCAAACTCCACCGCATCAGCTGATGGCGAAAACGATATCGCAATCGCAACTGGCCCAAATTCAAAAGCCAAAGGGGCCCTTGGCAACTGGATTTTTTGCGTCGAGCGTAATCCCGAGGATTATAAGATAATAGCCGCAAAAACTGCACAAGTAGACGGCAAGGCCATCAAACCAAACGTCTATTACACCCTGAAAAATGGTGAATTTGTAGAAGTTGAATAACAGCAAAATAATCAGCCCAAAAGGTCGGCTTGAATCGCCGACCTTTTCCCTTCTTTAAAGAACAAAAAAGCTGACGAATCCGCCAGCTTTTAAGCAGGTTGGTGATTTTTTAATTCTTGGGCACAATTAAACGATCTTGAACTTAATCTTGATCTTCCCGCTATATCCACCTTTTAAAGTAATAATAGCGACCCCCCAACCCTTTTTCTTGTTATGACTATAGCGGACGCTATAGTCCAGGCCTCGTTTCAATGTCAAACCCTTCACCATTTGCACATTCGTAGATATTGTGTAGTATCTATAAACTTTCGCGAAAGGTTTAAACGTCTTATCGAATGGCCTCGCCGTTTTAGCCTTGCCAAGTTTATACTTCTTGGTAGACTTGACCGTACCAAAAATCTCACTCCGATACAGACTAATGAAAGGCCAATCCATGCCCTCGTACCGAGAGTCCGTAGCTCTCTCAGGATAATACGTATAATACCCCGATGCTTTTTTGCCCGGATGCCCCGGCAAAAGTCCATTATCGCTTACAAGAAAATACGCAGTGCGTCCCGTAGAAGGACCACCGATTGGATCATCCCACGTCGCATCCACATGGTACCACTGATTCCCTAGTTTAACACGATTCCATACGTGTAGATAAAGTGTATCGTAAACAAACTCGCACTTTATCTTCGCATTCGTCTGCCTAACCAGCTCATCGACCAATACCTTGAAAGCCAAGGCATATCCTTTGCAGACCGCCTTGCGATTCACAAGGGCCCCATACTCATTAAAGAGCACCTTATATCTCTTGTCTCCTTTGTGAAAAGCGTCAATCCCAGCAGTATCATATTCCACGTTTAAAACTAGCCAGTCATGAATCGCCTTCAAGCGCTGAATAGTATTTAGCGGTTTCCCATTATACCGAACAGCTATAACTTTTGATACCACATCCTTCACGACTTTCTCGTATTTCCCATAGCAAGCAACAGCCTTACTCCTCGAGCACTCTCGCTCATCCGGACCACGCCACCGAGTTACGGAAATCGAAGTAATTACACTACGATAATTGTCTTCTCCAACTTTCCGAGTCTGGATAGTGTAATCCATCCCACTGATGAGCCACATTCCTTGTGGGTCTTTGTTCAGTGAGAATAGCATTTCCCCACCCTGCTGCGTGTAGAAGTACGCAAAATAATTCATACGACTTTCAGCGGATATCTCATAATAATTTTCAACGTAAAACGGAGACTTTTTAAAACTCCAGGTAATTTTATCACCATGAACTCTTCCGGACTCCAACTTCTTGTACAAAGGCAGCAGATAATCTCGCATCGCCCTCTCCATATTCCCGCCATAAAGCGTCGTGTGAACATCAAACTCCTCATACTTCTTCACGACTTTAATGGCTTCAGGCGTCGCTGCCGCCTTTGTTGGTGGCGAAAACCAGATCAATGCTCCGATAAATAACAATACAGCTATAATACATATTTTCTTTTTCAAAAAAATCACCTTCCTTATAAAAGACCTTAGGTCAAAAACTCGTTATTTCAAAACCTACACTATTATTATGCCATAATTATTTATACTTTTCAAGAGGCACAGCCAGATCCGAGGACGCTTCAGAATTTGCAACAATAGATAATTGTGTTATAATATACACAGTATTTGGTTGCAATAGTTCCTTAAAATCAAAAAGGGGGTCTTATCGTTGATAAACAAAATTGATTTTGATACTTTAAAAAAGAAAGAGTCGAAAGCGTACCAAGAGCAAAAAAAGGCGTACAAAGAATACAAACAAGCCCGCGACTGTACTAACGACCTGTATGAGGAGCGAGGTAAGACTATTAAGGTTCGGGCAGAGGCAAGAAGAATAATGCTGGAAGAGTCAGAAAAATTAGATAAATACAATCAGTATTATAGAGAAATCTGGGACGAGTTTGGAAAAACTCGTGACCAATTAAAAGCCAAAATAAAGGATCTTGAAAAAAAAGAAAAATCCGAAAACAGGAAAATGCTGGATTCCTTTGATATCGCTGTCCTGGATGAAGGAAAAACAGCCCAGAAGGCCTCAATGGATGCGCACAGGCACAAAGACAAAAGAAATTCGACCCGAAAGAAGATCAAGGAGGCTCGCTCGAAAATCAATAGGGCAAGAGAGGAAGCCGAGCGGAATGCTCCGCAGACTGATTCCTCTGATTATCAAAGGGCTAAAGCTGCCTTCAATCGCGCAAGGGATCGAGACGAAGCCACCTATGCGGATTTCGTAAAGTCAAAAGAGGAGCGGAACAGGCTGAAGGCCGAGCACGAACAGCTCAACGAAGTATTTCTTCAAATAAAAGAAGAAGTTCAACGCCAGCTGAACGAATGCTACCAAGAAATCATATCCAAGGAAAAATTCAAGGAAAGACCAAGAAAAGATGGGTCTGGCAAAATCGATATTTACTTCGGCGGGCTAAGCGACTCAGGCGACGGCCCCGGCCATGGACATATCGTCATAGAACCTGACGGGAATGTTTCACACATTAGACTCGCCTGGTCCGATGTGTCGTTCTCGACCACGGAATATGAGTTTAAAAACAAAATAAGGAAGTAAGTTTGTATTGTTAACTAGACCAACCAAATACATTTAAAGGCCGGCTCATTTGCCGGCCTTTTTTATCTCTAATATCTACTCCCCGCCTGACCGTCTCATATTGGAAATAAGTTGCTGAATTCTGAAAATCTTTTCGTCAGCACCTCTAGCCGCACGAGCTACGTCAGTAATTGTGTCCTCATTTTGAGTAACATATTTTCTTTCAGCCTCAAACCTTTCCCTCGGAAGATTTTTCGAACCATTCACAACATCAAGATCATAATTTGAATTATTCAATGCAAATTTCCTCGCAGACGCCTCTAGTTCCTCGTGCGCCCGCTTAAGAGCGTTCAGCTTGTACTCAAGCAAATCAACATCTTTCATCTGATCCCCTCCTTGTGTAATCTCATCTAATTCAAAAAGGGCCATCTTGAATTCTTCAGAAACATCGATCATATTAGCTCTCAATCTCTCAAGATCAGTCTTTGCCGCGTCAAGCTGCTGCTCTACTTCGATCTTCTGCGCTTCATTCAACTCTTGCTCATTTTTTCGTTCCAGATTCTCCTCCGACGGCAAATCAACTAGACCGCCATTTTCTAAAGCCTCCTGCGAATCAACTGGCTGCCCCGCTCCTAAGTCACTCGAAACTTCAGATTGAGCCTCAGACTGCTCGCCCGCATAGGGAACGCTCCCCAAAGTATCCCACTTTGTAGGTTCCGAACTAGTTTCTTTTGGCACATCATACTGCTCAAGCTTATTCCCGTCATTCATGTACCAATATTATACCACGACAAACACCTCCCTAAACACGGAGGAATCGCTCTTAAAAATTACAAGAACATCCCAATATGCTATAATCACAAATGTAAAAAGGTTTAAAAAATGAAAAAGATATTAATTGCAACTACAAATCCTGCCAAAATCATCACAATCAAAAAGATACTAGAAAAACTAGGCTACGAAGGCCTATCCTTTGCTGACCTGGATCTTCATCTCGAAGAGCCCGAAGAGACTAAACTCACAGCCGAAGAAATCGCCGCCGAAAAAGCCCTAGCCTACGCCGAGCAATATAAAGATCTCCCCGTCCTCGCAAGAGACGACACTAACCAGCTAGTAGGTGTAGACGAAGAAGATGATCCCAAAAACCACAACAAAGAATTCATCGCTCGCAGAATGGGCGAATACACCGACGAAAACGGCGAAAAGCTATTATCCGAAATTGCACACAAATACGGCGGCGAAATCCCCCTTCGTTTTGACTGGGGCTACGCTCTCGCTTGGCATAAAGACGGCGAGATCAAAGTCGTTTCTTCCCTTGCCACTACCGGCACTAAAATCACCAAACTAGTCGACAAAATCTCCGACCACAAAGTTCCTGGTTTTTGTTACGGCCCAGTCACAAAAGTCCTAGTTGACGGCGAATGGAAATACGACTCCGAATGCACCGACGAAGACTGCTGGAAATCATATTGGGGCACCCAAAAAGACAAAATCAAAGAATTGCTAGATCAACTAGACTAATAAAGCGTCTTATCCATCTTGGCATATTCATCAAATAGCATAAGGCATAATTCCCGATCATGCTCTTCCATAAAGCCTTCCGGAAGATGCGAACGCTCGCCGATTAAATGCTCTATCCTCGCATCGCGAAACCCAATCTTAGCATTGTCTTCTAAATTGCAACCATAATACACCTTCCCGATGTTTGCCCAAAGAATCGCCGCAAGACACATCGGGCAAGGCTCACCCGTCGTATAAAGCTCACAACCGTCTAAATTATAAGTGTCAAGCTTTTTCTCAGCCTCACGAATAGCGGCAATCTCACCGTGACAAGTTGAATCGTTATTAATGAGTACCTGGTTATGGCTGACGGCCACTACTTCACCATTTTTTACAACCACAGCGCCAAATGGCCCGCCATCACCTTTTTCTATCCCAGCTTTCGCCTCAGCGATCGCTAGTTTCATAAATTCAGGGTTATACATACCAAAATTATAGCACGTCAAAAAGCATAGCAAAACAAACGAAAAAGCCCCGACTCATTTTTTACGCCACAAGTCTCACGGCAATAGTCGTGATGTACTTGCTACTCTCACAGCTAATTATCCAGCCGTTCCGTTCACAAAGCGCCTTTGCAATCGCAAGCCCGAGCCCCGACCCGTCTTTCGTCTTATCAGTCTGATAAAACCGATCAAATACTTTTTCCTGGTCTTCTTTGGGAATCGTCGCACCATCATTCGAAATGGTAAACCCTGCTTTAGAAAGTACAATCGAGATCTTTTTCTCCCCATATTTCGTAGCATTATCGAGCAAAATATCCATCACTTGAAGTACATCTTGCTTCGGCAACATATATTTCCCAATTTCGCTATCAGTTTTAAAAGAAATCCCGCCAGCAAATTTCGGCTTAAACATCTCGACCCGCTTACGAATTTCCTCCTTCAAATCCACTTCTTCGGACACTTCTTTCTCATTATTCCCCGCATCCATCCTCGCAAGCGTCAATAAATCTAGCACCAACTTATTTGCATGAGTAATTTCACTCTCAATGTTATCTTTCCATTTTTCATTTTTCTTGTCCACGTCAAGCGCTTCCATGTTGGCCTGTATAATTGCAAGTGGAGTTTTGAGCTCATGCGATGCGTTTGCGATAAATAGTTTTTGCTTTTCATACGAATCCTTCACCGGCTCCACCATTTTTTGCGAGGCAAAATAAATCGTCAAAAACACCGCAACTTCGATAACAACACCCACCGCAAGCAGAGTAAACAGCAATCGTTCACTTCCCTCCCGGCGATCATTTTTGATAAAGACTTCCAAATCTTGATTACTAAACGATGTCGGATCCGGCATATTTATGTCGAGCTCCAAGTACGGCTTCGGCTCCGGTCGCATCGTCGACGAAAACGTCATAATAAGCACACCCGACAGCACCAAGACCACCGTAGTAACGGCCATCGTAATTATTATGATTCTATTTCTTAATTTCCTAAACATTTTATTCACTCGTTAATTTATATCCTAGCCCACGAATCGTCACAATCCGTGCCTTACTGTTAATCTTTTTGAGTAACCTCCGAATTCTAGACATATAAGCCTCTACGTAATTATCTTCACCAAGCCCATCTTCTCCCCAAACTTTCGCCAGGAAATGCTCCTTACTAATCAAAGCATCCGGAGTCTTCATAAATTCACTAATAATTTTCGCTTCCTTAGCCGTAAGTTGCTCGCCATTCAAAGTCGCATTCGTCTTATCAAGCACCAAATCGCCATAAGTTATATCCGATACTTCAATATTTTTCGGGCGGCGAATCAGAGCCTTAATTCTCGCGACAAGTTCCGCAGTCTTAAACGGCTTCGCCAAATAATCATCTGCACCATGATCAAGATGACTAATCTTCGTTTCGACTTCAGAAAGCGCCGAAAGCATAATTACTGGCGTTTGAACCTTTTTCTCGCGCATGCGTTTCAATATATCCGTCCCCGACATTTTCGGAAGCATTATATCAAGCACGACACAATCATAAATATCGCTCAAAGCATTTTCCAAACCATCCTCACCATTGTCCGCAAGGTCAACTGTAATCCCCTGCTTCTCCAAATTATATTTCACTGCTTCCGCCAGGAAGGTTGCGTCTTCAACATAGAGTACTCTCATAGTATTCTCCTTATTTAATTATAATATAATTCTGCTCCCTCTAACTAAAACAAAACTGAAATCATCCCCTGAGTAACTTTTAAGCTTTCTTTCAGTAAGCTAAACCATAATAATAGTATAATAATAAAAAAGGAGCCATCATCATGGAAAACGATAACAACAAAATCAATAACGATACTGGCAGAAAAGATCCTGCCAAAGAAAAAATCATTCTATTCATAATCGGCGTACTCGTTGGCGCAGTTATTTCAACCGGCGCATTTTTCGCATATATTAAACTAGCTGGCGTCGGAACTAGTAGTAATGGCCAACCAGCCGAAATGCAAGGCGGTACCCCACCAGAAATGCCTAGCGGCGAAGACGGACAAAGTGGTCAAGGTGGCACCCCGCCAGAAAAACCAGGCACCAGCACCGAAAGTACCAATAACTAAAAAGGAGAAAAGCGGTGAATAAAAAACAAGCTATTACATATGTGTCCATCATCGCCGCCCTGGTCATAACCCTGGGCGTGCTATGGTTCTTCATCATTGACACAGTTAATAATACAAACTCGAGCAGCACGCCCGCTATGAACGGTGGAGGGTCAACCTCATCAGCATCCTACTCAGCGGTCACAGAAATAACGTCCGACACCGACATCACGAGCGGCGATTTTTCATCGACCAACGCTGATGAGAATGCCATTTCCGCTTCGGGCAATATCGAAGTCAATCTATCAAATATTACCGTGACAAAAACCGGCGATTCGGACGGTGGCGACAACACTAGTTTCTATGGCACCAATTCAGCCATTATCGCAAAAAGCGGCGCCACGTTAAACATCAAAAACGCCACCATCACCACCGATGCCACCGGCGCCAACGGCGTGTTTAGTTATGGCGGCCAAGCCACAACCAACAACTCCACATCAGACAGCACCACGATCAACATTTCCGATTCCACTATTAATACCAAAAAAGACAACTCCGGTGGTATCATGACCACTGGCGGCGGCACCATGAACGCCGAAAATCTCACCATCAATACAGCCGGCACTTCCAGCGCAGCGATCCGTTCAGATCGCGGTGGCGGCACCGTCACTGTTAATAAAGGTACCTACAAAACAACCGGCAAAGGTTCTCCAGCCATTTACTCCACAGCCGACATTACCGTAAAGAATGCCACGCTCATCGCCGAAGCAAGCGAAGGCGCCATCATTGAAGGCAAAAACAGTATCACCCTCGAAAACGTCACCCTAACTGATACAAATAACGCCCTAAATGGCCAGTCAACTACCTACAAGAACATTTTCTTATACCAATCCATGAGCGGTGACGCAGCGACCGGCAAAGCTGTCTTCACGGCCAAAGATTCCACGATTACGACAAATAAAGGCGATAGTTTCTACGTTACAAACACAACTGCCGAGATCAATCTCGAAAACAACGAGATCATCAACAACGATTCAACCGGCAACTTCCTCAGAATCCAAAAAGATTCTTGGGGCAACTCCGGCAGCAACGGTGGCACTGTTACTCTAAATATGAATAATCAAGCCGCCACTGGCAACATCGTCGTTGATTCCATCTCCACCCTCACCATGAACCTCGCCAACGGTTCTGCGTTCAAGGGCGCCATTAATAGTGAGAATACCGGCGAAGTCGAACTCACCCTCGATCAGTCAAGCACCCTCACCTTAACCGGTGACACCTACGTAAAATCGCTCACAAATGAGGACAAGACAAACAACAACATCAACCTAAACGGCTACAAGCTTTATGTAAATGGTGTTGCACTCTAACCAAAAAGCCGACCGGTTCTTCCAGTCGGCTTTTTGTTGCCACTTCTTTATTTACGTTTCTTTTTCTTAAACGGATTAAACTTTTCGCTATGCGCCCTAAATCCATATTTGCTCGTAATCGGATCCTTAAATAAGGACAATTCAAGCGGCATTAATGTTAGTACCGCATACCCGCCGAATACAATAAACACGCCAATCGTCGAGAAGTACTGCGCAGAATGCGAAATCGGATCACAATTAATAATTCCATAGAACGCCAACTGACTTAAGAAAACCGCAACATAAAAGATAATAATGCTGAGCGCCATGACATCTTTTTTTAGAATCAACTTATATCCATAAAACAAACACGGAATCAACACGATCGGAATTATAAGCGACACAAATTTTGCCAAGAAATAATTCGGATTCTGCCCATACATATAACCATCATACAGCCCGCAAAATAGTATCGGCGTCAAAGCAATTTTTACATGTTCCCAAGTACTTTCATTTACTGCAGCAAACAAACCGATAAATTTATTATGGTGAGACAAATCATAGAAGAAGTGCGCTAGAGTCCCTACCAATGATATTACGATAGTGGTTATTATTACCTCCAGCATGCCCACTCCTCCCTACATATTATTTTGCGTATTCAACCGCGCGTGTCTCGCGGATTACATTAACCTTAATCACGCCCGGATAGCTCATGGTTGCTTCAATCTTGTTTGCAATATCACGTGCAAGTTTCAAAGCCGACAAATCATCGATCTGCTTCGGTTCTACCACCACGCGAATTTCACGACCAGCCGAAATTGCATAAGCCTTGTCAATGCCTGTAAATGAAGTAGCAATGTTTTCAAGGTCACGCATTCTTTCGGCAAAGTTCTCTGCAGAAATGTTGCGTGCGCCTGGCCTTGCTGCCGAAATCGCATCCACGATTTTCACAATGATGGCTTCTGGCGTCGTCGGTTCAATGTCATCATGATGTGCCGCCATTGCATGCACTACCTCATCCGGCATACCATATTTCTTTGCAAGCTCCGCACCAATCTCTGCGTGCTTACCTTCAATCTTATGGGTCACTGCCTTACCAATATCATGGAGAAGAGTTGCAGTCTTTGTAATTCTCTTATCGGCACCGATTTCTTCTGCGATCATCCCAGCCATGTGTGCCATTTCAATCGAATGAAGAAGTACGTTCTGGCCATATGAAGTCCTGAATTTAAGTTCACCAAGAAGATGCAAAATCTCACGCGGAATACCAACTACGCCAACTTCGCGTGCTGCGTCCTCACCTGCTCTTACAACTTCCTTTTCAATCTCACGTTCTGCCTTAGAAACTGCTTCTTCAATTGAAGCCGGATTAATACGACCGTCTTTCATCAATCTTTCCAAAGCATATCTAGCAACCTGTCTTCTAATCGGATCAAATGACGATAAAACAATCATGCCAGGCGTGTCATCAACCAACACATCCACACCGGTTGCTCTTTGCAAAGCCTGAATGTTGCGCCCTTCCTTACCAATGATTCTACCTTTCATGTCATCATCAGGCAACTTTAACGCCGTCACGGTTCTGTCAGCCGTAACCTCAGAAGACATTCTCTCCATCGCCGTAAGCAACACTGCCTGTGCAGTTTCATCGATTTCATGCTTGATTTCTTTTTGCTCTTTCGCAACCAAACCAGCCAAATCTTGCTTGATGTCGTTTTCCGTCATCTTCATCAATTTATCTCTCGCGTCTTGCTTTGAAAGACCTGCGATCTTTTCAAGCTTCTCGTGCTGTTTGGTTCTAATGTTGCGAACCTCGGTCTTGAGCTCCTCAAGTTCTTTCTCCTCTTTACTTAGCTTCTCGGTCTTCTTCTCAAGCTGATCGAGTTTCGCATCAAGCGTAGTCTCTCTTTCCGCTAAACGATTCTCCGTTCGCTTCCATTCTTTGCGCCGTTCATTCTCTTCGCTTTGATTTTTCTCGGTTACTTTCGCAGCTTCTTTCTTCGCAGCGAGTACGATGTCCGATGCTTCACGCTTTGCCTTCCGCACTAAATCGTCGGCCTTTTCCTTCCCCCCATTCTCATTGCGCTTGTTGTACGCAAAAATACCGCCAGCACCCACCGCCAATCCAGCGACCGCCGCGATAATCGGAATTACAATTTCCATAAATTCCCTTTCTAATTGTTTTTGTCGATATTTTTCTCTATATCAACGGGTTAACAAATAACATCAAATAATAATATTCCAAGTCTAATTATACCACAAATGCCAAACTTTCTTTTACCAAAAATATTACGCAGCAATTCTCATCACCACTGTATTAGTAGAACAACTCCGAACTACTAGATCTACACCATTACTTGCACGCTCCACTCTGTGAGTAATACGCCCCGTAGAATCCTTCACAACTAACGAATTAGATAATATGCTCCCCTCAATATAGGATCTGCTGCCATCTGGTGCATGATAAATCAGCCCATTCCTGAGCAGCATTTCTTCCAAATAACCCATTTTTTAAACTCCACTTAACACTTATCACCCTCAGTCTACTACGTCATTTTGGAAAAAGCAAGCACAGCCACAATCAATAATTATTTTTAGCCCCAAAATCCACGTTTCTTTGTTTTTTTGAATTCTTCCAAAAGCTCTTTTTGTTTACGCGACAAGTTCTTCGGCGTCTCCACGATCACCGTAACAATGTGAGGACCACGATCTCCATCAGAACGAAACGGCACACCGTGTCCAGATAGTTTAAATGGCGTTCCGCTCTGCGTCCCAGCCGGAACCTTCATCGTAACTACGCCATCCACCGTTTCGACTTCAATCTCGCATCCCAGCGCTGCATCTACCATGCTAATCCGCTGTTCAGACAAAATGATTGCACCTTCCCTCGTCAAATGCTTGTGCGGCTTCACCCGAATTCTGACATATAGATCCCCCGGCCCCGAACCACCTTCTGGCGCCGGACCACCTTTACCACTTAGTCTTATCGACATTCCGTCATCAATTCCCGCCGGAATTTTCACTTTCAAATCTTCACTATTCACAGATACAGTTTTTGTCGTACCAAAAATCGCTTCTTCAAATGTGAGCGTCACCGTCGTCTGAAGATCCGGACCCTTACGCGGTCGCCTAGCCCCCGCAGCACCAAATCCAAACAAGCTCCCAAGAATGTCATCAAAAGCACCCCCACCACCAAAATCAAAGTTAAACGTCTGACCGTTATAATTAAACCCACCACCAAACGGATTACCGCCACCCGAAAACGGATTCCCGCCAGCCCCACCAACTCCAGCATGGCCAAACTGATCATAACGAGCTCGCTTCTGTTTATCCGAAAGCACATCGTGCGCCTCATTAATTTCCTTAAACTTAGCCTCAGCCTCCTTATCGCCAGGATTCTTATCGGGGTGATATTTAACCGCTAACTTACGATAAGCTTTTTTAATTTCATCATCAGACGCGTTCTTCGAAACGCCCAAAACTTCATAGTAATCTTTTTTACCTGTCATAGTAATCCCATTATAACCCACTGGCACTCAAAACGCAAGAGTGCTAATTATCCCCTTATTGTACTTGTTGAACCTGTTGCGCTGCCTGCTGAGTTTGTTGACCAGGCGTAGTCGTAATCAAAGCTTCTTCTGTCTCCGAAGCAATAATCTGAATATGCACGTGATTCTGCCCAGCGAAGAATAACCCTTGCCCAACCGGGAAATTAGACAACCTCCTCTTCTCTTCTTCAGTCAACTTAAACACATCCGAAAGCACATCCACTGCCGACGCCGATTGCTTGAGGAGTAGCTGCATCGACGAGTTTGCTACAATCGCGCGACCCATCTTAGAACCCATGAAATCTTCCACGTCCTGCGTAATTGTCGTGAGGCCAAGATAGTACTTTCTTGCTCTCTTCGCAAGCGAGAACAAGAAGTTGGACGAATCCTCATGCTGCATCAATTGCCAAGCCTCATCCACGATCAAGAGACGTTTCTTTTGCTCAGCACGTACCACATTCCAAATATGAGATAGAACGATATACATCGCAACCGGACGGAGCTCTTCCTCAAGATCACGAATATTAAATACCACCATTTGGTTATTAATGTCCACATTGGACTGCTGCGAGAAAATACCCGCAAAGGTCCCACTTGTATACTTACGAAGTCTCTGCGCAAGCTGAGGACCAGAACCTTCCATGTGCAGCAAAGTATCATACAAATTCGCAATCGTTGGCGGAGTAGACTGATGCGTCAAAGGATCAGACGTGATCCCCGCCCTTGCATAAGTATCAATCAAAGCTTGATCAAGGTCTGCTTCTTCATTCGCCGTTAGCGCCGGCACCATTTGTCCAGAGCTTGTTACTTGGTTACCACCAAGCATCAATCTAAACAAACCATGCAAAGTCACGAGGTTAGCCCTCAAAGCATCATTTGAATCCTCCGAATCAACCACCTTAGGCAAATCAAACGGGTTAATCCTTGCGTCAGAATTTAGAGACAATCTAATGTGCGAACCACCCACCGCATCAGATAGCTTCTGATACTCATTCTCAGGATCAATAATAATGATATCCGCCCCCACCATCATCGAACGAAGCGCTTCAAGCTTCACGGTAAACGACTTACCCGCACCAGACTTCGCGAATACCACCATATTGGCGTTCTCAAGGCTAAACCTATCAAAGATCACGAGACCATTATTGTGCATATTCACGCCATAAAGGATTCCTTTGTCCTGCGTCAAATCTGCCGACGTGAATGGGAACGATGTTGAAATCGCACCAGTATTCATATTACGTCGAATTTGCAACTGATCGGTACATTGTGGCATCGTCGAGTTAAGCCCTTGCTCCTGCTGCGAATTCGCCACTTTTGAAAACACCATCTGTTGCCCAAAAATCGTTTCAATCTTTTGTTGTACAAACTTCAGTTCATCCAAAGAGTCTGCCCAAATAGTCACATAAAGCCCGAAGCGGAAAAACTTTTCAGCGCCTAACTGCAACTGATCACGCAGTTCCTCGGTATCAGCAAGTGCCGCCTCAAGTTCCGGATCACGCACCTTCCCCTTTTCTGCGTTAAGATTCATTGATGCTTCAAGCTGAGTCGCCTTCGTGCGCAAATTCTTCATCACCACTGCCGACTCCACCGGATAAATATACATAGACACGTCGACTACTTCATCGATATTAATAATCGGCGAGAGCCACCCAGTGTATAGGGACCTCGGATAACCATATATATATAATGTACGTCCATATTTATTCCCTAATCTAAAATAATCCGAATGAATTTCAATCGCCGACGGAGAAATCAAATCCCTGAGCGTATTCGTACCCTGCTCAAACGCTCTCTGTATTTCCGCAGCCTCCATCGCTTCAGCCTGCGCTGCGATTTCTGCTGGAGTTAATTGTTTCTTCCTAGCCATTTACCTCTCCCTTTGCTTCCTCATTTGGGTTACCCTTTTTAACATACATCGTTGCGACCTTAGAGAAATCCACTAGCGGTTCCCTCACGGCGGTATCCGGGTTGTTGTAGTTGTAGTAAAGCTCCGCTAATTCCCTAGTGTTAAGTCTCACAGAATGAATACCAATTTGGAATAGCCCAGACATCACCGCGTCAACTCTGTTATTAATCTCAGTCATTGCCTTATCATAAGTAGCTCTATCAATCTTGATTGCGGTTGCAGGCTTATTTTTTGAAAATGCCTTAAAGAAACTCTTCGTTTGCTGCACCACTTTCTCCGCATCGAGCGACGTATAATATGGAATCACCACAAAGAATGACTTATCCATAATATTTGCCTCCTGTGACAAAACATCAATAAAATTAATGTAGTCATCCATGAGGACACCAAGCAACATATTGTCGTTATTGCGACGAATATCATTTAGCCTATCAATATATGGACCAATATCAACTCTTTGCGAACGAATCAAAATCTGAGTAGTAAACTTCAAAGAGTTCAAGAAATTCTGATAAGAATACTCCACCCCTTCTCTCTCCACGTCAGACATAAGATCAAAGTTAATCGATTTACACGCCACCACCGCTCTAAAAGAACCGTCCTTCATAATCACCACATTGTCACGAAGCTCCGAAATCATCAATGTCGACTGAGTCGCAGTAGGTGATTCCTTATTTGGTGAAACCGGATTAGCCTGTGCTGCATTTACCGCCGCTGCACCAAGGTTCGCCGCACCAGGATTCTGCATCGCACCTTGCCCCGGCATCATAATTTGAGGCTCAGCTGGCACCGCACCTTGATTTGGCATAATCATCTGCGGACCATTCGGCACTGCACCCTGACCACTAGCCATTGGCTGTGGCATCTGCTGCATATTCGCATTATTCTGATTCATTTGTTGTGGATCCATAATTTAGTGTAACGATATAAAAACTTCGCCCTCTTCTTTATTATTTATACGATTAGCCTCCTTTGCAATAGTTGCAACAGAATAACTTGGATTGTTCGACAATTCTATTATACTAGATTTCGGCTGATTTTCGTTTATTTCATTAGCGTTTTCCACAGCTTTTGTCAAATGGTCCGGTTGCACTACCACATCGCTCTCTTCTTTATGGAAATCCTCGAATTTCGCCAGTGGATCAAATTCTTCCTTCGGCTCTTCGCGACTGCTAGCTCCAGCCGGCTCAAACATGTTGTTTTTCGTTTCGTTATGCTCGTTTACATCTGTTTTGCCATAAAGCGATTCATTCTTATCGATCGCTTCTCGCATTTCCCTCATCACCTCAGCATGGCGATCATTCTCATCTCGCATGATCGAATCAGCTAGATCATCGAAATGATTAGTTTCAAACATATCCTTCACGGTCTCCGCCTCAGCTCTTAGGTCCTCCTGCATCGAATTTGCCGCTACACCCTTAATCGCATACCCCTCAGTATCAACAATATCCGCAAGGAATGACAATCTATGTGTCGCTTCCTCACCGCTAATTTGCCTTCTCCTATCATCATTTTCAATCTTCGGGGCCATAATATTAATATTTGAACTCGTATGCCCCGGTTCCCATTTTCTTGTTCTCGGTTTAAGATAATACGAAACCAAAGCTGCAAGATATGTTTCCATTGGCTGGTCCTTCTTGATCGGCAAAGCCAAAGCGCCAAACAATAGCAGTGGTGGTAATGGGACGATTACGAGCAACGGGAAAATCTGAAATAGCCCCACCGCGATTGCAACCAATCCACCGCATATCAAAAGATACACGAACTGCCGAAAACTAAACGGCCCGAGAAGTTTATCATCCGCCTCAACATCCTGAGGCACCTTATACTGCGCCATATACTATATATTATAACACAAACGTTATGCCATTATGCTCTTATAAATAATTAACCCTCCTTGTTACCAAAAAATCTTTAAACAGACAAACTCTTGAATGGATACTGCCGAAACAGAAACTACCTAGCCACACAACGAACGCTATATCCGGATCCGCGAGAGATGAGGGTGTAGTCAGGATCGACGCTACCACCATAGTAGAACAATTTCAGGCCGGACGCGAAGTTGCCAAGATTTTCCTCCACAACTGGCGACCAATAGTTGCCAAAATCGCCAATTTCGGCCAGCGAACCGTGCCAGTTCCCGGCAAGGGGGAGTTTGATTGGTGAGTCCCAGATATAAGGATCAGTCATTTTATCATCAGACCAACCATACTGGCTAACAAGGTACCGGAAAGAACCACTCGGTGCGTTATATAAGATATTGGAGACTTTTGGTAGAGTCCAACCGGACGGACAGATAGATTGGTTGACGTCTGTTTCAGGGCCTTTATAGCTAGAGCTATCATTCATGGCAACTGCAGCGGTCCAGTTATAATAGTTACCTAGGTGATAATAAGGGCTACCGGTGGATACTGGAGTATTGTCTCTTAATGTTCCGCTCCAATACTGTTCGCCTGGGTCATAGGATTCTGGGTTGGTATTTGAGCCATTCCAAGTCGTAGTTCCAGTTGGATAGGTGGCAGCACTAGGTGACCAAGAAGCAGAACTATAACCAGAACCATTCCAACCTATGTCTGTAGTGGTGTTGTCGTAAATAACTGAGCCGTCTGTCTTGATGTCATGGTCTAGGTTTTGGAGCATCCAATAATTACCGTCAGCTAGCTTACCTACGATATACATCTTACCATCCCTAGAATCACGAAGAATGGTTGAATCACCTTCATTCGGCATAGCGGCAGCAAGAGACGAAACCGTCTGATCTTGCATAGTTTTATATTTAATGCACCTAACATAAAACCCGGAGAATCGACCACCACTACTATTATTAGTGCCAAGAATACTACCATTCCAGAATAGGCGGTAACGATTTGAAATGCTAAACGCAGTAGTAGACCACCAGTAACCGTGGCCTGAGTCGCTTAGCGTGCCGTTGTTGTAGGCGCCACCAGAAACAGGGTTAAAGATGTCTCCATAAGACGTAATGCCATTAAATTCATTGCTTGTAGGTAACCGCCAACCAGCCGGACAGATATCGTAAATTGCATCTGTGTCATTAGGATACCCAGTCACAGTCATGGCCGAAGCTGCTGCATAGTTATACCAGACCGTAGGATCACCATTATCATCCATCCCGGTATGAATCCTAGCCTCATCATAACTAACACCGGAAGTAAGATTCCCATAAGTAATCGTAGTAGCAGAAGCCACATTGGAAGTAGCAGGATCCAAATTAGTACCAGTGAAGCGAAGGTTCTGAGTCATCCAATAATCCCCATTAATTTTGGTAATTTCATACTTCTTATTATCGCGATCGTCTTTAAATGTTGCCTTATCACCCTCATTCGGCATAGCGGCAGCAAGAGACGAAACCGTCTGATCTTGCATCGTAGGCGTTATATCTTTTATACAACGAATAGCCTGCCCTCTTGCCTTAGAATAATCAACTACACTGCCCTGTTGTTGATCTTCTACAAAAGATAGAGTATCAGCGGTGCTACTACCATGAGGAAAAGCTGTCCACAAATACCCCTCAACCCCTCCATCAACAAATGAATCACCACTATAATAGCCAGAAAGGGCACCGTTGAAGTATTCTGGCCAATCCAAGCTTATTCCTTGCTCATGAAGCACTCTCCCCAAATAATCAGACTCAACCAAAGACGGTAGTCTCCACCCCCTAGGGCAAATATCACTTGTGGCTCTATCATTAGAAGGATTCGTCCCAGCCGTAGCAGCAGCAAATGAATAATAACCACCGCAAGGCTGAGTACTCGAACATGGCCCCTTGCCTGCATTATAAACTTTCTGAGCAGTTTCAGACGAGAATCCAGTATTGGAAGATGCGGGAAGCGCATAATGTACCAACCCATCATTTAAGTTAGTATCTTCCTCTGTAAGAAGCATCGCATTTTCCCCTCCCAAAGACAAGTTTTCCGCCATCCAGTACCGACCGCCTATTTTTATAACACGATATCTATTTCCATCTCTACTATCATTTAACGTCGCAACATCCAATTCATCTGGCATCATACTATCAAGATCAGAAGTTGCTATATTCTGCATATTTTTATAACAGGCACCTTGAAGCGCAATATTATCACTTGGTACCACTGTTGCACCAGACTCATAAACCACACTTGCATCATTCACCTTTTGCCACTCACAAACATACCCACTTTTCGTGATCGTTGGTAGAGTCACTTGCGAAAATGCTCCAGTACTTATCGTCCACCCAGCATGTAAAACAGCATCAGAGTCCCTAATCCAACGGCTTGATGAATCCGTGTAGCCTGACACGCTTGGCTGCAATTGTGGGGTCGTGCCAGTTGACGCGACCAGCGTCCCAGTGCCAGAAGTCTCATGCCAACCATCAAAAGTATATGTAGTCGCACTAGAAGACACACAATTATTTGCAGCAGTACAATTACCACTAGACGGGAAAGTCACAGTCGCACCATCAGCACCACGACCATTAGTATTAAAATTCGAAATGGTCCTATTACTAATTACGTCGGCACAGGTTGGTGCTTGAATTTCGCCAAGCGCAGTATCACCAATAGTAACTGTAGTAAAAGTAGACCCAGTAGCAGTAGTATAGCAATTTCTGTCAAGCGTTACATAATAAACTGAACGAGTCCAAATCGCATAAAGCCTGATGTTACTTCCATCCACAGTTTGGTCAACACCATACTCATCCCCAGCTGCATAAGTATTACCAGAGCAAATATAATCACCAGTATTGCTATCTACTGTAGTAGCTACGTCACACCAACCGCTAAATGTATAATCATCTCTTGTCGGAGTAGCATCACTAAGAATCGCGACGCTCTGTGCAGTTGTAGTCCCGCCCTCAATCTCAACTATTTGAGGATTAGGCGTAGGCATATCATTTACTGTGCCAGCAGTATTCTTATCATAGTTAATGTTATAAACTACATCATTAGCAAGAGCTATAATTGTTAGACTATTAGTATATATTCCAGGCAATGTATCATAATCCACTTTCACACCAAAATCAAGCGTATATGTCCTATCAATAGTGCTATTTGCACCAGTAGTTATATCAATCACATCTCCAGCACTTCCAGGCGCAGGCAAGAAATTAGTATTCGGAATAACACTAGAAACCCCACCACTGGTGCTTACAATTTGGCTTGGACGATACCCCCATGTATTATTATAATCACTATCAGTAGAAAAAGTCTCTTCATCAGCCCCATCACCCTCAAGAGATCCTATACTTCCCCCTGTACCATTCGTAAGATCAGTCGTACCATCCGTAGCAATATAAAGCGAATATCCAGAATAATTATCCGTCCTCACCCTAATCGTAGCAGCATTTGATTTGCCAAACGTGCCTTCGGCATGTGGTGTAAGCTCAACGGACAAACTGTTACTAGATAAGGAAAGGGTGAGTGAACTCTGTTTCGCCTCAGCAAAAGTTGGCGCAGAATTAACTAATCCCATAATAACAAAAACAGCAAGAAGCGACACACTCCCCAAAACTTTTGCACTCTTACAAAATATTTTTGTATTTAACATGTATGACCTTATATTTGTGTATGTATTTAATGACCTTTTCCCCGATTATAGCACAAGTTTTTTAAAATGCAACAATAATCTACACTTTTTTGAAAAAAGTCAAAATAATGCCCTACCCCTATAAGTTCCAAAAAACACTGTATATTATACATACTAAGCGTCAGGGTAATTGCCTTCATCCGACAAGAGTTCTACCAACTGATCGTAAAGCTCAAGGTTGTCCGCATTCGGTCTATCATCATGATAGAATCTCTCATATTTCCTCACAATAACCGAATCCTCACCAAACCATTCTTCAAGCTGGAACCTCGTATCCTCAAAGAATATCATCGGTTCTTCACTAGAAATATTATTCCTTAGTATCTCCATCTGATTCAAATACGACGCTCTATCTGCGGCCGAATAAACCGGTGTGCGTTCTTCCGTCTCTTCGCCCTCAGAGTTCATCGTGCGCCTTTGAGCCTGTCGCCTACTATTCCTCTGATCGTAGTAATCCACTTCTCGCCTCAACGCTTCCTCGTCATCCAGAAGCACCAATTTACGTAGCCAGTCTTTTGCGTTAATAGCGGTACCACTCGGACGCGTGCGATAAATCTGTTTCAACTTACCAGTTTCACCTAGGACCTTTCGTATTTGCTTACCAGCCAACGATAGCTTGAGATCCTTCAAATCGTTAGCGCGCTTCTTCTCTGCATCCTCAGGAGATTCATTGCTATACCTCGTTTGGATCTCTGCACGCTTTTCATCATATTTACGACGACGTTCCCTACTACTTTCTCCATCCGAGCTTCCATTAAGGTAATTTTCAAGCATATGTTCTACCATAGCATCCCTAAAGTCAGTTCTCATACTAAGAATCTGCCCAGTCGTTTGGTCCTTAAAGTAATCACTAGCCATACCATTATAATAATCTTTAACTCTATCCTTATGGTCTCTAAATTCTTCATTTTCCCAAACCGGCTTCAAATTGTAGCTGATGTTACCGTCAGCATCGTACTGCGGCTCCATCTCATAACCAGTCCAGAATTTCACACCACTGCTGATCTGTTCGCTACCAGACATCCACTTAAGACTGGCCGACAAGAATGCAGGCTCAAACGCCCTCTGCAAATCTTCACGCCTCTTCAAATAACCTTCCACATCCCACGGCTTAGTCTTGTTCTTCGAGTCATACCCATACGCCTTCTTCAACGAGTCATCCAAGCTCGAAAGCGCCGTACGCTCAATGTTATCCAGCGACGTACCTTCAAGCAACTTAGCCGCATCCTTCTTAGCATACATTCTCGTGCCATCCGGCTCAACATGATAACCCCTTATATACTCATCGTATGTGACATACTCTTCTTTACGATCACTCTTATTATAGACCTTTGCAGTCTCGAGGTTAATATGCTTACCAAACCTCCTTAGGAACGGGTCGTTATCCTTCACTTCAAACATCAAGAAACTAGCCAACGCCTGTGATGCATGAGTACCCAACTTCACACCACCACCGATGTTTTTCGTGAAAATATTATCAAGCTGCAATTTCAACATATCGGTATCACCACGCTGGTTCAATACACGGAGGCCAGCCACGATAGAATCGATATTCTTAGTAGCATTAACTTTCCCAGTTAGCTCATTCAACCTATATTCCACATCCTTGGTTGGCGGTGTTAGGTCAAAGTATTTAAACATCTTCGCATCAACAAGTTTCTTCTGAGCATCATAAGCTTGCGCCGCATATGCCGCCGCGTACTGGGTATCGTGAAGGTCGCCCTCCATAATACCCTTAGCCATTTCATAACGCGCCGCAGCTTCTGCTCTTTTTTCTGCAGATCCGAGATCGTGACGTTTATAACCCTTGGTGTCCTTATTCTCCTCATCAAAATGCGCATTTACAGCATCCTCCATCCTCTGGTGGAAGCTAAGTGCATTGTTATATTCAATCGTCTCGCCTCTAGCTTTCTCCATCTTCAAATTATCACTTGCATTAATATTCTCAACATCAAGCTGCTTTAGTCTCATAGCTAGAGCGGTCTTCTTTGGCTGAAATTCAAGATCACCGAGACCCTTGTTCAAATTGTTCTTGTGCCTCTCAATAGCCCTATTATATACCGCATTATCCGCCTGTTGCTCATATTCCCTTGCTCCTCTCTTATTAGCAGCACCATCCTGATCATAGGCCCTAGACGCCTTATAGGCAAGACCTCTGTTCTTAATCGTCTCCTGGTTCTCAGCCATCTCCGCCTCTCTGGCGACCTTCCTATTTGACAAATACTGCATCAAAGCTAGTGACGGCGTGTACGAACGCCTAGACGCCAAATGCTTTGCCTTGGTGGCTTGGCGATGCGAATCCGCCCAAGTCCTCGTAGATGCCAACGGCTTGTCGGCAAGTCCACGCATTTTGGTATTGATTGTACCAAGGAACGTACCAGACATTTTCATTAGTGACCAGGAAAAGAACAGCGGGAACACCTGAACGGCAATACCAACAATCACCCAGAATGCATCCTTTGCACCCGCAATAATCGCAAAACCAGCCAAGCTAGACGCTCCGAACAGCAGCGAGAACACCGGATAGAACACCAACATCTGCACTAGCAAGTCTTTCCACTTTTTAAACCACTTCTCTGTATTTGGTAGAACATTCGCCACTATAGCAAGCGGTGCCACCATCACAAGTAGTGCCACCACTGCCTGACGAAGAGCAATCGTAATAAGCCCCGATGCAACTGCCACTACAGCACCAAGCACGATAGGAATGAGCATCCAAATTGTACCATTTTCAAACGATACCGCCCCAGCCCCCACCGTAATCATCGCGCCACCAGCAAGAGCACCATACGCCTCAGCGTAAGTAAGATTCATGCTCTCGACCGCTTCAGGCGACACTTCCATATTCGCAATTACAGTATCTTGCACCGAAGTAAACACCCCTCGAAGTCCATCACCAATAATGTTAGACAAATCAATACCTAGTTGACAAACCAAGAAGCTGAGGTTCACCAATACCGCCGCCACAATCAGCTTCGGCAATGCCTTCTTTAGTCCATAGTTATTAATCCCTAACCCCGTAAGCTGCGAATAAATCACCACAAGCAGGAAAATGATAAAGATAATATTGGTTAGCCCCCTACAATACTTCCAAATTTCATAAATCGGCGTGCCATCCTTGGCTTCAACCGGGTTCACTACCAATAATTTCTCGATGGTACCATAAAGCCAATCCACCGCCTCAGCAATTTTCCCTGTAGTCGGACAAACCAACCAACCAATCGCTTCAAGATCAGACTTACATTTATTCTCCCCCATCTTCTCCTTTTCCTTCTTCTCCTTCTCCTTCTCTTCCTGTTCCTTTCGTTCCCTTTCTTCCTCCTCCTTCTTCCTTTCCTCTTCAGTCTTCTCTACGGTAGCCTCTTCGCCCCCGTTGTTATCACTATTTTCGTCAGCACTATCAGACCCATCAATAGTAGTTATCTCTGTCGTCTCAGGTTCCGCATAGGCATCACTCACAAGAAGCGTACTCGTAATACCAAAAACCCCACCAATCATCACAATAAAAGCAAAAAAGTACCCTAAAAAGGACTGTTTGATTCTCTCTTTAAAACACTTCTTTTCTCTCATATAAAAACGCCCCCAATAAAGGCTTGTCGTAATTATAGCACACATAAGCTTTTTTGTCAATACAAAAATTGGCCTTTTTCCCCAAGAACACCATCTTGACAAAACCCCATTTTTACCTTCATTTTTAAGCAAAAGCACCAGCTCTTGACAGCCAAAATGCTTAACCATATAATAGTACCTGGAAAGGAGGTCCCTACACCACAATACACACTCTATAAAAACTCTAATACAGAAAAAATAATATGACAGAAGTAATCGCTGGAATAAAAAAAGGAGAATTAATGGCTCTCAGTGTTGAAATACTGAGATACCATGACGATATTGGCACAATCTTCGATGAGCTTAATAATCTCATGAAAGAATTGCCAAATAATTATCGGAGTCCTTCGTGCACAACAATCATTTCACAATACAACGCGCTCAAATCCCAGTACCCAAATGTCAAGTCCAATCTGAGAAACTACTCAAGAGACTTGCAAAATGTAGTTAAGTTCTGGGAAATGAGAATGAAGAAAGCCGCCGTAGGTTTCAACGAGGCAGCCAGCGAAACACAACAAAGTATCAAGTCGGAAAAAGAAATAATACCAAATCAACAGTCCACAGAAAGGAGAATATAGTATGGGGACAGATATCGGAGCATTAAGCGATGCAGTAAAAGCATCCGGTGCGGCAGAATTAATTAAACAAATCAATACGATAGTCATAGACAAAGGGGCTAAACAATTAGAAGCACACTGCAATACGTTATGCACTGGGCTTGATCCTATTTGGGTAGGTCCATCCGCCGATAACTTTAAGGCAAACATGAAATCCGATGTTGGCAAAATCGTCGAAGCTCTTACAACAACCAAAAACGCGATCGAAAACGAAATCAATGCCGCAATGCAAAAAATCATGGAAGCCGAAGAAAAATTAGTCAATAAATATGGAGAATAAAAGGAGAGAAACAAATGACACAAAATACAATAGATGTAGCGAACAAAACTATCAATATTGGAGAAGATGTCTCTGAAGCAAAAAAAGGCATTGAAAACATCACAGGTATAACTAATTTCAAAGGTTTCACTCCTAAGCAGGATGTCGTCGGTATGGCGAGCGAAGAACAAGTAAATGGTTATGTAAAGTACATAAACACCTATGTAGAAAATGTCAACTCTATTCTTGATGGGATGAATACAGAAGTAGATATAAATCTCGCATTCAAAAACCAAAAACTAGAAAACGATATTCGCACATTCCTTGATGAATCAAAGAAACTATTACAAAGATACGTTAATGCACTCAATAAAGAAAGCGTAAATCTTCTAAGTGCACAAAGCGCATGGAAATCAGTACTCGGTGTAGCCGGAAGCAACTTTTCCAAAGATGCCTCTTCGATTTCAAACCTAGCCAAAAATATCGGCGATATCGGTTAAACAACAATTATTAGGAGAATTTTACAGTGACTACCAAGGCAGATTATCAAGAAAACATTAGAAAATATAACATTATTAAGGAACAACTGGGTAAAATTACTCCTAAATTATCGTCGGCGTCACCACTTTTAGGTAGTGTCAGTCGTGAGATTGGGACTACCTATAAAGTGAATGGCGACAGTGCTATAATTACTTCCCGCGCTGACAGCCTTAAAAGAATCGTCAACACGACCTATTCAAATATAACCAAAATAGTGCTCCCTGCCCTAGGCAATGCCATCCAAGGTGCAAAAACCGAAGTACAAAAAATAGAAGCAGCCGAAGCAGAAGCAGCACGCCTAGCGGCTGAAGCAGCCGAAGCAGAACGCCAAGCAGCCGAAGCGGCCGAAGCAGAACAAACTACAACACTGCCAACAGATCCTAGCCAAGTTCATCCATCGACGGACCCGAACAAGCTTCGATACAAAAGAGGAGCACAAGAATGATTTCATATATTAACACGAGCGAAGTTGAAAGAATCGCGACAGAAATGTCTAAACGCATCAACACCCTAGACGGTTATTTTAACTCCCTATTCAAAAGACTCGAAAATGTCCCAGATGTTACCAGAGAATGGGTTGGCGACTCATCAAAAAAATATTTTAGCACGCTCGCACGCGACAAAGTAGCATACCTCAACCTTGTTAGTGATCTAAAAAAAATCAGCAAAGAGCTAAAAAATGAAGCATCCAGCACAGAAACTCTCATCACAAAAATTAATAAATAATGGAGCAAAGTAATGACCAAGCTAGTTTATCCATCAAACGGCATCTGCCCACAGTGCAAGTCCAATCTCAATGACTGCAAAAACGATCTATCATCGGCAGCTAACTATGCTATCTTTGACGTGCCAGAAGATTTCCCATACAAAGAATTCTTAGATAATCTACATACACTTCTAACAAATCTCAGCACTGGATGCGAGAATTTAAAAAATAAATTGAAAGCAATTGATACCTGCTACGAAACTCTTTCTGAAACTTTCGAAACAAATACATCACGTTTAACCACTACGAAGATTACTAAAAACAGCCCAAGGGTAAAAATAACAGATTAAACCTATGGAAAACGCCGAATTCTCAGTCAATCACGAAAATAATCAAGAAAACCTCGCGATGAATGAAGCGGAAATCGCAATCAATCATAGCGATGAAACATCGAGTAGCGACCAAATACCTACTGCCCCAGAAAGTGAAACTACTATTAGCGACACAATTCCCGAAGAGACCCCAGCAAATCCAGCTATCGAAGAGATCGATTCCGAAGAAATCTCGATCAATCATGGCGAATCACCGATTGCGCCTGCATCTGAAGCCTCCGCCGAAGAGACACCAGTTATGACAACTGATGAGACCCCAGTTGAAGAGGCGCCAATTACATCGACCAACGAAGCGCCAACCGAAGAGACGCCAACTGCATCGACAAACGAAGCGCCAACCGAAGAGATACCAATTGCATCGAGCAACGAAGCGCCAACCGAAGAGATACCAACTGCATCGACAAACGAAGCGCCAACCGAAGAGATACCAATTGCATCGACCAACGAAGCGCCGACCCAAGAAATCCCAAACTTAGCGAGCCCTCCAGAAAAACAAGACAATTACCCTCTTCCTAACGAAAAAACCGCCCAACAAACTCCACCTCCTCCTCCAGAAACCAGTTCCGCGGCAGAAGTAAGAGCCGTAGAGGCAAACAAAAAATCTCAAGAAGAAGAGCAGGAATTATCATTACCAAGCCCAGAGACCAACAATAACAATAAACCATCCGAAGAGAGCTCGAAAGAACCTGACCCAAGTTCAAGTGAGACTAAAACCGAGCCGACCGACGTCACGTCAGATGTTTCGGAGCCCAGCCCAGAGCCATTGGAAAGCGAGGTAGAAACTCTCGCGCCAGACACTGAACTACCAGCAATTGGCTCAGAACCATCTGAAACGGAAGCAATAACCGAATCATAAAAACGAAAAAGACCCGAGCCAATAAGAGCTCGAGTCTTTTTTGACTATCCGGCAATGCCGAAGTAGTCAATCTCACCAAATTGTGTGTTGTACATTCCGATCATAGGGTTACTGCCCCTTTTGATCTTTCCTTCGATCAGCCACTGCACGCTTGCGTGGTCGATATCATAGACATCCAACCCTTCCTGGAAGTATACTTCCCCATCATCAGTGAGGAATTTTACCCCAGTAGCCGAATCCATAACAAGCTTATTGGTTTCGACTTGCTCCACAAATAGGCACTCACCGGCACCGGCCTCCTTAAGTCCTTCCACGAGGGCCGGGATTTTTTCATCGCTAATGATGAATCCTATCTCCGAATTTTCAAGGAAAATTGTCTTTCCTTTAAGTGAAACCGGAGCCTCAACCTTGGTACTCGAAGACGCAAGAACAACACCCGATACTGCCAACACTGCTACTGCTACTACAACTACAAACGCCATAATTATTCTCTTCTTCATAATAAGCTTCCTCCTAAAATCGGTGTATTAAAGAACAACAGTTACTAACTTATAGTTACTTAGCTAAATTATATCACACTTAAGCATAAATGTCAATAGTAATACCATATTTAGCCGATAAAACGACCCCAGTAATCAAGTCTCAACGATTACAGGGGTGCAACCCTATAATATCATCACCAGTTCAGTCCCATTTCTGATATCGGTATCTCGAATCAAAGTATCACCTGAATAACATGCCCCAGTTTGCCTATTGATAAGATAGATTTCATCTTTTATCGGCAGTATACCAGATGACATACTATTGGTCAGCTGGTTTATTGATTCCACAACTTCGCCCACAAATTTGTTGATCGGGATATAAATCTCGTATTCTTCCCCTATTTCCGGCACAAATAGTCTCACAAGTACTTTATATTCCATTATTCATCCTTATCCATCATAGTCTTAATTACCTTGTAGTCGCCGTCAGCAATATTAAATGCAAGACCTTCGAAGTCATACTTCTTATCTTCATCAAGTACTTCTTTGCAGTCAAACAAGCTCTGGTTCGCAAGACCTTGCCCAAGCCACACCCCTCTGCTATTAAACATCGTAAACCATTCTTCAAGCTGCAACTGCCTCACCTTGTCATAATCATCAATGAGCACATATGACAAATTCTTACTTTCTCCTAGATGTTCGAACACACTCTTGAACTTCTCAATCCCCTCATTGGATAAGAAATTCTTGTATTGACCCGCCCCAATAACCAAGCTGACAGCGTAATCCTGCGTATCTGTTCTAGTCCTAACATCATTTTCGAGCGCATCAAACAAAGCATCAAAATTCTCATTAAAGAACTTAATATCAAGCATCGGCTTCTTAAATATACCGAGCATATCAATAACACGCACTTTCACTTTGGATATTTTCGACATAATAGAGGCCAAAGCGTAGATAAACGAAATATTCTCTGCTATATTCTTCCCTGTGACAATGTGAAGCTTGTCGCTAATGAAATCATACCTGGTGATATCTTTCTCTCTAATATCGAGCCCTATCGGCACACCAGAAAGATCCGACAAATACTTAACAAGATCCTCACTCGTCACGTCATCTGGAATCTTTGTTAACTGCTTCACCTTACACTTATAATAGTCAATGCATTGGTCCGCGTATGTCCTTAATGTCTCAATCTCCTTCTCCTCACTATCAATCAAAGCCGTCTGGAACTCACAATAAGAATCAACATTCGATGCGTCTGTTTTGCAAATGCCTCGGCCCACCACCTTTTTCGGAATCAATCCTTTTCTACAATCAGTCAAATTCCTATACTGGCTATCATCCGCCATCTGCATCACAATATGATGATTAAAGAACTGCAACAATCTAGTACTAATAGCATTTGTAGTATTTGACGTGATTATAAAAATGATTCCATATCTTGGCGCATCCCTAAACAATTCACCGATCGAATCCATCGCCCTAGGCAATACCTCACCAAAGACATCATAGTTATTTATAATCACCACCATCAAATTCATCTTGTCCTGTTGAACTTTATTGTAATACTCAAACGAACCATTATAATCCGACAGGATGCTCTTTCGTCTTTCCATCTCTTCTGTTATAAGATCAAATACTCCCGCCACTTTATCGATCTCATCCTGGAATACTACCTCGCCTACATGCGGAAATCTCGAAAACTTTTTCATCGTTTCCGTACCGAAATCAATAATATAATAAGAAATCTCAGCAGGAGTATGATCAACAATACTAGACCATATAATTACGGACAACAATTTTTCAATACTAGAATCAGCCTTACCGACAATCGCTATATTCCCACCCGCAAGATCAATCTTAAGAGGCCCTTGCTGCTGTTTTCTCGGTTCGTCATACTCACCGATAAGTGTTTCATAGGTGTATTTCGCCCCAGGTTGAAGCCCATATTTTTTCTTCAAATCAGCCAGCATCACAATCGGATCAATATTAGTAAGCCATAGCGGCTGCCCTTTCAAAGTCACCTGCTTACTCACTTCCGAGATGTAACCCACGATATTAATCAACTCCTCACCCTGAGCTTCCTTTACCTCGGCTTTCTCTTTTAATGATTCCACCACGCGACCAATATCATTAATACATTCAATCGACTCATCAATTTGATGTTCAACCACATCCGAAGGATAGTACTTTGCCCCAGCCCAGGCAACTTGCCCCAAATTATAATAATCATCATTCCCTACCTGCAAATAGAACGTACCAGTTTGCTTGAGGTATGCTGCATCCGGCTTCTTCAAAATTTCCTGCGAATCACTTCTATCTTGAACTTTGAGGCATACCTTAAACTTCGAGTTAGACCAAATCTGATCATTTACCACACCACTCGGCTTCTGTGTAGCAAGAATCAGGTGTACCCCAAGCGAACGCCCGACCCTAGCCGTCGATATTAACTGGTCCATGAAATCCGGCTCTTGTTGCTTAAGCTCGGCAAACTCATCACAAATAATCAGGAGATGACTCATCGGCTGATCCACCATACCCTTCCTATAGTACTGCTGATACTTATAAATGTTCATCGACCCCTCTTTGAGTTTCTCACGCGCCGCGTTAAATATTGATTGACGACGCTTAAGTTCCGACTCGATAGCAGAAATTGAACGGAAAATCTCCGATTTATCAAGGTTTGTAATCGTCCCAGCAAGATGCGGTAACTTAATATTCAATTCCGCATTCTCAAAGCTCTTCGCAAGACCGCCACCCTTATAATCGATCAACACAAATTGCACTTCATCCGGGCTAAAGTTCACCGCAAGAGATAGAATATAGGTCACGATCCATTCCGACTTACCAGAACCAGTCGTACCCGCAATCAACCCATGCGGCCCATAAGCTTTTTCGTGAATATCCATCGTGAATATCTCATTATTTTGATCAATCCCGATCGGCACCGAGAGGCTCACAGACGGATTATTATTATTCCATCTCGCAAGGCTGTTTAATTGCTCCACTCGGCCAAAATTATAAAGCTCAAGGAATGATACCGATTTTGGTAACTCAAATTTTCCCTTCTCAGCCGGCACTGGAATATTAGCAAGACTCTGAGCGACAAGATGCATATTGACTCGCCCATTGTTGAAATCAGCCATGAACATTTCTTTGCCTGTATTAGTATCACCAGAAGTAACCGTCGAAGCTTGACGAGAAACAAAGACAAAATCAGTCGTCTCATTCGGTAGTGACGAGACACTCTGTGTCGTCGCAATGATTGAAAACCCAATATTTCTCCTATAATGAAGTATCTTGTTAATTATCGGCACATTCCTGACCGCTGCCATATCATCCACTACAAATAAATAATATGGTCTAAAATCCTTATAGCTTGATTTCGACTCATGTTCAGCCCCATCATCTTCAAGTTGTACTTCCTCGTCATTTGCCGCTCTCGCATTGAATACCTTCTCGAGTTCACCGGATATAGTCGTCATTTTATCCACCGAAGTACAAAAATACCTACTTGTCCTCTGCCCATTCCAGCAATGTGGCACCGCCCTAAGATAATCCCATTTACGTGGCTCTTTTGTGAAGACCACGATCTTAAGGTCATTATACGCATGGAATGTAAGAAGCTGCAAGAAAAGACAGTCCATGAAGCTATTGACTATCCCACTATCACCCACAATTGCACTAATATTGCTTGTCTTCAAATCATAAAGAATTGGTGCAGCATCAATAGTCAATGCGTCGTTTACTGTCTTCTTTAAAGCCAAGAATAACGAATCGTCGTCGTCAATAGAAAATTGTTCCTTGGGTCTCTCAATCTGAATTGCCGTCGGTACTTTACCAAGCCCCAGTCTAACGGTCAAGAAATCGCCATGGCTAATATTTCTCTGCCACAATTCCTTTGTCTTCCCCTCAATAATTGTCGCGCATTGCTCTGGCTCCGGATGGTTTTCTACCATCGTTTGCTTTTGATTTGCTTTAATAAAGTTAATCAAATTCTGTTTTTGGTTCAAGTACTCTTCGTACTTCTTCTGGCGTTTCTCTTCCTTTTTCCTCAGTCTTCGCTTGTTGAACTTTCGCGTAATCATTGGCCAAAGCAAGGTCCCAGTCAACGTAAGTATCATCGTACCAATAGAAATGCCCATCATCATCTTACCGCCATTACCAGACGACGCAGACATAATCATTCCTATCATTGACATCACCGACACGCCCGCCATAGTGAGCTGTGGCCCAACCGTCAAAATCACCGGCATATCATTACCTTTGTCAGGCTCTGGCGGCGCATCAATCTCCACCGCCACTGGTTCAACCATATAATTAAGTCGTGGTGATTTATAAAAATAATCCTTTTCACTATAAAGCGGCACCGCCTCCTGCGCAACTGGTTTTTCGCTACTCTTCATTAATGATGACGGCGCACTCCTCTCGCTCACCTTCAATTTGATCGTTTCCTTTTCGACCAATTCCTTCGAAGAGTCAATGAGTAGCTTCCCATTCAAGAAAATCACCTTTACGCCATAGAAGAAAATCGTATCCCCACTCAAAATCTCCTGCCCACTTCTCGCCCGCTCACCAGAAATGAAGAAAAACGGTGAATTGGTCTCAACCAGCCACCTGGAGTCAACCAGCTTAATTTGCATATATTCAGTCTTACTAAACTCCAACGGAAAATACACATCACAATTTGGGTCGGTGCCGATCGTCACAGCATTAAAAATATCGTATGACTTAAGCTCAGAGTTAAACCTCGGCGTCATAATCAGGAAGAAACTTTCCCCGCTGATCTTCGAAGTCAAAATATAAATCTTATAAGGCTCTAGCCTCGGTTGTTCAAAATAAATATCCTTTGAAGAAAACTTATGCGACAGTTTAATGGTCCAATTATCTTTGTCAGCAATAATATTGGCAACCAGCTCGCCACCAATATACACCGGATACATACCACCACCTTTTGAAGATAAGACCTGCGAAACAAAAGCCCTATCATTGAAAATATGTACGATCATTTACAGTATCTATCCCATTCTTCCTTTACTGTCTTTTATAAGCATAACAATATTATACAAATTCCAACCTGTTAAGTCAATGAATTTTCGAAAAGAAACCTGGACTTTTTATAGGTTTATGATAAGATAATTATATAAAAGAATTAACAAAATGAATAAGATCCTCAAAAAAATATCCGCAGTTCTAATTTCGATGTCTAGCGTCCTTTTTGTTGCTTCTACCCCAGTATCCGCCGCACAATATGTTGATGTCGGCAGCTGTTCAGAATCTTTCGCTGGTCTCACTTCATGGTGCTATGGTATAACCGACATTAATGACGAGACAACTCTAAAGACTAACATTTGGAAAATCGCCGCTAATGTTGCCGCCGACATTACCGTCCTAGCCGCCTATCTCGTCCTAGGATTCGTTATTTATGGAGGCTACCTCTATCTTCTTTCTGGCGGGGATGCTACCAAGCTCGCAAACGGCAAAAAGACTATTACTAACGCTTTCATCGGTCTCGGCATCGTTCTTACCGCAAACATTATTTTCAATGCTCTTAGGTTTGTCCTAATTGGCGCAAATGGCACCCTTTCGCAATGCTACAGCGAAAAAGGTTGCGTTACAGCCGCAACTATGATTTCCGGTACCATCCAATGGGTTATTGGTGTCGCCGGACTTGTCGCCGCTATTTTCATTGTTATCGGTGGTATCTCGTATATGACTTCCTCTGGCGAAGCTGCCAAAGTTGAAAAAGCTAGAAAAACCATTCTCTATGCCGTCATCGGCCTCGCCATTGTCGCCCTCGCCGAAATCGTCACAGGCTTTGTTACTAGCGTCATCAACAATGCCAGAACTCATGCCTACATTAACAACAGTTACATCTCATATCAAATAAACAAGGAGGAACAAAATGTCCAAAAAACTACTTAAAATAATTATGCCGGCAGTGCTATTACTTGCAAGTCTAGCATCGTTTTGCCCTGTCGCACCTACTCTTGCAGCAAAAGAACCAAACAGCAACGTCTGCAACCTTGATGTGCCGAAGTCCGTTAAAGAAGCAGCTGGCTGCAACAATAACGCAGACAAGGTACCCGGCATAGTCATTGGTATTATCAACGCCGTCATCAGTGTCCTCGGCTTAGTAGCCGTAGTGTTTATCATTATCGGCGGCATTTCTTACATGACTTCCTCTGGCGAAGCTGCTAAAGTTGAAAAAGCCCGGAAAACTATTCTCTATGCCGTTATCGGTCTCGCCATCTGCGTCCTCGCTTTCGCCATAGTCAACTTCGCAGTTGGGATCATTAATAGCCCACCAACCAGTTAATAATCATAAAAATAAGGATGAGCACTTGCTAATTTTCAAAAATCGCATTATAATATAACCAAACTTAAATAAAGGAACAAAATGAAAGATATAGTATCAAAATTCGCCGCATACACTTCTGGTGAACACAAAGTAAATACTTTTGGAAACGAAAAACCTCTAAACGAAACTATAGTTAACATCATTAATGCAGTTATTGGCGTGCTTGGTCTCGCTGCAGTAGTAATTATCATCATCGGTGGTATCAACTATATGATGTCTTCTGGCGAAGCTACGAAAGTCAAAAAGGCTAGAGATACTATATTATATGGTGTAATTGGTCTTGTCATTTGTGTCCTTGCCTTTGCTATTGTCAACTTCGTAATCGTAAACATTCTTAAAAGCGGTCAATAGCCAAAACGCCCCATCAGGGGCGTTTTTCTTGTTACTATCAATAACACCAAGATACTTCTTAAAATTTTTGCATCAAAAAACCCTTCAATTACGAAGGGTTTTTCTTACTGAATAGCGATTTTCTTTGGTTGCTCAGTCTTTTCCTTTTCGAAAGTAATCGTAAGGACACCGTCTTTTAGCTCAGCCTTTACACTGTTCTCGTCTTCGCGTACCTGTACTGGAAGAGCAATCGTTCTCGAAAACTCACCCCAATAACATTCCTGAATATGCCATCTAGTAGTTTGCTCGTCCTCACCCCCTGACAAAACACCGGAAATAGTCAAAATATTGTCAGAAATACTGACATCGAGATCTGATTTTGAGATGCCAGCGGTCCTAGCTTTTACTACTAATTTATCGGCGGTTTCATAGACATCTACAGCTAGTTGTCCTGGGAAATCGTCGGTATTGTCCCACTCATCTTCTACTGATTCGCCGAGTTCATCTTGAGGGATTTCTTCCTCAATGATCGCAGTCTCCTCGGTCTCAACTGGAGCCACTAGCTCCTCATCATTGCCAAGGAAAGCCGCAGCGAGGTCATCCTCCATCAGCAAATCGTCACTATTTGTACGAGCCATATTTCCTCCACTTATATTGTTATGCTTGTATTTTATATCATATTCGTAGTAAAATCAAGCAAATCATGCCAATTAATGTAAATAATACAACATTCGCTAGCATTTTGGATCTTCTCTCGCCTCACTCTTGTAGGGGTTGTGGCCGTATCGGTGACGCTCTTTGTGATCATTGTAAAAAATACATTCTAGACCACCACCAAAATCTTTGTCCAATTTGCAAAAACACAAACGCTAGCGGCACTTGTCCCCATTGCAACAAAGTCAAGTCGCACGATCCCCTACCGCCCACTTTTATCCTTGGCGAACGCTCCGATCTCCTCGCCGCGCTCATTCACGACTACAAATACAAATCTGTCCGCCCCCTAGCTCACCATCTCGCTGATATGATAGACCAAATCCTCCCGCCCTTCACTGGCCCCACTTTTATTGTTCCCTTGCCAACAATTCACCGCCACGTCCGCGAGAGAGGGTTCGACCATACTCTACTAATAGCCAGGCACTTAGCAAGAAAACGCCCCAATTTCTCAGTGCAGAAAGCTCTCATAAGGACCGACTCCAAAGTCCAAGTCGGCTCAAACATGAGAGACCGTAAAGCTCAAGCAAACTCCGCCTACGAAATAAATCATAAAGCTAAGCTAGACCCTCTAGCAAACTATATCCTCTTAGACGATGTCTGGACCACAGGCGCCAGCCTAAAAGCGGCAACCAAAAAACTCCGCAGTTGCGGAGTTTCCAAAACTACTTTATCAATTCTCGCTCTAAGCCGTCTCGATTAGATAAGAGGTTTGCGCCTGTTCACCTGCAGACTTCGAACTCGGTAGTGCCGAAATTACAAAGTTCACGATTGCAAACGCTAGAAACGCAATAATAAGACCAATAATCGCATAGAGAACAGTATTTTTCGCATCGGTTACTTTCTTAGAGTCGCCACCAGATACAACATATTTAATACCACCAATAATTAGCATAATAACAGCAATAATACCTACGATATAAAGCACAGTGTTCGTAACTTGCTTAAACACACCAGTATCACCGAAAAGATCTTCTGGACATCCATCACAGCGTGCGGCTTCTGCGCCCTCTTGTAAAGTCATAGCAGAAACGCTAGGCATTAATACTAACCCAACCATCCCCGCAATTAATAATACTGGTAATATTACTTTTAGCATCTTTTTCATACCCTCATTATACCATATTTTGAAAAAGTGTAAATCCTAAAAATGGGAGGTACATAATCTCGCCACTCCTCAAGCGCCCAAAAAAAAAGAGCTCGCCAGAGCTTGGCGGAGGGTGGGAGATTCGCACCGAAGGTACGAATCGACCATAAAAAAAGGCCCTTCAGGGCTTGGCGGAGGGTGGGAGATTCGCACCGAAGGTACGAATCGACCATAAAAAAAGGCCCTTCAGGGCTTGGCGGAGGGTGGGAGATTCGAACTCCCGCTCCAGATCACTCCAGACTAACGATTTAGCAAACCGTCCCCTTCAGCCACTTGGGTAACCCTCCATTCACACTATTCTACCACATTTTATGCATTTATGATACAATGAAATCATGGCAAAAGCATTAAAGGATATCTCTTGGCAAGCCGAAGAATACATCGTTCGCGACCGCAGCGCATGGTGGTACGTTGGCCTATTTGTCATTTCAGCCGGCCTCTGCGTTCTTTCAGTTTTCCTAGGTTGGTGGACTTTTCTTATTTTAATCATCCTCAGCGTCATTGTAATTCTTGTTTCAATCTTCCGCCCACCCCGTAAAATCAATTACAAACTAGACAACGAAGGTCTCACCGAAGGTACAACTCTACATAAGTTTGCCGACTTCAAAGCTTTCGGCATCCTCAAAGAAGACGAATACTTCTCTGCTGTTCTTATCCCCAAGAAACGTTTCGGTCTCAGCACTAAAGTCTACTTCAGCGAAGGCAACGGCGAACAAATCGTAGACATCCTAGGCAACCACTTACCGATGGAAGAAGTCAAGTTAGATTTCCTGGATAAAATCGTAAATTTCTTGCGCATTTAGAAATCTGTGCTATAATTAACATAAGTATTAATATTAAAAGGTGGGCAAAATGGACCAAAATCAACCAACAGTAGACAACAATCTGCAAAAAGCAATCGACGACATTACAAACAACACTAACATAGACCCTGTTTTTTCAGACCCAGTAGCTGCTCCATCTTCTGTACCAGAAGGTGACACCGGCGAACTAGGTGAACCAGTCGGGCCATTCCCAGAAGCAACGCTCGAAGTCGTCGCCCCCGCTGAGGAAACGATTGCTCCAATCGATGCAGTCAATATCCCAGATTTGAATGCTCCTGCCCCCGCTCCTGCCCCAGAACCGGCTCCAGTTGAAATGGCTATGCCGCCAGCCCCTGAACTAGCTCCTACCCCCGCTCCAATCATCGAAGCCCCAGTCGAAACTAAGGAACCAGAACCAGCTTCTCTTAACATGCATCAAATCAAAGAAGCCGCGCTTCGCGATTTACTTCCTCTCCTCGACAGGCTAGACATGAATGCTTCCCAAAAATTCGGCATTTATCGCGATGTATTCGAAGATTTGCGCGATTACACTATTTTGGAACCCGCCTACAAAGCCGCCAAAGATATCTCTGACGACACCGAACGCGCTAATGCGCTTCTCTACCTCATCGAATCTATCGACAAGATGTAAGCAACAAAACAAAAAACCTCCGACTTCATTCGGAGGTTTTTTAACCATAATCTTTTGGATTATTGCTAAAAGATTTGATATAATAAATTTATAATAAATGTGGAGGAAAAATGGATAATCATAACGAGCAGCCAACAGTCAGCCAGGCAAAAGCACCTAAGAAAAAAGGTAACAATAAAAATCTAATCATAACTATTGTCACCATCGTAGTGCTCTGTATTATTGCCGGAGTAATAGCATTCGTAATCATAAATAATAATAAGAATAATATCGGTGGCGAAGGAGATGATTCTCAAGGTCAACGCTTAAGCGAAGAAGAGAGAAAAGAAACCGAAGATACCCTGAAGCAATATGCTGAAGTCACCATCGAGGGCTACAAAGATATTGATAACCCTGACACCGAAAAAAACAAAGCCGTTGTCGTCAAAGTTAAAAACATCTCCAAAGAGACAACTTCCATCGCTGCGACTATCGGTGCATATGACAGAGATGGCAATCTTCTCGAGACATCCTCAACCTACGCCGAAGGTCTTGAACCAGATCAATTTGTGATCTTTGATACCTTTATCTACACAGAGTTAACCGAAGATCAGCTCAATTCCGCCACATTCAAAGTCTTTACCGCCAAAACCTACACAGCTGAAGGCTTAGTAGAAGAAACTGGTGAAGGAACCGAAGAGCCAGCCGAAGAGCAAGCCCCAGCAGAATCCGAGCCCACCGAAACAAACGAAAACCAATAATAAACCATTAAAAAATGAGACCTCACGGCCTCATTTTTTAATGCATCTAGTACATTCCTCCCATATCGCCACCGCCGACAGTTGGCTTCTCTTCTGGAATTTCACAAATTAAAGCACCCATCGTAATTGCCGTCGCCGCTATCGAAGTAGCATTCTTAACCGCTTCCTTTGTTACCTTAGCCGGGTCAATCACACCTGCCTTTTTAAGGTCTACCAAGCCCTTCTCCGGCGTCATTACGTTAACTCCGAATCCAACCTTCGCATTCTCAACCTCAGCGAGCAAAGCCTGCGCATTTAGTCCTGCGTTCTCCATGATGTGTACAAATGGTGCCTTAAGGGCGTCACGCACAATCCTAGCACCTGCATCTTCTGCGTCTAGCTTGCTAGCGAGATTCACCAAAGTAACGCCACCACCGGTTACAATTCCCTCAGCTAGCGCTGCCTTAGTTGCAGCCACCGCATCGTCCACGCGGAATTTCTTTTCGTCGATCTCAGTTTCAGTCGCCCCACCTACCTTAATCACGGCTACCTTGCCAGATAGAGCCGCCGCTCTCTTCTCGAACTCTTCACGCTCATAATCGCTTCTAGCATTTCCAGCAAACGTATGAATCAGTGCAATCCTATCAGCCACCGCCTTCTTGTCGCCAGCGCCCTTAATGATAGTCGTTGAATCTTTCTCGGCAATAACTTTATTTGCGGTGCCAAGCACCTCAAGCCCCACTTCCTCTAGTTTCAGTCCCTTGTCAGCCGACACCAAAGTCGCATCCGTCAAAATAGCGATGTCTTCCATAATTTCTTTTCGTCTATCACCAAACGAAGGAGCCTTAAGCACCAAAGAGTTAAACACACCCTTAAGCTTGTTGAGGACGAGCAGGCTCAATGCCTCACCTTCAACTTCCTCAGCAATAATTACTAGATCCTTCTTTCCAGTCTGAGCTACTTTCTCAAGCAAAGGCAAAATATCATTCGCTGCCGAAATCTTCTTATCGGTTACCAAGATTAGTGGCTTCTCAAACACCGCCTCTTGCCTATTTACGTCTGTCACAAAGAATGGTGAAGAGTATCCCTTATCATATGAGAACCCTTCCACAATTTCCTGCTCCATTTCAAGCCCCTGACCAGCTTCTACTGTCACTACGCCATCTTTGCCGATCTTTGAAATTACCTCAGCAATTAGCTTACCAATTTCATTATCACCAGCTGAAATAGTTGCAACTTCTGCCACCTTCGAAGAATCCCCCTCAATCTTCTCAGAAACTTTATCGATCCCAGCTACAATATCCGCGCCAGCTTTTTCGATCCCACGGCGAAGTTCCATCGGATTCATCCCTGCCGCAATCAACTTATTTGCTTCATTCAAAATATTATAGGTCAACACCGTCACAGTAGTAGTACCATCACCCGCAACCTTATTAAGCTTCTGTGCAGCCGTCTTGATTAATTTCGCCCCCACAGCTTCACCGAGAGTCTCATCCTTATTTGGAAGCTCCACCGCTTCAGCCACAGTTACGCCGTCGTGAGTGATCACTGGTGAACCATATTCTTTCTCAATAATCACATTTTTACCCTTAGGGCCAAATGTCACTTTCACTGCATCGTATAATTGTTTTGCGCCAGATAGCACCTTCTCACGCGCTTCTGCTTCATAATAAATCTTCTTTGCCATTTTTTCTCCTTCTTATCTGCTACATCGTAGCCAAAATATCTTCTTCTTTCAAAATAATATATTCTTTGTCGTCAATCTTAAGATCAGTAGTTGAGTACTCTTTGTAAACGATCTTGTCGCCCTTCTTTACGGCCTTAACTTCAGGACCTACCGACTCTACCACTGCATATGCCGGTTTCTCTTTTGCCTCACCAAGTAGTATTCCGGATTTAGTCTTTTCTAGCGGTTTCTCCACTACCGCTACTACGCGATCTTTTAACGGTTTTAGTGTCATTTTTCTCCTTTCAGGGCCTAAATAACCCTCTTTCTACCCCAATTATAGCACAAAAATTGGCACTGTAAACCCCCGAGTGCCAATTATTGTTTTTACTATTCAGCGTCCAATAATTCCGAAGCTTTCTTAATCATATAAGCCGCTTCGTTTGTCGGAATAATATATACTGGCTTCGATCCCTCAGTAGCGATATTCGCATATCCTGCGCTCTTGTCAACCGAAACGTCGCCCCTAAGCTTAAAGCCCATAAACTCCAATTTATCCATTATTGCGTTACGTACTGGGAAAGATCTCTCGCCAATGGTTGCTGTAAATACAATCGCATCTACTCCGCCCATCTTTGCTGCAAACTCACCAATCTTACCGGCAACCCCATCAATAAACATATCAAATGCCTTTGCAGCTTTTTCATCATCTTCTTCAGCTCCAGCAATAATCTCGCGCATATCCGAAGAACCAGCAAGTGCTACGAGCCCAGATTGCTTGATCATTACCTTAATTGCCTCCTCAGCACCTAGTTTCTCACCAAGAAGAGCCCCGATCGTCGGGTCAATCGAACCAGTCCTCGTAGACGACATCAATCCTTCAAGCGGAGTCTCGCCCATCGAGGTGTAAGCCGGTTCACCGTCGATAAATCCAGTCACCGAGCAACCAGAACCAAGGTGACACACGATCATCTTGTCTGCCAAAATCCCGAGTTCTTTTACCCTACCAATGATAAAGCCATATGATGAACCATGCGCACCATATCTTGCTAACTCAAATTCTTCCACCACCTCAGCCGGCAAAGCATAGTCGTTGTCACGACGCGAATCTCTGGTAAGCGCCTCTGAATCACTCATCGTAAGCACTGGAATACCAGGAAATGCCGCCATTGCATTTTTGAGCCCTCTAATGGCGCCCGGTACATGTAACGGATAAGTAAGTTTTGCTTTCTCAAGCTCCACAAACGTTTCATCATCTGCAATGTGATGCTGCGTGAAATATTTCCCTGCCGCTGGCGTCCTTACTAAGATACCATCTAGAGGATGCGCCTCATTAATAAAGCCTTCCTTCTCGAAGATTGCCTTGGCTTCCTTAAACGCCTCGTCTAGGGAATCCCATTTCTTATCGATCAATTCTTCCGAACCATCTGCCCGCGTAATCGTACAGATAAATTTCTTCTTGCCATCCTCTTCGATCCCCTCAAAATAGAGCGAACAGACCTCATCTTCACCCTCATAAAGCGAAAACTTCTCCGAAGATGACCCGGAATTAAGAACTAAAAAGATTTTTGTAATATTTGTTGCCATTTTTTCTCCTTTCCGCAATTATACCACAAAATAGCAGGTTGCGCCCCCATCCCATTCTATTTATAATAGTACAACCTTAAACCCACCTTCTTTTGCGCCGCCCCATTCGTCCACCGCCTTTTTCACCCCTGGAAGAGCCGGATTACTATAATCATGTATCACCATCACGCCACCCTTACTCATCTTCGGTGCCACCAGTCTCAAAGAATCCCGAATCGACTCATAAAAATCTCCATCTAGAAAAGAAAACGAAATCACCGGTGGCAAATCATCAGAGGTCAAATCCGAAAACCACGCCTTTGTAATCACTGGCACAGGTAGCCCTGCCCTGAGAAACCTTTCCTTCACTCCCCTCTTTGTCACCGTGAGCTCCCCACCCTTAAAATCCACACCAAGTACCGACTCATCATACTTACTCTTCTCTGGTAAACCCTCAAAAGAATCATAAATCCACAGCCGTTTCTTTAGTTTTCCACCACCATCCTTATCCACTACTTTTTCACCACTTTTCCACAAGTTATCCATAGACTTATCCACAGGGTTTTCCACAGAATTACCCCTGTTATAACTCTTCAAAACCTCCGCGAGAAGCAGCGAAGTGTCACCTTTATAGCATCCCATTTCAACAAAATCCCCCTCCGCTCTCAAGCACTTCTCAGCGAGTTCCACTATCTTTTTAGTTTCGTCCGCCGAAACCTGATCATTTTTCCAAGCCATAAGAACCTAATTCTTTAGATATTTCCTCAAATATTCCCCTGTTGGCGTCTTTGCCGACTTCGCTAAATCCTCTGGCGTTCCCTCTGCTACCACCTGTCCACCCTTGAGGCCCCCTTCTGGCCCCATATCTATAATCCAGTCCGCTGATTTTATCACATGTAAATTATGCTCAATCACAATCATCGTATTTCCACCGTCCACCAATCGGTTCAGGATCGAAAGAAGCCTCTTTACATCATCAGAGTGGAGCCCCGTAGTCGGCTCATCGAGAATATACAAAGTCTTCCCAGTTGAGCGCCTTGATAGCTCCGTCGCGAGCTTAATCCTCTGCGCCTCACCACCCGAAAATGTCGTCGCCGGCTGACCAAGACGGATATAGCCTAGCCCCACCTCTTGAATCGTTCGAAGTTTCGAAGCAATCGACGGCACGTTAGAAAAGAATTCCACCGCCTCATCAATCGTCATATCGAGCACCTGTGAAATATCCTTCCCCTTGTATTTCACTTCCAAGGCCTCCGCATTATACCTCTTACCATGACAAGCCGGACATGTCACATACACATCAGGCAAGAAATGCATTTCAATCTTATTTACGCCGTCCCCCTGACAATGCTCGCACCTACCACCCTTTACGTTAAATGAAAACCTGCCAGCCTTATATCCACGTATCTCCGCCTCAGGTTGAGAAGCAAATAATTCACGAATCGCAGTAAACACCCCAGTATAAGTTGCTGGGTTGGAGCGCGGCGTCCTACCGATCGGCGATTGGTCAATCACGATCACCTTATTCAAATTCGATATCCCCTCAATCTTATCGTGTAGCCCCGACACCGTTTGTGCACGGTGGAGACGCGCCAAAAGCTCATTTGCCAAGATAGAGTTCACCAAAGTAGACTTCCCTGATCCACTCACTCCAGACACCACCGTCATTACTCCTAGCGGGAAATGCACATCGATATTCTTCAAATTGTTTTCTCTAGCTCCCACCACTACAAGTTCTTGGCCACGTTTTGCTTTTCGCCTCTTCTTCGGTACAGGGATCGTCAAAGCCCCAGACAAATATTTACCCGTAATGGAATCTGGATTATTCATCACTTCTTCCGGAGTACCAGCGGCCACCAACTTACCACCTAGCGCACCCGCACCAGGTCCAATATCAATAATATAATCGCTAGAAAGCATCGTATCTTCATCGTGCTCCACTACAAGCACGGTGTTTTTCAAATCTCTTAAATGCTTCAAAGTCGCAATCAGCTTGTCATTGTCTCTCTGGTGTAAGCCAATTGAAGGCTCATCTAGCACATATAACACACCCTGAAGCCCCGAGCCAATTTGTGTCGCCAACCTAATTCTCTGAGCTTCACCGCCCGACAAAGTATTAGCTGCGCGCCCCAGCTCCAAATACCCAAGCCCCACATCCTGCATGAATTTCACCCTCTCGCGTATTTCCTTCAAAATTGGGTCCGCAATCATCTTCTCAGATTCAGAGAATCCCAAATCCTGCGACAATACTTCAAGCGCCGCATCCACATCAAGATTGCACATATCCACGATATTAAGATCGTGTACCGTCACCGCAAGAACCACAGGTTTAAGTCTCGCCCCGTGACATTCTTGGCACTGCCTTACTCTCATGAACCTCTCAATATCATGTTTTGTAAAATCTGAAACCTTCGGATCATGATATCGCCTCTCAAGCATCGGGATCACACCCTCATATGTCGTTTCATAAATCGTGCCGTCCGCAAATCGCCCTGACCCGCTGATCTTCATCTCATACTTTTCGTCACCAGTTCCATACAAAATCATATGCCGCACTTCTTCGCTCAGTTCCCCAATCGGTGTATATACATTAAAATCATGTTTTAGACCCACCGCCATCAATCTTTTCAGCCACCACGAATCCTGCCCCACTCTGTTAAATGGCCGAATCCCGCCCTCTGCGATCGTCAAATTATTATTAAATACGAGTGCCGGATCTATCTCCATCCTCGTTCCAAGCCCCGTACATACTGGGCATGCCCCCTCTGGCGCATTGAATGAGAATAGTCTTGGCGTAAGCTCCGGGATCAATTCTTCCGGATGGTCCGGACAAGCGTACCTCTGTGAATAAGACAAAACCTCCGAATTAGATGCTCCAATCCTCGTTTCTCCTACCGCTGTCGAATTATCTGTCACTCTTAGAATTTGCATGATCCCCTGCCCCATCTCTAGAGCCTGCTCAATTGACCCAGCAATTCTACTTCGCATCTCTGGCGACAGCACAAATCTATCCACCACTATTTCAATATCATGTCTTTCGTTTTTGTTTAATTCCGGGAATTCGTCTAACGCATAAATAATCCCATCCACTCTCACTCGTGAAAACCCTCGCGCCGAATACTGCTCTGGAATATGCGCAAATTCACCCTTTTTCGCTGATACGATTGGCGCAAGCAACATGCATTTCGACCCTAGTGGCAACTTCATTACTTCATTTACGATATCTTCCACCGACCTTCGGCTCACCTCTTTATGACAAATCGGACAGTGTGGCACCCCAACCCTAGCAAAAAGCAAACGCAAATAATCATATACCTCTGTCACCGTCGCCACTGTCGAACGCGGATTCCTAGAAGTAGATTTCTGATCGATCGATATCGCCGGGCTAAGCCCCGTGATCGAATCGACATCCGGCTTATCCATAATTCCGAGGAACATCCTAGCGTAAGACGACAGCGATTCCACATATCGCCTCTGTCCTTCCGCATAAATCGTATCAAAAGCTAAGGAAGATTTACCCGACCCAGATAACCCAGTAATGATCACCAGCTTATCTCTCGGAATATCAACATCAAGATCATGCAAATTATTCTGTCTCGCCCCCCTCACCCTAATCACGTTCTCATTACCAAAAATCTCCCCCTGAGTCTCACCACTGATTTTTCCCTTTTCCATACCAATCTTCCCTTAAATAAACGCGTATATTATACACCAAAAATCAATTTCTGTCCATATGCTATAATACTTAATATGAAAACAAATCCTTTAGTTTCTATTGTCATTCCTATTTATAATACTTCTAAATATCTACCGTCCTGTCTTGATTCCGTTGTGTCCCAGACTTATGGAAACCTAGAAATCATCCTAGTAGACGACGGAGCCACCGACGATTCCGGCAAAATCGCTGACAAATATGCGAAGAAAGACCCCCGTATCACCGTAATCCATCAAAAAAACCAAGGCCAATCCACTGCCAGAAACAACGGCATCAAGAAAGCTACCGGTGATTATATCAGTTTCATTGACGCTGACGACAAAATCAAGCCAACTTTTATAGCAGACCTCCTCGCGCCATTTAATGACGCCAACGCTTCCCTCTCCGTCTGCGGCATGCACTATAAACGTCTGAAACAGAACACCGCAAACGATGTTTACATCAATCCCCTTCGTCCCCCTCGTAAATCCGAATCAAGAAAAGCCTATATATTATATTTACTCGCCGTGGACGGCCGCATGTACTCTTCCGTCAACAAACTCTACCGTACCAAAACCGTCAAATCTCTCCAATTCGACAAATCCCTCAACTTCGCCGAAGACACCAAATTCGTCCTCGATTACCTTGACAAGACCACTGGCACCATTAATTTTGTGTTAAAACCTCTGTATGTTTATAATTTCGGCACCAGCACCAGCACCATCAACCGCACTGCCATCAATTGGCAAAACTGGCAAACTTCCTACCAGAATCTCAAATCCTGGCTCGGCCCGCATCCCGCTCTAACCGAGAAATTCTGGCTCCACACCGTCCATCTCCGCTGGCGCATTTCCTTCATCCGTTCCAAAAAACGCGCCAAATAATCCCCAAAATGTGCTATGATAAAAGCATAAGTATTACAATGGAGGATTTTGATGGAACAAAATAAGACCACTGGAGCGCCCGTAACACCAGCAGCACCAGTAACACCGGCAACACAAACGCCAATGCCAATGGCAAACGACAAACCAAAATCCGGCAAAGGGCTCAAAATAGCTACAGCTATAGCGTGCATCGTAGCCGTTTGTGGTATCGGATTCGGCGTTTATGGAATGATAGCCAAGAACAACAACACTCCAAACACCCCATCTAACGAACCGCAAAAAGAAACGAGCAGCAACACCGAAGACCAAGAGTTGAACCCGTACGAAGAAAATGACCTAAAATACAAAACCCTTCGTTTACTGGGTTATCGCAACGGACTCTCCATAGGAGATTATTACGATGATGGTTCTGGTGATTTTGTTGTCTACAAAGACTATATGCCTATAACTAGCCTAATAAACAACGAGCTAGACGACAACCTTAAGACGTACATAACTCTAGAAACCACAATATCGGATAAAGAAAAAACCTGTAGTTATAAATGGACAGATGGCGTAAAGGCTGATATCGACACAGCCCTGGGTGAAGAGGCGAGCACAATTTCCTTTGGTGATGGGGAGATTGATTGTATTTCTTATGACAGAGCAAACGACGATTATTATAATCTGTGGGGAGAGACTATGCCAAAAACAAACGGTCTGTCATCCAGTAATCCTACCGGTGGCGACTATGCTTATGGCTCTAATTTAGATGCTTACTATTATCATATTATCGGCGGAAGAGGAGGAACCTGTTCAAATTACGCTGTGGGCAAAATCCTTAAAACAGACAAAAACCAAGACTATGCTTCCGTTGATATTAATGTAGGATCACTCAATATATGCATGGACAACCCTGGAGAACTTCGCTCAGACATTGTAGACGGAGAGATCATCAAGACCATCGAACAAGATAATTTAAATTGGAATAATCTAGAATTCTCAGACAACGATTATAGTTCATTCCAATCATATCGCCTCACATTTAAGAAAAACTCAAAAGGAATCTACTCCTTCTCTGCCATTGAAAAAATCTAAAGCACTCTCGCTCCAAAAAACGCGCCAAATAATCCCCAAAATATGCTAAAATAGATATCGTATATGAGTATTCCTCGTGTTTTAAACCGCAAAAACCGTATTCTATTAAAAGAGCTAACCAAGACGGACTTCAAACTCCGTTACCAAGGCTCTGTCCTTGGCTACCTCTGGGCTTTACTAAGGCCACTGATGATGTTTGCTATTCTTTATGTAGTCTTTGCTAAACTTCTCCGAATCGGTGGCGATATTCCTCATTATTCAGTCTATTTGCTTTGTGGAACCACAATGTGGAGTTTCTTTTCAGAGTGTACGTCCCAAGGAATTCAAGCCATAGTTAATCGCGGCGATCTTCTTCGCAAAATTAGTTTCCCTAAATACATCGTCGTCGTATCTGCCACATGGACCGCCGTTATCAATATGCTTATCAACCTTGGTGTGATTATAATTTTTGCTCTCATCAACGGAGTCGAACCAAGCTGGAGCTGGTTTCTCGCTATACCTGCCATTTTGCAACTATATCTTCTTTCCCTCGGCATTGCCTTTTTACTTGGTTCTATCAATGTTAAATACCGAGACATCACCTCTATTTGGGACGTCCTAATGCAGGCTCTTTTTTATGCCGTCCCGATCATCTATCCAATTGCCATGGTCGCCGAGACAAGCTCTATAGCTGCAAAAGTCATCCTCTTAAACCCAATCTCCCAAACAATCCAAGACATTCGTTTTGGCCTAATAACTAACCAAACTATTACAACTTGGAATTATATCAATAACACAGCCCTCACATTCATCCCAATAATTGCTACTCTCGCAATCCTAGTTATTGGCGCCCTTGTCTTCCGCCGTAAATCTAAATTCTTCGCAGAGGAGGTCTAGTTATGAAACATTCTATTGGCACGCGCACCGAAATTAATACCGACAGCAATATCGCAATTAGCGTCAAAGACCTCCATAAAAGCTTCAAGCTCCCTACAGAACAGGCCTTCGGTTTAAAACAAGCTATTTTTAATCGTCTTCGTGGCATCAAAGGCTATAAAGAACAAAAAGTCTTGAAAGGACTCAGTTTCGAAATCAAAAAAGGTGAATTTCTCGGCATTGTTGGCCGCAACGGCTCCGGTAAATCCACTCTGCTCAAAATGCTTGCCGGTATTTACTACCCTGAAAAAGGCGAAATTACCGTTAACGGCACCTTGGTCCCATTCATCGAGCTTGGTGTTGGGTTTAATCCAGAGCTTACCGGTCGCGAAAATGTCTACATGAACGGAGCCCTGCTTGGCTTCTCCAATGAAGAAATGGATACAATGTATGACGATATCTGGGAGTTCGCCGAACTTAAAGATTTTCAAGATCAAAAGTTGAAAAATTATTCCTCCGGCATGCAGGTTCGTCTTGCTTTTTCTATCGCTATTCGCGCCCAGGGGAACATCCTACTTCTTGACGAAGTCCTCGCCGTAGGCGACGCTGCCTTTCAGCAAAAGTGCAGTAATTACTTTGCTGAATTAAAAGACCACAAACAGACCGTCATCCTCGTCACCCACTCTATGGACAATGTTCGTAAATTCTGTGACCGTGCTATTCTTATAGAAGCAGGCGAGATTATCAAAGATGGCGACCCGAAAATGGTCGCCGACGCCTACACAAAGCTCTGGTCATAGCTTATCTATTCATGACGAATCTTTCGAAAAACTACATATAGTCTCCCGCCCCAATTATCCACCAACCAAATATATAGTTTTAGCTTCTTGCTCAAAAACTTATTCTTATGGAGCTCTCCTTTGTGATCCTTCACCCATTTCATTCCCTTTTGAAGATAACTCTTATCCACATCGCCAGAAATTGCAAAATCCACCCAAGCTAATTTCGCGGTCAGCATCGCTATCTCAGCCGCTTGCAGAAGGTCAGTCCCCCGCTTGAAATATGAAGCCGCCTCCTTTGCCGCCTGCTCTCGCGACTTTAGTTTTTCTTCTTTCTTGTCTTTATTCGTGATGCTCCCTCCCCTCTCCACATAAACATACAACGACTCACCAACATAAGCTACTATATCAGCCTTGCTCAACAGCTTATAAGTCGTCAACGTGTCCTCATAATTCCTACCCTCTGGATACAATACGTCATCAAACAACACCCGCTTATACATTTTGTTCCAAGCGATCACTTCCATATTATTTTGCTCAAGGAGCAACCTGATAGCTGCATCTTCCCCAGTTATTTTTTGGGCTTCTGGAACTTCGTTATTGAATCCGCACACTACAATATCGGCATCACATTTCTTCGCAGCATTCACCAGTTTCTTCACAAAATCCTTTTTCACATAATCATCGCTATCCACTAAGCATATATAATCGCCTTTAGCTTTCTTAATCCCGAAGTTCCTCGCGCTAGACAGTCCACCGTTCTTCTTATGAAATACTTTTATTCTCTTATCTTTTTTAGCAAATTCATCGCACGTCTCTCCCGACCCATCCGTCGAGCCATCATCCACAGCAATGATTTCGATCCGTTCATAGCTTTGGTTCGTCAAAGACTCCAAACACTTCAAAACATATTCCCCCACGTTATAAACCGGTACAATTATTGATACGAGCGGTTTCATTTTTCTTTCAAATGGTTTAGATAATTAATGGTGTCATTCATCGCATCATCAATAGTAAGCTCCGTTTTCCATCCAAGCTCTCTTTCTGCCTTCCCAGGATTTGCGTAAATCTCAGCAAGATCTCCTGCTCTGCGCTCAACAATTTCATACGGCAATTTCTTTCCGCCACTCGCCTTTTCAAATGCCGCAATCATCTGTAGCACCGATGTCCCCTTCCCTGTTCCAAGATTGTAAATAGAAATGCCAGGTTCGATCTTCTTAATTGCAGCTACGTGACCTTTGGCAAGATCCACCACATGAATATAATCTCTCACACCAGTACCATCAACCGTATCATAATCATCACCGTACACTTTCAACTTTTCAATCTCACCCTTAGATACCTTCATTATGATCGGCATCAAATTGTTCGGAATATCATTCGGGTCCTCGCCAATCAACCCAGATGGATGCGTCCCTACCGGGTTAAAGTAACGCAAAATTGTCACCTCAAGCTCTTTATTGGCAACAGCAACATCTTTCAAAATTTCCTCAATCATATATTTTGTTCTACCATAAGGATTCGTGATTCCAACACCAGTCTGCATGTCTTCCGTGAGCTCCGCCACGCCTTGATCACCATATACTGTCGCAGAAGACGAGAAGATAATTTTATTCACGTCATGTTTTTTCATACACTTTAATAAGTTAATTGTCCCGCCCACATTATTCTCATAGTATTTTAGTGGCTTCTCTACTGACTCCCCCACGGCCTTAAGCCCCGCAAAATGAATCACAAGGTCGTAGTCACCCTCAGCGAACATCTTATCCATCCCATCTTTATCTAGCAAATCTACTTCATAAAATTTTGGCTTAACCCCAGAGATTTCCTCAATCTTATCCAGCACTTCAATCTTACTATTGAATAAATTATCCATTATCTCTACTTCATGACCAAGCTTAATTAGCTCAATCGCTGTGTGTGATCCAATATATCCAGTCCCCCCAGTTAATAATACTTTCATTTTCTCTCCTTTTCTCTATTATATAACGGCAACACCTTTTCTGCAAAAACAATCATTGCGTATCACTATTATCTCTTCATTGTTCGTAGTCTGTGATATAATTACTAATAACTATGAGTGATCGGGTCAAAAAAACATTATTTCTATTGCCGGCAATTATTGTATCGTTTGTTGCTAGCTTTATGGTTTTTCTCTACGAACCGATAACTCTTTACGCTAACAACGTTGATGATTTTTGGTTTGATTTTTACACACTAATTGGTCCGTCCCTACTATTCTTTTTCCTCTCATTCCTAGCCCTAGCAGTTGTGCTCATCGTCGTAGCCGTAATCTCAAAAAATAAAAAACACCTAAACCTATATTATATAGTTATATCTATTTTCAGTCTATTACTCATCTGCTCTTATATTCATAGTAACTTTCTCGCAAACTTCCTCCCACCATTAGATGGGACTTCGTTCAACTGGAGTGACCCCACTGCAAACATAGTTTCAATTGTTGTATGCGTTATCCTCATAGGACTCCTCATATTTAGCATTGTCAAGATCAAGCCACAAAAAACCTCAAAATACTGCACTTATATTAATTCTGCTATTTTTGCTATGCTTCTTGTGTCGCTCCTATCTACTATTGCAACCACAGACGTTCTCAAACCAAAAGAATTCACACCCATTGCTACCACAAAAAACCTAAATCTAGTGTCAAACAATAACAACTATTTGATTCTTCTTGTCGACGCTGTCGATTCAACCCATTTCAACAAAATAGTTTCAAGCAACAAAGATTACCAAAGAATTTTTAAAGATTTCTCTTATTTCCCAGATACACTTTCGGGTTATGCCTTCACAAGAGATTCTATCCCTTTCATTTTCTCCGGTGAATGGAACGAAAACCAAACTTCCTTCTCTGAATACTCTACTAACGCGTTTAATAACTCTAAATTCTTCGCCAAATTAGCAGAGAAAGAATATAATAGAAACTTTTATAATTTCGACTTTGTCTGGGATGACACCAAATCTCTCGAATTCGACAACATCATGCCACTCGAAAAAAACATTCAGAAAAAAACCCTATTAAAACAAGATGTAAAATTTTTTCTTTATAAGGCACTCCCATTCCCACTGAAGTCCCTATCAAAAATTGAGACTCTTGACTTTTCGTCAACTTTAGCCCCACAAAAAGAAGAAAACTTCGTGTGGTACGATCATAACTTCTATAACTATTATCTAGAACAGCCACTTTCAAAAACAGACCAAAACTATTTCCAGTACATCCACATCGAAGGAGCGCACGTACCTTTCAATCTTGATTCAAATGTTGCATTGCTCCCAGATACAGAAGAAGGTACATATGAAGACAAGCTGGAATCCACCATCAAAATCATCGACAAATACCTATCTAGACTAAAAGAAAGCGAAGCATACAATAACTCCACCATTATCATATTAGCAGATCACGGCTTTTGGTACGAAGAGACTAACCGCGCAAACCCCATACTATATATCAAAGGAAAATCGGAAAAACACGACAAAATGGTAGTCTCAGATAAACAAATCTCATATGCTGATTTGTGCAACGGTTTTATAGAACTACTCGATAATAAATCAAGCACCGAAATCTTTAAAGATATTCCAACAGAAGGCAGGATAAGAAGATATCTATATAATGGATTCAACGAAGAAGAACATATGTATGAGTACGAACAAGCCGGTCATGCATGGGAAGCAGACAAATTAAAACCAACTGGAAGGGAGTTTGATCTATGATCTTTGTAGATTTTCTTGGCTGGATTATGAAACTATGCTACGACATCGTGGGTAACTACGGCGTAGCCATCATCCTATTTACTTTAGTTAGTAAAATTATTCTATTACCAATTTCAATCTGGGTGCAAAAAAACTCCATCAAGATGGTTAAAATGCAGCCCGAAATCAATCGCATCAAAACGAAATTCTTTGGCGACAAAGACACTATCGCCGAAGAAGAATCTAAAACCTACAAGAAATATAAGTATAACCCCCTCGCTTCCATCGTCCCCCTTGTCATCCAAATCCTTCTACTTCTCGGCGTAGTTGAAATCGTAAAAAATCCAGAGCTTTATATTGGTGTCGAGAACCTTGACTTCAATTTTCTCGGTTTCGATCTCCGCTGGATAGCAGCCGAAAATGGTGGCGTAAGTATTTGGATCCCAATCATCGCCGGTTTGTCGGCACTAATACTCTGCATCGGTCAAAACATCATGAACGTACTCCAAGCGGAACAATCCAAATGGAACAAATGGGGGATGCTCGTCATTTCTGTCGGTCTTTCACTATACCTTGGTACATTTGTAACCGCAGGCGTAGCCCTCTATTGGACGGCAAGCAACATTATGGCCGTCATCCAGCAATGGCTCCTAAATATCGCAATCAACCCCAAAAAGCATGTTGACTACAAAGCATTGGAAGCTTCCCGCGTTGCTTTAAAAGAACTCCAGGAAATTTCAAAATCCAAAAAACGCACCGCCGAACAGATCAAAAAAGAAAAGGCAGACTACAAGCGCTTCTTCAGTATCGCCAACAAACATCTAGTCTTCTATTCCGAAAGTAATGGTTTTTATAAATACTACAAAGGTATTATCGAATATATTCTAGATAATACGAATATAATCATTCACTACATCACGAGTGATTATAATGACCAGATCTTCGAGCTCGCCAAAACAAATAAACACATCAAGCCTTATTACATTGAAGAAAAGAAGTTGATCACTCTAATGATGAAAATGGACGCCGACGTAGTCGTGATGACTATGCCCGACATCAATAATTACCACATCAAGCGCAGCTACATCAGAAAAGATATCGAATATATTTATTTGCCTCACGGTATCGATAGTCTCAACCTTACCATGCGAAAAGGCTCAATGGATAATTATGATTCTGTCTTAGTGACAGGCAAATACCAACGCGAAGAATGCGAAAAAACAGATAAGTTGAATAATCTAAATCGTAAAATCATTAGCTGCGGTTATCCCCTCCTGGACGACATGATCCGTGATTACAAAAAAGAAAAGAAAAAGAAGACCAGCAGCAAAACCATCATGATCGCACCAAGCTGGCAAAAGGATAATATTATTGATCTTTGTCTAGATGAAATCTTGAAGAAACTAAAAGGCAAAGATTACCGCGTCATCGTCCGTCCACACCCACAACAAGTCCGCCACATGAAAGACGCTTTCGAAAAAATGAAAGAAAAATACGATAGCACTAATATTGTCATCCAAACAGATTTTTCATCCACAGATTCAGTTTTCAATTCCGACCTACTCATCACAGACTGGTCAAGTATTGGCTACGAATACGCCTTTACCACCGAGAAACCAGTTCTATCAATCGAAACCCCAATGAAAATCATGAATCCAGACTACAAAAAAATCAAAGTCGAACCATTCAATATTTGGGCACGCGAAGAAATCGGAAAAATAATCAAAGTCAAAGACATCAAAAAAATCGATGCGGCTATCGACGAAATGCTCAAAAACTCCTCAAAGTATCAGAAAAAGATTTCCGCTCTCAAAAAGGATTCCGTATATAATTTAGGTAAAAGCGCCGAAATCAGTGCAGATTATATCATCAATTGCGTTCAAGAAATAATTAAAGAAAGGAAGAAAAAATGAACGAACTAACAATTTTCGGGTACATCGACCCATCAGTTATGACCTATGCCATCCAGGCTGGAGCCGGTATTCTCATCGCAGTCGGCGCTTTCGTAGGTCTATATTTCAGAAAAGCCAAGAAAAAAGTCAACAAGAAACTCGGCGTCGACGAAAACAAGAAAAAAGAAGTTGAGTCAGACGAAATAGTCACCAAGAAAAAGGGCAAATAAAATGCAAGCTTTAATCTTAGCCGCCGGGATGGGCAAACGACTTGGTAAATATACGGCGGACAACACAAAATGCATGCTGAACATCAATGGCAAAACGCTAATAGAGCGCGCCATTGAGTCATTACTGAATGCTGGTGTAACAAGGCTTATCTTGGTAGTCGGCTATAAAGGCGACAACGTCAAGAAATTCCTCTTGCACGAGTGCAAAAACCCACGAGTCAAAGAAATGGAGCTCGTCTTTGTGGATAATCCTATCTACGACAAAACCAATAACATTTATTCACTTTTCCTCGCCGTAGATGAACTCGCCAAAAACGACACGATCCTTCTAGAATCCGATCTAATTTTTGACCCGGAGATCATCAAAAAGATAGTAAAAAACCCCGGCAAAAACCTCGTCACAGTAGCAAAATACAAACAGTGGATGGACGGCACAGTGGTTAAACTCGATGACGAGAACAACATTATAGATTTTATCGAAAAGAAGAACTTTGACTATCGAGACATAAATAACTATTACAAAACGGTAAATATTTATAAATTCAGCAAACAGTTTATCAACAAAGAGTTCATTCCCTTTCTCAAGGCGTATATCAAATCGTACGGCGAAAACGAGTATTATGAATTAGTTCTCAAAATAATCGCACACACCGCAAGAAGCAATCTCAAAGCTTTTGATGCGTCCAAATTTGATTGGTACGAAATTGATGATGCACAGGACCTAGATATCGCAACTTGTATTTTCTCGTCAGGCAAAGAAAAACTCACAAACTTCCAAAAACGCTACGGTGGCTACTGGCGCTTTGATAATCTATTAGATTATTGCTACCTGGTTAATCCATACTACCCCACCGCTGGATTATTAAACAAGATTAATTATTTCTCAAAGGAATTAATCACCCAATATCCATCCGGGCAAAAGGTTAATTGTATTTGCGCAAGTCGCATCTTTAACGACGTAGATACCGACTATATTGCAGTAGGCAACGGCGCAGCTGAGCTTATTTCAGTAATCGGCGACCATATTCTCACCGGCAAAATGTTCCTCCCGGAATCTGCTTTCAATGAATACGCAAGGTGTTTCATTAACTGTGAGCTAAATCGTTACGACCTAAGCAAAAACAAATATGAATACACTTTGGATATCTTCAGAAAAGCAATAGACGATAATGATATCATCTGTATCGTCAACCCAGACAACCCAACGGGCTCATTTATCAAAAAATCAGACATCATCGAACTCTTAGACGAAGCAAAGAAAAAGAACAAGACCGTCATCTTCGACGAATCGTTCATTGATTTCGCCGATGCAAAGGATCGCTATACATTAATCGACGATAAAATCCTATCGGATTATCCAAACCTTATCGTAATAAAAAGTATTAGCAAATCCTACGGCATCCCAGGAATCCGTCTTGGCGTTCTAGCTACCAGTAATAAAGCCATGATTAAAAAAATCAAGGACACGCTCCCAGTATGGAATATTAATTCATACGGTGAATATTTCCTACAAATAGCCAACTTGTATAAGCAGGACTACGCTTCCGCTTGCAACAAGATTGCCGCAGAACGCAAACGCATGATTTCTCAACTTAAGAGTATCCTGCCACAAGACTGCGTAGTATACGACTCACAGGCGAACTTCATACTGGTTAACCTAGGGAACGCCAACTCAACGGAACTCGCTATCAACCTACTTGAAAATAACATCTTCATTAAAGATCTCCGCACAAAACAAGCTTTTGAAGGCAAGAACTTCATTCGCCTTGCAATTCGCACTAAAACTGACAACAATAAGTTGTTATTGGTTCTAAAACAATACTTTGCTAATAAGTAATTACTCTTTCGTTTTATAAAGCGGCAGCATCTTTTCTTCGAAAATCTTATCAAAATCAAAATTTTCTTCATATCTCTTCCGAGCATTTTTTGCCATCTTTCCCGCTTCTTTCCTATTTTCAAGCATCCAAATCATTGCCTCAGCCAACTTACTGGCATTTCTAGCTGGCACCAATAACCCCGTTTCTTTATCGACAACAACCTCAGGGTTCCCATCTACGTTCGAAGCAATTATTCTCTTCCCCATCATCGCTGCATCGAGTAGTGAAAGCGATAACCCTTCACGATAACTCGGCAAAACAAACACTTCGTTTTCCGCAATTACTTTTAGAGATTCCTCAGTTCTCCCATGAAAATGGATTTTTCCGCATCCAGCACTTCTTTTTTTATAACCCTCCAAATCACCATCACCATATACATTTAAAATCGCTTCGGGATAGATTTTGGATACATTTTTGAACGCATCGATTAGTTCCCCGATGCCCTTTTCTTCTACTACTCTTCCTACAAACACAAAACTGTTTTTCTTCTCACAAACACCGACATATTTTTCTTTTTCATCACCTACACCATTTGATATTACTTCAATGTTTTCAAGAATCTCTGGTCGAATCATTTTCGTCGTTATTTTTTTAATCTCTTCACTTACAAAAATAACTTTATAAACCTCTGTAGACATTTTAACAATTTTCTTACCAATTGTATTTTTAAACCTCTTATTCACATTCCAAAGTACCCAATTTTTAAAATCAGCGTGATCGGTCCATAAAACACGTATTCCTATTTTTCTTGCCGCTTTGGTTACAGCTATCATATCGTCCCTTGATTGGACATTAACCGCAACAGGTTTATACTCACGAAAAATATTCTCGTACCATTTTTCGAGCCTCCACTGAAAAATCCAATACCTTGGCAATAATATATTTCTCCACCCGCTCCAGTTCTGCTGATCCAAATAAGGCGACTCCAAAACCTCGACACCAATAAGTCTAGCTCCATGCGCCAATTTTTTTGAATTTGTCACTAAAATTAGGTGAAAGCCTTTTCTTCCCAACCTTTTAGCTAGTTCCAACTGATATATTTCGCCCCCACCAAAACCACCACCAGCTACATTTCTAATCAAAAAGACATTACTCTTCTCCATACGCCTATATTATATCATGCCAGTTCCGCACGAAACGCATAAAACTACCGTACTATCATCTCTAATCCTATCTTCCGGGCCATTTTCCAAACTAATCACCATAATAGATAATACCAGCACTTAATTTTTGTGGTTTTTTAATGCTCAAAATATATTCATCCAATTTTCTTTTTTCGAACGCCTCGTTTCGCGCATTTATATACTCCCGTAAATCATTTGATTTCAACTTAGCAAGCATCTCCAAGTAATACTTGCTACCAAAAACATCCCCTATTAATTCATAAACATTATCATAAACATATTTTATATCTTTGCATAAATCTCTTTTACCTAAATCATAAAGTGGATTTATGATATATTCCTCTATTCTCCATGAATAGGTATAAAATTTAAACTCCTCCAAATTAATCGCTTCATTCCGGACCACTAGTCTATCATCCAAATATTTCAACACATCCACCATATGTTTCGGATCAATATTCGAACGCATCAAAGAATTACTTCGTAAGTAGTAATTATAGTAAGGTTTGTGAATATACTTCACAGTTTTTGCCAACAAAAATGCCCGCGGATTTGCCGAAAGATCCTCGTACTTCTGCTCAAGATACTCAATCCCATTATTGGTCAACAAGCTTTTTTTCATGATCTTATTGCATGTTGACGGCATTATTGTTGTGTACAATAGCCCCTCTAGTTCTTTTCTCTTTTCAAACACCCAATCAAGAGCCGCCGTCTCAAAGCTCTCCCTCTCGGCGACACTCATCCAGTCACATAAGACCAAGTCTACATCATCTTTTAAAAATGGTAGTGCCTCTTCCAGAAACTCTGGCCTTATTGAATCGTCAGAATCTACCGAGGCAACATATTTTCCCTTCGACTCGCGTAGCCCAACATTCCTAACATTTCCTAAACCTCTATTTTTTTGTTCTATATATCGTACCTTGTCTGGATATCTTTTTACATATTCTTTGGCTATTACTCCACTTCCATCTGTTGATCCGTCATCAATTATCAATATTTCCATCTTAGGAATGCTAGCAGTAATTATCGAATCTAGACACCCGGCCAAATATTCCTTAGTATTATAAACCGGCACAACAACGGTGAGAAGCTTTTCAAACTCTTCATCGTCCACTTTATTAACCTTAAACCCCAAAAAATTCTCGATTGAGACTACTGACTTTAGACTATAATCAACCCTATACTCTTCATACTCCTTCATTATTGCTTCTTTATTCTCAATTGCCCCACGAACTTTCTCAGCTATTTCATTAACATCATCGTCACTTTTTACCGCCAAGTGCTCATTCATCGCCGGATATTTATCTACCAAAAACCCATTATTCCCTACCACGCAAGGAATACCCGCATCCATGCTAGCCAAAAATCTCGTCGCATTCGCCCCTGCAAAATTTACATCCAAATTGCAAGCATTTCCATAGACCAAGTCATCGTCAACAAAATCAGTAGCGATGTGGTATCGCTGGATAAACTCTCTGGACACCTTATCTATATTTCTAGAAAGTTTCGCTTTATAACCAGGCAAGAAAGTAAGGCTCGCAAGCTCATTATAAAAACTGCAGTAATCAGAACCACTTGCGTTAAGTAAGCCTATCGTGTTGGTGTTAGCTGAGTCATTATGACACTTTTTGTGAACAATATCTAGCAAAATATGTTTTACTTTTCGCCTCTTAGCCCGGATAACCTCGTATAATCCACGATCCAAGAATCCAATTGAGTCAGCTATTTTATAGTCATATTTATCACAAATTCTGTTTAAGTCGTCAAGGATTGTCTCATCTGAAAGTTCGCCCAAACCCCCAGTGAAAATAAACTTAATCTCATGTTCCTCAACTAAGGTATTGATAATTTCATCATACTCTGCATAATAATCCACAAAGATAATCTGTCCGACTATGTTTTTCCGCAAAAATTTAATCAAAAACTCTACATCTTCTACAGTATTATTGAGTATCAAAGAATTACCAAAAGAACAATCAAAAGCGTCAAACAACTCAACATCTTTCCCCGGCAGTATCACCAAATAGTCCAAATTATAATTTATCTCCAACGTTTTCTTAACTTTCATTTTGTGTACCAATACCTTCCTCCAAGAATAATTTTACATCTTTCTTAGAATCCTCAAAATTTCTCTCTCGAAACTTTTCATACTCGTTTAATATTTGCTTTTTCTTTTTAATGCAGTCTAATATTCTTTCTTTGATCAGCTCTACGTTTTCCTCTTGCGACACTAGAAGATATTTTTCTAGCTCATATCCACCGAAATAATGATGGTTATTACCAGTAATACAAGGCACCCCCATCTCCAAACTCTCGAGCGGTAACATCGGCGAACATTCAGAAAATGTTATATACAAATTAACGTCGTTCTTCGCCATCCTTTTCATCAGCTCATCGCGAGAAACATTCTTAGATTCACCAGTCACCGACACGCCTAAACTCCTAGCAAAACTTTCAGCCACTTCGTCCAACGGCACAATATCGAGCACAGCATTCTTCACCAAAGATGCCGCTGCAATTTGGGAGAACATATTCTTGCGCCAATTACTTGGACTGGCAGCATAAAGACCCACCCGCACGGTATCGCTGCGTTTCGTAGTGCTCAAATCAACTTTTTGTTTTTTTATCCTATTAGTGATAAAAAATGTCTTTACCCCTTGCGCCTTATAAAAACTATATAGGCTCTTTTTGCACGTCGCAAAAGTATCAATATATCCCTTACGGCATAGCCCCATTATCTCTTCATGGATTCCCCACCCGTATTTGTCTAGCACCTGAGACAAACTGCCATGCCAAAAAACTTTTATTAGTACATTTGGCGTTTTTTCGTGAAGTATTCTAACAAGCTGAGGCCCACCTTTTGACATCGCACTAAAAACTACTTGTTTAACGCCAGACTCTTTTATGGCGTTTGCAACCTTAACCCTATCTTCCCTCCTGTACAGTTCTCCGCAATCCACGGTGAATTGAAATAGCTCCTTAGTTGCGCTAGTTACACCAAACCATTCACCATTATGCAAAACTAAATAAGGTGCGTCTTTTTTGGCTTTTATCGCTGCTACTGTTTTTTCTAGCCTATCCAAATACTTACCGTCAATTAAGGCTTTCTTTCTTCTGATATTTCTGTATATTACGACTGGGTATAACATGCCTCGAGCCGACTGCCTTATCACCCAATTTGTTTTTTGATATGCCTTTATCATTTTAATTGCACGCACTCGCCCATACCTTCGAACTAAATAGTTCTCCACTTTATTTTTCATCGGCAACCAACTTGCATCATAATAATGAACCATACAAGTATTATCAGTGAAAAGATTATTAGTTCTATTATATGAATAAGGATAAAAATAATCTCGCGGAAAAACCGTAATATTGTGTTCCAAAACCTGGATACTTCGCTTCTTATAATCAAAACCGCACGGCTCCAGTATCTCTGTGATAAGCAATGGTATACTAAATTCGTTGCGTCTCTCAAAATCCACGTTTTTAAAGCTACGATATTTCTTCAATAGTTCACTTGCCAAATAACTGTTCGGGCGTTTTTCGTACCAAACCCCACAGCAAACTTTTCCAGTGTCCTCCACTCCGAGAAAAGAATCGCATTTTTCTATCAACCCCCTGGGATCCTTTATTATTTCCATATCAGTGTCAAAATAAATACCACCCATCTCATACATCGCTCTCGTTCGGACATAGTCTGCCACGAAAGCATAATATTTTGTTTCATACGCTTTCTTTATAAATTCACATTCATTTAGATCGCAATTATTTTCATTCCAGCATATTACCTCATAATCTGGTAGGTATTTTCTCCAACTTTCAAGACACTTTTTTGCCAATTTCGGCAAAGGTTTTTCCCCAAACCAACAATAATGAATGTATTTTTTCTGTTCCATTTATTATATCTTATCCCCCCCACAAAAATCCTCTCTAACTTTCTCAACAAAAGCTTTCCAAGAATGACGCTCCACCAGTATACGTTGTGCCTCTTTAACCATTTTGGACATTTTCTTACTATTTTGCATCGCGTATTTAATGGCCTCAACATATTCATCCACATTATCGAAATTATCAACCAATAAACCGGTCTCCTTTTCTTTAATAAATTCCCCAATCCCACCAACCTTCGGTGCAATCACTGGCAGACCAGCAGCAGTAGCCTCCAATAAACAATTCGGCAAACCATCTATCCTAGAAGTATAAAGGTAGCAATCATAAGAGTCAGTTTCGAGCGTCTCAAACCCATCATATTCCCCTTTATACTCAAGCGAAGATACATTTTTGAAATAGCTTTTCTTGTATCCATCTAGCTTCCCAAACATATCTATATGCACTTTTTTGGGGTCTAACTTTTCAACAATTCTAAGCAAAACATCTGGAGCCTTTTGATAAGCAACCCTACCAGCCCATAAAACCCTAAATGTCTGATTTTTAGAAATCTTCGGAGCAATTATCTTAGAGTCAATTGGCTGGTAATGTACTTTAAATTTTTTTCTATCGAGACCACATAGTTTCTCCCCCCTATTTATCACCTCCTCATTATCAGTAAAAATATTATCAACGACGTCATAAATAGATAGTAAATAAGGGTCTAAATAATCGAAAATGCCCTCATCATTCGTGCCTTTTATGTAATCATGGCAGAATATTGAAACATTCAACTTGTAGTTCTTCTTCACGAGCTCCAAATGGCCCAAAACCCAAGCATATGCATACTGGCTATTGATGATGTGTAGTTTTTTACAATTTAGTTGAGTAATAATGCGCGAAAACAACTGTTCCCCCTCAACATCGTTTAAATACTTTGAGTTATTTCCAAAATCAACTATGTACGCATTGCTTGGTAATTTTTCTTTCCACTCATTTTGTGACGGCAGGGTCGTAATGACGGCGAAAGTCCAATCCGGGTGTAATTCGGATAACGCTTTTATATAGTTTAGTAAAACCTTGTCCGCCCCACCACTAATTAACCAAGGAACAATAAAAACATAGTCCGGAAGATGAGTCGCGTCTTCCATGGCCTTAAAAAATGAATACCCTACAGCATCGCCGTCCTCAACACAATATTCGATCACTTTTTTTACTTCATCCGATGTAGGATAAAGACCAGTCTCTATTTGCGAAATTTCCCTCCAGTTGTTGTAAACGCTTTGAGGAATTCTCTCAGAAGATCGTCTCCTAGATGCCCCTAATATCTTGTCTAAGCCAATCCTTATAGGCCTAGCCACAGGAGTAATGACGACATTTGCAGGAGAATTTCTAATTTTTTTATACGTAGAATACAATACCCCAACATCTTTCCCTTCGCCAATATGCTTTTGTTCTTCTTTTTCTCGCTCAATAATTCTATTATAGTAATCGATTTCAAACAGTCGGCTGTATCTCTGTATGCAATTCGCCCCATTAGAAGCTTGCAACAAAGAACTTGCTCGTCTTTTCTGTCTATAGAACAACGTCGTTTCTTTCGCTGCAACGTGTCTAATGCCCATTGACTCGGTTTCAGTATTGAACCACCAATCCTCATTGCCATAACCATCGCGAGTAGCCGAATACGGGCATTTCTCGAAAATCTCTTTTTTTGCCACGCAAGCAGACACCCATCTATTTACACCACATAACAACCTGATATCCCTACTTCCGCCATCTGAGTCTTTTTGCTCCCACAGAACATAACGCTGATCAAGCCCAAAAGCCAAACTATAATTAGGATGCGCAACTACTCTTCCTCCACTTTTCTCTATCGTTTTTATTGCCGAAATAAACCAATTTTTTGAAACTAAATCGTCTGCATCAATCACGCCAACATAATTGCCTCTGGCTTCGCCAATGGCAAAGTTTCGAGAAAGACCTAAATCGCCGAACTTGTTCTCTAAAATCCTGAATCCCTCCTTACCCTTATACCTTGAAAAATAATTTCTCGTCTGTTCGCTCCCGTTATCAATATGAATAATTATTTCGAAACCCATCCCCTCGTTCTTCACCTCTTCTAGAGCGGCGAGTATACTCATCATCGTCTTATGTGAAAGAAAACCTTCCTTATGTGCAGTAACTATTACCGAAATATCGATCTTTTTCATGTTCCAATTATATCATAGCTTCACCTTTGTTTCACAGAAGCAGCAATCCAGACTCTTTTATGGTAAAATAATACATACAAGGATGTATTATGAATAATAGTTCTAAAAAGATCAAATATGCAGCTCTTTGTTTTAATACAGAGAATATAGGAGACGAGATACAATCCCTTGCTGCTCAACGTTTCCTGCCACGAATAGACTATTATGTCGATCGCGACCATCTGGATGATCTTCCTCAAAAAAAGGATGAAGAGATAAAACTAATACTGAACAGCTGGTTCCTCAGCCCATCTCAAAAGGACGGATCAATTCATTGGCCGCCAAAATCCGCTCCCCTGAATCCTCTCCTTATTTCAATGCACACTAGTTTTCTTAATGGCTCAACAAAAACCTTTTCTTCTCCAACCAGCCGTTCTTTTCTTAACAAATTTGCCCCAGTGGGCGCCAGAGACCTAGCAACACAATCCTTCTTTCAATCAATTGGCGTCCCGTCGTTCTTTTCCGGCTGCCTAACACTAACGCTGCTCCCTGATCCATCAATAAAAAAACAAGATTATATATTAGCCGTCGACATCAGCGACACTTTATTTTGTGAAATAAAAAAACGTACGAACCGCAGAATAATCCGATTAGATACGACGCACCCCCTAGATATTGACACTCAAACGCGTTTTAAATTGGCTAAATATTGGCTTTACTTGTACCAATCTGCACATTGTGTTGTTTCATCAAGACTACACGCCATGCTACCATGCCTAAGCTTGAAAACCCCAGTCATTGGAGTCTCGGGACGCGATGTGGAGCGGTTTTCAGGACTGATAGACCTTGTCAACCATTACAGCGAAAAAGAAATATTACAAAATAAAAGAATAAGTTTTGATAACCCCCCTGATAATCCTAAAAGCTTTGAAAAAATTAGAAAAAAACTTATTGTAGAATGCAAGAAATATACAAACTACGATTCAAAACAATCGTTTTTATTAGGCACCGATATTGTCGACCTCCTCTCAGACGAAGACTTAATTTCGCTTTTTACGAAATCGATAAACGATAACTATAGTTATGGGCTAGAGCTAAAAAATCAGCTTGAACAATATGAGCAGAACTACAAAAACTTCAGATTAGAAGTTGAAAAACATATCCAAAAAGAGCAAAACCTCGAGCAAGAACTAAAGGAATGTAAAACTCTACTTGAAAACCCAGGAATAAAAACTTCCGTCAAAAACTTAAAGAAAGCCTTAAAGAATTACGCTAAAAAAATGACTTCCCGCAATTAAAGCTCTTCGATTGCGCTTGCAGGAATTGCCGCACAAATCCCACGCAAAGTATTGTGCTCTGTTCGATAATACCACTCCCCGTTTACAAAAGTTTTAGTTATAAATTTTATTACCCTTCCTTTTTTCAAAACATCAATTATCTCCCCAGTAAATGGATTGATCCTTTCTGCATCCTCCTTCAAAACCATCTCCCTAGGATATACGAAATCCTCAAAAGATACTTCCACTAGATTATCCTCTCTAATAGCCGCTATGATATTATTTTTTGTGTTATGCTCCGTCCTATAATACTTCACCCCATCAATAATAATATATGAGGAGAAATCATAAATCATGTTTTTACTAAGTGTGTCGTAATACTCATTATTTAAAGGGTTTATTCTGGCCGAGTCGAACTTTAGCGCCATGGTTTTTGAATTATAAGTATTGAAGAATTCCGGATTACTATAATCGTAGTCTTCCACGTCATCCGACAAAAACCCGTATTCTGAGTTCGAATTATAGTAATCGAACGCCGTAATATAATAAATGTGCCCATTAAAACTTGTCTTTACCATCATTTCTCTAGGCATCCTCTCTGTAAACGCATCTACCACCGTCTCTCCCCTTATATATATTTTTTTTGCTCCAGGTTTTATTGTTTTTTCACGACCCCCTTCCTCGATCATAGTATAATCAAGGTTAACTTCTTCCAAATACTTTATAGGTATGCACACATCTTCGTCATGTACTGTACCAAACTCTGTTCTCAAGCAAGAGCTACCGTCTCCATAAACAACCTTTGTCATAAACTTTAACATCCTACCACTTTCTATTGTATCCACACCCTTACCAGTTTTAGGATTGATTCTAGTCACAGACTCCTTCGTCACCATATATCTAGGAGAAATTAACGAAACGTATTGAACCCCATCACTCGTTATCCCACCGAACCAATCTTGAAAATACAAATAAAAGTTCCTATTCCCATACGCACCGCAATACGCCGTCCCATATCCAGCAGCAAGCGCACCTTCATTTGGCTGATATGGGGTGTATCTATACAGTGCAGACGTAGCTAGTGAACGAATATTGACCACCGACCCACCACATCCCGCATTTGGGTTATATTGAATATAATTATTTCCCAATGGATAGTTTGTCCACCCGCCGTCCAAAACTGTCCTGAACAACGCAGCAGCTTTCCTTATTTGATTTTTGAAGCCATAATATTGCGATGAACAGGGTGCCGTATCCGGACATCCATACCCAGTCGCCTTACGATAGTCACCATCGTTAGGGATTGGATCGGTTATGAGACCAGTTTCTTTCTGCAACAACACTAATAAAACCTGCGGATTAATTCTGTAGTCCTGCGCCGCCCGCCAAATAATATGTGCCGCCGTGTCACCTGAGCCAATCACCTCGCCGTCTCCAAACCTCTCCTCGGACAAGCACACAAAATGACCGTCGCTCCAATGCCACTTATACTTAGTATTTGCCGATAACCTTAAATAATAACCATAATCCGAGTTAGAACAAGAGTTTTTTCTGGTCAAAAAAGCCTGAATGTCAGATTCGCTCATTGAATTATAGTTCCCCATTTGATAATCTGAAATAATATATCCCGGATCGAATCCAGCCAAAGAAGCAGCTTCGACCTCATTGTTAGTGTTTGTTCTTTGAGCCAGAAAACTGAAAACGAACACTATTACAAACACCCCTAACGCTAAGTACCCAAACCTCTTACTTCGTCTTCCCACGGTTAGCCCTCCTTCTTGCACGTTTCTCATATACTAACCTCACTTCGAATTAATCCACTTTTTCCGTTTGATGTAATATTTATTTCGATTTCCATGTTCCCCTGTCCAAGCCCAGCCACCGGCACATCGAAACCTTCACACGTCGCTGTTGTCACATTGCTTACAATTCCAGTACTGCTGCTATATATGTTTTCTCCATTTCGAGTTAATATTAAGGTGCATTCACCGACCTCAAGATACTGGTCAATATTTATCCTTATCATCAATTTATCTTCTACTACTCCAGCATAAGTCACGACGCCAGACAACTCGTCTAATGTATTAGGGTCATCACCATCGTACTGTACAACCTTTGGCTTCTCGACTATCTCACTTTCACTATCCCCTCCATCATCGTTCTTATTCTCAATCCACGTATTATCACTAGGTTCAAGCTCATCCTCTTCACCCTTAAAAGAGCTATTCCATATAAAATACACGACCACTACGGCCACCACAAAAAGAATCACCAAAATCAACCACAGATTCCATTTCTTGTTCTTTTTTTGTTTTTGTGCCATAGAATACAATTCTCCTACTCTAATTTTACCCCAAAAAACATATCATGTAAACCCCCAAATCAACATCATTCATCCATCAATCTACCACCACCATATATTTCATCAAAGTATTCGTATCTCCCTTTTATCCATCCCTTCACAGCATCAACCTCTTGATCGAATCCTTCCCGTCCCCACAACGCCTCATTGGCTAACATAGCATCCCTGATATTATTCTGTTTTCGTCCAATCTCCCGCACTAACTCATCCTCTCGCCCCTCCATCTTATTCATATAAACTATTTCAACTTCTTCTCGAACTTCTGGTATTTCCATCAAATTGAACACAATGCGAGACAGACCCAAACTCCACTCGTGCCAATCCATCCCACCATCTTCTATTAACCCCATTTCCTCATACATTTCTCTTGTCATTATTTCATCTTTTCTCACCATTGTTTTGTTAGGCGAATAAAAGTCCTCGCCCATCCAGTTACCCCAAGCCCTATTTGCTAGCGCTAAATCAAAATCCCACCCTGGTCCCGCATGGATTTTATCCCCACTGCCATCTTTGTACATAAAAAAACTAGTCCAATATGCATCTGGATTCACGGTAAATTCACTGAGTAAGTAATATTTAGCAAAAGAATCTACGTCTGCCAGCTCCTTTATCTTATCGTAATCTTTTTCCGCCACTGCTTTTTCTAATTGATTGTAGGAATCAAGAAACTCTTTCAATGCCGCCTCAGCATTATCCTTTTTTACTGCATCCTTTATCGCCACAATATCTCCATTCCCGGTTTTAAGATTAAGTTCTCCTTCTCCATAAATATTATCCAACTCCACCAAAACCCCCATCGGATCCCTCAAGTCAACAGTATTTTTTCCAATTTCCACGACATGCGTTAAATAATATAATCCTTCGTATTCTCCATCTATATATAGTTCCACGAACTCTCCATCAAGAGCAAATACCATCCCAAGCATCCTTTCAAGATAAAATGCTATATCAGTCCTCAGGCCCGTTCCATCCAGCGCATTTGCCAGCAACACCCATTTCCGCGCCTTCCCCAATCCGAACAGATCTACCTTATCCTGAAATCTTATCTGATATGGCTTTTTTTCCTGCACCCACGTACCATTTCCCCTCCCCTTCACCTGCACACCATTAAACTTCTGCGCCTCATCTTCATCATAAAGAGTCAACTGATTCCCCTCATATTTTACATCTTTCGACCCAGCTTTGATTTCATCCAAACTTACACCACTCAAATCAATATTGATTCTCGGCACACCCCTATCAGGATACTTAGCCAGCGTCGCTTCCCTTTCCAAAGTTGGCTTAACAACAAACATCATAACCAGCCCCACTACCACCGCTACCATCAAAAAAATAGATACAGCCAGTCTGAGCCAGTTTTTCTTCTTCATACCTCTATTTTATACGTATAGTTGCTTTTTTACAACAACGTTGCTACAATAAAAAACAGAAAAGCCTCTCTAGGAAAAGCTTTTCTTTATGGGTTTGTTATCTAACTAGCTTTCGCTAGTTAGATTTTTTACTTCGGCGATTTTTACGCCTTCGAAAGACAATGCACAGAATGTTTACTCCTATGGTCATTTCACTGCTCCCTTCCGGCAATCTGGATTCCTAGAATACCGTTTAATGATCACCTCACACATCACGAACATCACTACTCATGAATTATTTGGCCCACTAAACTCCGAAGTCAACCCGGACTCATTAACGCACAGAGTAGAAAATAATACAAGCACCAAAAACAAAAATTTTTGCATAAGAACTACACAATAAAACCTCTACCCTAAATCCAACCCCAAAATCTCCGCCGCCCGAGCCAATACCTCTTTTTCCTCTTCCGTGCATTCTTCCATCTTCACCTTGAACAAATCCACCGTCTCCGTATGGCGATAGTCTAGAATCTCAAGTGACCTCGCTGCTCCCGGCACCTTTCGAAGCGCCCCCTTTGCTACCAAATTATCAATATGTTCAGCAACTGCCGAAACGGAAGTTAACCCGAGCCCAGCCATAATCTCTCTATAAGATGGCGAGAAACCATTTTCCTCTGTAAAATCCTCCAAATAATTCAATACCGCTAATTGTTTTTTTGTTAGTTTCACGCTCATTATGCTATAATTATACATAATGGATACGAATAAATCAATTGATGGGCTGGCCCCGCGTCGCTCTAAAAATGCCGCGGCCCCAGTCAAAAAAACAACCACTAGAACCCCTGCTAGCATTAAGCCAGCAGTTAAAAAAGTTACAAGAACCACTGCAAAAACAGCAGTTAAAGTTACGAGAACCAACAAAAACTCAACCCCAATCTCCCCAGCGTCAAAACCAGTTAAACCAGCAACCGCCACGGTAAGAACCGCTAAAGCCCCTACCCCTTCCCAGGCTGATATTACCGAAGACTTCCTTAAACCAACCCAGGTTTTCAATTTTGACGAACAAAGCGGCGAACTCACCGCTTCATCGGTGCCTGTAGATACAAGCTTCAAAAAGCGAAAAAAATCCAAGAAAGACAAGAAACCAATGACCAAAAAGAAAAAAATCATCCTCACCGTTGTTTCGGTTCTAGCCGTCCTTCTGATCGGTGGAGTTATCGCCTTTATCCTCTGGGGTAATGACATTATCGCTAAAATTACTGGCGGCCAAGGCAACGTCTTTGATCTCTTCACCTTTGTTGAACCAACTTATGAACGTCTCAAAACCGATGAAAACGGTCGCACCAACATTCTAGCCTTCGGCACCAGCGGCTACGATATGGCTGGCGACGAGGGTAACGGCACCCATGATGGCGCCCAGCTTACCGACTCAATAATGGCTATCAGTATCAACCAAGACACTGGCGACATCGCAATGCTTTCCCTTCCCCGCGACCTTAAAGCTTCCCCTACTTGTACCGCTACCGGCAAGATCAACGAAGTCTATTGGTGTAATGGTGGTGGCGGAAATGTCTCCACCGAAGAAGAAGCAGCCGCTGCACAGGCTCTAATGGATGAAGTTGGCGGTATTCTCGGTATGGATTTTCAATACTTTGCACACTTAAACTGGGGGTCACTCGTTCAAATCGTTGATACATTAGGCGGCATCAATGTCACCCTTGATGAAGATATTCTAGATTATGGTTGGACTGGTGCAGTCTTTGAAGCTGGTGTCCAGTATACTATCGACGGCGAACAAGCCCTCGGTCTCGCCCGTGCCCGCCACGGTACATCTGGCGGTGACTTCTCCCGCGGTGCCTCTCAACAAAAAATCCTCGTTGGTATCAAGGATAAAATCTCCGAGCAAGGTCTCTCTATCACTGATATGATGAGTCTCGCTTCAACTTTAGGCGACAATCTCCGTACTAATTTCTCACTCGAAGAAATCAAGTCCCTTGCTCACCTCAGCTCCGAATACGACCTCAATAATATGCGCCAAATCTCCCTCATCGAACCGGAGCGCTACATGACTACCGGCACCATTAATGGTATTTCCTACGTCCTCCCATCTAGTGGCGTTGGTAACTATACAGGGATTCAAAACTTCGTCGCCAAAATGTTATCTAACGATCCACGCGTCTACGAAGATCCTACCATCCTAGTATTAAATGGTACTGAAGAAGTCGGTATTGCTTCCAACGAAAAAGCCACACTCGAAGAGGATGGCTACAATAGAATCGACGTTGCAGACGCCCCAACCAGTGACTACACCGACAAGTATACCCTCTACGTTCTAGACGACACCACCAAAGGCACCAAGAAGATGCTAGAAGAAAAGTATTCAGTCACAGCCAAGTCCTACGACGAACTAGCAGAAGGCATTTCACGCGATTATAACTTCGTCCTCATCCTCGGCAACGAAAGCTCCGATAATAATAAAGAATAGTATTAGAATAGGTATATAAAACAGCATAATAAGATTTGGGTCAAGTAGATTAGTGATAGTATTTTGAGGCATTTTGGGATTGCCCGATAAAAATTAAAGTAGCTACGGACGAGGAGTCGGTACTGAAATACCGAGACGAGTCCGCCTAGCTACTTTAATTTTTATACGGCGCAATTGCAAGCCAAAAAATAATATTACTAATCTACAAAATTATACTTTGCTAATTATCAACTTCCGCTCTCGCCCAACCCCTTCCGAGTGCGTTTCAATATCCGAATAATCCCCCGCCACTTTGTGTACTACTCTTCTATCTGCTGCATTGAGATTAATCTCCATCGGTTCCCCACTCTTCCTAACCTTCGCAATCCACCCCTCAGCCTTCTCGGCAATTCTATCAGCTCTCTGTTTCTTGTAATTAGCTACGTCAACATTTACTCTTGTAACCTCAGCTTCCTTAGAAACCAAAGCCATCGATACAATGTGTTGTAAAGCTCTCAAATTGTCCGCATTACGCCCAATTAGAAGCGAGTTCAGCGAAGTAGATGGTACTACGAGCTGTATCACATCGTCATCAATTGTTGAATTCACTGCCACATTGATACCGAAAAAACTGAGCAAGTCTTCCAGATATTTCGCCGCAAAACGAATTGATTCATCTTTATTCATATTGTTATCTCCTTTTCTTTTTAGTGTCCTTAGCGGAGATACGTGTTATTTTTGTTCCTGTTTTTTTGTTTTCGACCACTTCGGCCTCTTTTATATTTCTAAGTTCTTTTAAGACTGCTTTATCAGTCATATTATCAATCTCCTGGTTCACTTTCCTAAGAACTACTCTTTGAATAATCACAGTCATGATATTGCTGAGGAAGTAATAGAACGCTAATGCACCATTAAGGTTAAACATGATTACAAACATCATAATTGGCATCATTGCTGACATCTGCCCTGTTGCAAAGCTAGATACCTCAGATTCATCAACTTCTTTCCCATTCTTGGCGTCACGAATTAGATCACGGAATTTCTTCTTCTTTTCAGACTTACCAGAAGGCATCTGCTGCTTCGTCGCAATATATTGCACTATTGATGCCGATATTGCACAGATTAAGATAAACAGGGCGCTCCAGGAGAACTTACCCATCAGTACATCGCTTGCTTTTACATCCAAATTAATCACACCGAATAGTCTCGGCTCAAATTCGTACGGGGCCTTTTCTTCCGCCGGAATATCTTGGTTTACCAAATCGTCAAGATAAACTTTCTGCTTCTCCTCGAGAGTCCTAATCTCACTCCCCTCATAAGCCACGATATCGTAAGCACGGTTCATAAGATTATCTTGCGGCATAGGTGTTGCGATCACCCGAATTGCCGAGAAAATTGCGATAAAGATAGGAAGCTGAATAATAAGAGTTATGATTGAAGCAAATGGCTTAACGTTATACCTCTTATAAAGATCCATTGTCTGCAAAGATTCAAGCTGTTTATTACCCTTACAATTCTTCTTAATCTGAGTTAACTCTGGCTGAAGCTTTCTCATCAACTTCGTCTGATTTAGTTGCCTCTTAGTGAGAGGCCACATACAAAGCTTCACGAGTACCGTAAATATAATAATAGCAAGACCAAAATCATGCACCAAATTAAAGATTACAAACAAGATGTTTACAATCGGGCGCACCACGATCATATCTATAAAATTAAATGGACTACCGGTCGCAATAGAACCCGCTACAAGAATAGCGAAAATCCCAAGGTATACGTATTTTTTTACACTCTTTTTATCCATTCTTCTTATTATAACACACCTTACTCTCTTCTACCAGCTTACCTAAAATCTCTTCCACCCCACTAAACGGCATTCTCATAATTTCTTTAGAATAAACCACAAATATATAATCAGTTTTTCCTGGCACCAATTCCCAGTTCTTCCTTAATGCCTCATATATTCTGCGCCTAATCCGGTTCCTCCCCACCGCAGACTTCTCAACTTTCTTAGATACCACTACAGCCACTCTAGTAAACCCCTTAGAATTCGGCATAAAAACAAGAGACATCTGTTGATCTCTTATTGTTTTTCCGTGCTGGTACACATATCTCACTCCTCCCCTCGAATGAAATCTGAACTTTTTATTTAACATATATATATTATATACCAAATAAGCCCCAGTCGGGGCTTATTCATCAACTTAAGCAGCGAGTCTCGCACGGCCTTTTAAGCGTCTCCTGGCAAGCACTTTCTTACCATTCTTGCTAGCATTTCTCTTCATGAAACCATGTTCAGCTTTGCGCTGCCTCTTGTGCGGCTGGTATGTTCTTTTTGGCATATATTATTCCTTAAACTTTAATTTTTTTCAAATTCTTTATATAGTATACCGCATTTTTCCACAATTTTCAAGCAGTTTTCCACATACTATTTAGGGATATTGAGCTTATTGTGGAAAATTCCTTATCTGTTAATCAAAACCTATACTATAACATATTTTTAAAATCCCAATTTCCTGTGGAAAACTCGCCCCTTCCATGCTATAATAGGAATCACAAAAAAGGAGGTCCATCTAAAATGTACGACGTTTGGAAAAACGCACTTGCTGAAATCGAACAACAAATTTCTTCTGCTAATTACTCTACATGGTTCCAAGATACTTCCCTTACTTCTGCAACTAACGGCCAAATCGTCATCAACGTCAAAAACACCTTCTACGTCAAACAACTCCGTAACCGTTATTATGATATTATCAAAACCGCTCTCGAACATAATGATGTAAAGGTAGATAGTATCACCTTTGAAGTAAAAACCACCAATAAAACCAAGGTCCGCCCTCGCGAGATCACTGCCACCAACGCTATTAAAGATCATATCCGCACTATCCGCCAATCTACTATCAAACCACCCTCCACCGAGAATGGTCTAAACCCCAAATACACCCTAGAGACATTTATTATTGGTTCCAATAACGACCTTGCTGTCTCAGCCGCCAAGAGTATTATTGAGGCTCCTGGCACTCGTTACAATCCATTCTTCCTTTATGGTGGACCGGGTCTTGGTAAAACCCACCTCGTCCAAGCAATTGGAAATGAACTTATTAAACGAGACCCCTCCCTTAAAGTTTTCTATACCCCAATTTCCCACTTCTATTCAGATTTTATCGAAGCCATCCAAAACGGCAAAGGTAAAGAGTTCAACCGTAAATTTCAAAAACTAGACTGTCTTATTATAGATGACTTCCAATTCATCGTAAACAAAGAGAAATCCCAAGAAGAATTCTTTAATATCTTCAACGACCTATATCAACTCAATAAACAAATCATCGTCACCTCAGATCGTCTCCCAAGCCAAATCAAAACCGTAGATGAACGCCTTGCGACCAGGCTCACTATGGGTGGCGCCTTTGATATCCAACTCCCTAAATTCGAAGATAAGTGCGCAATCCTCCGTGCTAAAGCCGAACAGATCGGCGCCGAAATCGAACAAGAAGCAATCGAATATATCGCCGAAAACGTCACCACTAACATTCGTGACCTTGAAGGTGAATTGTCCACCATCCTCTTAATGTCCGAAGTCCGTGGCCTCACTCCACTAGAACTTATTAATAACGGTTCTATCAGTGTTAATAAAACCACCAAACTTCGCCCCACCTCACCCAAGCAAGTTGTCGAAAAAGTAGCTAAATACTACGGCTTATCCGTAAGCGAACTTAAGAGCAAGTCTCGCGTCTCTAATATTATGGTAGCCCGCCAAGTCGCTATGCTTTTATTATCTAAAGAACTAGGCCTCAGTACCACCAAAATCGCCACCGAAGTTGGTGTTAAAGATCACACCACCGTAATGCATGGCATCAAGAAGATTAATAATAGCCTTAAACTCAATTTCATCCTTCGCGACCAAATCGAAGAAATCAAGGAAAAAATCTATGGCTAGTGTGGAAAACCAGTGTATAAATATATGGAATTCTCCGTGTAAAAGAAAAGTAAATCTTTGTGCAAAACACCCAATCCTTAAAATCATGTGTAAACTTCACACTTTTTCACAACACTTTTCCCACCTTTCCCACCGGCTTTTACACCTCATCTTCACCCCAGTAACTCAACTATTTTTTCCACTATTCCACATACCCTACTATAACTACAACTATATAAATATTATTAGTAAATAATAGAAAGGATTATATGAAAATCACAGTCACACAAGAAAAATTAAACAAAGCCTTAAATAATGTTAGTCGCATAGCTATTAGTAAATCCACCCTACCCATCCTCAGTAACGTCCTTATTAGAGTAGATAAAAAGAAAGTATCCCTAATCACTACTAACTTAGATATGGCTGTTAAAGATTTTCTTCCTGTTTCTAAATCTGATGACGGTGTAATTACTATCCCAGCCAAACTCCTTTCTGAATTTATTTCAAACCTACCAAAAGGTGAAAATATTGATATTACTACTAAGGATGATAAAGTAACAATTAAATCCGGAAAATATTCCTCAACTATTAATGGTGTTCCAGCCGACGAATTTCCTGACCTACCAGAAGTAGATGAAAAAAGTGCGGTTATCTATAAAATAGGAGTAGATGAGTTTAAGGCCAGCCTCGGTCAGGTCATCGTGGCGTGCTCTAATGACTTAACTCGCCCTGCTCTTACTGGTGTTTATTTTAACACTAATAATAATTCCTTGAGGGTTGCAGCCACTGACGGTTATCGCCTCGCCGAAAAAGAGCTGATTAAGAAAGTGGAAAGTGAAGTTAAAGCCATCGTTCCCTCAAGTTCTATCCAAGAAGTACTCCACTCTATTAATGATGATACGGAAGAAGTAGAAATCTCTTTCAACGATGATTTAGTTCGCTTCAGACTAGGTGAAGTGGAGATTATCTCCAAACTAATCGACGCCAGTTTCCCAGATTATCAAAAACTCATCCCTAAAAACAGTGATGCGGAAGTCACCCTAAAGAGGGAGGAATTAATCCGTGTTACCAAACTAGCCGCACTCTTTGCTCGCTCGGTTGGTGGCTCGATCATTTGTGAAGCTATCCCTGAAGACACCTTCTCGGTTAAATCTATTGCAAACGAATATGGTGAAAACGATTCCAGGATTGAAACCTCAGTCGATAAACCAGGCCGAGTCAACCTTAACTCCCGTTTCCTCTTAGATGCTTTGAATGCTTTGGAAGAACCAGAAGTAATCTTCAAATTCTCCGACCGTGTCGCTCCAATCGTCCTTACTAACAAAAAGAACAAAGGTTATACCCATATTATTATGCCACTAAACTCATAATCAAAGAGTAAAACGATGATTATTAAATCAATCCACCTAGTAAATTTTCGAAATCATCAAGAGTATCACCTAGATTGTGATAAAGAAACCTCATTAATTCTAGGTGAAAATGGGTGTGGTAAAACCTCGGTTCTAGAAGCAATCTATATTTTAACTAGGGGTAAAAGTTTCCGTGCCACTGACCCAGATATTATAAAAAGGGGCGCAGAGTTTTATCGTATAGAGTTAAATTTTGTAAACGGTGAACAGGTTGCTGCCACTTATGATGGTAAAACCAAAAATTTCACAGTAGTAGATAAAAAAACCAAACGTCTCCCCTTGAAAAACAAATACCCAGTAATTCTCTTCCTCCCCTCAGATTTAAATCTCATCAGTCATTCTCCGGGTCGCCGCCGCGAATATTTTGACCGCATTTTTACCCAGTTTAATAACAAATATTCAAGCAGCCTTAGTAAATACGAGAAAGCCTTAAAACAACGAAATGAATTACTAAAAAAAGAGATCCTCAATAAAGATTTCCTCTTTTCGTGGAACCTATTATTGTCTCAGTATGGCATAGAAATCCATAAACTAAGAAAAGGATATATAGATGAGTTTAATCAAAAACTTACCCCCATCTACCAATCTATCGCCAAAAATAAAGATGATATCTTAATAGAGTATAAATCAGAGGCTGACTCATTAACCACTGACACTTATTTAAGAAAACTCGAAGAAGATTACCAGAAAGACCACTACTTAGGCCACACTTCATTTGGTATCCATCATGACGACTATTTATTTTACTTTAACAACAAATTAGCCAACGGTTCCGCTTCTCGTGGTGAAACCCGCTCCATTATCTTAGCTCTCAAATTCACTGAAGCCACCCTCCTAAATGATAAATTAAACCAAAAACCACTCATTCTCCTAGATGATGTCTTCTCGGAATTAGATGAAACCCGCCGCCGTAGTCTAATAGATAACTTTAAAAACCACCAAGTTATCATTACTAGCGTAGAATCAATAGATTAACGATTGTTAGCTAACTGATGATAATCTTCCAGGAAGGCCACCACTGGGTTTTCGGTGCCTTCAAAGAAGAGTAAATCATTGTAAGCAGTCTTGTCGTTAGTGTACATCTTTAAGTTTTCCGCCGCCCGCGCTAAGGAAACATATCTTTGTGCATACTTATAAGTTTGCCACTCTGGGTTATCACTAGAATTTACAAAATCACCACCCTTAGCGAACCACACATCTTCTTCGCTGGCCCCCAAATAATTCTCTACCAACTCGAGAGAGTCACTCTCAAAACTAATACTTGAAGAATCTTGTTGTCTAGACTTAATTATCCCTCCATCAATTACCCCAAGCGGAGTCTCTCTCTCATTGTTATATATTATATAATTAGCGAGCACAGAACCCTCATTGACTTTTCTCTCACCAGAACTACTAAGAGTTGTATTATTCTCTACAAACTCTATAAATTCGGGATTATTGTAAGGATCGTCAAGAGTAGAAGTATCAAAGGTTACTATTTCCGAACATCCAGCTGTCCCAACCGCATTAACGGAAGCATAGTGTTCACAATTTCCAAAATTAGACAAATAACCTTCCGCACTATCAGCATAGCTTTTAGGCATTAATCTAAGTACTGAAGTACCCACAGATTTCAAAACATCACCAAATAAAGTAGCAACATTTCCCATATTGCTTTTGCGGTGTGAAAATGCAAGATTATAAATAATGGATCCGAGAAAAGTGTTTTTAGAAGTAATATCAAAAGGACTTTTAGTATTTCTATCTACCATCGCATCCATCGCCGCAATCTCGGAACTTAGTTTCAAATAAGACCTCACCGCTGCCGCGTCAGCATTAGCGCCTCCACCTGCCCTACTAAGAGCCTTACTGGTTTCCATTGCTCCTCGCGCCAAAGCTTGCCCCAGATCAATACCCTGTATGTCATCAAAAGAATTATTTACTAAGGATTCATCAATGATTGATTCAGAATTTTTTAATACATCTATACTTGCCCCACTTGCCCCATTATCGATATATCTCCCAATCGTGCCTTTTGTTTTGTTGGTAATCGAAGCGATAGTTCCACTCGTGGTCGCATCTTGTTTGTTTAATAAAGTTTTTGTTAAATCATTTATCCTCTCGGTAGAATAATTCTTTACAGCCTTAGTGTCAAGCTTCTCACCAGATAGTATTGAATACAAACTTGGCGCGTCTAGTGCTGATCCCTCCAATTCAATTGTTTTTCCGGTTTCGGTATCCTTTATTTCGATCTTCTTCTTCTCTGTTAAATAATTCATCGTATCATTAATACAAGAAGTGTTCCCATCACCTGCTTGCATTTTATTAATTTGCTCCATAAATGTCACAAATATTTTACTAGAGGTTTGGCCTGTTGAGGTGGTATCAGCCACTCGTAGTGCGTCCGCAGCATTTAGGGTTGCCTCATCTTCGGAATTGGCAGAGTTTTTGTTGCCAACGGCAGTAATAAAACTTAGCGCATCGCTACCAGAATTCGCATTATCACCACGTGCCTCGAGCTCATAGTAAGTCTCCATTTCACCAGTAGTTTCGTTTTGCCTCGTCTTCTCTACTAGCGCCGCCGTGTTAACATTGATATCGCTCCCTTTTCCGAGGATATTATTCATTACATCCTCAAAACTATCCTGTCCATTGCAAGAATTACGACTTACCCCCATTTTTTTAAACACTTCATTGGCAGTCTTATCGTAGTAGTAAGCTGTATTTTTGTAAGTTGCTAGATTAAAAGCATCATAAAGTTTCCAATTTTGATCCACTTCATTCATAAAATCTTTAGCGGGAATGATTTTATCATCTATCTTAATAAATAACGGTTCTCCGTCGTGATTGTTGGTTTCAATAAACTCTCCGTCTTCCTTATAGCCCACCAATACGCCCTTTCTTTTTAGGATATCAAATGTGTCTTCAGGTATATATCCTTGTTTCAGGGCCTGTTGAAAATTAATTGCCTTACTCATTATTCCGTCCGCAGACTGGGTATCTGTTTCTTCAACCAACCTTTCTGGGATTGCTGTAGTAACAATATTGCCAGGACTAAAAATTAATATTGCAATAAGCGCAACAGCCACAGTTAGAACCCCTGTCGCCGTGAACGAACTAAGACGATTCTTCTTTTTCTTCTTACTTGAGCCTTTAAGCTTTCCGTTCACATTTACAACAAAATCCCCACCCTTTAGGGCGTTAGCCTCGTTTTGTTTTAGGATTCCTTTAGCGCTCATATTTGACCTTATTGATATATTTATATTATAACATATTTTTGCTATAATTAAATTATGATAAAAATAGAGAAAATAATCCCTGGCGGCCAGGCGCTCGCCACTATGCCGAATGGTAAAAAAGTTTTTTTCTGGAATGCTCTCCCCGGTGAAACAATTACTGATTATAAGGTTACAAAAACAAAAACCCATTACCTGGAAGCGATTGCAAACGATATCGCCAGCCCCTCCCCGTTCCGGATAGAACCCAAAGATCCCTGTTTTTTATCCACCTCACCTTGGCAAATCATTGACTATGATTATGAGTTAAAACTTAAATCATCTCTTGTCCAAGAAGTTTTTCGTGAACATGACGTTAGGATAGAAGAACCAGAGATTGTCACGAACCATCACGACTATCATTACCGCAACAAAATGGAATACGCCCTCTATTGGGATCATGACACAAGCAAAATCCGTCTTGCATTTCACGAGCGCGGCTCTCATCGTAAAATCCCTATCACTACCTCCTCTTTGGAGCGCCCCGAAATTTTTGAGGCTGCCACTAAAATCGTTGATGATCTAAATAGCCGCCACGAGGAAGCTCGCAAATACCAAACCCTCCTTCTTCGTTGCAATCAAGAAGGCGAGGTGTCTGGTGGTCTCTATGAAAACCACCAACCCCATCCAATATTCCCTCCCCTTTCTGATACCATCCTAGGTCACACTTATTCATACTCGCCTAACGGATTTTTCCAAATCAATCTCCCCGTTTACGAGATGGCCTTAAAAGAAATCAAAAAACACATCACCACCGATAGAGTTCTCGATCTTTATTCCGGCGTAGGCACTATCGGCCTTTCAGTCGCTCCCGACAGGAATCTCACACTAGTTGAATGTGATAAGTCCGCCTTCAAAGAATTACAAAACAATTGTGAACAGGCCAAAAACTCCAACTCTGGCAAATTCGCCCCAGAAGCTATTCTTGCGAAATCAGAAGACGTTATTAACTACATCGAACCCGACATGACTGTTATTTTAGATCCCCCTCGTGCCGGTTGTGATCGTAAATTGATCGATCGTTTGAACGAAGTAAAACCCACCAGAATTATCTATCTTTCTTGCAACCCAGCCACCGAGGCCCGCGATGTAAAATTGTTACTCGACAACTACCGGATTGATTTAGTTAAGACTTTTAACTTCTTTCCTCACACTCCCCACATCGAGAATCTCGTGATTCTCTCCCGAAAATAACACCGTATTCATTCTTCATTTTTTACTTCAAACGTGCTAGAATATTTCTAAGACGGAAAGGTGGCCGAGTGGTTTAAGGCGCACGCTTGGAAAGCGTGTGTGTGAGCAATTGCACCGCAGGTTCGAATCCTGTCCTTTCCGCCACACGACAATAACCATGGAGTAAAAGGTGAGCGAAAAAAACACACTAATTGAATTAAAAGGTCTAACCAAACGCTACGGCTACGGTGATACTGAGTCATTTGCGCTTAAAGATTTTGATCTAACTATCAAACGCGGTGAATTTATTATGATTATGGGCCCCTCGGGTTGCGGTAAAACTACCCTCCTCGATATTATCGGCCTACTAGATCGTGCCACTCGTGGCGAATATTATCTAAACGGCGAGAATGTCGCCGGCATTTCCAGTCGTCGCCAGGCCAAACTCCGTGCTAAGAAAATCGGCTTCGTTTTCCAAAACTTTAATCTAATTGAAGATCTTCCTATTATCGAAAACGTTTCCCTCCCTCTTGTTTATGCTGGCTATTCCAAAACCTCACGTCTCAAGAAAGCCTCTTCAGCCCTGAAGCGCTTCCATCTCGAAGAACGCGAATACTATCTTCCCTACCAGCTATCAGGTGGCCAACAGCAACGTGTTGCCATTGCTCGTGCCATCGTAGGTAGTCCCGAAATCATCCTCGCCGATGAGCCTACTGGTAATCTTGATTCCCGCGGTTCTCATATTGTCATGGAAGAGCTGAAAGCTATTCATAAAGAAGGTAACACCATTATCATGGTTACCCACAACCCAGCTCTAACGGTTTACGCTACCCGCGTCATTAATATGTTGGACGGCCAGATTGATACCGATGTTAAGACTGTGGCGGATGCGAATCTCCCTCAACCTATCAGTGTCCGAATTAAAAAGAAAAAATATTCCGATGTTTCTATTAGTATCCCAGAAGACTCAGGCAAAACCACCAAGAAAACCAAAAAACGCAAAAAATCTAGGAGGAAAAACTAATGGCGATGTTACTTAGAACTCATTTCAAGCTAGCCCGCACTTCCATCAAGGAAAACCGCGGCCGCTCTTTCCTTACCTGTCTTGGTATCGCAATTGGTGTTGCTAGTATTATTCTTATTCTCTCTCTTACTGGTAGTGTTTCCAACCTAGTCGAAAGCGAAGTTGACGAAATCGGCGCCGATCTCATGGTTGTTCGACCTAGCTCTACTAAGGACTCTGTTACCAGCATTGTTGAAGAGCTAACCTCCGCGAATTCATTCCAAAAATCCAGCCTAGCGATTCCCGACACAAGCACAATTAAGAAAATCGACAATGTTACTGCCGCCGCTCCGGTCGCGATTAGCACCAACACTGTAGTTTCGGAGAAAAACTCCTTCGAATCGGTCCCAATTCTGGGCACCAATTTGGATTATATTAAAATAGAACCACTCCCTATCCGCTACGGCGCTTTCCTAACCGAAACCAACGAAGAGAATTCTGTCGTACTCGGCCATACTTTGTCGCTAGCTTTGTTTAACACGATCAATAGTACTGTCGGTAAGATGGTTACTATCATGGGTGAAAAGTTTATGGTGGTCGGCGTTCTTGATAAAATCGACAAAACCATCAACTTTGACAACATCGATTATGACAACGCTGCTATTATGAACATCGAATCTCTAGATAAAATTACCGGTTCCACTCAAATCCAACAAATCAACGTCAAAGCGGCTAATACTGACAGCCTCCAAACTATAAAGGAGCAAGCCACCGCCGCTCTCACCGAGTCGAAGCACGGTGATACGAATTTCACGGTAGCTTACGGTGATGAAATCACTCACCCAGCCGGCTCCCTCTTCTCGATCGTCTCTGGCATGTTGGCAATCGTTGCCGGCATTTCTCTCATCGTTGGCGGTATTGGTGTTATGAACATTATGCTCGTCTCTGTTTCCGAACGCACTCACGAAATCGGCGTCCGCAAAGCAGTCGGCGCTTCTTCCCGCAATATTTTGATTCAATTCTTGTTTGAAGCACTTATCCTCTCTGTTCTGGGCGGTGTCTTTGGTCTCATCCTTGGCTACGTTCTAGCCTTCCTACTCTCCACCATTACGCCATTTAGTCCATACATTAGCTGGGAAATTATAGCCGTCTCATTCCTTACGACCTTGGTTATAGGTATCATCTTTGGTATCTATCCAGCCCTGAAGGCGGCCAGCAAAGATTCAATCGATTCACTAAAGCATTATAGATAGTATGAAAAAACAACTCGAAAAACTACCATTCTACAACAAAGCGGTTCTGCCCTACCATTACGCGCAGGCGGAGGTAGCAGTTACCAAATACCACCACCCCGCAAAAAAACTCCGCGTCATTGGTGTCACAGGTACTAACGGCAAGACCACAACCAGCTTTATGATTTGGCATATGCTCCGCTCAGCGGGCTACAATGCTGGCATCATGACTACCGTTGCTTACGGTGTTGATAAGCTTCACCCTGAATTGAACCACATGACCACTGTCGACCCATTTACTTTAAATCAGCGCATCAATGATCTAAAAAACCAAGGTATTGAATTTCTTGTTCTTGAGGTCACCTCGCACGCCCTCGTAGAACACCGCACCCTCGGTGTTCCCTTTGAGATCGGAGTCTTCACTAATCTTACTCACGAACATCTAGATTACCACAAAACCATCGAAAAATATCGTGCCGCTAAGGGTAAATTAATCAAGAAAGCCAAATTCAGTATCCTTAATGCCGACGATCCGGCCACCAAATATTACAAAACATTAACAGATGATTATATCACATATGGTATAAAATCAGGCCAAAAGCGTGCTAAGGATATCAAGCTGAGCATTTCAGGTGTAGAATATTCGGTTGACGATATGAAAATTAAGACCAGTATTCCGGGCGAGTTCAATGTTTATAATTCCCTTGCCGCCGCTCTTGTTGGTGAAAAACTAGGTCTCACCAAAGACCAGATTTACAAGGGCATTCTTTCGCTTAAATCCGTCGAAGGTCGCATGAATATTATCGACGAAGGCCAACCCTTTACTGTAATTGTTGATTATGCTCACGCTCCTGATGCCTTAGAGAAAGTTTTTTACTCAGTTAAAGGTCATAAAGGCAAAGTTATCTCGGTCCATGGTGGCGCAGGTCGTCGCGACCCATCTACCCGCCCTATCCGCGGTGAAATTCTCGCTAAAAATTCCGATATCGTGATTATTACCGAAGATGATTCGCGCGACGAAGATCCAGAGCTAATCGCTGCCGGCTTCATTGAAGGAGCTACCAAACACGGCAAAACCTTGGATAAAGATTTGTTCAAAGAATTAGATCGCGAAAAAGCTATCGCCCTCGCCTTCGAAAAAGCCAAACCGGGCGACCTTGTCCTAATCCTCGGCAAAGGCCACGAGAAAACCATTCTCCGCGCCGACGGCCCGCATCCATTTGAAGACATCAAAGTGGCCACCAAGCTATTAAAAGCCTACAAAAAAGCCCGTTAATCAGATATTTATGTTATTATTGTATTAACATAAACGGGATAATATATGGACGATAATCATCTTAATGATGAGGGTGGTGCTACGCCTAACCCCATCACAAACACAACTAAACCAGTTAGCGGCGCTGCTCAGCCCGCTGCGGCACCAAGCCCAGTTAGGCCAACTGCAACCGCACCGGCTCCAGCTAAAACAGTTACAGCGGCAAATACCACACCGGCTCCCGCTAGTGTTCCAGCCCCGACCCCAACCGCTGCTATTACAACAACTCCTACCACGTCCTCGGCCTCAACAGCAAGCTCTGACGAGCTAGCAGCCGAGCCGGCGACTGAACCAACCGCCGAACTAAAACCTGACCTAGATACGGAACCAACCATTGAACCAACCAAACCAGCCAATCCCAAGAAAAACCGCACCGGTCTCATTGCTGGCATTATTTCCGCAGCTGTTGTGTTGATCCTGGGTATTTGCTTCGCAGCTTTTGCAATGATCAAAAACCAACCCGACAACATCGCTGCAGAATCATTTGCTAATCTATTAAATGCTAAGCAAGTTGCAGTGTCCGGCGAGTTGTCTTTAAGCCCAAAAGGCGATACGTTAAGCACGATGGGCCCCATCAAAATCACCCTCGACTCTCAAACCTCTGACAGCAATCAATCCCTTAGCACCAACATCACCATAAGCCTACCAGAGCAAAACAAAACCTTCGATCTTGGTATCGGTGAAGTCATGTTGAATAACGGCGTCTTCTACGTTAAAGCTAGCGGATTTACCGAAATCTACGAGGAATTTTTACAGTCAGCGGTAGATACTTACTTGCAGTCTATGGTCAGCCAAAATCTTACCGCGAACACATACCAAGCCTGCTACGATATTGAAGATTTTGACGCATACACAGAATGCATGGACCAAGTTGATGCAAGCGATATTATAAATGCCGCAAAAGGAATGTTAAATCAAGACGTAACAGCTAAGATTAAAGCCGAAATCGCGGAGATTATCACTAAGATTGACGACCAGTGGTTTGAAATCTCTCTTAAAGATGTTTTAGAGAGCGACTACATCAGCCAATTCCTGGACGAATCGGCCAAAAAGCCTATTCTAGATACCTATGACTGTGCCGTGGATATGCTAAACAGAAAACCAGATTATTCAAATGAACTAGCAAACCTCTACACGGACAATAAATTTATCAAAGCAACTCCAGCCGAAGATTCATATTACAAAATAGCTATCGATAACACGAAACTAACAAACTACTTGAATGCCCTCCCTGATACTAAAGCTGTCTCGGACCTTGCTTCCTGTTTCAATGTCGACCTAAGCAATAATAATAAAACTATCTCTACTGAAAAAGTTAATGAATTCACAAAAAACATCCCAGGCTTTTATGCTAAATTTGACGGGTTCTTTGATCACCATTTGTCGGCTCTAAAATTTGAGCAGAGCGGAGACAATTATTCAATAACCTCCAACGTCAACATTACTTATCCAGGAAATCTCACCATCTCTGCGCCGGCTGATTCAAAACCTATCATGGATGTAGTCCAAGAAATCATGACGGATATCGAATCCATCAGTAAAGAAATCATGGCAATCTAAAATAAGCCCCGACTAAGGGGCTTATTTTAATAACAAATCCAAGAGTTAAGGCTCGTAGTTCGCGATGCCATCTATGATATTTTGAGTAGAAATATTTAAACAATGCGCAATCGCCACCGCACAAGCCATATAAGACACGGCGGTCTCTCCTGTAACAAAGGTAGCTACCGATATAATATCAGAGTTGATCGAAAGAGTCGCCTCAGTTCCCTTCGCGTACAGTTTGGAATTAAGAATCTTGACGTCCGGACTAGTTTGCCCGTAGCTAACGGTCTTTTCAGTGCCGCCAAAGTCAGCAAAAGCATCAAAGTGTTTGTCGTCACTATTCAGAACAACAATGTTGGGGTTCATCCTAAATAAGGTCTTTTCCGTTTCAACATATTCTTCTGCGGTCATATCTTTAAGACTAGCCGTCATGAAGTTGGTCATAGCTGCTACATGTACAGGGAGTCCATGGAAAACGTTATCGCGTAATCCTTCAGCCGGTACGGTTACCACCACATAATTCGCTCCCGCCTTCCATGCGTCGGACAAAAATTTATGCAACATCCCCATTTTGAAAGGTTGGTCGCTAGCAAGTACGGCTACCTGCTCACCCGCTGATTTAAGAATTTCATGTACATAATGCGCCACAGTCACTTTGCCGGCTGTACCAGTAATAGCAATAAGTTGCATGTCCTTGGTGGGGTTACCATAATATGATTTTAGGAGTTTAGCCTTGATTTTTTGTGACTTACCCTTGAGCCCACCGTTTTTGTTTCTCTCTCTCGACTTATTACTCTTTTCCATACCTTCATTATACCACACCGAAAAACCATCCCTATAAAATACCTCCTCATCTATCCCCTTCCCTTTTAGGCAAGCAGCTTACAAACAAGGCTAACTATTAACTTCTTCTCTTTTGGTTCACTTTCTGCAATTAAAAGAGCTATCGCCGTTAAAGCCTTATCCGATATCTTTGTATCCCCGTTATTAGTTAAATGACAATCATTCAAAGTTAGAAATAGAATAAAAAGTAGTGCCCCAATTCGTTTGTTACCATCGTAAAATGGGTGGTCCTTAATTACGAAATACAAAAGGTTTGCTGCTTTTTCTGGCACACTCGGATAAAGTTCCTTCCCATCAAAACTCTGGAAAATCGCCACAAGGTTCCCTTCAAAACTTCCGTTACGCTCTTTCCCAAACAAATCGGAGCCCCCTACGCTTCCCCGTAGTTTCTCGACGGCCGACTTGCACATTTCTACCGTCAACTCTTTAACCTTCTTCTTGGTGCCCATAAATGATAGGTCGATATGCCCATCATCATATTCTTGTAACGTCTCAAAGCTTCCGGCGTATTTTGATATTACCTCAAGCACCCCATTGGCTTCACCCGCATCGAGCTCGTTTCTTACCGTCAATCTCTTAACTAACGCCATTACTTCTTCGACATCATGTAATTTCTGGAGATCTTTTTTCTCCTTTAGGGCTTCAAGCCTCCGTTCATTTACTGCTACTCCAGTAGTCAAATATCGTCGAAGCACTGAAGTTGCCCAGACCCTAAATTGCGTTGCCTTTTTCGAATTCACCCGATATCCCACCGAAATAATTGCATCAAGATTATAAACTTTTGTCTTACGCCGGATAATGCGGTCCCCTTCTTTTTGAACTTGGGTAATTTCCTTACAGGTTCTTCTCTGCCCTGGTATAGTGCTATTTACGTCAACTTGTTCCATTTTGGAACAAGTTGGGTCCATCACTAATTCCCCACTCTTATAGATGTTACTAAGATGCTTTACAATCGCTGGCCGCTGCACACCGAACACCTTCGCCATCTGATCCGGTGTCGCCCAAATAGTCTCCTCGTCCGCGTCAACATTAAAAACCACCTCACCTTCTAAACCCTGATAAATCTCAATTCTCTTATCTACGTTGTCATCCATTATCTTGGCGACCTCCTCTTAATTACTCCTATTATATCAGACAAATAAAAAGTACTCTATAGGGGACACTACTATAAATATAAACGATTCCCGACAGGGGCCAAAAGCCAATCCCTCCATTGAAAAAACAAAAGAATTATGCTATAATAATAACAGTAGATTTTAGTCAAACTAGATTTTAGATCTAGGCACTTTTAGAAAGGTTGGTAATTAAAATGAAAAAGAAACTCGAAAAAGTAGTATTGTTGATAGCACTTTTTATCGGGTTTCTGATAATAAGTGCCCCAAAAGTAAAGGCTGCCCCAAACCCTATCGACGCCAGTAAAGATAAGCGGCTGTATGCTCGTTTTGGCGTAGAAACGCCGCTACGAAGTGGTAATATGGACCAGGCGCTTCTCCTTGATCTCTTGCCTTTATACGAGAATCTGGCGAAAGGCCAAGTTCCAGGCGACAAATATACTTGGAGCTACGAGTCATCCCCATTTTATGTAGAGCAACCCATTGAAGGGCTGGCTGAACAAATGGTGAAAAATTTCGCCTTTGTTTATATTAACGAAGTAAGGTATTCTGCAACCTTAATCAGGGGAGAGTCAATTGGCCTCTATGACTTAAAAAGGTTAAACTACGACTCAGAAACGCGGGAGGTTATGGGGGCAAACGGAGAAAAAACTTATCGCTGCGCGATAACCGGGATAAGCGTCAAAGAATGGTGCACTCCCGAAGGATCCGTTTGTTCACGCCAAAAAGCTTTGAATCTCTATGGTCAATGTCAGAAAAGAATCAAAGCGTTGGCGTCAAAAGCAATAGCGGCTCACCGTTCCAACGGGAAGCCACTTACGACTACCCAAAGAATCAAAGCGATCCGCGATTGGCTGGTGGAGAACGTAGAGTATGACCTCAAAGCCTACTATGCCCTTGGGAAGGGCCAGTCCAGCAAATATGTGGATTCATTTAATGAGTACGGCCCAATCATGAAAGGAAAAGCTGTATGTCAGGGGTACGCTTACGCCTTTAAAGCCATTGTGGATGAGCTTGTTAGGCAAACACATGTAAAGGCAGTATGCGAGTATGTGTTTGTTCCTGAAAGTTCTAAAGGAGATGGTCACGGCTGGAATCGTATTAAGTTAAATGGGCAGTGGTATCATGTAGATGTTACTGCAGATGACGATGGGGGCGGATTAGGCCACGGCAAGCTCGATACGATATACTTTCTGATTAGTGATCGCACCTTGTCTACGTATCTTCATCCGGGTAGAGACGGCTATTATACGTATAATGTCGAAAAAGCGACAGGCCGAAGATACGAAGGAAAGAACTGGCCCATTTACAGGCTTGAAAAGATAAGGATAAACGGCACAGCCAAAGCGACCAAGAAATACAAACTTGGTAAGCGTAAAGCAATAAGACCGTTCGATAAGTCTTTCAAGCCGAGTGCTAGTGTTTACCGGTATACAAAAATATTCACGCACATCAAGATTAGTAAAGAGCTAATTCTGAGAAAAGGCGTGGATTACATCGTTAGGTATAAAAACAACCGGAAAAGAGGTTGGGCGACCGCCATAATTAAATTAAAGGGTGGGTTTAGTGGCACGATTACAATTAAATACAAAATCGTGTAGCTAAGAAATCACCGACCAAATCATAAAAAGGCCAGCGCTTGCTGGTCTTTTTTATAGAGATAGTCTTGTCGCCACGGTGAAACTAGTGGCTAGCGGTAGCATCTGCAAAACTACAGGCATGAGGAAGAAAGACTGCTATTGTTGGGATTGCCAGCGTCGTCGCAATAATGCGCAGCATCGTTCTGGTTACGGAAATTCATATTCTGGGCATCAGGACTCTCGCAAGGTTCATGACACAAAAGGCAAAAACAATCACGGCAGAAAAAACTGGTAAAAAGCTTCATGCTCACCAAGGCTCCTCTTGACCGAGGAGCCATTTTCTTGTTAAGATAAGCACATGACGATCAAATGCTTTATCATGAGAACAGACTTCGAGCCAGAACTCGGCAGAGCCCAGCGCATCCAGGTCCTGCTTAATTCAAAAAATGAAATGCCCATAGCAAGCTCGGTCGAAGAAGCAAAAGAAAATCTCTGGCAAGACATAGAGATTGGAAAAGTGTTTTACGAAAATGAAGAAATTCAGGGTATCTTCTCCAACCTCCCAGAAAAAACTATAGAGGCGCTGTCCAAGGATTGGAAACTCGTTCCGTTTAGTAGTTTAACCCCTGAGGAATGCCCAGATTATGATATCATTTTGGCTGGTATAGAAAAAGCCGGATACATCCCCAGCTAAAATGAGCCACGATGCTCCGTAGGCATTATTGACAGAACAATAAAGGATAGAATAAAATACAAGCAAGCGGCTTGAAGCCCATCAAGGAGGAAAATGGCTGAAAAAAGCGAAGCGCAGAGGCGTAATGAAAACGAAGTGCGTAGGATAATGGAGCAACGTGGCTATGACACAGCAGCCCATAAAAAACAGCAAAAAAATATTTTTCGAGATCATCTAGTAATCCCAAAAATAATCATTGGGATTCTTTTAATTGGTGGCGTTGCCTGCGGAGTATTTTTCGTATTCTCGAACATTGAGAACAGCAAAAATTCGGGTGATCTCCACACCGATAAAGATGCCAGTAAAGACATTGGCAACGACATGACGGCTGGGACCGACGCCGATAATGGTTCGTTTTTTCAGTGCTACGATGCAATAGAAGAAAAAAATATCGACATTAACGACGCGGCGTTCTGGGATAAAACGATATCATATTATAAAGCAATTATTAATTGCTATGATATGTACCCCGACTCAGCCGTAAGTTTTGGATCAAAAGAAAAAATCGAGCAAGACTTAGCTAATGCAATTGAGAAAAAAGAAAAAGAGCAAAACGGGAGTTACGGGTCGTCAACTTATACATATTCAACTGCAAATACGGAAACAGCCAATAACTGCAATCATGAATATGACAGTTGGATTACGCTTGATAAAGAGGCGCGGCAAGCCTACAATGAGGCAGAGGCGGCTTCGGACCAGTTTACGAATGAATATCTTCACGAAAAATGCGACAACGCCGCAGATTCAATAGCTTGTTCGAGAAGCTTGCAAGAAGAAGTTCAACAAAAACTAACTAAAGCCCAAACTGCCGTAGAGCAAGCGCGGGTAGCAAGACAAACATACGATAGTTGCATGGGCAATTAAAAAGCGGCCCATTGGAGCCGTGGCGTAAGCGTCTGGACGAAGTTCGAACTTCAATGCAAAAAGTTTATTCTATAACATGCTAAAAAACATAAAAATCTATCAAGTCCTCAATAGGTACTTGATAAATTCTATATATTTAAGATGATATCTGTATATTTCTTATTAATATAAAGGTAACGATTCCGTTTTGGTTGCTTCTTTTTGCCTAAAACACCTTCATTTTCTAATATAGCCAGATATTTCCTAGCTGTTGCCTGGCTAATACCAATCTCTTTTTCAAAATCTTTCTCAGTAAAATACGCCCTAGAGAAGAGAAAGTCGACCAGTTCCGATGAATATATTTTTGGATATTTTTCTCTTAGTATCTTCTTAGTTTTTCCTAAATTAATTTGAATATTCTGCAAAATACCCGTAGTGTATTCCGCTTGCTTTTCAGTAGCTTTAATAATAAACAATATCCAGTCTTTCCAATTATTGTTGTTGGTAACACCTCTAAGCAACTCATAGTAACTATCTCTATTATTTAAAATATATTGGCTAATAAATAAGACCGGTACTGGTAATTCTTGTTGCACCATTAAGTACAATGGCATTAATATTCTTCCTGTTCTGCCATTCCCATCGCCAAAAGGGTGTATAGCCTCAAATTGATAATGCAGAATTGCCATTCTAGCATACACTTCGTGAGTTGGAGCCTTCTCGTTGTAGTATTTTTCAAAATTCGATAATAAATCTCTAATTTTCTTCTCTCCCACAGGAGGAGTATAATATATTTTTCCGGTGATAGGATTCTTTAAATTAGTACCAGGATAATTTCTTATGCCATTTTGTGCGGGTTCTAACGTTTTCTGCAACTTGATATAGTCGTTAGTTGCCAAAAAGCCATGATTATTCACGATATGCGCCCCCTGTTCAACGGCTTCTGTGTATCTTAAAGTTTCTTTTTCCACCGGCTCTAAATCTCGTATTCTCTCGATTTTCGCTATATACACGCTATCATTAGTCGTAACGATATTCTCAACTCCTGAACTAGCAACTGCTTCGGGAACAAAAAGTGGAGAGAATAGATCAATCGCATTAGCTATCGTCCGTTTGCTGAGCGTCAATCTAGTTCGCAATTGAGATACAGCGCGACTCGCACCCATAGAAGCAATCAGAATGTCAGGATCCCTCAAATCCACCTCAGGTGGGAGAATTGGTAAATTATTATTTGGCTGTTCTGGATTGAAATCGCTATTCATATTACTTGATAATTTTATCAAAAAACTATCAAGTTGTCAATAGGTACTTGATAGATTCTACATATTTCAAAATGGCGGACAGGTGTGTCACAAATTGGAACCTTCTCAAGGCGGAACTTATTCGTTGGGATAAACTCTTAACTCCTATCAGAGAAGAAAAAGAGTTATACCAATTAACTTAGTATATTAGAACTAATATAGGTAATATGGCTTGGTTCTAAACTTGTGAATACCGATAGCAAAATCGTCTATTTGCCAAAGGCTATGTGCTACCAGAAGCGAAGAAACGACAACTCAATATAAAGCACCTTAACAGAGTAAATATCAAAGACCTAATAAAATATCACTTTTGAACGAAAAATGTCGCAAAATGGTTAAAAATTGACAGATATTAGATTTTTAGTGATACTTTATCAGTGCCAAAACGCTTAAGTCCAACAGGGGTAAAGTTCCTATAAAGTTCCCAAATAAACGATAAATGCCATATAAGTGTCGTATAAGTGTCGTTTTTTTGACATTTGATAAACGCTTAAAGGTTATGTTCAACAGGGGTAAATGTGCTATAAATGTCCAGAATAGCGACTATAACGCTTAAGTCCAACAGGGGTAAAGTGTGTATAAAGTTGTGGAATGGGGGGGTATCATTTGACAATAGAAATAGTAATGCTACGATACGCTCGTCATATAAAAAATCAAGGAAGGACCACCAATGATAAGCGAGATAGCAATAATCAGCCAAGGAGAACTTGGCTACAACGACAACATATTTAATTCCCTAGACATCAGCAACAATACCAAATTAGAGTATTTAAGCCGCCTTCCAAGGTTCTTTCAGTTTGCATCCGCTCAAACTATCAACCGAGATTTATTATTGCGATATAAGCAATATTTAAGAGATGACAACACTCTCGGTATTAGTAGCAAGAACAAGTATTTAACCACTGCGAGAATAGCCCTGCGTGAGTTGTATCGACAAGGATTAACGCCAGTAGATTTGTCGGTTGGGGTTAGTTCATTTCAACAGAATAACAAACATAAAGTGAATGGCTTAAACGAAGAAGAAGTGTCGAGAATATGCGATTATCTGCGAGAGCAAGACAAGTCCTTCAAGAATATCAGACTGCGAGCGATTATTTCGCTTTTATTTTTTCAGGGACTGCGACAAGTCGAAGTCTGCCGACTAAACTTTGATGATATCGACCTAGCAAATGGAGTTATAAAAGTGCTTGGAAAAGGACGGGAAGACAAGGAATACATACATTTACATCCAGCAAGCCAAAAAGCCTTAAAACGCTATTTAAGAGCCTCTCACGCCAAATATGGACCAACCTTCTATTCGCTCAATGGCAAAAACAAGGGCGACCGATTAACTACTAGGGGCTTAAGGCAAATAGTCCAAAACTTATTTAGCGATCTAGGTATAGAAAAGACTGTTCACGGAAGCCGACACTTTTTCACTACTGAACTCATCAAGTATTACAAATCAGACCTAACAACAGTCGCTAGATTTACTCGCCATAACTCTCTGAATATGCTTCAGATTTACAATGACGAAATCGCAAGCGAAAGCGACCCAGAACAATTAGCAAAGGCTTTCCAGTATGACTTGTAAAGAGCAAGAGTTCAAATTAAGAGTTGTGGGCGGGCTGGATTTTTATGAAGTGTCGTCTGCATTTATTAAGGAACTGGAAGCCCATAATACATATAAGGCTTGCTTATGGGCATTTGTATTACTTCAGAGCGGCTACTATAAGCATATATGGAAACACTTGGCTATCTATGCGAGCCAATTAGAAAGCAATCAGATAATCGAAATATCGGCACTGCGAAATTGCTTCGACCTTAATACGACGGCCAAAGACCGCAAAATGGAAGAAGGTTTTTGCTATATCTGTCGAGCAATCATCAGCCTTTGCAATGATAAGGAAAATACAGCAGAGATGACGGATAAAATAATCAAAAAATACTGCTCTGGTTACTGGCCAGAACTGCTACCTGCATCTTAATTTTAAGTACATTTTATGTTATAATTAAAATGTTCGAAGTCCTAATCTATAGTAAGTCTATCCTGACTGAATAGGTAAAGTATTGAACCCTTCGTGGAGCACTCGCTCCAGTCGGCTCAATCGCTTACTGTAGAAACAGGAACTTCGAACACTCCTAGCGAGTGTTCCACTTAGTTTTAGGGGCACTTCTCGGATTTAGTTAATTAACAAAGGAGTGCCAATGGAAACAAATGATAATATCAAATCTGCGAGTAAAGCCAAAAAAGGCTTACCGGACTTCTTCAAGCAACACAAGAAAAGTTGCTTAGTCGTGCTTGGTATTATCTTGGGGGTAATCATTATTGGTGCTATTAGTGTTGCAATCAGGAACAATATCGAAGAAAACCGAGATTATTATATTTCGGTAGATAAAGAATATGCTTTTGATTGCAATGCAAGTTATGACGAGAAGACTAAAGAAATATCTTGTGAAGAACAAACAATAACTGGCAAGTTTTCAGAATACCCCACAGTAAAAATTGATGGCTATATTACGGTTCATACTGACGGCGACAAGTTCAGCATTAAGCCTTACAACGACATATACAAGAACCGTTACGAAACCGATGACTTTGATATTGAAAAATTAGAAAAAGGTTTATCAACCGACTACATTATTTATCTTGAGAATACGCAACTAAACAAGCGCTTTGCAGAAACAACAATCTCTGTTCGTTATAAATTATCTGAAGCCGACAAGGAACTCATTACAAAGAAACATAACGACTGGAAAGAGTGGAAAGAGGGTGAAGACGCAAAGGCGAAAGCCGAAAGTGAAACCAAAGAGCAGGAGCAGAAACAGGAAGCAGAAACTGAAACAAGCACAACAACCACTGAAGAACACTCTTATTTAGATGCACTCCGTAAATGCACGGTAATGGAAGCCGCCGATATCTACACTACTGGCATTGGTAAAAAGAGTGATAATGTTTTCAATGACGGACGAGATACTTGCAATACTTGGTATTCACAGTGGGGTGAAAATGATTTCTTCGAGGCTGTTTATATCGACTGGGAAAATCGCAAAACCGAAGAAATCGACGGACAACCGCTAACATATTATCTAACAATTCTAGGTTGGTAAGGAGTATATATGGGATTGTTTGACGGCATTAAGCAGATGAAGAAGAATAATGATGATTTTATCAAATCTCTTACTAAACCATTTGAAGATAAAAAAGCGGCAACCGAAGCCCACAAGCAGGCTGTCGCTAACGGTGATATCTCACCAATTACTCCATCTGTTAAATTAAAGCAGGGCGAGAAAGCCTATGCAGAGTTCCCTGCAAAGCGTAAAGCCATAGTAACCACAACCATTCAACGAACTGTCGAGAAAACCAAGAAAAAAGGCGGAATAACTAGAGCCGTAGTCGGCGGAGCATTACTCGGCCCAGTCGGAGCGGTAGTCGGAGCAACCACCGCTAAAAGCAAAGGTAACTCGGTTGGTTATACTGAAGATATAGAAAGCCTAAACGATATAGACCAAGGGATCTTGGTGCTTACTGACCGGCGTATGCTATTTGTTGGACAAGAAATCGTCAGTATTCCGTATGATGAACTGATAGGTGTTAAGTTTGAAAACACAATTACTGGTGCGGAAATCAGCGTCAAATATGCAGGTATGCTAAAGGGCGAGCAATATTTCATCTCTGGCAAAGAAGCGAAGTTGTCGAAAATGTATTATCAGGCCATTACGGAGAAGTTGTTGAAAGCCTAAAATCGGCTCATTATGCCGATAATTTCAATTACAAGAATTATCTATTTAGTACCCTTCCGTATCTGTAAAGCCATCATTTATGGTATAATATTTTGTATGGAAGGATTGTATGTGGGGATCAGACTATTTTGATGAAGGATACGAATATCAGGATATTGCTGAAGAAATCCTTGATGACACTGTCCGCATTATGCAATCCAATACTGGCGAAACTAAACTTTCTAAAAAATACGCCTTAAAACTTCAAAAAGCAGAATTCGAAAAAAAGATAATAGAAGCGCAATTCGAGGGAGCCTGCAAAATGGGTTGTATGCACATTAACTCCCTTGTAAAAGAAAGGGGCAAAGAAATATTACAGGTAGATATTGATTTACTAGAGCCTCGTTATTCATACTACTGGCGATATTATACAGATTTAATAAATAATCCAAAGCAGAAGAAAAGCCTAAATGATTTGATGAGCCAATCGATAATTGACCCAAAAGAAGTATATCAGTGCAAATTAACCATCGAAAACAATGAAGTTTTCTTAACCTGGAATAATGGAAAACACTGGTTATATGATTTTGGGAATAAGTCGAACTCCGCTAGAAGAAATTTATTCGAAGCCGCAATCACTAACCCAGATATATTATTGTCTAAAAAAGATTTAGAAGAAAAAACTGGGGAGAAATATATAGGAGCCAGACTGAAAGAACATTTTACAAAAATGTTCTTGAGAAAAACGCTCAATGAGTTATTTGTAATCAGCGATTACTCTCCAAAAGAAGGTCACAGAATAGGAGTTAAAAGTCTAGTAAGCATATCCGGATATGATTTGATAAAGATAATCAGAGAGCAATTGGCATATTCAACCAATGAAAAAAGACAGAATATGATAGACCGAAATCGGAAGTTTATGCAAAAAATGTCAAAAACCTGTCAATAGGATTTTTACTCCGCAGATAGTCCGTCGAAAAAATATCCATAGCCCAACGGCTATTTTTTCATACTCCGCAGACACTCCGCAGACAAAGGCTCTTAAAAAACCGGCCTTAAAATGACAGTATGAGCCCGCAGGAAGAAATAATGACAGTCGCAGAACTTCGTAAAATCGTTAAAGCCGAGTATTCTTCGACTTTAGTCCTTCCAAGCGATGACGAACTCAAAGATTGCATCAATCTTCTTGCTGGGCTCGCAACTTTACAATATAAACTCTCTAAGAGAGAAACCCCCAAAACGAGATACGGCGAGTAGGAGAAGAACCACGAGTTCGAAACTCCACTCGCCTTTCTTGACTTTTGGTGTTTTTCAAAGAGAATAAAAGAAAGGATACTATATGACTAAACAGTCAAATATCAAAAAACGCAAAGCAGTTATCTACGCTCGAGTTTCTAGTGAGCGGCAAGTAGATAATATGAGCCTAGGCGAGCAACAAAGAGTTTGTAAGGCTTATTGCAAACGCTACTTCAAAGATGATGTTTCGGAAGAACGTATCTTTGTAGAAAAAGGCGAGAGCGCCAAAACCGCCAATCGAACAGAACTTCAAAAAATGCTGAAGTATTGTGCTCAACACAAGAAAGAGATTGGCTATGTGGTTGTCTATAAAGTTGATAGATTTTCGCGCAAAGTAGCAGATTTCGCAGCGCTAAAAGCAATTCTTGCAAAAATGGGCATAGCCTTGCGATCCGTAACCGAACCAATCGGAGAAGAAAGCAACACTAGTGTTCTTATGGAAAACATTTTGGCCTGTTTCGCTCAGTTCGACAACGATATGAGAGGCGAGCGAGCACAGACTGGAATGCGAGCAGTCGCAAATGAAGGTGGCTGGACAATGTGCGCACCGGTAGGTTACATAAACTGGAAGAATGAGACAAAGAAATCGACCTTAAAGGTAGATGAAGAAATGCGAAAGCCTATACAAAAGTTCTTTACTAAGTTTGCTACTGGTCTTTATACACAAGAAGAAGCAGTCGAACTGGCAAAGAAATGTGGTATTCGCAACAAGAAAGGCGAGCCGATGTCTAGAACTGGTATTCATAAAATGCTACGAGCACCAGTCTATGCTGGTTGGGTTTGCAACAAATCTACTGATTTCAAAATGGTAACAGGTCTTCACGAAGCACTTATAGATAGAAGTTCTTGGTATAAGATACAGGATTTGCTAGACGGTAGAACTGAAGAAGGGCTTCCGACCAGAAGTAGATTACCAAAGTATCATAAGAATAACTCCAAGTTTCCACTACGCCGTTTTTTCGTATGTAGCATCTGTGGCAAACCACTAACTGGTAGTACTTCAAAAGGTCATACGACCTGTGTTTCATACTATCACTGTCACAGATGCAGTGTGAAAAATTGCGGTCACCGTGTTTCCGTTCAGCAAGAAGAAGCACACAGAAAATTCGAGGAGTTGCTGGCTCAAATAGAGCCAGCCCCTTGGGTTCCTGCTGTGTTTAAAGAAATTGTTATAAGGCAGTGGAATGACGATTTTAAGGACGCAATTAGGAATGTGAAAGAAGTAAATAGCAAAATTGCTGAATTAGAAAAGAAGAAAAGCAAGTTAATCGATAAATATGTCGAAGATAAGATAAGTGAAGAAGATTATAAATGCAAAATTGCTGGCTACGAACAAACCAAACGCAGTCTAGAAGCCGAAAAAGTTACCCTAGAGGAAAATAAGATAACCAAAGAAAGCGTGCTAGACACGGCAATGGAGTTTATAACTGGGCTGGTTACTACTTGGCGAAATCTACCCCTGGAAGAAAAGCAAAAGTTCCAAATTGCAATTTTTCCAAAGAAAATTACAGTGTTGCCAAATGGCGACTTTGGAACCTACGAAATTAGCCCAATTTTTCAAGAAACAACAGAGATAGAACGCACTTTAACAGACAATAAAAACGGCTCCCCTTCGGGGGATGCCACTATGGCGGAAGCGAGAGGATTCGAACCTCCGAGACTATTGCTAGCCCACACGATTTCGAGTCGTGCGCCTTCAACCACTCGGCCACGCTTCCGCCCCCAATTCTACCATATTCTCCCCTATTTTACAATTGCTACCAGCATTGGCGCGCAGCCCTTTTTGTGTTATCCTAAAGAAAAGGAGACAAAACCCAGATGAAGAAAATTTGCCAACTATACATGCCGAGCTTCTACCGTTCGTATAACAAAGACGCAATAAAGGAAGCTACGAAAATCTTACCCGACCTCAAAAAAATCGGTTTCTCGGGCATATATCTTATCTCTCTCTGGGAAGATGGTGGCTACGACAATGGCTTCGACGTGGTTGAATATAGCGTAAACCCTAATTTTGGCAGCGACGAAGACTTAAGAGGATTAATCCAAACAGCCCACGAGCTAGATATTGAAGTCGGCGTAGATGTTGTTCCAAACCATGTTTCAGATAAAAATATCCTAGCCAAGAATTGCCTGAACGACGTCCCGGGCTACGAAGATTGTCTCTACGTAGTGTCAAAAGAAGAAGCCGAGCGCCTCACTAGAGCGGGTGTTCCAAACATCTTCGGAGAGCTAGCCTACTCCAAGATTGGCGACAAATATATAAGAACCACTTTTGCAGATTACCACCAACTGAACCTCAACTGGAACAGTGAGAAAGTTCAGGAATATTTCAAGTCAGTATTTAAACACCTAAAAGAAATTGGGATTGATTTTATTCGTATAGACTGTGGCATGTTGCTACTTGAAGATGTAACGAAGGCGGACCCAAACGATCCAATGGCCTGCACGCAGCCCAAAGCCTCGATCGAAGCAATCCGCAAGGTTTCTGGGGGTATGCCGCTCTTCTTTGAGTGGTTTGATCCAGAATCAGCCAACCTTTTCGACGACTGTCCGGAGTGTTATGCCCTGGATTGCTCATATGTGATGACTGGGGAGCAGCCAGTGAAGTGGGGCCATAAGAAGCTAATTCCGCTCTTTGGTGGGCACGATCAGATGACTGTGGCCGATAGAGGTATTGATATCGAAAAAGCACTCTTGGAAGCAGCAAAATCGGAATATATTTTTCTTGATATGGCGACATTGATTGAATGGAAGACAGACCCCACTGTTCTGCCCGGCGACGAAGAGTACGACGCTGATTTAAATAGCCCGAATCAACGCTACCGTGCAAGAAGGCCGGTGGATCCGATCATCAAGGAAATGCGTAAAAAATTATTGCGCTAACAAAAAGCCGGCATTAAGCCGGCCTTTTTAAGTCATTTCTTTTTATTATCAGACTTCTTAGTAAGCTTCTTCTCGGTTTTTTCATCACTCTTCTTGATATATTTGAAATACTCGTAGCTATTTTTCTCGCTCAATTTTTTCATGCTTTCATATGCCTTTTCGGCGAGCATTGCGCGATTCTCGTCCTCGCTCTTCTTTGGGTCTGGATAAAACGGCCCATCAATATAAACATCCATTCTTGGTAAATCACCACGCTTAGTGTCTTTCCGTTTGTGGTAGGTAGTAGTCATCGTAAAAATCGGCAAATCATTTCTCACGGCATATTTAAACGAACGATCCCCTGCTGGGAATTTGCGGATATTTGTCGCAAATGGCCAAACATGTGCTTCTGGATAAATTACCAAACAATTTTTTTGCGCCAATCTTTTATCAACAGCCTCGTTAAAAGCAGTTTTTTCCTCTTTGCTCTTGCCAAGCGGCAAACCGCCAATCAGGGGCAAATATTTGCCAATGCCAGGTACCAATAGATTCACCGGGCTAATAATTGTAAAGATCCGCCGATTTGCAGCAATCGCCGGCCCAAACACATCGTGAAATGGATTTGTATGGTTTGCATAAATAATATAACCTTTGCCACGAGCTTTCTTAAACTTCTCACGACCATGGAATTTGGTCTGCCAATAGCCACGCTCGTAGTACTGCCCAAAAACTTTAAAACCACGATAAAGGATAGAACCATACAGCCTCTTAAATGGATTTTTGGGGATGAATTGATAGTTTTCCGGTAAACCAACCTCGATATGATTGTCTTGCTCCTCGGTTTTTATCGGATCATCTTCTTCGTTTTCATAGTAAAAAACTCTCTCGTTTTCTGGGATGTCCTTTTGAAACAATTCTGCTTTTGCCATAGTTTTCCTTTGATTATGACTTCATTCTACCACCCGCCAGAAGTTAAGTAAAGAAACCCCCGTCAAGCTAATCTTGAAAAAACATTACACAAATTAAAAAAATATGTTATAATAAAAACCGTCATCTATATGGTGATGTTCATTTATATTTTCTAGGTGGATGTCGCGATTTATCAAAGCATCCACATGTGAGACGGCGACCCCTAAAGGATTGTCGGCTCAATCATCAAAATTTGTGTGTGCCCGTAGCTCAGCTGGATAGAGCGTTTGCTTGCGGAGCAAAAGGTCGTAGGTTCGAATCCTGTCGGGCATACCAGAATCAGAAATAAGAGAATTTATTCTCTTATTTGTGATTATGTATGGCCGAAAAAGGATAATTTATCCTGTCGGGCATACCAAAATTAAAAGAAGACTCCGAAGGAGTCTTATTTTAATTCTGACATATCGGCAGGGTTCGAGCCAAGGTTCGCATCGAGCGCGAAGCGCGAGATTCCTTATCCTGTCGGGCATGTTTCCGAGTCTCCGCAGGGGCGTATGGATTTGCGCAGCAAATCCAGTATCCTGTCGGGCATTCTTTATTGTGCTATAATAAACCCATGCAATGGGACAAAATCACTAACATAATCTTAATATCATCATTCGCCGTCTTGGCAATCTTCGTAATCTTGGCTATTTGTCAGTGGATTTCTCGTAAATCCCTCAAAAAAGTCGACAAAGAGCTCCTCTGGTTTCCTCTTCCTCTGGCTCTCATGGCTGCGACCTACGTTATTTTTGACAAATTCTTAGTTCTAAACACCCGCCCAGACGGTTCCGGCGAGCCTTCCTTCCCTTCCACGCACGTCATGGTCGTCACTACAATCTTCCTTCTTGCCGCAATCGTTTTGCCAAAATACATCAAATCCAAAGCCGCTTGCGCCGTTCTCTATGTTTTCATGCTTGCCTTCATCGCGCTAGTCGGCGTCGGCCGTGTTCTCGCTAATAAGCACTGGCTTTCGGACGTTCTAGGCGCGCTCGGATTTGCCATAGTTTTTGCCTTTATCTACTATCTAATCATAAGGAGATACAAAAATGCCAAGCATCTTCACAAAAATAATTAACGGTGAAATTCCTTGCTACAAAATATACGAAGACGACAAAACGTTCGCTTTTCTCGACATCAACCCCGAGACCAAAGGTCACACTTTGGTTATTCCCAAAAATGAGGTCGACAAAATCTACGAGCTCCCCGACGAGGATTACGAAGCCCTCATGTCTACCGTCAAAAAACTATCCAAACACCTAGAAGAAAAACTCGGCACTCGCACTCTCTGGAAAGTCATTGGCACCGACGTCCCTCACGCTCACGTTCATTTACTCCCGTATGACGAAACCTGGGAACATGGCCGAAATCTCAAGCTCATCCCAGAAGAATTTGAAGAAATCCGCCAAACTTTGGAATACCCAGCAGAATAAAAAGCAGGAAAAAGTCTCGCCAATAACAGCGAGACTTTAATTTTGATCGCTACGGTGATCGCTACGGCAGAGTAATTGTTTCCTTAAAATCGGACTCGTAATGTGGCCTGCCGTCATCTACCACAATTCTCCATCCGGGCTCTTTTTCACCGTAATTAGCGGCGTAAGGTGTCGACAGCGCGCCGGCCTGATAGTTCATTCCATGGGTGATTTCTATAATCTTATACCCATTTGCCGCAAGCTTCGCAGCCTTTTCTTTTGCCCCCTCGAACCCAAGCTCTTCGAGTGAGTAAAAAACTTCCTGAGCCAATAGGCTCACCCCCTTTCATATTATGATAAAGGACCATTAGAAACTATCCCTATATTATACCACAAAACCCATAATTATGCTATAATGAACCCATGAAATTTGCATCTAGTTACGAGCCTGGGGAGTACGAGTCGGATATTTATGCCGCTTGGGAATACGCAGGCATATTTAACCCAACCACACCCACTAAGCCAATCGATGACGACGGTGATGGCGTCGACGATCGCGAAGAAGGTAACAAAAAAAGAAACACTTATTCAATCGTCATGCCACCACCGAACGCCAACGGCAATCTTCATATTGGCCACGGCCTCACGGTAGCTCTCGAGGATTCCCTCACCCGCTACTATCGCCTAAGAGGCGACTCTGCTTGGTACGTTCCTGGCGCCGACCACGCCGGTTTTGAAACCTGGGTTGTTTATGAGAAATTCCTCGAAAAACAGGGCCACACTAGATTCGAATATGATCGCAACGAACTATATGCAAAAGTCTGGGACTTTGTCGCAGAGCAGCGCGGCAACATGGAGCTCCAGCTTCGCGCCCTTGGCGCTTCCTGTGCCTGGGACGACCTCACCTTTACGCTAGATGAAAATGTTATTGATCGCGTCTACACCACATTTGAAAAAATGTGGAACGACGGCCTAATCTATCGCGGCGAGAAACTCGTTAACTACTGTCCAAAGCACCGCACCGCTTTCGCCGACATCGAGGTCACTCACAAAGATGAGCCAGGTACCCTCTGGGATATCGAGTACAAATTGGCAGACGACCCCGAGAAAGCCTTGATCGTTTCTACCACTAGGCCAGAAACCCTCTTCGGCGATACTGCTGTAGCTATTAACCCTGAAGATAAACGCTACAAAGACCTAGTCGGCAAAAAAGTTAAACTACCACTTACCGATCGCACCATCCCGATTATTGCCGACGAGCACGCTGACCCCGAATATGGTACCGGCGTCGTCAAAATCACCCCAGCTCACGATTTCGATGACTTCGAAGTTGGCGAGCGCCATGATTTGGAGCGTATTCAGGTGATTTCTGAATCTGGCAAAATGATCAATGTCCCCGAGAAATACTACGATCTCACTACAAAAGAATGCCGCAAGCAGGTTCTAAAAGATCTCAAAGAACAGGGGCTCTTAAAAGATGAACATAAAATCACTCACTCTGTCGCCCACTGTTATAAGTGCGACACCGTCTTGGAGCCAATGCTAAAAGAGCAATGGTTTGTTGATGTCGAGAAATTAGCTAAAGAGGCTATGAAACATATCGAGGCTGACGAAATCAAGTTCTTCCCTGAGAATAAGAAAAAAGTCCTCTTAAATTACTACAACAATTTGAGAGACTGGAACATTTCCCGCCAAATCCCTTGGGGTATCGCTATCCCGATGTTCAAAAAAGCCGACGAAGATGCCACCGACGAGCCAGATTGGATTTTCGATCGCCGCACTAATCTAAAAGAAATTGAAAAAGGCGGCGTCAGATATGTTCGCGACGAGGACACTTTTGATACTTGGTTTTCATCAAGCCACTGGCCTATCATTTGTACTAACTGGACCGAAGAAAACTACAACCCATATTATCCGCTAAATGTCATGGAAACCGGTGCTGACCTGCTCTTCTCTTGGGTTTCTCGTATGATTATGATGGGTGTATATATCACCGGTGAAGTGCCATTCAGAGAGGTTTATATGCACGGCATGGTGCTTGATTCCAAGGGTCAAAAAATGAGCAAAAGCAAAGGCAACGTTATCAACCCTATGGAGCTCGTCACCAAATATGGCTCCGACGCTTTCCGCCTTGGCATCATGCGTGGCCGCTCTGCTGGTATGAACCAGGCCTTTTCCGAAAATTCGGTAATTGCTGGTCGCAATCTCTGTAACAAGCTCTGGAATATTTCCCGCCTCATCCAAACATTCGTCGACGATGAGGATTCCGAGCTCAAGAATGGCATCTCTCGAGGGCTTCCGGAGGTTACGACCGAGGATGAGGGCGTGAGCCCTGTGACGACAGGCGCGAACGACCCGTCCCGAGAAGATGCCATTCTTGGCTCGTTCTCTTATTCAACAGATAATATGGGTGAAGACTGGATCTGTCGCGAGATCAACGAATGCCTAGACCAGGTCGAATACGACATAAAAAACTATCGTTTCTCCGAAGCCGTCGACACTCTCTACCAAACCATCTGGGATAAATACGCCGACTGGTTCCTCGAATCCCAGAAAATCTTCAAAAACGTTGGGCTACTAAAAACCACGCTTTCTACGCTTTTGATAGCTCTTCACCCCTTTGCCCCGTTCGTCACTGAGACTATTTGGCAAAGCCTCAGCTGGACCGAAGGCTTCATCGCTACAGCTAAATGGCCCGCCAGACTTGAATATGACCCTATTTCAGCCGAGGAGTTTGAAAACATAAGGATTATCGTGTCTGAAGTGAGAGGCACCCTCACGGCCCTTCCAGGTACCAATAACGCCAAAAAATATAAGCTATTATACGATAACGACAGCCTCGTAGAAGATAACCAGTTTCTTATCAAGACTCTCACCAGAGTTCCGGCCATCGATCCATTAGAAGGCTCCCCGCGTGGTCTCAGACTCGCTCTCGCGAATCACGAGCTCTATCTAGACGTCCCAGAGAAAGTCGTTAAGGAGTACAAGGATACCCTCACTGAACGCATCCTTAGTGTCGGCCGCGAGCTAGATGCCCTAAATCTCCGCATGGAAAATCCAAATTACGTCAATCGCGCCCCTGCCCACCTCGTCAAGGAGACACAGGATCAGATCAAAGAAAAAGAGGCCCTCATCTCTCGCCTCAAGACCGAACTCGAATTAATCTAACCAGGATCCAGTATAGTCTATTCTTCCATATTACTGGTTTTTGTGCTTAAATTAGCTTATAAGTATCCGCTTCGCATCATTAAAATAGGGGGTGAAACAAATGAGTATTAGCAACGCGATATTAAACCAAATCATCAAAGAACACGAGCTTTGGTTAAGTTCAAACGGTAGAGAGGGACAGCGAGCAGATTTCACCGGCCAAGATCTAAAAGGCGTAAAATTTCCATTCAAAAATCTTAAAATGGCAATTTTCCGTGATGCGGACCTGACAGGCGCAGACCTCTACGGAGCCATCTTAAGAACAGCAGATTTTACAGGCGCAATTTTGAGATATACAAATCTTGGTATTGCGAAAATGGAATGGGCGATCATCGAAAACGCTGATTTGAGAGAAGCTAGGCTATTTCAGACTACGCTGAATTTCGCCTCTCTTAAAGGATCCGATTTAAGAAGTGCTGATTTTAGCGGCGCAAGCCTTTCCTACTGTGACCTGAGAGGAATCACCGTTGAGAGTATTTCGGTCAATATAGAATTATGGCAAAATACCAGACTTGATCATTGCAAGATCAGCGAAAAAGTCTTGAGCCAAATAGTGCCAAACTACTGTCCGGAAGGAACGATAATAGGTTACAAGAAAATCAGGAGGATTGGAGCTCTCAGTAAGGAAGATCCAGACGGGATCCATCTCATAGCAGAGCTCGAGATACCGCCAGATGCTCTTCGCGTCAATTCAACCTCGCGTCAATGTCGTTGCAGCAAGGCCAAGGTTTTGTCTATCACCAACCTTGACGGTACACCCGTAAAGAGTGGTGAAGGAGCAAGCTGGCTCTTCTCGACGACCTATTATAAGGTCGGCGAATGGGTTGAAGAAAAGGATTTTTCCGATGACCGCAGGAAGACCTGTGTCAAAGGTATCCATTTTTTCCTCACCCGAGAAGAGGCCGAAAAATACCAGGTCTAACAAATTAAGCGGTACTTGAAGTACCTTAAAGGGCCCCAGTATTTAAACTGGGGTCTTTTTCAAACCATTTTACCAATAAAAAGCCACGGCTGGTTTGCCGTGGACTTTTTAAGTAAAGAAAGGAATATTATTCTTGGCTATCCGACTTAGGCCAATCTGTATAGCCGAATGCATGCATTTTTTCCGTCAGCACTCCTATGGCCCCCTGGCCAATTCCAGGTATCGTTTCGAGATCGATCTGCAAGTCCAGAAGATCTTGCACGGTTTGAATACCTACGCGAGACAAGGACCGTACGATATAGCTAGGTAAGTCCAAATCTGTTATGGGTAGCTCATCAGCCGTTATATCGTGGTCTTCCCGAATTCTAAAAGGAGCTATCTGAGTGTATTTTTTCAAGTCACTATAGAGTCGCCTCTCCTTCCGAAAAGCAGGGTCTTTGTGTAGCTCCTCCAATTCGAGGTAGAGTTTTTTCTCCTTTTCGAAAATCGGATCTAAATGCAGCGCGTCGATATCATCCTCTGTTTTATATATAGCCTCCTTTATCCATCCCGGGGCTTCGAAAATAGGGGGGAGAAATCTACCATCGCTCCCTGTTTGATAGCACAAATGTTTTAATCTATTGATCGCATCCTCTTCGACACTCATGGCTCTTTTCTGAGACCAGCCAAATTCTTTACCAATTTCGGCAAAAGTTTTTGCACCGCGCTCAGTTAAGCCATATCTAAGGATTAAAACCTGGTAGCGCTGTACACTAAGGTTTGATGACAGCACGGATTTTATCGACTGAATGTCAGCGAGCGACAAAGCAACAAAGTGCTCATACCACTCGTTCGTGATATCTTGTATTTCCGTGACAAAACAGTCACGAAAAGAATCATATACCCGGCGGTAGAGCCGACCAACATTGAATCCCAAAATCAGATCTTCAGAAGGATGAATAAAACCTGCTTCTCGAAGATAAGAGACGAGCTCAGACTCTGCTTTTTTAAGTTTCCTACCTAAGATATCCTGCTGGAACGCAAGAATTCTACCCTTCCTAATGAGGTCATCAACAGAACTGGAGTTTTTCAAATAATACGCCCGAGTAGGCGACAACACGCCCAATTCCGTGATTGTTTTAATGGATGCAGCTCTTCTTACCATAATGGCACCTCCCTTTTTAATCTTAAGCTACTCTGTTTCCTTTCAAACATTAAGGTCCTCGTCCTGTGATAATAATCCAAAGAACGTCAACTAATTGCCGCATTATAACATATATAGTTATACGCGTCAAGAGAGGAAGGCTAGTATCGCCCCAAGAAATAACCTTGACACACACGTAAATAAATGCTACAATAGTAAGCGTACTTTAAGAATTTGGGAGTGAAAATCAGCCCATGAAATAGCGAATAGCAACCTGTTCCCTGTTTTATGGGCTGATAAAGTGTCAGCCTCCAAAAAAAGGAGGAAAAAAATATGGATTTTTATGTTGTAGCATTTGTGTGGGTGATTGCTTTGCTTATCGGTATCTTAGTGGTATCTATAGTGGATGCCGTAAAGAGGCGAAAGGAAGCAAAAGAAGATGCGCCTAAGACTCTCGAAGAGATCCTCGAAGAGGAAAACGCCAAAAAGGCGTTTGTCTACGCCAAGTACTCAGAGGTTATAGACTGGCTGATAGCGTGTGAACAAAAGGGCAAGTTAGACCTTTCGCTGCTTTCAGAAGAGGCGATGACTAGGGGTGCGGCGCTCGCGGTCAAGACGGCAGAGGATGAGTACACGTATGCGCTCATCGAATATGACCGGATCAACCGGGAGATTGCGAAAGCAACTAAGGGCATAGCGGGGCGTCCTGAGTCTAAAAGCAATAGGGAATTCTATGAAGACATTATAAAGACGCTAAAGAAGCAGAAAGTGGAGACGATTCACTGGATGCAGTCAGCCGAAGCCCTCTTAGAGGAGCTCAAAAAGAATTAATTCCCAAAAAAGTCCCCCGGCGCCTATGCCGGGGTTCTTTTTTTATGAGAAAATTGAAAAAGCATAATACAGATTAGCAAAAGAAATAAAAAAGCAAAATAGAAAAGATCAGCGAGATTTTTTATTGAAGAGATCAAGATTAAATAAAGGCTTCTTGTCCTCATCGATAATTCCCTGCGCCTTGCGCATTAGTTTCTCGAGCGCCACCTCAGAATTTGCCGAACCTACATGTACGGTTTTCACCACTTTGTTCCCTTCCTTGTAGCATACCTGTATGCCAGTCGCCCCCGAAGTAGTCTTGAATTTTCTGATATAAGCCATACCTAAATTTTAGCATACATTTACACACGCATTGCACAAGAATTATCCACAAAAGCATAATCACGATAATGCCCTTCCCTCGGTATCCTAGCACACTGCGGGTCTAGCAACCGCGCTTGACAAACCAAAAAGCATACGCTAAAATCAAAGTAACAATTGCCACCAGGCAATTGGGAGTAGTTTTAGCAACCAAGAACGAAAGATAGAGTCTCCACAACTTTAACGCTAAAACAGGGAAAATTCGAAAAACAACCGGCAAAATAACCAAAAGTCGGAAATTTTGCATAAGCATAAAATATAATGCTTATGAAGTCAACTAATTTCACAGCACAACATGCTATAATGATGATATGGAAATTCCTATTACACAGTCCAAAGAATGGCTAGTATTGCAGCAGGACTTAAAAGAAAAATCAGTTTACGTAGACGAAAAAGACTACAAATACCTAGCAATAATCAAATCTACACCTGTTGGGAACTATCTTTATTTGCCCTACGGCCCTGTTTACAAAGACGAAATAGCTTTTCAAAAGGCCCTGGATAGCCTGAAGCAGATTGCAGCCACCCATCAAGCAATCTTTATCCGAATCGAACCTCGAGACAAAAACTTCACAGAATATTTACCGAAAAATACCAAAAAGACTAAAGATCTAAACCCCAAAGAAACCTGGGTGCTAGATCTAAAAGGGACCGACGAACAGTTAACCAAGAAACTCCCCAGCCGCCTCCTTCGCTATTACAAAGGCGCCGCGAAAAAAGGAATCACAATCGAGAAATCCAACAATCCAGACGATATCATCCACCTTTTAAGACTTCAGCAAGAATTAGCCAAAGAAAAGGGAATCAGTACCTTCTCAGAGAACTACCTCAAGACTGAACTATCCCAGCCCTTCGCTACACTCTATCTAGTGAAATATAAAAACGAAGAGATGGACCGCCAAGAAATCGTCGCCGCTGGCTTAGTATTTGACGATAAAACCACCAGATACAACCTCCAGGGCGCCCAGAATGACACCGGTCGCAGCCTCCACGCCACCGGGATTCTGACGATCCAGCTAATCAAAGATGCCAAAGAAAAAGGCCTCAAAACCTTTGACTTCTGGGGTATCGCCCCAGAGGGCGCACCACGTAGCCACCCCTGGGCAGGCTTTACCAATTTCAAGAAGACCTTCGACGGCTATGAAAAAGATTACGCCGGCACCTACGACGTCATCATGAGTCTGATAAGATACCACCTTTATACATTCTTTCGTAGATTAAACAAAATAAAAAGAAATAACCATGCAAGAAATTGAAAAGATTCGTAGGGAAATCCTCAGACTAGAGTCTGTGAATATCATTATAGTTCTGGTGATATTCGGAGCATGGGCTTACATGCTCTCACAAGGAATTCTACCTATATATAGCCAAACCATAGAAGAGATAGTCGCAACTATAGGCTCGATAATTGTATCTATTCTTATTACAGTGCTAATTAGCGCAGCAACAGTAGGGCCACTAATCAGAGAGAAGAAAAAAGAATACAGGAAAGCTTATAAAGAGTATTTCGTGAGCGGGGCTTTGAAAATAGTTTTCACAAATATCGAATATGACCACGAAAAGGGGCTACATAAATCTATCCCCGACTCAACAGGGGTCATAATGTTGGGAAGAGAGTATCAATCAAACGATCTCATCACGGCAAAATATAAAGATAGAGAGTTCATGCAAGCCGACGTCCATATTTACGACGAAACAAGCAATGTTACCCACACATATTTCAAAGGGCGATGGATGCTTTTTAGATTTCCCAAACAATTTAAGCATAAACTAATCGTGATCGACAAAAAGTACAAAAAACTAATCCAACCTTTCATTTATGTGCAGCAAAAAGACAAGTATAAAAGAATAGAAACCGAATCGGATGAATTTAACAAGGTGTTTGACATATATGCAGAGGATGATTTTGAGGCATTCTACCTCTTAGATCCATCATTCATTGATCAAACCGAAAGTTTAAGAAAGTCTCACAAAGGAAAAGTTCTTTTGGTATTTGACAAAGACCTTATGCATGTAGCCATTGACGACCGAAACGATGCTTTTGAACCGCCATCACCTCTGAAAAAAATTAAAGAACAAGAAGAAATGCAGCATGTTGTAGAGGAGATAAAACTAATAACTAATTACATCGATTCTCTAAAACTAAAAAGCAGCCTATTCAAAAAATAGCCCAAAAAAGTGATAAAATAAAACTATGAATTTTATTGCTTTAGAAAAAACCGAGTTCGAGAAGTTTGCCAAGAAATCTCCTTACAAATCCTTTATGCAAACCCCCGAAATTGCAGAGTACAGAGAGAAAAATGGCTGGACGCCTTACTATCTAGGCGTAGAAGATAGTGGCGAGATCAAGGCCGCCTCAATGCTAGTAGCAAAACCCACCTTTCTCGGCAAATCCACCTATTTTGCTCCTGGCGGCCCGCTACTAGATCTCGAAGACACCACCCTCACTAACTTCTTTATGAGGAACCTGAGGCATTACATCAAAACCCACAACGGCTACAACCTCATCATCGACCCCTATTACGAACTGATCGAACGCGGCAGGGAAGGCGAACCAATAGAGAACGGCTTCAACCACAAAAAAGCCGCCAAAAACCTCAAAACAAACGGCTTCAAAGAAATCAAAGACGGCAGCATGCCGAAATATCTCTTTACTCTCACTGTCAAAGGCCGCACCCCCGACCAGCTCTTTGCTGAATTAAAGCGCAACACCAGGAATCACGTCCGCAAGGCCGAAAAAGCCGGCGTCAAAATCCGCGAGCTAAAGAGGGAAGAACTCAGTATTTTTAAGAAAATCACCGAATCAACCAGCAAACGCCGCGACTTCCAGGATAAACCTCTGAAGTACTACGAGCAGATGTATGACCTCTTCCACGAAAAAAACGAAATCAAATACATCTTGGCCGAAGCCCCAGACGGCACACCTCTGTCAGCCGCCATGTTCATGCTCTACGGCGACGAGATCGTTTATCTGTTCTCCGGCTCAGAAGAGCAGTACATGAAGGAGTACAACGCCCAATACCTCATTCAGTGGCATATGATCAAATACGCCAGTGAGCACAAATTCACGACCTACAACTTCTACGGCATCAGCGGCCTTCCTGATAAATCCGACAAAGACTACGGAATTTACGACTTCAAAAAAGGCTTCACTACTGACGAGACCGGCAAAGTTGTCGAGCTAATCGGCACCTACGAGCTCCCGATTAGTCAAATCTTCTATAGCTTACACAGTCTCCTCAGTAAAATCAAACACAGAAAGTAACACGCCAGGCCCAGCTCAAGAAAAAGTGCCAGCATCAGAGCCAGCACTAGTATTTTAGATATTTGAGGGCCTCGCCCCTTTGAGCAAGACATGAGTCAAAAATGATTCAAGAATCAAGTCAACGGCAGGGCTTTTTATGGCACTATAAAAGGCTTGATAGCTTACGAACTCCTTGCCGTCAGGCTTGCAGGGCTTCGAGAAAAAGGGCAACTTGGAATAATTCTTCCTATAAAGAAGCAGCGTCCTGAAAATTTTGTTTTTTCGGACAAGATCAGAAAGAATCCCTTTCGCCTCTCTTTCAGAAAAGTATTTCTTCGTCACTCCTTTCGATGGCTTCTCAAGGAAATAGATCTTAACCGGTCGATCGTTCCCAACTATGCAACCAATCTGACCAAGAGTCTCCAAAAGGTCTGTCAAAACATCGAGATCGTATCTAGTCAAAAGTGGCGTAACCACCTTGTACTCGGCCATTTTTGTCCCAGCAGGCCCAGGTTTCTCACCTAAGAATTCAAAATCCCATGAATCTCTCGCATTGGTATTGTGGACCTCGATATCGACGCCAAGCGCCATCTCCACGATAGTCTCAGAAGTCCCCCTAAAAACAAACTCAATTCTAAAATACTTCATAATGTACTCCCCCTTCCTTTTTAAAAATGTAAAGAACAATGGGAAAATCATAACATAAACACGGAATAAAAGCAAGCGAAAAGACTAAACACCCAACGTGCTATAATTAAGATATGGAAATAAAGGGTTTAAGTAAAGCAGATGTCGAAAAACGCGTCAAAAATGGCGAAGTGAACATCGTCCCATCAAAAAACAAAAACACCATCCCCAAAATTATCCTCAAAAACACCCTCACGGTATTCAATCTCGTCAATCTTATACTTGCTATCATGATTATTCTTGTAGGTAGCTACAAAAACCTCCTCTTCGTCCTCATCGCTATCGCCAACACCTTAATTAGTATTGTAAATGAAGTTCGCGCCAAACGCACCGTAGACAAAATGCGTCTCGTTTCCGAGCAAAAACCGACAGTTCTAAGGGACGGTAAAACCATCCAAATCTCCGGTAGTGAAATCGTCAAAGACGACATCGTTATTTTCTCATTAGGCGACCAGGTTCTAGTGGACTGCGAGGTAAAAGAAGGCAAAGTCGAAGTCAATGAAGCCTTTGTCACAGGTGAACAAGACAACATCGTCAAACAAAACGGCGACAAACTCGCCTCCGGCTCATTTATCGTCTCCGGCACTTGTAAAGCCAAAGCCATCGCAGTAGGGAAAGACAGTGCTCTCAACAAAATCCAGTCTACCGCCCATACCGTGAGGACCGCCAATTCCAAACTCTTTACACTCATGAACAACATCGTGAAATACATCTCGATCGCCCTCATCCCAATCGGCGCCCTTGTTCTCTGGAGCCGCTTCAGGGTGGCCGACAACGATACTACCACCGCTGTGACGAGCACTGTAGCTTCCCTCATCAATATGATCCCAGAAGGCCTTATTCTCCTCACTTCAAGTGTACTGGCCCTCGCCACCATTAGGTTGAGTAGGCGCCAGGTCCTCGTTCAGGACCTCTATTCTGTCGAAACTTTGGCTCGCGTCGACGCCATCGCCTTGGATAAAACCGGCACCATAACCACCGGCCGGATGACAGTCCATGATTATACTCCCAACGAAAAATCCTTTGAAAAGGCCCTAGCATCCATTCTGAGCCATCAAGCCACCGAAAACCAAACCATAACAGCCTTAAAGAAAAAGTTCGCGAAAAGTGCGAAAAATAGCGAATTAGACGAAATTACCGAAATCATCGATTTTTCTTCTGACCGTAAATACTCTGGCATCAGGACCAAAAAAGCCACCTATCTTCTCGGTGCCGTCGATTTTATTACTGATGACAAATCAATAGTCGACAAGGTCAAATCCGCCTCCGAAACGTATCGCACTCTCGCCCTCGTCAAAAAAACCAACAATAAAGACACTCTTCTCGGATTTATTCGCCTCGAGGATGAGATTCGCCCCGACGCCAAACAAATCATCAAATACTTCTACCAAAACGACATCGATATCAGGATAATCTCTGGAGATGACCTCGATTCCGTCGTTTCCATCGCCTCTCGTGTCGATATCAAAGACATCAAAGGCGTCAATCTCTCTAGCCTAGGAAAATTAGACTACAATAAATTAGTCAAAGAGTATAACGTATTTACTCGTGTCACCCCGGCTCAGAAAAAAGAGCTTATCAAAGCCATGCGAAAACAAGGCAACACTGTTGCTATGACCGGTGATGGCGTAAATGACATTTTAGCCATGAAGGAAGCCGATGTTTCAATCGCTATCGGCGAAGGGTCCGACGCTGCTCGCCGCAGCGCCAAACTAGTGCTCCTAAACTCCGGTTTTGAATCCATTCCAAGCGTCATCGACGAAGGCCGCCAATCCATCAATAACCTCGAACGCTCCACCACTCTTTTCCTCGCCAAAACCGTCTACGCCAGTATTTTAGCAGTGATCTTCATCTTTGTCCCAATCAAATATCCATTTTCTTCACCGGTCGAAATGTCCCTGCTAAACTTCGCCTGTATCGGTTTCCCGGGCCTCATCTTAGCCCTGGAGCATAACACCGAAAGAATCAAAAACCGCTTCGCCCGCAACATCATCGAGTATTCCGTACCCGTCGGTTTCACCATCTCAATCGCCATGTTAACCCTCTCACTTCTCGCCCACTTCGGCGTATTCCCTTCGAGCGACCTCGCCACCACTGCTATTTTCGTCACTTTCGCTATCGATCTCATCCTGATCTATTGGATTTCCCGCCCAATGAACAAACTCCGCGCCAGCCTCTTCATTTCAATCATCGTTGTCATGATCGGCGCATTCCTCATCCCATTCTTTCACAAATTCTTTGACTTTGTCTTCCTCACCCCAGAAGGCCTCATCACCACATCGATTGCCATCGCTGCCGCATTCGCTGTGTTCGAAATCCTAAAAGCCCTCATGGGAAAACTCGCAAACCGCCTCTTCAAAACCTCCGGAATTTAAATTTAAATAAAAATATGGCCGAACATGCTACAATAAACATAAGTAAAAAGGAGTTTTTTCATATATGGAACCAAATAACGTAGCCCCGACAGGGAGATCATCGGGTTCAGCCCCGCAAGATCAAGCAGCACAAACCGAAGTTATAACTTCAAAACCAGATACGACAAGTAGTCAGCCCTCGCCAATAGACAAACCAACCAAATCTTCGAAGCCGCTAATCTGGATTCTAGCAATTCTAGCAGTGATCGCTATCGCTGCCGCTGGCGTATTCGCCTACCTATATTTTACTAAGCCAACCACCCCACCGTCTGAACCATCAGAGGAAACTAGTCAAGAGACTCCGCCAGAGGAAACAGCCGAAGAAACCGAAATCACAGACACCTACATTCTTCGTGATTTAGATGAAAAAATGGCAATTTTGCATAACACCGACGAGACGGGCCCCCTAATCAAAAAATTAGGAGTCGGTTATGGATATGTCTCACCTTTATATAAAAATGGAAATCTGAGCGAAATAGCAAAACTAGCACACATTTTTATGGCAACTGTTCCAGATTATATTTTGACTAGCCGTGAGATCGAGTCAGCTATTGCCGAGCAGGGATATGACAAAGACTCCGCCCAAGACTTTAGCACCACGGTTCATGATGGGATCAAAGGGGATACTATGGCTGCAAAGTATAAAGATCTTTTTGGAGAAGATCTAGTAAAGGGTGCCGCTAATGGTGAATATTATTGCCCAGGGGCATACTACAATTCGCAGTATGATTTTTATTATAATCCAACGTTAGGGTGTGGTGGGACCGGACCATACTTTGGTGTTTATTATAAAAACAAGTACACGACTGACGGCGAGCATGCTTATGTCTATGTAAGCGCAGGAACATTTAACGCAGAAGATAATAAAACCTATTGCGATATTTTCGAGTATGGAGTATCTGAACAAAGCAAACCAGCCGTCTGCGGAGAAGCTGAAAATCCGGACAGCTTCACTATAAACGAGAGTAATTATCAAAAATTCGCAGAGTATCGCTTCGTCTTCAATAAGGCAGACGACGGTACCTACTACTTCGTCAAAGCAGAAAAGCTTTAATTCTCGATCGATATCCTCGGATAAATATTGAGTTTATACGGATCCACCGGTTTCGCACCGGCTTGGATCTCGTAGTAACATGCCACCCCCACCATTGCACCATTATCACCAGATAGCGACGGGGCAGGGAAAAACGCCTCTGGCAACATCCCGCGCAGCACCTCATTGGCGCTCACGCCACCAGCCACCACCACCGATTTGGCATCAGGATATTTTTCAAGCGCCAAATCTAATTTTTCACAGAGAATCTCCATCGCAGTCTTCTGGAAAGAGGCCGCAAAATCCGCCACCTGCTGCTCATTAAGAAGCTCTTTTAATTTGTGTGACGGATAAGAAATTGGCACACCCACCTCTTTCTGCACGGCGCGAAGCATCGCTGTTTTAAGCCCCGAAAACGAGAAATCAAGCCCCTCCACTTTCGGGTGTGGGAACTTATACTTGTTTGCATCACCGCTTTTTGCAGCCTTAGCAATCGCCGGCCCGCCTGGATATGGTAAACCTAAAATCTTCGCCGCCTTATCAAAGCATTCTCCCACCGCATCATCCTTCGTGGTCCCAACAATCTCAAACTGATCATGTCCCTTCATGTACAGAATCTGCGTATGCCCCCCTGAAATCACCAACGCCAATATTGGGAAAAAAGGAAAACCAGAAATAGTACTTTCGAGACCGTGCGCGACCAACGGGGAGCGCTTTGAGCGACTGAGCCCTGTAACGACCGCCCCTTGGGACGCGGACGACCTCTGGTCGACAGGCGCGAAGGAGCAAGTCGAGAAAGTACTATTTTGGTTTTCCATTTTTAGCCAATTTGCATACACATGTGATTTCAGGTGGTGCACCGCATATAGCGGTTTATCGTGGAGCACGGCAAGCGTCCTCGCCGTCAGCGTCCCAATCAGAAGCGACCCAAGAAGCCCCGGCGCATGCGTCACCGCAATCGCGTCAATATCATCCCAGGTACAAGAAGCATCACTAAGCGCCTTATCAATCACCGGTAGCATCACTTCAAGGTGCGATCTTGCCGCCACCTCTGGTATTACGCCCCCATATTCAGCAAAAATATCAATCTGGCTCACTACCACATTGGACAAAATCTTAGCGCCGTCTTCAACCACGGCCGCCGCAGTTTCATCGCAGCTCGTCTCTATGCCGAGTATTTTCATGAGACCAATTATACCACAAAACCGCCGAAAAATCCGTCTTGACAAACTATTTAACAGAGAAAATATATCACAATATGAATATTACTCGTGGTGATATTTGCCACCAGTAGCAATTTGTGAGGCGCGATATATCTGTTCGCACACGATTACACGCGCCAAAGCGTGAGGAAACACTAATCTAGAAAAGCTCCACACGAAGTCAGCCTTCTCTCTAACATTCTCTGAAAACCCATAAGCACCGCCAATCAATATCACTACATTCCGCGAGTCAACAAAGGCCTTCGTGAGCAGAGAACAATATTCATCCGATGATATATTTTTGCCACGTTCGTCGCAACAAATCACAAAATCTCTGGAGTCAAACGGCCAACCTTCAAGTTTTTTGTTAAGCTTCTCTTCTTCGATGAACTCCCACTGAATATCGAAAGGCTTCCTTAACCTCTTCTCATACTCAGCGCAGGCTTCCGCCCACCAATCTGTGTTTTTCTTCCCCCCAGCAATAATTCGTACCATACTTCCCCTTAAATTATATAGATATTATATCATGCCAAGGATAACAAAACCTCCATGTAAGGAATACTCAATAATATGGCTGGACCGGCAGGATTCGCACCGTTAGGTCCGAATCCCAACTAAAAAAGCCTCTCTGGAGGCAATGAACTTGATTGGCTGGACCGGCAGGATTCGCACCGTTAGGTCCGAATCCCAACCAAAAAAGCCTCTCTGGAGGCGATATACTTGATTGGCTGGACCGGCAGGATTCGAACCTGCGAATGCTGGGACCAAAACCCAGTGCCTTACCACTTGGCGACGGTCCAATCCCGGTCATTATATCACAAACCAGCCAGTAAATCCAGTAACAGCATAAAAGCAGCAACAAAAGCACTAGCCCCTCTAAACATAAACAACACCACGAAAAATCCCCGGCCCATTGCGCACCAAAAGCGCGGGCCGAGGATTTCGAAAGAAGGAATAATATGAAAAAAAGAAGTTATCAGGTTTTAACCCCGCCCCCACTTTCTTGCCAATTTAGGGTCGGTGATTATTTCGCCATTAATCAGCGGGACAGGTAAGTCGTCTTTTTTGTATCCCAGTCTCTCCAGGTCGCTCGCCAAGGAACAATACTTTGAAATGTAGGTATACCCTTCCCTGGAGACAAAGATGATCTTTCCATCACGGGAACAATATTTCCCAAGGCGCAAAAGTACTTTACTATCAGCCCTGCGCTCATTGCATAATGGATAGATTCGCCATTCAACCCCAAGATGACTTACGGGTATACCAGACCTCGGAACCTTAATACACCGGCTCTTTAAGTCGTCGTTTAAGGTACCGATGCCTCGTTTGTCACACCAATCAGAGCAATCACGCTCATAATCTCGGTGGTTGGCTCCAGATGCGCTGTGTTTAAGCCTCATCCACTTCTCCATTTTTAAGGGGTCAGCAGGAAAGCTCCCGTCTGCAAAAGGCACCTCGAAATCAGCAAACTTCAAGCCTGCTTCTTCGATACAGGTCAGTTTGTTTCGGGTAGAAGGCGTGACAAGCACTCTCCCACTATGAACCAAACAAACTGTAAAATTCTTCACCGAATAACTATTCGGGAAGTCTCTTCTTATCTTCGCCGTATCAAGGACTTTCTCCTGGCGCGTCCCTATATTCGGGTGGACGATCATTAGTTTATCGGTTACATCGACACAGCCATTGACTAAAAGCGTTTTAAATGAATAACTCATAGCACCTCCTAACGTTTATCGCCCGCCGGCCATAGTTTAGCCACGGGCAATTCCGCGGTTTAGTCTAGCTATTCCAAACTAAATCATAATAACCAGGCCAAACCGCAGAATACTTCAGGGGAAAGAAGAAATTCATATTTTCCAATAATATTAAAGTACTATTTATCTCGACCTAATATACTTATTATACAATAAATCAAAAAATTTACAATCCCAGAAAAGGGTAGCATAAACCCACCCCATACCCCTTGTGTTTATCCTAAAAGTGTGCTATAATATCACCATGGCAAGAAGCAAAAGAAAAACCACAAAAAAGAGCACCGCTAGATCCTCTAGAGCCCCTAAAGCCACGAGGCGCACCAAAGAAGCCCCAGTCGAACACGAGCTCCCCGGTGGTTTTTGGCGACAAACTATCGCCGTTCTCATGATTGCTCTTTCTCTCTTTTTCGTCATTACTTGGTTCGGCCACGGCGGCTCCGCCCTGAATGCTGTCCACGACACTATCACCAAGGGCATCGGCGTAGCAGCCTATTTCATCCCAGTCATCCTAGTCTATTTAGCGGTCAAAATTTTCCGCGCCGAGAACAACCGCGTCGCCGTTCCGGTTTATATAGCTTCAATCCTCATGATTCTATGGATCGCTGGCATCGGCGCCATTTGGCAAAACGGCGGCATCGTCGGCGGTTGGCTAAACGGCATCTTTACCCAGGCCCTCGACCAAGCCTTCGTCATTTGTATATATATTTTACTCATTTTCATCACTCTCGCTTTCATTCTTCAAATCTCCCCCATCACTATGTTTAAAGGAACTAAAAATATGGTTAAGCCTGGCAAGAAATCGGCAAATGGCGACGAAGATGACGACAAAAAATCCAAAAAGCTCGGCCAGCTCGAAATCAAAGTCAACTCAGGTGTTGGCACCCAGGAAGCAGCCGCTACTCCCGCAAAAGGCGGCCGCCTTCTCCACAAAAACAATATCAACACCCCAGCGAAACCCGAGCCAGTTAAGGAAAAAGAACCCACTGCTCTCGTTGCGGTCAACGACCCCGACTGGAAAATGCCTAGCGTTGAGTTATTGGAGAAGAAACAATCCCCAGCTGACGCAGGGAACATCCAGCAAAATGCCTACATCATCAAGACCACCCTTGCCGAATTCGGCATCGAGGTCGAAATGGAAGGCGCCAACGTTGGCCCGCGCGTTACTCAGTACACCATGAAGCCGCCAGCCGGCGTCAACCTATCAAAGATTCTAGCTCGCGACAAAGAGCTCGCTCTAAATCTCGCCGTCGACAAAATCCGTATCGAGGCTCCAATCCCTGGTACCCGTTCTGTTGGTGTTGAGATTCCGAATGCTCGCTCGGCCGAGGTGCGCCTTCGCGGCGTCCTCGATTCATCCGAATGGAAGAAGACCAGCGACCCATTAGCCTTTGCCGTCGGTAAGGACATTTCTGGCAAAGCCGTTGTTGCCAACCTCGCCAAAATGCCGCACCTCTTGATTGCCGGTACCACTGGTTCCGGTAAGTCTGTCATGACGAACACTTTGATCAGCTCACTCCTCTACCGCAACGCCCCTTCCGATATGAAGCTCATCATCGTTGACCCTAAGCAGGTCGAAATGGCCCAGTACCAGGATATTCCGCACCTTCTCACTCCGATCATCACCCAAACCGAAAAAGCTCTCTCTGCCATGAAATGGGCTGTTGGCGAAATGGAGCGCCGCTATACTCTTATGGCTGAGGAAAAGGTTAAAAACATCGCCGACTACAATACCAAAATGGCCAAGAATGAAAACCCCGAAAAAGAAGGCAAAATGCCATACATTGTCATCATTATCGACGAGATGGCCGACCTTATGATGATGGCAGGCAAGGACCTCGAAATGCTCATCGTCCGCATCGCCCAGAAGGGTCGTGCCGCCGGTATCCACCTTGTGCTAGCCACCCAGCGTCCAGAGGTTAAAGTCATCACCGGTCTCATCAAAGCCAACATCCCAGGCCGCATTGCCTTCGCTGTTGGTTCCCAAATGGACTCTCGTATCATGCTTGACCAAGGCGGCGCCGAGAAGCTCCTCGGTAAAGGTGACATGCTTCTCCTCACTACAGAGATGATGGGCAAACCTCGCCGTATCCAGGGCGCTTGGGCCTCCGACGACGACATTAGCAAAGTCACGGACTTCCTCCGCAGCCAACGCCCACCAGAGTACAACGACGAAGTTATTTCTCAACAAGTTGCCATCAAGGGCATGGGTGGAGGCTCTGGCGACATGGATGGCCTAGGCCGTAAATTCGATCCAAATGATCCTATAGTCCGAAAAGCCGTTGAAATCTCTCTAAACAAAGGCAAATTCAGCACCGCTATGCTCCAAACCTACCTTGGCAAAGGCCACGGTTTCGTCTCTGGCCTCGCCATCTGGTTCGAAGATATCGGCGTCATTGGCCCGCAAAACGGCAACAAACCACGCGACGTTCTCATCTCTTCCATGGAAGAATTTGACGCGCTAGCTCAGTAACCACATTACCCCTTCCCAATCAGCTTAATCTGTGATATAATTACCCCAATATTAGCTCAGCAGGTAGGTCAACCCGTCTTACGGTAAGACGAAGAACAGTATCTGCTTTAACCAAAGGAGTATTCATGAAAGACTATGAACTCACAGTCTTGTTTCATCCCGACCTCGAGATGAACATAGACCCCGCCCTCGAGAAGGTCAAGAAGACCATCGAGACAGCTGGCGGCAAAATCAACAAAACCGAAGAGGAAGGCAAGAAGCATCTTGCATATTCTATCGAAGGTCAAGATTTCGCTGTCTATTATTACTTCGACGTCGCTTTGCCAGCCGAAGCTCCAGCCAAAATTTCATCAGTTTTCAACATCACCGATGAAGTTTTACGCTATCTTCTAGTTCGCGTTGACGAACGCAAAGCAAAATTAGCAGCAAAGAAAGCTAAATCTGAGTCAGAAGAGGAAGATTCAGAAGAAAAAGGAGAATAATTTATTATGCGCGGTTTTAGTAAAGCAATCATCACAGGTAATCTCACTAGAGACCCAGAACTAAGAACTACCCCAAATGGTTCCACCGTTTGTGGTTTCTCGGTCGCAGTTAACAGAGTTTATCGCGACGCAAGTGGCGAGCAAAAAGAAGACGTTTCGTTCATCGACTGCTCAGCATGGGGTAAACTCGGAGAGATGATTGCACAATATGCCAAAAAGGGTTCGGGTGTTCTAGTGTCTGGTCGTCTCGACCAACGCAGCTGGGAAGATAAGACCGATGGCAAAAAGCGTTCACGCGTTGAGATTGTCGTAGAAGATTTCAACTTCACTGGCGCAGCCAATAATCGTGAAGCGGGCAGCTCATTCCAGCCATCAGACGCCGACCAAGCGGCAAATGATATTCCGGATGACATTCCAGAAGGCGAAATCGACCTCAGTGATGTCCCGTTCTAATACAACAAAATTAAGGAAGGATAGAATAAATGAAAAAAATTAAGAATGACCCAAATCTTTACTTCGATTATCGCGATGTAAAGACTTTGAGCCGCTACATCGATAGCTACGGCCGTATTGAGCCTATCGCCAAGACCGGCCTTTCAAGCAAGCAGCAGCGTCAACTCGCGACCGCCATCAAGCGCGCTCGCCACTTGGCTCTCTTGCCATTCGTATCAAAATAAGGAGAAAATATGTACGGACCAACAGATCTAAAGAAAAATACTCTTATCACTTTAGACGGTCAGCCGTATAAGGTGGTAGAATACTCTCAAAAAGTCATGGGCCGAGGTGGCTCCATCGTAAACGTAAAAGTTAAGAACCTAATCACCGGCGCGCTTCTCCCTAAGACCTTCAAAGGTCAAGAGAAAATCGAGCCTGCAGAGGTGACCAACAGAAAGGTTCAATACCTCTACAAAGACGACGAAAAATTCTATTTCATGGATCCAGAATCCTTTGAGCAATACGAATTGTCAGCTGACATGGTTGGAGATTCTAAGGACTTCATGAGAGATGGCGACGAGATGGAAATCCAATTCTATAACGGAAGCCCTATCAACCTAGAACTTCCTAAGAACATTTGGCTCAAAGTTACTTACACCGAAAATGCTGTCAAGGGTGACACTACAAGCTCAGTCATGAAAGACGCTAAGCTTGAGACTGGTGTAGTAATCAAAGTCCCTGCGTTCATTAAAGAAGGCGATATCGTCTCAGTGGATACTGACACCTATGCCTACAGGGAACGCAAAAAATAGGGGTTATTTCAAAATTAAAAGCGCCGCAAGCGCTTTTAATTTTGATTTCAAAGGCAAAATCGTCTTAGATATCGGTTCCTCCACCGGTGGCTTTACTCAGTACGCTCTGGAGCACGGCGCCACGAAGGTCATCGCGGTCGAGAAGGGAACTAACCAAATGGTCTCCCCCCTCCGCCACGACCCACGTGTTGAATTACATGAAAAAACCGATATTTTCGACTTCAAGATAGCAAGTATATCTGTTGTCTTGGCCGACGTGTCGTTTATCTCACTAACTAAAGTCTTAGACTATGCGAAGAATTATTTGGCGGACAAAGACACCGAGTTTCTCGTCATGGTCAAGCCTCAGTTCGAAGCGAACGAAGCCGAACTAAATCACGGCATAGTCAAAAATGAAAAGATCCGTCGCGAAATCCTTAAAAGATTTGAAATTTGGCTAAAACAAAACGATTTTTTCATTGTAGATAAGCATGACAACGAGCTAAAAGGAAAAAACGGCAACAAGGAGAGATTCTATCTCCTAAAACTTGCCAAAACCAACTAAAATAAACCACTATTTTAGCTTGACATTAATCTCAAAACGCTTATAATTAAATACATGAACTTATTGCATGGCGTGGGCGAATTCTTTTCCCTAGATATAGGGACGAATTCGATGCGAATTGTACAGCTCTCTGGTAACTCCCAACATGGTTGGACGCTCCAGAAGTTCGCATATGTGCCAATTGACCAAAAGTTAACACAAGACTCCTCTGAATTAGGCCAAAAACGCCTTGGGGAGGCCATTTTGGGTGCTGTCGAACAAGCCGGCATCAAGACCAAAAACATGGCGCTTGGTCTTTCGGCTAATAAGACTTTCACCTCGATCGTCGAGACAGACACGCTTCCAGAAAAAGAGCTAGACAAAGCATTCAAATACGAAATTGATAAATATGTACCAATGCCGATGAACGATGCTAAGGCAGATTACCTCATTCTTGGCCCCAGCCCGAATGATCCAGCTAAGACCGAAGTATTGGTTAGTTCAGTTGCCAAAGACTTCGCTGAGTCCACTATGGAAATGATCGAAAAAACCGGTCTCAATATTATCGCCATGGAGCCAGAACCACTAGCAATGGCTAGATCCTTAGCTGTTCCAGGCGCCATCGATGCGAATTTGATCGTCGACCTTGGCGAAAAATCAACAGACCTCGTCATCACCTATAAGAATCAGCCTCGTCTCGTACGCTCAATCCCAGGCGGTTTTGACGCCCTAGTTAAAGCCGTTGCGAACGGCCTTAGCGTGCGCGAGGATCAATCTCGTCAGTTTATCCTAAAATTCGGCCTAGACCAGAACCAAGTCGAAGGCAAAGTATTTGAAATCTTGAACAACCAGCTCAGTGGTTATGCAGCTGAGCTCACCAAATCCGTCCGTTTCTTCCAGACTAAATACATCAACGGTAAAGTTGGTGGTATTGTCTTGTCCGGCTACGCCGAGATGGTTCCACTCTTCCCAGAATATATCGAATCAAAGACCGGTGTTCCTACAATGAAAGGCAACCCATGGCAGCTAGTACGCACGACGTCAAGCCAGCAACAAGCTCTTGCCGGCGTGGCCAGCGAATTTGCTGTTGCAATTGGCTTGTCAGAAAGGAGCAATGACTAATGTCGCGTGAAATCAACCTCGTACCCGATATTAAAGGGGAGATGATCAAAACCCTCAAGCTCAGGAACTTCATCTTTTTCCTATGTATTGTGGTCTCTGCCGCCAGCGCAGGTGTAGCTGCTATAGTCGGGACGATTATGCTCGGGCAACAAGCTGCCGTCGATAGCAACAAAGAATCAATCACTGAATTATCCAAAAAGCTTAATTCATACTCTGACTTAGACGATTTTCTTACCATCAAGGATCAGCTAGGGAATATTAACACACTGACTAGCAACAAAAAGGTACTCTCTCGCACTTTTAACATTTTGTCTGCTCTAATTCCAAACGGGCCAGACACTATCACTGTTTCAGAATTAAATGTCAACTTGGAGGGCGATGCTCCTACCTTTACTTTTGACGCTCAGGCGGACGCCAAAAAAGATCCATTCATTGATTATGGCGTACTAGAATCATTTAAGAAAAGCATGGAATATATGCGCTTTGACTACGGCGATTATGTGGACAAAAGTGGCAACATTATTCCAACCTATTGCATGATCGAAAACAACCAAGACGGGTCCTTCCTAAATGACTCAAACAAAGGTCTTTACGCATATTGGTCTATTGACGACGAGGGTTGTAGCCCAGCCGATATCGCCTCAGGCACTTCTTCGGAGACAGAGGGCACCGTTCAAAACAATTACTCAATCGAAACATATGATGGCAAAAAAGTTGTTCGCATTTGGCGTACTCCACAATTCTCAGACTGGTACAAATCAACCCCGACCGAAGGACAACCCTACATGAGCCTTGATGGCACAATCTCAAATGTTGAACATTTTAATAGTAATTGCAAGAAATATGTCGGCGTAGTCACGAACGCGAACAGCGCTCCTAAGTGGGAAGAGCTCAACGATGAATGCAAGCTCGTACCGGGCCAGGAGGTAGACCAGCGCATTAAGATTACTAGCTCATCAAATGGTAAAGGCTCCGACGATAGTCTGGTACTTCGCTTCTCAGCCATCATTACGCTTAATCCGGCAGTATACTTGTTCAATAACCATCATATGATCGCATTGGCTCCATCTGGCCACTATAACGTAACCGATTCTTATGTACAAATTCAATCTATGTTTGGCGAGAGGGCTGCTGATTGTGAAGAAGGAGACACAACGTGTGACAATGCAGCCAACGCTGGGGCGGACGCCAATTCGAAGGGAGGTAACTAATGGCCAAAGAAATAGCAATCGGCAAAAGAGCCAAAATATCCGAAGCGCAGCAATATATGATCTTGTCAGTGCTGGGCGCTTCGATAGTTCTAGGTGCCGCAATTTCACTTACAGTCAATTTCGTAAACCACATTATATTCAATGCTAAAGTTATTGCCGCAGAGGAAGAATCGATCGCTTCTTATTCTAACGTTATTAAGACTACCGGTGTCTGCGAAAAACCAAAGGGAAGTAATTATACTCAAGAAGAATTAAAGAAGTGTAATCCTGACGCCATCGAGGCCTCACAGATACCCGGTACACTCCGGGCTAATGTCCTGCTTAACCTAGCTGCAAACGAAGCATTAAATTCAGTACCAAAAGAAGGTAATTCCGCCTGCCAAAACAACAGCACCGGCAAACAATATACTTACAAAGAACTATCCGAAATGTATAACAACGCTAAAACTGCCCAAGAATTAAATAATGCCAGCCAACTTATTAAGAGCTGCTCTGCTCTTCGTGTTATCCCTGATGCACTTCCGGCCTATTATAACGAAGAGGCTTTGCTCGCCAGCCTTAACAAACTATTTAACGAATCAGATTGGACGCCAGAAAGCCTTAGCCCGGGTGGAAGCTCAGGTGGCAGCAAAGCCGTCAATGGACTAAATCCACTATCAGTTAACCTATCAGTTGAGGCAGATACTGCCGTCACTATGTCCGTACTCAATAATATAGAGCGTTCCATCCGCGAATTTGATATCGGAAGAGCTAGTATTGAATGGAAAGATAATAATACCCTCAGTCTTCAAGCTCAGTCTAATGCTTACTATATGAATCCGTCATCCATTACGGAGAGAGACACAACCATAAAAGTGGAGGATAAGAAGAAATGAAAAAGGATCTCGCAACTGCTATCGGCACAGCCATCATAGGTATGCTTATCGCTTTCTTTGTCACGAACCTCATAGTAAAACCTGCTGAACCGGTTACCTTCAAAACTCTCGATACAAAAGTATCTGCTGACATACAAGAGCCAAGCAAAGAAGTATTTAATTCCAAATCACTTAATCCTACCGTTGAGGTATACGTTGGTGACTGCGCGGAAACTAATGAATTGGGTGAATGTGTCAAAAACAATGACGCTACGGGGGGTAACTAATAATGGCTTCACTAACCAAAGAGGCTGAAGACAAAATCATCGAACTCCTCGTCGTTGAGGGGCTTGCTGATGCCAATTTGGTTAACACTATTAAACAACAGGCCGAAATGAGCGGCAGTCCAGTACTTGCCGAGCTGATCGCCAAAAAAATCATTAGCGACGACATGGTTGCTCACGCCACCGCTTTAATCATCGGCGTGCCTTATGTTGAGTTGAAAAACATTACCATAGACCAAGACGTATTGCTAAAAATTCCTGCCGATGCTTCCACTAGAGTCCTCGCCGTACCACTAGGTGAAAAAGATGGCATGCTAAATATAGCTATGGTAGACGCTACTAACGTCCAATCTACTGATTACTTGTCTAACCTCATTAATCAACCTATTCGTGTTTGGATGTCGTCCGAGCGTGGTGTCCGCGAAATCCTTGAGCAATACCACGGTGATTTCTCCGGCGTCAAGGAAGCTGTCCGCGAAACAGATCAAGAGACCGGCTCGTCATCCGACTCAAATGTTAAAACAATCGTACAAGATTCTCCGATTTCGAAAGCTCTCACCACAATCCTAAGCTATGCCGCCAAAACCAAGGCCTCGGATATTCATATCGAGCCTCTCGAAAATTCGCTCATCATCCGTTGCCGTATCGATGGCGTGCTTCGCAAAATTATGGACCTCCCAAAGACCGTCGCCCCTGCCCTCGTTTCTCGTATTAAGATCCTAAGCAACCTCAAAATCGACGAACACCGTATCCCTCAGGACGGTCAGTTTACGGTATTAGTAGATGATCAGGAAATCGATCTACGTATTGCGATTTCACCAGTCACCTGGGGCGAGCAAGTCGTTATTCGTCTTCTCGACAAAAAAGGTGTCAGTATGGAAATTGAAAAAATGGGTATGAGTGGTCGCGCTCTTCGCTCAGTACTAGAGGGGATTAAGAAGCCAAACGGCATGATTCTAACCTCCGGTCCTACTGGTTCTGGTAAGTCCACTACTCTTTATGCTCTCATTCAAAAGATTAAATCGGAAGCTATCAATATTGTTACATTGGAAGACCCGGTCGAGTATAAAATGGAAGGTATCAACCAAATTCAGGTCAATGTTGACGCCGGCCTCACCTTTGCTTCCGGCCTCCGTTCAATTTTGCGTCAGGACCCAGATGTAGTAATGGTAGGTGAGATTCGTGACTCCGAAACCGCCAGCCTCGCCGTGCAAGCTGCCCTTACCGGTCACTTAGTGTTTAGTACCTTACACACCAACTCTGCTGCCGGTATTTTGCCTCGTCTTCTTGATATGGGCATTGAGCCGTTCCTCCTGGCGTCCACTTTGAATGTGGTTATTGGCCAGCGTCTCGTTCGCCGTATTACCGAGAAACGCGAGATGTATAAATCCTCAGAAATTGAGACCAAAGGTATCAACGAGCTTATCGGTGATCTTCTCCCCGAAGACAAAGAAGCGGTTGCTAAGGTTAGCGAAGATTTAGGCTACCCAGGTCTCCCAGTCAGAAACGATGACCACTACATGCTCGCACGCGGCATGAGCTCCAAGGAGACCCCCGGCGGCTATTCGGGTCGTGCCGGTCTTTATGAAACTATTGAAGTAGATGAAGATATTCAAAAACTAATCATCTCCCACGCTACCGCTAACGAAATCATGCGCCTAGCCAAAGAGAAGGGAACTATCACAATGCGCCAAGACGGCATGCTCAAGGTCTTGTCAGGAATAACATCAATGGAGGAAGTCAATCGCGTTGCCAGTGATTTGTCGTAACGCCAGCACTTAAGGAGTATTATGGAAAACACCACACAGTCAACACAAGCAGTCAGAATCGAATCTTTGCTAGAAGAGTGCGTCCGCCACAACGCCTCAGATTTGCATATTCAGTATGGTCTCCCCCCCATCCTACGTATTGATGGCGCCTTGACGCCTATTGCTGGGACCCCTGTCCTAAACGAGGAAGCGATTCGTGGTTTGATTTTCGCTACCCTAGATGAAGAACAGCAGAAAATCCTCATCAAAGACAAAGAGTTCGATTACTCCTTTGCTTTTGGCGACATCGCCAGATTCCGTGTCAACGCTTTTCACGAAAAAGGCAAACTCGCTGCGGCTTTCCGCTTGATTCCAAATAAAATCCAGAATATCAACGATCTCGGCATGCCTCCTATCGTCGAATCATTCGCTGACTTTCCTCGTGGTCTAGTCCTAGTCACTGGACCAACCGGTTCGGGTAAATCTACGACTCTAGCAGCACTTGTCGATAAAATCAACCGTGAGAAGTCCACTCATATCATCACTATCGAGGATCCTATCGAGTTTACTCACAAATCTCAGCGCTCTATCATTGCTCAACGTGAAGTTCACTATGATACCTTTAGCTTTGCCGCTGCACTTCGTAGCGCCCTCCGTGAAGACCCAGACGTGGTTCTAATTGGCGAGATGCGTGACCTTGAAACTATCCAGGCCGCTATTACCATTGCCGAGACCGGCCACCTTGTTTTCGCTACGCTTCACACCAACTCCGCTGCTCAGTCTATTGACCGCATGGTTGATGTTTTCCCATCCCATCAGCAGCCTCAGGTTCGCACCCAGCTAGCCAACATGTTGATGGCTATTTGTGCTCAGCGCCTCGTCCCCGCCATCGGTGGTGGTCGCGTGGTTGCTGCCGAAATCATGGTGGCGAACTCAGCCATCCGCTCCCTCATTCGCGATGGCAAAACTCACCAGATTGATACTGCCATCCAAACCGGTGCCGATCAAGGCATGCAGACCATGGATCGTACTCTAGCTAAGCTGGTTCAAACTGGTGTCGTTACTTACGATTCTGCTCGCGAATTTGCTGTAGATATCAACGAACTAAACAGGTTAGTCAAGGGCTAAGATGAGACGATTCAGCTACAAAGCAAAGGAAAAAGATACTGGCAAAGCCGTCAAAGGCGTCATTCAGGCTGAGAATGAACAAACTGCCGGTCACCTTTTGGTTGAACAGGGCTTTCTCCCCGATTCAATAACTGAAGAGGGAACTGGATTCCTCGGTGGTAAAGGACACGTTACAACCAAGGACCGAATTATGTTTACGCGCCAGCTATCTACCCTTATTGGTGCTGGCCTTCCACTCGCTACCAGCCTTCGCACCGTAGCCAACCAGACCCAGGCCAAAGCTATGAAGTCAATCATTGAAGATATTCTGACCAACGTAGAATCTGGTAAAACTTTATACGATTCATTCTCCCAATATCCTGACGTGTTTAATGGCGTCTACCTCGCTTTGATCCGCGCCGGTGAGGCCTCCGGTACTTTGGACCTAGCCTTGAGGCGTTTAGCTGACCAGGAAGAAAAAGACGCCGCCATGATTAGCAAAATCAGGGGTGCGCTTGTCTACCCAGCCATTATTCTGGTAGTAATCATCGCCGTGCTTGCATTTATGATGGTTATGGTTGTTCCTCAGGTCAAGAATCTCTATGAAGACATGGGTGAAGAACTCCCAGTGCTCACCCAGACTTTAGTTAGTCTGTCCGATTTCTTTGGTAATTTCTGGTGGTTGATCGTCTTGGTTTTGGGCGGCATTGTTGGCGCAATAATTTACGCCGTCAAAAAAACCCCAGGCGGGCGTAGGGCTATGGATGGCTTCAAAATCCACATACCTATCTTTGGTGGACTCTTCCGCATGCTCTATGTTTCAAGGTTTGCTCGTACTGCCGAGATGATGCTTGCTACCGGTGTCCCGATGCTGGATTCTGTCAAGATTGCTATCGAGGCTGTCAGTAACACAGTCGTAGAAGAAGAGTATAGTAAATCAATCGAGGTTATCAAAGGTGGCAAACCGCTCTCAGAATCTCTGGAAGGTCGTAACTATATGCTACCACTCGTCCCTCAAATGGCCTCAATCGGTGAGGAATCCGGCAAGATTGATGAAATGCTTGGCAAAGCAGCCCAGGTTTACGAAAATGAACTAGATGAGAAAATCAATAATATTTCTACCATGATTGAGCCAATTCTAATGGTCATTATGGCAGGCCTTATCGGTGTCGTAGTTGGCGGTACCCTTCTCCCGATCTACTCATTAGTAAACTCAGTTGCTAATTAGCAAAAATCTTGATTTTTGTAAGAAACTAGGTTATTATAAGCATAAGTATAAAATCTAGAAAGGATTTATTATGGCAAAAGATAATATCAAAACTAAACAAGGTTTCACCATCATCGAGGTCGTGCTTGTGCTCGCTATCGCAGGTCTTATCTTCTTGATGGTCTTCGTCGCGCTTCCTGCGCTCCAGCGTTCTCAGCGTGACTCTGCCCGTCGTAACGATATGTCTCGTGTTGATACTTCTCTTACTCAATACCAGACAAACCACAACAGCAACCCGGCTAGCAACTTGCCTGGCAATACAGCATCGAGCACCTGGACGGGCGCTAAGGGCACAGTCAACTGTACAGGTAATAATGCCACCGAAGCATGTCTCTTTGTTAGAGACTATATGAACTCTGGTTCTGGCGACGTTACAGAGAATGAATTCATCGATCCAGATGGCGAAGCGTATAGCGTTGCAATCTCTAAGAACGTTTCAGCCGGGCTCAACGATTTTGCCACTGTTACTGCCGAAGGCTGGGTAAGTCAATTAATTAATGATACAGCAAAGGGTGGCCTCACCATCGCTGACGCCCAAAACGGAAATGCATTCGACCAGCACGCTGTCTATATCATCCCGGGCGCACGCTGCCAGGATGACGTAGCCGTTTCATCAACTGCACGTCACTTCGCAGTTCTTTATCGTCTTGAAGGTGCTGGTATTTATTGTATCGACGATCAATAGAATTAGCATTTCATGCATAGCATAAATGAACCGGGATGAAACCCGGTTCATTTTCATTACTATACTGCGCTATAATTAAATATCTCGGCCAAAATTAAGTATTACTACAGTAAACTCCAGCCCCCTCCAGCCTATATAGTACTGCCACATTGCGAGGATTTGATGTTTTTACCAACGTATCATTACTGCCACAATAAGCCTGTTTAACTACTAGAAGAGTATTGTCCCCATATGGGAAACTTGAGCTATATACGTCTTGAATCTGCGTTGCGCTACATGCCTCATCGGTTTTTACGTCGCTACCGCAACTAACGATCTCTTGCGTATATACACCGCCCGAAGGATCGGCGTGTCCTGAAAAATAATCATTCATAAATTTCGCCCACTCTTGCTCGCCTTTAGGTAACGCTCCGCGGTTGTTTGTCTGGTATTTCTTAAGTTGCTCCAGGTACGTCATTACGTCCTCTCTACGCGTAGCATCGCGCTGACTTCGTTGCAAAGACGGCAATGCCACGAAAACCATCAAGAAAATCAGCCCACCAACGGCAATCGTCAAGGCAACCTCTATAATCGTAAACCCCCTACTTTCTTTAGTAGCACCCTTTATCATATTTTCTCCTTATGCTTATTATAACCAAAACCAGATAAAAAACAAGACGCTTGTGATACAATAAAACCATGCAGATCATATTTTTAGTTTTTCTATTTATCCTAGGTGCTTGTTTTGGTTCATTTCTTTGTTGTCAGGCTCGTCGTATGCAGTATCGTTCCTCCCACAAAAATGCCGCCAAATTAAGCAAGCGTTCCTTTTGCCCACACTGCAAAGCCAAAATATCCTGGTATGACAACATTCCTATTATTTCGTGGCTCATGCTCCGAGGCAAATGCCGCAAATGCCACCACAAAATTGGCTTGGCTGAGATCCTCTCAGAAGTTTTATTTGCTCTCGCATTCTTAGGCCTCGGTACCACCGTTGATGTACTTGATACTCCTATCCTTGGTTGGGCTTCCTTCATAGTTCTTATCATCTTTGCACTCATCATCGGCTTTCTCGCGATTTACGATGGCCTCTACGGAGAACTCCCCACCAAATTCCTCGTCATCGCTATCGTTATAGCATTCGTTTACCTTGTTTTGAAAGAAGTAGCTTTTCTCACATTACACCCTTTCTACCCAGAGCTCATCTCAAAACCGCTTCTTTCCGTACTCATTTTTGGTGGCCTTTACCTTATTCTATATCTTATTTCGAAAGGCAAATGGGTCGGCGACGGCGATTGGCTTCTCGCTAGCGCTCTCGCAATAGTTCTATTTGAGCCATGGCTTACGCTCGTTGCGCTCTGTCTCGCTAACGTCCTGGCCTGCCTCGTTATGACGCCATTCATGAGAGGGAAGAAAAGCCACCAAATCTACTTTGGCCCATTCATGGTCATCGCTTTCATAATTACGATCTCGCTTTCTCAATTTTTACTAAACATGATATAATAAGCTTATGATAAAAAAGGGTGATACTCTGATCGAGGTAACGCTGGCTATCGGCATTTTTTCCATGGTTGCCGTTTCCGTTGTCGCCGTCATGAGTAACGGCACCGCGGGCGCAGAGACCGCCTTAGAAACTACCCTCACCCGTCAAGAAATTGACGCTCAGGCCGAGGCCCTCCGCTTCATCCACTCTTCCTACATTTCCGACCAGAACCTAGAAGACGACAGGTATTACAAACTCTGGAAGACCATCACTGACCCCGAGAACGTCATTGATCTTACCACGATGAACGATGAAGCAAAGAATGAAATTTTAAACTACTCACCCACAACTTGCGATAGTTTATACACCAAAGGCGAAGATGGCGCGCCTCCAATGCTCGCGACCCAGAAGGCTTTTGTTATTAATACTAATTACTTGGGGAACTATTCTAGCCTAGACGCAGGGGTGTTTAGTGAAGAGTCTTCTGCCAAGGATCAGATCAACAAAACCGCCATTTCATATATTCGTAACGGGGACATAGATAATAGATTTAGTGCCGCCGAGACCTACCCCCATCTCGCATACAGAGAAGACGATTCATCGGGGCGCGAAGATGTGTCAGAGGAGAATAGCTCACTTATCAGCAACGATTACAACGTTTTTGATCGAGCCGAAGGTATTTATGTGATCGCAGTGCGAGATACCGGTACCAACATTGCCGGGGACACCTCATTTGTTACAGAATCTGCCTTTTATGATTTTTATATCCGTACTTGCTGGTACGGCATGGGCGACGAATTCCCCTCAACTATTTCTACAGTAATTCGCCTTTACAATCCAGATGTCATTGTCGCCCGCAAACCCAAACAAAAAGAGCCCGAGCCGGAACCGGAACCAGAACCAGAACCAGTCACTGACAAAACCATGCAGACCGTAGCAGCCAGTGATCTTGCTACCTCCCTGACGCCAAAAAGTGGTGATACCGTGTCTCTCAAAGACGAGCGTGACAATAATACATATCAGATTACAAATATCAACGGTTCTTTTTGGATGACTCAAAACTTACGTTTTACTGGTACTTCTCTCACGCCTTCTGATTCTAATGTATCTTCTGATGTTGATATTACTTACGGCGAGCTTACCTCTGGCGAAGACTATAGCCAACCCAAAATCCATGATGGGGTGGATGGCAATGGTGATCCTACAATTTGGTATAATTACGCAGCAGCTACTGCTAAGACGATTGTAGGTAGCAATGGCGACAACGCACCTACAACAAATGATATTTGTCCAGCGGGGTGGAAACTACCTACAGAAGATGAGTTTCGTGGCATAGTTTCATATACTGACAGCTTTAACCCAGTTGCTGGCGGCTATTTTGGCACTTGGGGACAGTTCTATGATAGTGATAGCGGCTATTGGTGGTCTGCTACTAGTGTTGGAGGAGGTGGTATGGCTCGGCATGCTTTGTCTCGATCCGGTAGCGGTAGTCTTAGAATCAGCACTGGCAGACGTGATATGGGGTATTACGTTAGGTGCATTAAGAAGTAAGATACCTATAAACTGGTAATTGGGGATAATAGCAAGGCTTTTCAATTGGCGAAAGTGAGACGCTAACTTAAAATACACGTCACTCGCTCAGCCAAGATTTTTGTTATTTCGTCTCACTATGAAACCTCTCGTGCACTTCTCTGAGGTGCGCATCCGTCACGTGCGTATAAATCTGCGTAGTCGAAATGTCCGCGTGCCCCAGCATTGACTGTACCGCGCGAAGATCTGCCCCGTTCATGAGTAGATCCGTCGCGAAAGAATGCCTCAGCGTATGCGGCGACACATGCTTCGTTATCCCCGCCATCCGCGCATATTTCTCCACGATTCTTTCTACGCTCCGTGCTGTAATTCGGCGGTAATTGCCCGAAGTATCCGCCGTCTGCAAATTCCTTGAGTTATTTAAAAACAACGCCGGCAGGGAATCCTCTCTTGCATCAAGATAATCGCGCACTCTATCCGCGCAAGCTTCCGAAATGAATATCGGCCTATCCTTTGATCCCTTACCTCGCACCATAAATTCTCGCCGCTCCAGGTTGATCGAATCCCGGTTTAGCCCCACCAGCTCCGACACACGTAGCCCACCAGAATACAGAAGCTCAATAATCGCCCTGTCCCTTAACCCTGACTCCGTCGACAAATCAATCTGCTCCAACATCTCTTCCACTTCATCAAAATGCAAAAACGTTACTTGCTTTCTCACCACGCGTGGCAAATCCACCAGGGAAGGATCGAGCGATTTTATCTCCCGCCTCGCCAAATATTTCAAGAATCCCCTTAGCGCAATCAAATGATACGCCTGCGTAATTACCTTTAAATCATCCTCGCCATTTTCGGACCCGTATCGATTCAGCTTGATACGATATTTCCGCACCAGTTCCTTTGTGATATCCTTCGGTCCCATCTCATCTTTATTCAAAATCTCCAGCGAAATCTCCACGAAGCGCTCCAGGTATAGCCTGTAATTATCGATCGTCTTCTTGCTTCGCCCCGATTCAATCTCGAGATGCTCCAGGAAGTCGTTGATGAGATCATAAATATCCATATCTAAATTATACCAAAATCTCCACTGTAAGATGTGCTATAATATCAAAAAGGAGTTTTTTATGACAAAATCAGAGAATACTAAATCAAAGTCTTCAAAATCACAAGACTTTATCCAAAGAAGTTTAGTCGTGTTGAAGCCGGACACCGTCCAGCGGGGAATCATCGGCGAAGTCATTCAGCGCTTTGAGCGTGTCGGTCTTAAGATTGTTGGCATGAAGATGATTATGCCAGACGAGCACCTCTACCGTGAGCACTACGAAGGCATCGGCCAAATGATCACTCGCCGCGGCGAGCAGGTTTTCCGCTACAACGTTGAGTATATGATGACTGGTCCGGTTATCGCTATGGTCCTCGAAGGCGTCGAAGCTGTCCCACTAGTCCGTAAAATTGTCGGCCCAACCGAGCCAAAATCCGCAGAAATGGGTACCATCCGTGGTGACTACTCTCATATGAGCTTTGGTTATTCTGACGCTAAGGGTACCGGCGTACCAAACCTTGTCCACGCTTCCTCTAACGCCGAAGAAGCCAAGAAGGAAATCGACCTTTGGTTCAACGGCAACGAGCTCTACGATTACTCTGATCTTAACGAGAAATACACTCGCTAACAAGAAATTTTGAGCAAAAAAAGAGTGGGCCTGTTAGAACTCCGGCCCACTTTTTTCAGCCTGCCCTATCGGCGAGGCTTAAAGAGCTTTGAAAAGTCTACAAATACTTTTGTGTACTGGGAGGCTAACGCCCGTGTAAGAACGGTGTTGTCTCCTTCCCATTTTATGGACATTCCCAGCCTTTTCGCAACGCGAACAAACTTATCACACGCGTATTCTGCTCGTATCTTTTTGTTCCATTTCTTCAAATCTTTTTCGGAAATAGGAACGTTTTCGATTCCGTAAGAATTAACGAGCATAATGATAAATTCGCCTCTTGTGATCTTTTTGTATGGTTTAAATTTCTTGCCAGTGAAAAGGTCATCGTACACATGGTGTTGCGAAAGATAAGTGATTGCTTGGTAAGCTTTCTTACCCACACTTTCTTTCGTAACGTCAGTATACTTTACGGCGGCGAACGCCGTAGTTGCCATCATCAAAGAGATGACTCCTACCATAACTACAAGTACCATTTTTCTTAACACCTTCATAACACTACCTCCTAAATTTTTTTGCTCTTACAACGATGTAGAAAAATCTACCCTAATTATATCACACATAAGAGTATATGTCAACCTCCCACCCCAAGAAAAGCATAATAGGCTTATCTTACAACACTTTTTTCAAGAATTCTTGGACTCTCTCTGTTTTGGGATGGCGGAAGAACTCCTCTGGAGCCCCCTCCTCAATGATTTTGCCCCTGTCAAGAAATACTACTCTAGTAGCAATCTCCTTAGCGAAACTCATTTCGTGTGTCACTATCATTATAGTCATACCCCTGTCAGCCAGCTCTCTTATCAGGGATAATACATCGCCGATCGATTCTGGGTCCAGAGCCGAGGTTGGCTCATCAAAGAGTAGCACCTCTGGCGACAACATCATTGCGCGAGCGATCGCCACTCTCTGTTTTTGCCCGCCCGACAGGGAAGCAGGGTATGATTTCGCCTTTTTTGTCAGCCCGATATGGGATAATAGCTCCATCGCGCGCTTTTCCGCCGCTTCTTTCTTCATTAAATGCAATTTAACAGGGGCCAGAATAAGGTTTTCCGTCACATTCATATTATTTATCAGGTTAAAATGTTGGAACACCATCCCTACATTTTGCCTCACCCGCCGAATATTCTTCTCGGTCACTTCTTCGCCATCGAAGATAATCTTGCCACTAGTAGGCTCTTCCATCCAGTTTATACATCTAAGAAATGTAGATTTGCCAGATCCAGATGGCCCAAGTACTACCACGCGCTCACCCTCTTTTAGCTCAAAATTAATGCCACTAAGCACCTTGTTTTTACCAAAACTTTTGTGCAAATTCTTTATCACGAGATCGGTTTTCTTATCTTCCATCTACTCCTCCGCCCTGAGGTCGCTTCGCCTCAAACCCTTCTCAATTCGCTTTACAATAAACGTGATCAGATAGATTGTAGCAAGGTAGAACAATGCCGCCACAAACATCGGTACGATATAGCTGGCCATATTCTGGCCCGACCCGATGTCTTTCGCTGCCATATTGAGGTCATACATCCCCACCATACTCACGATTGCGGTTTCCTTGATCACTGTGATTATTTCATTTCCGAGCGCCGGAATCACATTTTTGATCGCCTGTGGCGCCACGATCTTCGTAAAAATCGTAAATCTAGACAGCCCAAGCGCTAGTCCCGCCTCAGTTTGCCCCTTATCAACCGAAAGTATCCCACCCCTGATCACTTCCGCCGCGTAAGCTGCTGAGTTTAGCCCGAAGGCAATAATCGCTGTGATAATACTCGGAAAACCCTTTATCGCAAATATCACAAAGAACATGATAAAGAGTTGCAAAGCCATCGGTGTGCCACGGATTATCCCTACATATACTCGACAAATAAACTTCGGTACGGCGAGCCACCGCGAAGGCTTGGCGGTGTCGACAAGAGCAATAATTGTTCCCAGCAAAAACCCAATCAAGAGCGCAAAATACGAAATCTGCAGGGTCAACAGGAACCCGTGTAGCAGCGCATCGATATACTCTGGGGTGCTAAACAGTTCACCTATTTTACTAAAGAAATCATTCATCGGAAAACCCCGTATATTTTAATACTAATCTGTCGACCTCGGTCTTGCCCTCATCGTCTTCGGTCAGCATCTCAGAAAGGACTTCATTAAACGCCTCAAGCAGATCCCCCTTATCGCGATTTACTGCAATAGCGTATGATTCTTCTACCGGGTAGTCATCTTCGCGCGTCTCTCCCGAATAATATAGCGGTAGAGCCATCAGCTCTGGATTCTTCTCTACGATAAATCGTGCCACCAACTCATCCGCAATTGCGTAATCAATAATGTGTGCCGAGATGGCGTCCGCTGCGAGCTGATGAGAATCGATCCCTTTAATGGCCGTCCCGGTCCCGGCTAGCACGCCATTTTCAATCTCGTCTTCCACAAACAAATATCCAGTACTACCGATCTGCGACCCGAGCGTTGTCCCAGCTAAGGACTCCCATACCACATGGTCGTCGCGTAGCGACGGCGGCATGTCTTTGTTATAAATCACATACTGTACCGAAGTATAGTAGGGAATTGTAAAGTTTACTTTCTCTTCGCGCGCCGGAGTAATTGTAATCCCAGCCGCTCCCGCATCAGCAATTTTGCCAGCCTCAACGTTATCGATAATTACGTCAAACTCAACGTTTTTGATCTGAATCGTTTTGTTCATCTTTTCAGCCACACGATTCACGATGTCAACATCTACCCCCACAATCTCTCGGTTTTCATAAAACTCAAATGGCGTGAATGGCACACTGGTCTCGACCACATAGTCCGCCCCTCTCTCGTCGGCAATCGAAAAATACACGCTCACCCCCATCCCCGCGGTCACAAGTAAGAATATAATCACATATACTAAACTTTTGACCTTATGCATAAGCATATTATAGCACACCCAAAATATTTTTGTCTTGGCAGTTTTGAGGTTTAACCGAGAATAAAAGTATTACAAGTATGGTATAATATATTTGTACTATGGTCCGGTAGCTCAATGGATAGAGCAATTCCGTCCTAAGGAAGAGGTTGTGCGTTCGACTCGCACCCGGATCACCATTAACACTGCGTGTATCCAATGCTCGTCGAACCTCTGGTGCGACTCGCATCCGGATCACCATTAAACAAAATCAATTATGAATATAGGTAAAGCCAAAGACTCTAAAAAAACAGAGCAAGAAAAAGTCGAAGAACGTCGTGAGGAGGTACTAGCTACTGGGCGCAAATTCAAATACCCGCTTCAGTGGACGCGACACCGCATTATTGTTAGTACTATCCTAATTACGATTGTAGTCTTTGCTGTTATTATTGTCGGTGGTTGGCTCGCCCTCTATCGTTTAGGTATGACCGATGACCTTCTCTTTAAAGTTACCGAAATCGTCCCGATCCCAGTCGCTAGCGTCGACGGAGCAGAGACCAGATTCTCAGATTATCTCATGTTTTATCGCAGTAGCATGACCTCAATCGAACGCCAGTCCGGCAGCCAGTTCGATAGCGAATCCTACGAATCCTTGAAGAACGAATACAAGCGCGCAGCCCTCACCGAGGCAGAGGATTACACCTACGCTCTGAAGCTAGCCAAGGAACTAAATATCTCCGTTACCGACGAAGAGGTTCAGAACGAGTTTGATCGCCACCTCAGAATCGGCGGCATTGACCGCTCCGAGGAGGGCTTTATCAAGATTATTTCCGACAACTTTGGCCTTACCAAATCCGAATACGAGCGCATGCTCTATCTTACTCTCGTGAAGGCCAAAGTCTCCATCGCGATCGACGAAGAGGCCAACAAAACCGCGGCTAGAGTCGAATCACTTCTTTCCTCGAACGGCAACGACTTTCCAGCTATTGCGGAGGCCTTAGGTAGCAGCATCAACTACGAGGAAACTGGCGGCCTAGTCGACAGCAAGAATATCGACGGCGGCCGTGCCACCGAAGCAATGAAACTAGAGCCAGGCGAGACCAGTAAGAAATTTATCTCCATGAACGGCGACGGTTACTATTTCGTCAAGCTAGTCAAAAAGACCGACAACTCCGTCGATTTCGTCTCAATCAAAGTCCCATTCACAGAATTCGATAAACGTATCGCCGCCCTCCGCGACGAAGGCAAGGTCAACGAATTAATCGACCTCAGCAACCAGGGTGAGCAGACAGAACAATAAGTCTTGACGACGCTCCGCTATCCAAAAGCTATGTTATAATATGCTTATGAATAAAATTCGCGATCGGAAAATCAAAATTGCAGTTTTTGACACAAAACAAAACGATATCAATTATTTTAATGCAGCCAACCAAGATGGCAAATTTGAAATAAGCTTTTTTGAGGAAAGACTAGACCCAGACACGGCCCACCTCGCCGTCGGCTACGATGTGGCCTGTGTTTTTACTAACGACATCGTGAATAAGGAAGTGATCAATATCCTGTCGGACGAGATGGTCGACTTTGTCGCCTTACGATGCGCAGGGTACAACAACGTAGATTTGACGACCGCCCACAAAAGACTTCATCTCGCCAATGTGCCAAATTACTCTCCGTACGCAGTAGCAGAACACGCAATGGCTATGCTACTAACGTCGGTCAGACGCATCCACAAAGCCTATAACCGTACCAGGGAATATAACTTTGATATAGACGATCTAGTCGGCTTTGAACTGCACGGCAAAACCGTCGGCGTGATTGGCACCGGTAAAATCGGTAAGAAGTTTATTAATATTTGTAAAGGCTTCGGAATGAACATCATTGCTTACGATAAGTTCCCAGACGAAAAGAGCAACATTAACTATGTAGACAAAGAAGTACTTTTCAAAGAAAGTGACATCATCTCTATTCACTGTCCACTAACAAACTCTTCTAAGCATATGGTTAATAAGACATCCATTTCGAAAATGAAAAAAGGCGTTATCATCGTAAACACATCAAGGGGCGGATTGATAGATTCCGACGCCCTAGTTGAGGGTTTGCTGAGTAAAAAAGTTGGAGCAGCTTGTCTAGATGTTTACGAAGACGAATCCAACGTATTCTTCCACGATCTGTCAAATCATATAATGCGAGACGGCGTTTTGGCGCGTTTACTATCTATGCCAAATGTCATAATCACCTCACACCAAGCCTTTCTCACCGACGAAGCCCTTAAAAGCATCGCCAACACTACATTGCAAAACATCGAAGACTTCTTCAATAAAGGTTTCTGCAAAAACGAGTTATAGCCTGCGGCTAACCCCTAACTTTTCTTTTTTGGCCTCAAGAAAAGCATAGTGTAATAATTATAACAAAGTTGAGCTTATCCGGGTCTGTCGGTTGATTATGGTATAATACCAAACATGGTAATACCGATTATTCTGGCCATAATCGCTGCCGTTTTCTATGCGGCCACTAATCATATAGATAAATATCTTATTTCCAAAGCGGTCAAAAACGCCGATTACCGCGCCCTGATTTTGGTTTCAACTATCATTGCTGGTGGCGTAATGGCTATAATTTATTCGTTCGTTTGTAATTTTGAGCTTACTTTCGATATCCCGAGCATTCTGCTATTGCTCTTCAATTCAGCACTCTATACGGTCGCGAACATTTTTTGGTTTAAGGCATTAGATAGGGACGACACGACAATAGTAGTGATTATGTTCCAACTTATACCGGTATTTATGTTGCTTTTGTCACCGCTCATATTGCAGGACCAACATATCAACCCGTTACAGCTCGTGGGCGGGTTACTAATTACCCTCGCGGCCGTATTCTTAACATATGAACCAACCCACAAAAAGTTCAACAAGGAAAAACTGATCACGTTAGCAATTATGGCTTTCGTGTCTCTGGCTTACGCAATCTGGTTTATTATTGAACGGCGCATCAACCAAGAGCACGACTTTAATCAGACCATACTATGGTCAAACATCACATTATTTATCGTGGGTATATTCATCTTTATATTCATTAAATCATTTCGCAAATCTTTCTCGAAAATGCTAAAAACCAATGGCCCAAAAGTCATCGGCCTAAACCTTGTTAATGAGATGCTTAATTCGTTTGGCGGCGTCCTCTCAACCTTTGCGGGTACTATGGCATCAGTCGCCTTAGTGTCATTTGTGACGCAGGGCGTCCAGCCATTTGCGGTCATGCTGATGGGGATCCTAATAACGAGACTGTTTCCAAAGATAGAGAAGGAAAAAATAACCAAAACGGATATTATAAAGAGAGTGGCAACCATAATCGTCTGCATGGTCGGGATTGGGTTTATTGAGTTTGGTTAGTAAGATGCGCAACAATAGTTTACTACTGGTAGTGGATTTACAAAATGAATTCATTAACGATAATACCAAAAAGGCTACCAGAGAAATAGCAAAGCTTGTGAATTCCGGTAAGTTTACCGATGTGGTCTTCACCCGGTTTATCAATAGTCCAAATAACCCCACTTTTACTAGACTTGGTTGGAAAGGGTGCATGGATGAAAACAGTAGGAAAATCTGTATAGACACCGGCAAACACAAAGTTTTTGACAAGACGACCTATTCCGCCTATGGAGAGGATCTCACTAGGTATATCCACCAGAATAATTTGGATAAAATCTATATCTGCGGCATAGATGCCGATTGTTGTGTGTTGGTCACAGCGATGAATTTGTTCGAAAATAACTATGACGTCTATGTGCTGGAAGACCACATTTACTCTAGCAGCGGAGAAAAAGCAAAGCAAAACGCAGTTGATATCCTGAAAAGGAACATCGGGGAAGATAGGGTCCAACCCTTTTTGATGGCTTGGCGCGGGTACAGGGAGTTAGCTCGCTACGCTCGCTATTCGCCTTCGGCGAGCGGACCCACGGGTCCTTCTCCCTAAACCATATCGGAAAACAAATAAAGAGCCTTCGGCTCTTTCTTCGTTTTCTGGTGCGGGTACAGGGAGTCGGACCCTGATCTCATCCTTGGGAAGGATACATAATAGCCGCTATACGATACCCGCGGGTACCACCATTATATCACATCCCTGTAAACTATGATATAATATTTTTATGCAAGAAATCTGCACTGCGCTTAAAAAAGTTATTCAAGATCTCTATGATCTTGATTTTGATCCCGAGCTTACTCCTTCTCCGGAGAATATCGACGCAGATTATTCTACTAACGTGCCTCTACGGCTCACCAAGGAGCTCCACAAGGCCCCAATGGAAATAGCTAAAGAGATCGAAGGCGCACTCCAGGAAGAAGTCTTTCTCAGCCCTCCAGGCTTTCTTAATTTCACCTTATCAGACAAGAGCTTAGTAAGTGCCATCAACGGTTTCGGCGGCACTTTCAAATCGGATGAATACAAAGGCCAGACCATAGTCTGTGAGTTCAGCGACCCTAACCCCTTCAAAATCCTCCACGTCGGCCACCTTTATACATCTATCGTCGGTGACTCCATTGCCAGATTATTCGAATATGCGGGTGCCAAAGTCATTCGCGCCAACTTCGGTGGCGATGTTGGCCTCCACGTAGCTAAGACCATGTACGCCCTCCGCCAGAAGTCTTTGGACGAACTCACTATCGAGGATGTCGCAGACTGCTACATCAAAGGCACCGCTCTCTACGAAGACGACGAGGAAGCTCACCAAGAAATCACGAGACTCAACAAAGAAATATACAAGATCAACTCCGAAAATCTCCATGATTCCGACGTCGCTAAATTATACTGGCTGGGAAGAGAACTATCCTATGATTATTTCAAAGAGTTCTATAACTCTATCGGTGTCCATTTCGACAAATATTACCCTGAATCCACCGTCGTAGACCTAGGACTCACGAAGGTCAAAGAACAGCTAGAAAAAGGTGTTTATGAATATTCTAACGGTGCGGTCATTTTCGATGGTGATAAATATGGGCTTCACACTCGAGTCTTTATCAACAAAGAAGGCGTCCCGACCTACGAGACCAAAGACGTCGGTCTCATCTTTACCAAGTGGCAAGATTACCATTTTGCGAGATCTATCGTAATCACTGGCTCCGAACAAAAAGATTACATGACCGTGGTCCTTAAATCTATCGAGCAATACGCCCCAGAACTCACCGAGCGCACCACACATCTAACTCACGGCCTCGTCAAACTTCCAGGCAACGTCAAAATGTCCTCCCGAAAAGGGAACATCTTGAAAGCCGTCGATGTCCTCAATCTAGTCCGTGACGCTTTTGAAGCCGAGCACGAATCCACTGACGACGTAATCTCTCTTGCCGCTACCAAATATGCATTCCTAAAATACAAAATGGGTGGGAACATCGTTTTTGACCCTAAAGAATCCGTCAAAATGACCGGAAACTCTGGCCCATATCTCCTCTACTCCTGCGTCCGTGCCAAGAAAATCCTCCAAAAAGCCCCGGCCAAAACAGAGTCAAAAGAAAATAGCGCCCTCACCCTAAATCCATCCGAGCGCAACCTCATGAAAAAGCTTCTTGAATACACATCGGTCTTAGACGAAGCGGTCACCGAGCTAGCCCCCCACAAGGTAGCAAATTACCTCTACGAACTAGCTCAAAGCTTCAGCCGTTTCTACGAAGCTAGCCCTGTCATCGGTCACGATAACGAAAAAGAACGCTTAAAGCTCGTTCAAATCTTCCTAGACGTTATGACTCACGGCCTAGACCTCCTTGGCATCTCTGTCCCTGAGTCGATGTAGGCTTCCTACCGACCGTATCAGATGTATGATATAATATCTACATGAAAAAAGCCAAACTACTTTGGGTTGATCTCGAAATGACCGGCCTCGATCCAGTAAAAGACAGGATTATGGAAGTCGCCGCCATTGCAACCGACATGGAACTAAACGAAATAGCTACCTTTGAAGCGGTAGTGAGAGTCGATGAAGAACTCATGAAGTCCCGCATGGTCGGTGACTTTTGGGAGAAAAACCACGTTTCGCGCGACGCCCTTCAAGCCCAAAATAGCGAAGGCCAGCCCATAAGTGAGGTCGAAAAAGAACTTCTTGATTTCATTGATCATTACTGTGCCAAGGAAATCTACCTTGCCGGTAACTCCATTCACCAAGACCGCAAGTTCATCGAAAGGGAAATGCCTACCTTAAATAGCAGACTTCACTACCGCATGCTCGATGTTTCGGCCTGGAAGATTTATTTCGAGAACGCCCTGAACAAGAAGTTTGTTAAACCCGAGAACCACCGCGCGCTAGACGATATTAACGGAAGTATAGAGGAATTAAAATGGTATTTGACGTTTCTAAAATAAGCGGTATTGGACCCTTCGAAATTAAGGCAGAGCCAGATCGCGAAATTTATTTCAAGGATAAAGCGGCCTTCCTAGTCGTACACCGCAATACTATCGAGGTTCGTTGCGATATTCGCCTCAGCGATAACTTGAAAGAGAAGTATGAATCAGTAATGGAATCCCGCTACTATGGTAAGGGTGGCATCGAAATCGTCCTTGCTGGCCAACTCAGCCCCAAGGAAATCGAAGATTTAATCCGACTAAGCTATAACCTAACCGTCTAGAACCTAAAGTTTAAGCTTTCGCTTCTTCTTTTTTAGTTCTTTTCGCGTCGCGTTTGCGGTTCAGTCTATTCATGCCCTTAATCACCATGAAGATTACCCAGGCAATTACCAAGAATTGAACAACGTTCTGGATAAAATTACCATACGCAATCACTGCTTCATCACCCGTACCGAAGAAATTCGGAATGTGAAGAGAAAGTCCGGTGAAGTCTACACCACCAAGCAGTAGCCCAACGATCGGCATCACGATATCATTGACGAGGGAATTAACAATTGCTGTAAAGGCGCCACCTACTGCCACACCTACTGCGAGATCAATCATCGATCCACGATTGATAAATTCAATAAACTCCGCTTTAAGACCTTGCTTCTCTTGGATCTTTTTTGCCTCCTCAGATTTTGCCATAAAACTCCTTTCTAATTATTTAGATTCTGAAAAATTGCTTATTTGGTTATGCAAGTTTTCCAGACTATTGTAAGAATCGGCCAAAACTTCTTTCAGGGTGCTATCACCAGTGCTCTTCGCAATATCACTCTCTTCGTTCATGAACGTAGCAATTTCATATACCATTTTATACTCAAATACTCGGTCCAGGTTTCCGTTAATCTTAGCTTCAAATAACTCATTCTCTAAGCCATCTTTCTCTAAAGTGAGCTGATCGATCATTTTCTCCCCAAGCACATTCTCGGCAGTCTCACTTTTTCCGTTATTCTTCTCGCTGAGGTAAGTCTCAAGTTTCCCCTTCACATTAACCAAAAGACTAGAAAGTGTAGTACTGTAAGAGCGCAGGTTTGATGATTTTACCTTGGTGCGGTAATTATCAAATACTTCCATCGTATTATCTACGTGAGTGTTGAAGGCATACATCTTCTCTTTAGCGCTACTCTTAGAACCAGAAAGAATACCACCAATTACCGCAAACAGAATAAACAGTGCCACAGCACCAACAACCAGCCACGTAATCTTTGAAGACAGAATATTTCCAAATTTGCCATTTGTTTTTGTGTTTACGGGCCTATTTGACGCGGAAATCTGGTCCAAATACTCTTGCCTATCCATATGCTATAATTATAGCATATGTACGACCTAAAAGAGGAAATAAAATCACGCCTTGGCGTTGAAGAAGTGGTGGGTCAGTATGTAGAACTAAAACGCGCAGGCCGTAGTCTAAAAGGGCGTTCTCCCTGGGGCGTAGATAAGACCCCGTCTTTTATGGTATCGCCAGAAAAAGGCATCTGGCACGATTTTTCCGCCAATAAAGGTGGCGATATTTTTAGCTTCGTCATGGAAGTTGAAGGCATCAGCTTCAAAGAAGCCCTCGAGAAGCTTGCCGCGCGTGCCGGTGTGGATATTTCGAAATACCGCGGCGGCGATCAAGCAATCGCCCAGAAAAAAACCCGCGCCAAAGAAGCTCTTGCGCTCGCAGCCAAATATTATCAAGCCTGCCTCATCCGCAACCCCAAAGTTTGCGAGTACGTTTTTTACAAACGCAATCTTAACCGCCAAACAGTCTCAAAGTTTAAAATCGGCTACGCCCCAGCCGGCGGCAAGGCTACCCTAAATGTTCTCACGAAACGAGGTTTTACCGTAGAAGAACTTGAAGCTGCCGGCCTCCTCAGCCGCTATCATAACGACATCTTTCGCGACCGCATGACCGTACCGTTCATCGATACGCTAGGCAACGTGATTGGCTTTACCGCTCGTACGATTAGCGGCGAAGAGCCTAAATATCTCAACACGCCAGAGACGATCCTCTTCAACAAATCAAGATTTATCTTCGGCCTCTACCAGGCTAAGGAGGCCATCCGCCGTGAGGGCTATGTTGTGATTGTCGAAGGAAACATGGATGTTATTTCTTCCCACCAAGCAGGTGTAAGCACCGCCGTAGCCACTTCTGGCACCGCCATGACCGACCAACATTTAAAGGCACTTTCAAAACTTACTTCTGATATCAGACTAGCCTACGACGGCGACGAAGCTGGCGTTAGGGCCACCGAGCGCGCCATCATGATGGCCGGCGATCTCGGCATCGATCTCACCGTCATCTCTGACTACCATGGTGCCAAAGACCCAGACGAACTCATCCAAAAAGATCCTAAACTCTGGCAGGAAGCTGTAAACCACAGTGTCCCAGCAGTTGACTGGCTTCTCCAAAAATACGAAGAAGATCTCAACCTCTCCACCCCGACAGGGAAGCGAAAATATTCTGACGTTGCCTTGAAACTCCTCGGCTACGTAAAAGACGAAGTTGAGCGCGCCAGTTACGAAACCAAAATCGCCAAAAAACTCGGCGTCAGCGTTGAAACGTTGCGAGAAAAAGGCGACCGTCTAGCGAAGAAGCTCTCAGAAACCCCCAAGAAATATCTTAAAAAACCTAAAACCATTGCCGTGAACCAAAAACTCGAGAAGCTCGAAAACTCACTTCTAGCCCTTAAAATTTACGGCGGTATCACTAAGACCGACATCCCGCTTGAAATTCCCGAAGACGATACCAGGCTAGCTGAACTTGAACTAGTTTTTAACTCAGAACATCAATTAGAATCTCCGGAAGGCTACGAAGCTGAAGCCAAAGCCCTCCTCATTTCCTACCAAAAAGAGCTAGACAAAGCCAAAATTGCCGACTTGAAGAGTAAGCTTTCGGAGCTCGATGAAGAATCAGAAAAATATCTAGAGGTTCTTGGCGAAATAAACCGTTTGCAAAAAAAATAATAGTATATTATAATGCAATGTAATGAGCTTGAAAAAAGATGAAATTTTGAATGCAAAAGAACAAGTGCCAGATTTCGATGAACCAGAAACGCACGATCTCGAAAACGAAGAAGAACTTTCCGATGAAGAGTTAGCTATTACTGCCGAAAACGTTGATGCTTTTGCTGACGACTCCGTTAGGCTGTATCTTCGTGAAATCGGTAAAATTCCTCTTCTCACTGCCGAGGAAGAAGCTGACCTCGCCCAGCGTATTGTTAAGGGTGACAAAAAAGCCAAAGACAAAATGGTCGAGGCCAACATGCGTCTTGTTGTGTCTATCGCTAAGCGCTACGGCGGCCGCGGTCTTGATTTTCTTGATTTGATCCAGGAAGGGAACACCGGTTTACTTAGAGCAGTTGATAAGTTCGATCCCAAAAAAGGCTTCAAATTCTCAACTTATGCAACTTGGTGGGTCCGCCAGGCTATTACCCGCGCTATCGCTGACCAGGCTCGCACTATTCGTATCCCAGTTCACATGGTGGAGACTATCAACAAAGTCCTTCGTACCACCCGTAAGCTTACTACCGAACTAAACCGCGAGCCAACTAATGAAGAAATTGCGAAAGCTCTGGATATGGAGCCAGAGAAAATTGACTACGTAATGCGCATCAAGCAAGACATCGCTTCACTTGATGCTTCCGTTGGCCGTGATGGCGATGATGAAGATTCGGTTCTAGGCGACTTCGTTGAGGACGAAGAGCGTGACTCACCTGAAGAAGCCGCTTCTAACCAAATCTTGAAAGAGCAACTCTCAGAAATCATCGCTACTTTGAGCGATAGGGAACAGAAGATCATCCGCTTGAGATTCGGTATCGGTGGCGGCCGCCCCCATACTCTAGAAGAAGTCGGTGCAGAATTTGATGTTACTCGCGAACGCATTCGCCAGATCGAGGCGAAGGCTCTTTCAAAGCTACGCAAAAACAAAGACACCAAAAAATTACACGAATATCTAAAATAGGAGGAATATGAAGAAAATCGTTGCTGGTATTATGATGGTCTGCATGGCCCTCGTTGTTACTGTGGCCCCAGTTTATGCCGATGATGGTGGATGCGTCCCCACTTCTGTGCTTGGCGGGTCTAAGTGTAAATATAATGAAAAAACCAAAGAATATACCAAATCCGAAAACGGTGAATACAACTGTTCTTGCGACGACGGTAAGGGCTCTAGTGTCACCGCGCAACTAAATCTTGTCGTGGATATCATGACTATTGGTATTGGCATCCTCGGCGTAATTGGTATCACTATCGTTGGTATACAATACCTCACTGCAGGCGGCAGCGAGGAAAAAACCCGCAAAGCCAAACGTCGCATGTTTGAAATTGTTATTGGTCTTGTTGCCTACGTTGTGCTGTACGCATTTGTAAAATGGCTTATACCTACCTCCTAAGGAGAGCCATAGTGAAACGATTAATCGTTGTCTTCAATCCCCGTTCGTCTCGTTATGATAAGGTTCGTCATGACGTTATTAATCGTTTAAATAGTCTTAAAGGCTATCTTATAGGCAAATACGAAGTCGAACCAACCGATCTTGACCATAATATCAAGAAGCTTTCTAAACTGTTAAAAGATGGCGACCTAGTCATCTCAGCTGGCGGTGATGCCACCGGCATCATTGCATCGAATGCGATATTGATGTCAGAAAAAGACGCTATGCTTTCAGCCCTCCCTTATGGTAATTTCAATGATCTGGCCAGAACTTTAGGTACCAAATCTTTAGACGACATTCTTTTTGGCGAAACACGAGAGTTATATCCCCTCGAAATTTATATCGATGACAAATTCTTCCGCTACTCCACTTGCTACACTACTATTGGTATGACCGCGGCAGCTGTCCATATTTACGATTCACCTAAAATGCGCGCAAAACTAAAAAGCGATATTGGCCGCAAAATCGGCTCATACACTAGCCTCGCCGGCTGGTATTTCAAAAACCGCCACAAGCAGGTTTTTATGCCAGAATTTGTTTTAAACGGCTTGCCTGTAGCACGCAAAACTTCCGACTACACGGCTGTGAACGGTCGCTTCATGGCTCGAGTTATGAAGGGCAGGGAAGATTATCGTGATTCCGAATATTTCCGCAGCGAAATCGATTATTTAGTTAGCTTCTATCGCTTATCCAAAATGATGGCGAAAAGCATCTTCACTCGCATCCCCGGCTCCCTTACCACTAAAGACACGCTAGAATTCTTGCAACCATCCACCGTAGTCATCCAAACAGAAGGCGAATACCGCACCTGTGAAAAAATTTGTAAGATAGAAATCAAAAAAAGTAAAAAACGACTGAAAGTAGTTGAACACTAAGATAGCTATCAGGTATGATATACTATATACATGGACAATGTTAAAATTTTAGCCGTCGTCGGCATGTCTGGCTCCGGTAAGTCAGTTATAGTCGATTATCTTACTGACCAAGGTTGCCCCAAAGTCTATTTTGGAGGAATGATCTATAAGGAAATGGAAAAACGCGGCATTGAGCGCACCGAAGATGGCGAATCCGAGAAAAAATTCCGCGAAGAAATTCGCAAACAAGAAGGCAAGGATTGGGTAGTCAATCAAGTTATTGCCGAAACCAAAGATTTAATAAATGCAGGCCAAAAGCGCATCGTGCTAGACGGCGTATATTCATGGACTGAGTACAAGATCTTAAAACACGAATTCCCGAAAGCTCTCACCTTTGTCGCGGTTGTTGTCGATAAAAAAATACGTTATGAACGCGTTGCTGAGCGTCCAGGACGTTCCTTCGACGCCAAAGCCATCCGTGAACGCGATCGTAGCGAGATCGAGAATCTCGAAAAGGGCGGCCCAATTGGTGCAGCTGATTACTACCTCTTAAATAACGGTACGATCGAAGAATTGCAGGAAAATCTAAAAACCCTCCTAAAGAGGATCGAGTTTTAACTAAGTATATGGCCACGATGAAAAGATTAGTGCTAATAGACGGAAAATCAGTTTTCTATCGTGGTTATTACGCAATGGGCGCCCTCAGCCTCACCGACGGCACCCCGACTGGTGGCATTTATGGCTTTGCTGCCATCTCTATGGAAATCGTTAAAAAGCTGAACCCTACTAAGGTCGTAGTGGCCTGGGATTCCAAGTCTTCCACCTCTAAACGTCGCGCAATTTATGCAGACTACAAAGCCGGACGCGTCAAACCGGGCGAGGATTTTTATGCCCAGATCCCGTTTCTTGAAACCCTCATTAACGATCTTGGTTGGGATTTTGTTGAAATTCCAGACTACGAAGCCGACGATATCATCGGCACCCTGAGTAAACAAGCCGATGATGCCGGCGACTGGGAAACCTATATTATTTCTAGCGACCTCGATATGCTTCAAATCGTCGACGACAACACTCATATGTGGCGCATCCTTAAGGGCTTTACTAATATTGAACAAATAAATGTACCAGAGCTAGAGGCTAAGTACGGCATCAATAAATCTCAATTCTTAGATCTCAAGGCCTTGAAAGGTGATTCTTCGGACAACATTCCAGGCGTCCCTGGTATAGGCGAAAAAACCGCCGCGAAGTTACTTAACCAATATGACAACCTTGATGGAGTCTACTCGCACCTTGATGAGATCACTAGCTCCACCAAGGCCAAGCTCGAATCCGGCAAAGAATCGGCTTATATGTCACGCGATTTAGCCCGTATCATGTTTGACGCCCCAGTTAAGCTTGACGATCTCCCGGACTTCTCGTTTGACGAAGAACGCGTGGTTGCGGGCCTAAAAAAGCTCGAATTCAACTCCCTCATTCGTAAGGTGAAACACGCGTCAACATTCGAGAGCGGCACTTCGAAGGAGCAAACTATAGAGCCTAGGAAAGAGCCCGAAACTCCTAAGAAAGCCCCGATCATGGCTCCTCTAGGCGACGCCGTCATTGATTGGGATATCAAATCCTTAATGCACCAAAACGACAAAATTGCAGAGAAAATCCTAAAAGGTGAGAGTTTTTGGGACCTTGGCCAGGCCGCATTCCTTTTGAACCCCTTGATGCGAGAAATTCCTCAACTTGTCGTCCCCGAAGAGGAGCGAGAACGCCAGTATTTCGAATTTGAAAAATACCCCAAACTTTATGACATTTATCAAGACCTAGACTTACCCCTCATCCCAATTCTTTACAAGATGGAAAAGAAGGGAATGCTGATCGATCGCGACTATTTCAAAAACCTCCAGGCCGAGTACACCGCCGAAGTATCAAGACTAGAATCCGAAGTCCAAGAGTTGGCCGGAACCAGTTTTAATGTTAATTCGCCTGTTCAGCTCTCCGAAGTTTTGTTCACCAAGCTAGGGCTCCCGGTTAAAGGCATCAAGAAGACTACTCGCGGCTACTCCACTGGCGCCAAAGAGTTAGAGAAACTAAAAGACGAGCATCCTATTATCGAGAAAATTACTGAATATCGCGAAGCTGCGAAGCTTCTAAATACCTATATCGTCCCAATGCCAAACTTAGCCGACGCCGACGGCCGTATTCATACCACCTTTACTCAGAACGTAACCGCAACTGGACGTCTTAGCTCTAAGGATCCAAATTTGCAAAACATCCCGGTCCGCACCGAAGAAGGTAAACGCATCCGTACCGGCTTTGTGGCTAGCAAAGGCAAAATTTTCGTTTCCGCCGATTATTCTCAGTTCGAATTGCGCTTAGCTGCTGTCTTGTCTGGCGACCAGGCCTTAATTGACGATTTTAATCACGACATCGATATTCATACTAAGACTGCCGCCGAAGCCTTCAAAATCCCGATGGATAAGGTTACCAAAGACCAACGTCGTGCCGCCAAGGTGATTAATTTTGGTATTCTATATGGCATGAGCGTTAAAGGTCTTGCCGATGCCGCCAAGATGCCAATCGGCGAAGCCAAGAAATTTATCGATAATTATTTCGTACTTCGCGCTCCAATCAAGCGAAAATTAGAAGAGATCTTGAGGCAAGCCAGGGAAGAAGGCTATGTCGAAACTTATTACGGACGTCGCCGTCCTACTCCTGACGTTAAATCCCCGAACTTTATTATCCGCCAAGCCGCCGAGCGCGCCGCGCAGAACATGCCAATTCAGGGTACCGAGGCCGATCTCATGAAACGCGCCATGATCAAAATTGACCAAGCCCTTCCGAAGGGCGCCGAGCTAGTCATGCAAGTGCACGACTCTCTTATTGTTGAATGTGACGAGAAACAAAAAGACGAAGTGAGCAAGATTCTTCAAGCCGAAATGGAATCAGTCGCTCCCGAACTCCCTATTAAACTGGCCACTGAAGTAACAACTGGACACAACTGGGGCGAATTATAATTGTTTTAACCTTAGACGTTTTCTTTTAAAATGCTTATGCAATAGATTTTTAGTTTTGAGGTTGTTTTTTAGCTGGTGCTGTGTTTTATATGTCCCAATATAAAGGAGACATCATGCTAAAAACACTTCAAAATGCCATACATGCACCCTTGCCCAGTAGAGCTCGCAAAATCTGCTACATTATTATTCTCCTCGCATTCATCTTCTTACTATTCTTGAAGCCAGCTGCGTCACCAACCCACGCTGCTTCATCTTGCCCCGACCTAAAAGTGATCTTCGCTCGCGGCTCTGGCGGTGAACGCTACAACAACGGCGAATATCAGGCCTTCAAGAGCTCTCTAGAAGCAAAGCTTTCAACCTCGTCTCTGTCTTACACTTTTGACGACCTAGAATATCCAGCTGTTAGCGTAGGCATCAGCGACGGGCACTTTGGTACTATGCTTGGCGCCTACATCAGCGGAGGCGACTCTTATGAGTTTGGTGAGAGTGTCAAAGAGGGAACAAAGAAACTACATAGAATTATTAACTCCAGCACTTGCCCAAACACTAAATACATCATAGCTGGCTATTCGCAAGGGGCACTGGTTGTATTGAAAGATCTCGCGGAAATCAATCCTGATAAACTCATCTACGCCGCCACCTTTGGCGACCCAAAAATCTATCTACCAGAAGGTGCGGGGTTATTGCCAGCAGCTTGCCGAGGAGACAATCTGTCAGAATACCGCGCCTACGTCCCAGACTGCCGTGCCTACAAGGGACTACTCGGCGCCAGGGAACCATATGTCGCGTCGGGCTTTCAGGGTAAAATCGGGACTTGGTGTAATAAAGCGGACCTATTCTGTAGCTCTCATTTTAGTATCGAGGATCACACCCACTATGTCGAGGATGGCCTCTATGAAGATGCCTCTCGCCTCATTTTTAGCAAAATTGCCGCAGAATTTGGCTTCAAAAACCAATATACCTCGCCCCACGACACTGCCATCCTGATCGACTCGACCGGGTCCATGAGAAGTCTTATAGACGAGTATAAAGCTGAAGCCCTGAGGCTAGCTGAAAAAACTATCAATTCCGGTGGGCGCGTCGCTCTTTACGACTATCGTGATCTGAACGATCCCTACCAACCAGTTGAGCGATGCAATTTTGAAACCTGTAATATGGAGACTTTCAAAGCTGGTCTTGATCGAATACTCACTAAAGGTGGTGGCGACACCAACGAATCTCTCCTCTCCGCCTCTCTCCATGTCATGAAGAGTCTGGACTGGCAGCTCGGCTCCACTAAGTCACTAGTCATTCTGACGGACGCCGGATATCATTCTCCCGATCGCGACGGCACCACTTTCTATGATGTCAAAACCCTTAGCAAACAGATCGATCCAGTCAACTTCTACATTATTACTACGCCAAAAAACCTATCGTCCTACCAATCCCTGGCCGAAGCAACCGATGGGTCTGTGGTTTCTTCCGTCGATGACCTTAGCCTTCTCACAGATAACATTATTGAACGTTTCGATAGTTTACCTCGCATCGAAGAAGACCTCACGGACCCAGGCGAAACTACACTCCACCTAGAAATTACCAACAGTGCCATTCTTCCTGATAGCTCAGTCAAAGTGACCTTCACCAATGACGCTCCGTACGCCCTTGTGGTTCTAAATGATGTACTGCTTGGCATGACCGACCGCACTGAGTTCACCATAACTGGGCTAGATTTAGGTCAGGACAACACCCTCATCCTCGTTCCTTTTGATGGGATCAAGCGCAGCGATCCAGTCTCTGTAGAACTAAATACTGGCTACGGCAGTACTACCATCCCTGAGCTGAGTAGCGTAACGATAGTCCCGAAAGCCCCTAATACCGGCAGAAAATAACACGTCAAAAAAGAATTGGACGCGGAGTCCAATTCTTTCATTATTAAACATAGATTCTAGCGAGTATAGGCTAAGTTTTGCGCCATAGCTTGAGTTTCAAGTGCTACCAAGCGTTCTGCGTCATTGATGGACGAATTCACGCAGTGTTTGACACGCGCTTTCTCTTCAGCTTTCTTTGCATCATTCCATCTGTCTAAAGTCCCGACTAGGTATCCAGTAATTCGGCGTAGTCTTTCAAATTTACCTTCGTCAAACCATTCAGCATGCTCATCAAAATACTCTTTCATTGCTGTATCACCAGCCTTCGCACCAATTAACTTCATTCCCACCTCAACTAGGCAGGAAACGTGCATAGTTTCATATTGATCAAACTCAGCGAGTGCCTCTTTCACTTCCTTCTGTGTGACCTTGGCATACTTCGCAATCGACTTTTCAAACCTTTTCAAATCGAAGTTTTCGATATCGTTTGGGTTTTTGTATACGATTTTTTTCATGATTTTCCTTTCTTTTTGCTGCATAGGGCTGAATTCCCGATTAGCAGAATCACTTTTATAAGCATTACCTGGAATCTATTCTAACCCCACATATAGCGTATGTCAAGACCTAATATACGCTAAATATAGTGTTTTTCCACAATTAGCGGCCCCTATATATTATATATATGGTAGAATATAGATATGCCGAGTTGGAATATACATCTAGAAGCGGGGAACCGCCTTGCTGATAAATTGAAATTCAAAGGAAAAGCCAGACAAGAGTTTTTGTTGGGCTGTCTTTTGCCCGACATCAATAATGGCTACATCAATAAAGTCAGCACTAGAAAAGAACACGGTGAAACACACTATGCTTACAACCAGCGCTCGTCCCTCAACTTTTATGCCGAGAATAAGGACGAGATCGACCGCAAAGACCCAATTTTTTTAGGCTATCTATTTCATTTGTACACTGATGGGTTCTTTAATTATGATTTTTATCGCACTATCAAGCGCCATCGCCTTGGCGAGGGGTTAAGCCATGAAGAGAAGCAGAGAATCAAACACCATGATTTTTGGGTCTACGACACCAACTTTCATCACCACCTAGAGTATACTCCATCCGATCTTGGGCGGCTCGCTTCCTATGCTAATCAAATTAACGTCACCGACATTACTCCTGAGGACATCGAAAACATTGAACACATTTTGACCGACGAAGCCTTTGGCCAAAACATGAAAGGTGAAAAATACCAGTTTTATACCAAGAAACGCCTTGATGATCTTATGGAAGATATGATTGATAGTTTTTCTCACGATTATCTCGGGGAGGATTATGCCTGAGCTCCCTGAAGTCGAAACAATTCGTCGTGGGTTGAATAAATATATTGTTCATAAAAAAATCATACGTACCGAAGTTCTGTGCGACAAATCTTTTATAGGAGAACCAGCTACGGGTGTAGTCAAAACCCTCCGGCGCTTTGGTAAGGCGCTCGTTGTTGATCTAAATAACGATTTGTCCCTAATGATCCACCTTCGTATGACCGGCCAATTAATATTCGACCCGGGGCCAGGCGGTAAGTCAGACACTCGTTTTGCTGCCGGCCACCCGAGCGATAACTTCACCGATCAATTGCCCAATAAACAAACCCGAGTCATCTTAAAATTTGATGACGGGAGTCACCTGTTCTTCAACGACCAACGCAAATTTGGTTTCATCAAAGTTCTTCCGACTAGCGAGGTGGAGAACGATCCCTTCATCAAAAAACTCGCCAAGGAACCTTGGCAGATGAAAGAAGACGATTTCTACGAAAAACTAAAGAAGCGTCAGAATTCTTGCATCAAGACTACAATCCTAGATCAGTCGGTTATTTGCGGGCTTGGCAACATTTACGCCGATGAAGCTTTGTTTATGTCCAAAATCCACCCCGAGAGAAAATGTGGCTCGATCACCAAAAAAGAAGCCAGCCTTCTTCTAGAATCGGCGTGTGAAGTCATGGATAAATCCATAAATTCGGGTGGCTCCACTATGCATACTTATGTCAAAGCTGATGGCACCAAAGGAGACTATCTCGAACTCTTTGCTAATGTGTTCCGCCGTAACGGCAAGCCTTGCCCGCGTTGTGGCACCGAGATTCAGAAAATCAGGGTTGCAGGCCGCGGCACGCACGTTTGCCCAAAATGCCAGCAACTAAAAGGCGGCTCAAAAAGCCAAAGAAAGGAAGACTCATGATCAGAATTTTTACCGGCGACGACCGCGTTAGAGCCAGCCAAGAAATCGCTAAAATACTAGGTGATTCGTACGAGATAATCGAAGGGGCAGACTTAACCCCAGATGATTTGCCCAGCGTCTTTCTCGGCAATTCACTTTTTTCCGATCGGCGTAAAATCCTAATCCGCGATATCAGCACTAATAAGCTCGTCTTCGAAAAGCTCCCAAACTATCTTGATACCCCGCACGACGTTATCATCCAAGAATTAAAACTAGACAAACGCTCCAGCGCCTATAAAGCCATCAAGGACAAGGTCGAATTCAAAGACTTTCCGCTTCCCGAGAATCCTAACCTTCGTCTCGTTTTTGACATTTATAAAACCGCCAAAACAGATGGCAAAAAAGCCGTCGAAATGCTAGAAAGAATCAAGACAGAAGAAGACCCGATTATGTTTTTTGGTCTCCTAGTCTCGCAGGCAGTCAAGGATTATAACAACAGGCAGGGAATCAAAGAAAAACGAGTTCTAAGAGAACTCGCTAAACTTGACTTAAGTCTGAAATCTTCATACCACGATCCATGGCTGTTGATAGAAGCGTTTTTACTTCTTCTTCGCAGCTTTTAGGATAGCATGAAGCTTTGCTTTACGGCGAGAAGCAGTATTCTTTTTCATCAAATCCTTCTTTACGGCTTTGTCGTACTCTGACTGAGCCTTCGCCAAAGTCTTCTGTGAAGGTTTCTCTTTAAAAGCCTTCAACGCAACCTTAATATCTTTCTTGATTTGCTGGTTGTGTGCAGTACGTTTTTCTGCTTGTCTCGCTGCTTTTTTGGCAGATTTTATAATCGGCATTTAAATTCCTATTTAGATTAAAAATTAATAACTTTTGATTATTATATCTCATAATCCCGAAATTGTAAAGAGTAGTTTCCCCAAGAACTTTAGGCTAAAACTAGGGAGGCTAATTTGGCAGCCAATCTGCGTCAAGTCGCAAAATATAACCTTGCGAATTTGAAAAGCTTATGCTATATATATTCTATAGAAAGGTTAAAAAATGCCAGACGATAGCGCTACTACAATTCAAGACAACAACGTAACTACCCCGCCGGCAGATGATTTTGCCACTCCAGCGATGCCAGATTCTGGTGCCGCTGACCCTTCCACGCCTGCGCCAGATCCCACCCCAACAGCGGACGGTAGTTTTGATGTAAACCCTGCACCTGAGCCTACGCCTGGTCCAATACCAGAACCGAACCCAGAACCGACAGTACCGGCCAGCGAACTGAGCGAGGCTCCTATCGAGGAAAGTGCTGCTGATCGTGAAATGTATACCAACATCGCAAACAAAATTTCCGAATCACACAATATCCTAATTGCGCTCTCAAGCGATCCATCGGTTGACGAGATGTCTGCCGCTATCGGCCTCTCTCTCTTTCTGGACAAATTAGGCAAGCGCGCTACTGCTATTTATTCCGGCTCAACTCCAAACGCTCTCGAATTTTTAAACCCAGAGCAAACATTTGAGCCGTCGGCTGACTCCCTTCAGGATTTCGTTATTGCTCTGAATAAGGACAAAGCAGACCACTTACGCTATAAACTTGACGGTGACTATGTTAAGATTTATATCACCCCATATCAATCTAAGATAAACCCAGAAGATCTTGAATTCTCTTACGGTGATTTCAATGTCGATTTGGTACTTGCCCTAGATATCGCAAACGGCATCGATTTAGATTCTGCTCTCCGTGAACATGGTCGTATTATGCATGATGCTGTGATTATCAATATTACCACAGGGAATCCTGGCAAATTCGGTGAAATCGAATGGAGCGACAAGCGGGCCAGCTCGGTTTCCGAAATGGTGGCCAAATTGCTCTACAGTATCAATAGTGAAGTTCCGATCGGCAAGGAAGAGGCCACTGCCTTCCTCACCGGTATTGTTGCCGCAACCAACCGTTTCTCCAAGGCGAACACCACCCCGGAGACTATGCAAATATCTAGCAAGCTTATGCGGTCCGGAGCCAACCAGCAATTGATTTCTAAGAATATCACGCCAGACGTTGAGAACGAAATGATCTCCATGTTAAACACTCCTAGCGAATCTCAGTCTAAAGTAGCTAAATCTGACGAGTCGGCTGAACCTGCTGCTAACGACGCTACAAAACTAGACATAAAGCACGACGGCGGAGATGCTGTAGATGAGTCAGCAGAAGTAAGCGATACTATCACGGAAAAACCATCAACTTTGCTTGATGATTTGAAGGCTGCCGAGGCGAGCCTTGCCCAAACTGGTAGCGAAACTACTCCAGACACGAGCAATCAGCCAAAGCTTATCGGCAATACGACCCCGAAAGAAGAACCAGTAGCCGAAACGCAAGAAGAAACCCCCGCTCAATTAGACACTTTGCCAGAAGTCCAACCGATGTCAGAGCCGGAGACCGAAGCAGAATCTTCGCCTGCTCCAGAGCTAAACTCTTTACCTGAACCAGAAACCACTACCCCTGGAATCACTTTAAATCCAGAGAATGCGGCCGCAGACACCTTAGATACAGATACTCCAGTTACGGATGCCGCCCCAGAAATAGGTATTATTGGTTCAGATACTGCACCAGACACAGAGCCTGCCACTACTGATTCTTTGCCAGAAGTTCCTGGTGATGCCGATAAAGCAGAGAAAGTCATTGCCCCATCGGCCGATTTCGAACAATCTGCGGCTGAAGCAGACAGTGATAAATATGGCCGTATGCTAGAAGAGGCTATATCTGATCTCACTAATCCAGGCAGTGCAACCGCTTTAAATAGCAATCCCGCCACTGCTAGCACCCCAGAAGTGTCTACTGAACCCGAAATCAATGGAGTCCCAGAAATGAATTTTAATCCTCCTGAAGGAGAGAACATTCTCCCACCGCCGCCTGCCCCTCCGATAGATATGTCTGCAGGTAGTTTGGATGCTAGTCTACCGACCGAGCCAGCTCCAGCAGCCCCACTAACCCCAGCCGCTCCGGCCGCAGAGCCCGCAGCCACCGCTCCGCTTGACGCTCAGCCAACCATGCAGTCTCCAGCCTCCCAGGCAGACAATGCCGGCGCTTTCAAAATCCCAGGCATGTAATCTCGAAGTAAAAAAACATCTCCAACAATACGCCTCTAACCCCTTGCTTTTGTTTTATTATTGCGGTATAATACTAACACAATGGATTCGTAGCTCAGTTGGTTAGAGCGCTGCCCTGTCACGGCAGAGGTCGCGAGTTCGAGTCTCGTCGGATCCGCCATGAATAAATAAAACAAGACCCAAAAGGTCTTATTTTATTTATTCATAACCGGAAGCCGACCGAGTCGCGAACGAAGTTCGCCCGGACGACGCGGCGAGGGAATATCATGAGCTCGCTCATGATATTCCGAGCTAGGAGGACGGTGTCCTTTTGCGCCAGCAAAAGGACTGACTCGTCTTTCTCGCCAGAGTCCCTTGCGCATCTCCCCACTCTGTGATATAATTACTCTAATATGACAATTAAAGTAACTAGAAAAGATCAGGGCGAGGCGAACGAGAACATCATTCGTCGTTTTAATCGCAAAGTCCTTCAGAGTGGCATGATGCCCCTTAAGAAGTCGCAAATGCGCTTTAGTAAGCCAATTTCTAAGCGCGAACGTCGCCTTAAGGCCATCATTCGCGAAGCTCGCAAGGCTGAGAAGACCGAACGCATCAAGCTAGGACTTAAATAATCGCAAATCTCCCTGTCAAAAGGGAGATTTTTTGTAGTATAATAAAGAAAAGGAGATTTATGATAATATTATTTGGTTTAGCAGGTTCCGGTAAGGGAACACAAGGAAAAGCATTGTCTGAGATTTTTGGCTGGCGCTGGCTATCGAACGGAGAAGTCATCCGCCAGAGCAAAAAGTTTGATGACATCATCAACCGCGGTGAGTTAATTCCTGATGAAGAAGTAATTAGGATGATGAACGAACAGATTGAGAAAGCCGAAGCCGAAGGTTTTGATGTCATTTTGGATGGTTACCCACGTGATATCGTACAGGCTAGATACATCATGGACACCATGGCAGAAAAAATTGACGGAGCTATCATTCTCGACGTCTCCAAAGAAGAGTTGTATGAACGCCTCGCCCTACGCGGCCGCGACGATGACAGAGAAAAAGAATCCATTGATCGCCGCTTCGATATCTTTGAACAAAATATTTCCCAAATTATTCCTCTGTTTGAATCTCACGGAGTTCCAGTTGAACGCATTAATGGTTCGGGCAAGATTGAAGAAGTCACCAATCGTCTAGTTGAAGTAGTCAAACAGCTAAATCCAGAAGCTGTCGCTCAGACGCAAGACGTTAACGGCGGAGAAATCGAGCATAGCTATGGGGAATAAGGGTCTTATCAATATCGAGACCGCAGCCCGTGCCGAGGTCGACCAGAAGATTTCCGCTATGCGTGAAGGAGGCAAAATCCTTGGCAATCTTTTAAGAGATCTCAAAGAATACGTCAAACCAGGCATGACTGGTAAGCAAATAGACGCCTGGGTCCGTCAGGAAATAGTTAAGCGTGGCGCTGGAGTAGCCTACGACATGTTGGATGAAGAATTCCCAGGGGCCATCTGTATTTCGGTGAACGACGCACTCGTTCATGGCGCCCCTACCGACGATGTACTAGAAGAAGGCGACAAAGTCTCATTCGATTTAGACATTTATTACAAGGGTTATTTCACTGACTCAGCCTTTACTATGCTAGTTGGCGGTAAAGGCAGCCCAGCAGTTAAGAAGATGATCGAAGTTACCGAAGCCTCCATGTGGGAGGGAATTGAACAGGTAAAGCCCGGCGCCCACATCGGTGACATTGGCCAGGCCGTTGAGAAAGTCTTAAGGAAAGGCCATCTTGGCGTAATTGAGAATTATATCGGTCACGGCATCGGCAAAACCATGCACGAACTGCCAGAAGTTCCGAATTACGGCAAAAAAGGCCACGGTTACAAGCTGGTCGAAGGCGACACTATCTGTATTGAACCAATGTCTGCTCTTGGAAAACCAGCCAATTACATCGACAAAGATAGCAACTGGACTGTCCGCATGAAGGACGGCAGCACTGGCTGTCATTGTGAACATACCGTTCTTGTTACCGCTACCGGCTACGAGATCCTAACCATGCCAGATTAAGCCAATCTAGCACACTTTATAATTAATATGCTATAATAAGCTTATGGATGACAACAAACGCTTTGTTACAGGCCTAGATGTCGGCACGGAGAACATTCGCGCCGTAATTGCAAGCGTCAACAAATCTGGAGAAATCGCCATAGTTGGCTACAATGAAGGCAAATCTGCCGGTATGCGAAAAGGTGTCCCTGCTAATCTTGCTGGCCCCGCTGGCGCCATCGATAGAACCTTAGGTGATGCCGAGCGTATGGGTGGTTACGATGTCCGTAGTGCGTTTGTTTCAATCAATGGTTCAACTCTTATTTCTACTCATGTTGAGGGTATGATCGCAGTTGGCGCCGCAGAACATGAGATTAATGACGAAGATTTAGATCGCGTCGAAAGTGTCGCAGTTAGCGGCCGCATTCCGGCAAACCGCGACGTTCTAGACGTTATTCCATTAGAATATGCTTTGGATGGTCAGGGTGGCATTAAAGATCCCCTTGGTATGTCCGGTGCCCGCCTCGAGATGCGTACCAACGTTGTCTCGGCTCTAACTCCGAACTGTGAAAACCTCAAAAGATCCACCGCTGCAGCCGATGTCCAGGCCCTGCGCCTTATCCCTAGCCCAGTCGCCGCCGCTAAAGCCGTTCTTACCGAGAAGCAGAAAGAAAACGGCGTCGCCGTTGTTGATTTTGGTGCAGCCACTACTTCTATCGCTGTTTACGAAGAGGGTGATCTACAATACGTCGGCGTCATTCCGGCCGGTTCCAACAACATCACGAACGACCTCGCTATTGTTCTCGCAATCGATCCCGAACTTGCCGAAGAAATCAAAACTCGTTTCATCACCGGTGACTTTAATTCCGAAAAATCCATCGCTATCAAAGTAGGGAAGAACGGTGAACGTACCTTTGAACGCAAAGAAGTGGAAGAAGTCGTAAAGGCTCGTCTCGACGAAATCTTCGCTGAAATTCGCAAGAAACTAAAGAGCGCCCACTACGATCAACGTCTCCCAGAAGGTATCATTCTAACAGGCGGTGGCGCCAAGATGCGCGACATCGAAGTATTTGCGAAAGACGCCCTCGAAGCCTCTGTCAAAGTCGGTACTCCGGTTGCCCTCGGCGGCGTTTCCGAATCTGTCGCAAAACCAGAATTTGCCGTAGCCATTGGTCTTGCTATTATCGCTGCAGAATCCGGTGAGCTCTCCGTTGCTACCGGTAAGAAGTCCAAGAAATCCGGCAAGAAGCCATCGGTTCCAAATCCATTGAAATTCGTCAAAAAGATCTTCTCCAAGTTCTAAGCACCTCCCACACCCGAAAGCCCTTGATTTTGGTGGCTTTTCGGTGTATACTAAATCTAAAATAAAGTGAGGTGATTATGCCAGAAGTTAAACCAACAGAGGTGGAAAGTAAAGCAAGTATTAAAGTAGTAGGTGTAGGTGGCGCCGGTGGTTCTGCGGTTGAGCGCATGAAAGAAGTAGGTCTTTCTGGCGTTGAATTCGTTGCAATTAACACCGATGCACAAGCCCTTCATCATTCTCCTGCCGACGTCAAAGTTCATATCGGCAAGGGTTTAGGTGCAGGTGGTGACCCTGAGAAAGGCCGCGAAGCTGCCGAAGAGGGTAGAGAAGCCATTGACAAGGCTCTAGACGGTGCCGACATGGTCTTCATTACACTCGGTGCAGGCGGTGGTACCGGTTCCGGTGCTGGTCCTATCGTAGCCGAAGAGGCCCGCAAGAAAGATATTCTGACCGTAGGTGTTGCTACTAAACCATTCACATTCGAAGGCGCTCGTCGTCGTGCTAACGCTGACGTTGCTATCGACAAATTGTCACGTCAAGTAGATGCCCTAATCACAATTCCAAATGATAGATTATTGCAAACTATTGATCCTCGCACCCCATTACTTGAGACTTTCAAGATTGCTGACGATGTATTAAGGCAGGGTGTCCAAGGTATTTCTGAGCTTATTACTGAGCACTCACTTATCAACCTAGACTTCGCCGATGTTAAAGCCATCATGAAGAACGCCGGCTCCGCCCTCATGGGCATCGGTCGTGCTTCAGGCGAGAATCGTGCCGTTATTGCTGCTCAGCAAGCTGTCGAGTCACCACTTATCGAAGTCAAGATCGAAGGTGCCCGTGGCGTACTATTTAGCGTCGCTGGTGGTTATGATATGTCCATGAGCGAAATTCAAGAGGCGGCCGAGGTTATTACTGGAGCTGTTTCACCTGACGCTAACATTATCTTCGGTGCGTCTATCCGTCCAGAACTAGAAGACGAGATCGTTGTTACCGTGGTTGCTACTGGATTTGACTCTGATTACTACAACGAGCCAGAGCTAGACGAAACCCCAGTATCTACTGTCGAGAACGAAAAACCAGCCGCTGAACCTAAAGATTTCGCTCTTGAGAACAAATCCAACATGTGGGATTCTATCAAGCACGAACCCGAACCAGAAGAAACACCAGCTCTTAGCGAGGAAGAGGATATGGATGTCCCGCCTTCCCTGAGAGATCGTCTTAAAAACCGCAAAAAGAAATAAATAAGGCAAAGCGCGGATGGAACGACAGTTTAGAATCGGAGATAGCAAAGTTCTAGAAAGCCGCGAGACGGTAGACGGCACCATGATTCGACGCCGCCGTGAATCGAGCGACGGCCATCGTTTTACCACCTACGAACGCATCGAAATGCCCCAGCTTACCGTCATAAAGCGTAGTGGCAATAAAGAGATCTATGACCGCGACAAGCTTCTTCTAGCTGTCAAACGCAGCGTTGGTAAATTCTTCAACTCCGAGCTCGAAATTGAAGAAGTAGTCAACCGCGCCTCTGATATTCTATATTCTTATAATACTGACCAAATCACCAGCAAGCAAATCGGTGAAGCCGTCTTGGACGTTCTTGCTGATGTTAATCAGGTTGCTTACGTTCGTTTTGCCAGCGTCTTTCGCGAATTCAAAACCCTAGATGACTTTGAAAACATTCTAAAAGAGCAAAAAAAGAAACGAAGCTAACAATTAAAAGGGAAGGGAAAACTATGAGAGTTGTATGTGTCTATAGAGATAACCAGGATTATTCAAGATCGGTTAACGATTGGATCGAAAATGTTCGTCGTCAAACCGGCCGGGAGATTGAAACCATGGACCCAGACACTAACACTGGTTTCTGCGAGGCATATGACATAGTTGAATACCCTACCATCCTAGCCCTCGGTGAAAATGGTGATGTTCGTGCATCATGGCGAGGCCCGAGCTTGCCACTCATCAACGAAGTACTATATTATATGGTATAATAAACATATGGATTTTATTAGGGATATTGTAGAAAATGTATGGGTTAGACGCTGTTTTTGGTCAGCAATCGTTATTCTAATAAGCATCTTGATCTACGTCATTATCTCTAGGTTTTTGACCAGAAAAGAGAAGAAGAATTCTAAAATTCTCTCTAATAAACAGAATAAAACCTTCATCCGCATGCTAAAGAGTATCGTGGGGTATACTTTGAGCATCTTTACGTTGTTAGTTATTCTTCAAGTCTTTGGCGTCAATGTCACTTCTATGCTTGCCGGTGTAGGCATTGTCAGTATTGTCATCGGCCTTGCGCTGCAGGATGCATTGAAAGACATCTTCCGTGGCTTTGAGATCATCTCCGACAATTACTATAGCATTGGTGACGTTATCAAATACGGTGACAACACCGGCCAGGTTCAATCCATTAGCCTTCGCACCACTAAAATCCAAGACATCAACACAATGAATATTGTATCCATTGCTAACCGTAACATTGACCAGGTCGAGGTTCTTTCTGGCAATATTTATATCCCTATTCCACTCCCCTACGACCTCAAGGTTAAAGACGCCGAAGCGATTATGGGAGAAATAATTAAGACTCTAGAGAAGGAAGAAACTATTAAGAGTGTTAGATACCAGGGGATCAACGCCTTTTCGGACTCCTCACTTAATTACCAAATAGTTGTCACCTGCGACCCCATGAATCAGCTCCAAGTCCGTCGCGACGCCCTGAAGACCATCGTCCTAACGCTCGAAGAGCACAAGCTCAGCATCCCATACCCTCAGCTCGACATCCACACCAAAAAATAACCAGCGGACCCCCTCTGGCCATTTTTTGGTTAATATGTTAAAATGAAAAAAAGCGTTAGAGCAGCTATCACCTGCGAGCTGGCGGAAGAAAGGGAATCAACCCGATTAGACCCGCCCGTGAATCCGCGTAAGAGACAAATTAAGTGTCGGCATTAGCCGGAAATTGGATGGTACCGCTCATCATGAGTTCCAATGGTTAACATTGGAATTTTTTAATGAAAGGAGCGATATGAAATACCAAGCCGGCCAAAGAAGAAAAGCCGCCGAATACGAAAAAGCCGTTTCGGAGTGGTGGCAAAAAAACAAGGTTTTCGAACAATCTATTGAAAACAGACCAGTCGACAAATCTTTTGTTTTTTATGATGGCCCGCCGTTCATTACCGGTAATCCGCACCACGGTACTCTTCTAAGCTCCGTTGTCAAAGACGCCGTCCCGCGCTACTGGACCATGAATGGATATCGCGTCGAACGCCGTTGGGGCTGGGACTGCCACGGTTTGCCAGCCGAGAATTTTGTTGAAAAACAGCTTGGTATTACTGATCGTCGCGACATCGGCACTAAATGGACTCTTGAGGACTATATCTTAAAAGCTCGCGAATCCATGGTAGAGAACTCCGAAACCTGGCAAAGCACCATCAACCGTGTCGGCCGCTGGGTTGATCTCGATAACTGCTACCGCACCATGAATAAAGATTTTATGGAATCCGTTTGGTGGGCTTTCAAACAACTCTACGATGCCGGTAAAATTTACGAAGGTCGTAAAGTCTTGATGTATGATACCAAATTTGCTACACCTGTTTCCAAAGCTGAAGTCACCATGGATAACGACGCTTACCAGACTGTCACCGATCCTAGTGCATATGTCAAGTTTAGACTGGTAGATTTAGAGGATAACCTTTCATCTATCTCTGAATCTACCTATCTCCTCGCCTGGACCACTACCCCTTGGACCCTGCCAGCCAATATGTGTCTTGCTATCAATCCTGAGTTAGACTATGGTGTCTACGACGTCGATGGCGAGAGATTTATCCTAGCCGTGGACCGCGCCAAAGTTCTATTCGAAGGCAAAAAACCAGAAAAAGCCTTCAAAGGTACAGCCCTTGTCGGCAAAAAATACCAGCCGATCATCGAGGTAGCTGACGGTCTTTACGACCTCGGCCTCAGAGGCGACGACGGTACGATCGAGCGAAAGGACACCTACACTGTGCTCCCAGCCGACTTTGTCTCGTCCGAAGAGGGTACCGGTATTGTTCACTGCGCCCCTGCCTACGGTGAGGACGACTACTCATTAACGAACAAATACGAACTAGATTTTGTCGACTGCCTAGACGAGAACGGATATTATTTGCCAGAGATGGCCGATAAGCTCCACGCTCTTGGCGTCCGCGATACCGACGAGCACGGCATCCAAATCTGGGCCGCCAACAAATTCATCGCCAAATGCCTAGAACAAGAGGGAATCATCTACAAAATCGACTATATCCAGCACGAATATCCGTTTAACCCTCGCAGCAAAGAGCGCATCATGTACCGCGCATTCCCGAGCTGGTTCTTCGATATAGAAGGCCAAAAACAAATGATGCTTGACGAAAACGAGAACATCAACTGGTTCCCGAGCCATTTGAAGCACGGCCGCTTCGCTAAAAACATCGAGGCTGCCCCCGACTGGAATCTGTCGCGTGACCGCTTCTGGGCCACTGCTATGCCGGTCTGGAAGGGCGACAAAGGCTCCGTTAAGGTCGTCGGCTCCTATGCCGAGCTAAAAGAGCTCTCCGGCAAGGAATTAGAGGACTACCACCGCCCTTGGGTTGATGAAATTGAATTCGACATCGATGGCGAACACTTCACTCGCATCGAGAAGGTCCTAGACTGCTGGTTCGAATCTGGCTCCATGCCGTTCGCCCAGCTACATTATCCTTTCGAAAACAAAGAGAAATTCGAACGAAATTACCCCGCCGATTTCATCGTAGAATATGTCGGCCAGGTTCGCGCTTGGTTCTACTACGTCCACGCTGTTAATACTGCATTGGCTAGTATCGGCGCCTTCGGCGAAAAGGCCAAAAAAGGCCCTAAGAACGCTTACAAAAACGTCATCACCACAGGCACTCTAGCCGGCAACGATGGCCGCAAAATGAGTAAATCTCTCGGCAACTACACCGATCCAAATGAACTCATGGACCAATTTTCTGCCGACGCTTACCGCTTCTTGCTCCTCTCAAGTCCAGTCATGTCAGGCGAGGACTTTACTATGCTTGATAAGGACGTTTCCGACGTCAACCGCAAGCTCGCTATGGTCTGGAACGTTTACGACTTCTTTACTACCTACGCCGAACTCGAAGGGCTAGGCCCTGAAGATTTCGACGACACTAAGGACGCGGAAAAACAGGGCTTCACAGGCCTCGATAACCCTCTAGACATCTGGATCATCTCTCGAGTATTCCAACTCCGCGACAGCATCACGGAGGGCATGAATGAATACAATATTCCAAAAGCCCTTGAGCCAGTACTCCCGTTTATCGACGACCTCAGCAACTGGTTCGTCCGCCGCTCTCGCCGCCGCTTCAGCAAGAACGATAACGCAGCCGACAAATATCAGGCGTTCTCCACGCTAGGGTATGTGTTAACTTATTTATCCAAGCTTCTTGCACCATTTACTCCGTTCCTCGCCGAGGAACTGTACCAAAAGATGACTTTGACGACTAACTCAGTCCACCTTCTTGACTGGCCTAAGACAGGCGTTATCGACACAGAAGTTCTAGATAACATGGCCAGAACCCGCCAGATTATCACCGACGCCTTGGCTCTCAGGATGCAAAAATCCGACACCGAGGATCAGATCAAAATCCGCCAGCCATTAAGCTCGCTCACCTATGACGGCGACAAACTCGACGACTTCTATGAACAGATCATCGCCGACGAAGTCAATGTAAAAAAGGTTACAAATGGTAAAGAGCTCGCTCTCGATAAGACTCTAACCGAGGAGCTCCTAGAAGAGGGAAGGGCCCGCGAGATCATTCGCGCCGTCCAGGCCGCCCGTAAACACGCCGGCCTGCGCCAAGACGACCAGATTAAGCTATCACTCACTTGCGGCCTCCCAGCAGGCTATGAGGACCTCATTAAGTCCGAAGTTGGCGCCGCCGACATAGATAAGGACCAGAACTACGCCCACGACGAGGTCGCCAAGGTAAACGGCGAGAACATCACTATCTCACTCGAAAAAGCCTAAATAGGCCTAGGTGGGCGCCAGCAGGGCACTAAATAGCGCGGCCAGCGCCCACATATAACACGTGGCTAAGCACAAGCCACGTGTTTTTTGTATAAAAAACTATTGCAGAATTTACCTCTGTTAATTTGACAAAATATCAAAAAATTAGCATAAACAGTATTGACAAATTTCGCATTGTGTGCTATACTCAAAACAAGTTAGAACACAAAATAAAAATTCTAACAAACAAAAACAAAAATAATAAAATAACAAAAACAAAAAGGAAAAATATGGAAAAAGACAGAACGTATAAAAAGGTCGAAAAAGAAAAAGGCATGGAGTGGGAAAACGATAGCGATGTTTTCTATATTCCATATTACAAGGAGGGAGAATTCATATCGCCAAAGGAGGTGTCTAAAAAATCCATCGAAAAAATTAAAAACGCAAAAATCTTTGCAAAACGTGGACATGTGGCACGCTTGGCATTTAAGAGAAACAGCAAAGATTTATTAGCAGCCTAACCATATTTTTCCAAATAACCAAAAGAAAGGAAAAACTACCGATGTAAGACGTGTAACAAAAACAAAAACAATATAAATCATCAACAGGAGAAGCTGCCTATACGATAGACAAAACTAACCATAAATTACGCAAAAAACCGAACATCTCGTTCGGTTTTTTGTCGCTCTGAGTCCGAAATAAAAGTTGACCAAGAAAACCGATTATGCTAAACTTTAAACCAGAAAGGTCAACAATATCAAATTAACAAAAGGCTTCCATGGACAATTATCTTCTCGATCGCGAAACGTTGGAAAAAATCGTTGACGGCATCATGTCAGCGAAAGAGGCTGAGGCACCCTCCTCGCAAAACGCCGAAGAAAAAAGCGCTCTTCGCGAAGAATACATCAAACAATTAGACGACAAAATCGCCACCGCGGTTTTTAGCTCTCTAAACAACCAACAACTACAAGAAATCAAGCAACTATTCAACAGGGAAGATAGTTCGCCTGAGTCTTTTGAGCAATTCTTTAAAAACGCCGGAATCAATGTCGAAAAAATCATCACCGACACTGCAATGGATTTTAAAGATGAAATCTCAGGAGGCATTAATGTCTAGGGTTGAAAAGATGGGTAATAATAGTGGAATTAATCCGGAAGTTACCGGAGAACAGGCTCGTCAAGTTGCCGAAGAGAGGGGAGAGAAAACAATCGAAGCCGAGAAAAAGAAAAGAATCGAGGAGCTACTAGACGAAAGAGAAACAATAGCCAAAAGGTTAGAAGCAAACAAAAAAGAGCTCGCAAGACGACGCGCAGCGCGAGCGGCAGCTGGAGGCGAAGAATCAACCCCGGCAGACACCAGCGGGAACGCAGACCCGACCGCAGGGTCTGAACCAACCCCAACTGCGGATATCGCTCCGGATACTGACCCAGACACCGCTCCAGACACCGCCCCAAAAGATAGCGAACCTACCGCAGAAGACGATGCTCCGGAAGACACCCCCAAGACGGACGACGAGGTTCAAGGGATTGATGATGAAACAGTCGATAAAGCAGTCGATGAAGTCATCAAGAAAGCAGGGGAGGGTCAACCGAACCCCGAAGACGTCAAAGATGCAATAAATAAAGCCAAAAAAGACAATAAATTCAAGAAATTCTTCGGCAGGGCAGGCGTTGCCGCTGCCATTGCTATTGTAGGCCTACTCTCCATATTGGGGAGCTTTAAGATCACCGAATATATTCAGCGCAAGTTAGCCCAAAGAAATGCCAAGCAAACTGAGGAAACCGTGAATCCAGGCCAAACCGAAGACAGCGAAGAAGACGAAGAAGCCATTAGTGAAGATAAAGAGTCCCCATTCGATTACGAGTCTGTAAGCGGTATTATAGATGGCTACGGTGAAAAAGGCATGTTCTTGTCTCCGAACAAGGGTGGCCAATACGACTTTGCTGCAGCCCAGGAAGTCGCCAAAGTCTGCAAAAACGACAGAAATGAGATGCTGAAATATGTGTCTAGATTGCAGGTCGGGAATCTAGCATCCTATATCGCCGGTATGCCAGAAGAGTTGCAGCCAGAAGGATTCAAAGGACTCTCGATCCTTGAAGCGGAAGAAAAAATTGAAAGCCTTAGCCCTGATAAGTATGACGCACTTTTCAAAGACTATGGTCTAAAGATAAAAGACGCATTGACTAGAGAAGTCGTGTTGGACGGCGAATATGAAAATGTCTATATGAGGATTATAGATCCTTCAAAGCCGGTTACGCATGAGAATATTGAGCTGGTAACGTGTGTTACGGAAGAGCATGGCACGAAGGCGATAGAATACTACTGGCTAGACGACGAGGGCAATGAGATCGGCTCCATAATCACCAAGATGGAGTACGATGAAAACGGAAACATTATTGGCGGGTGTACGCAATTGCTTAAAAAGAAAGGCATCTCGGTTATCTTCAAACGCCTGAAGAGAATTGACGGAGAACCAACGAAGCCAGAAGAAATAATTAAGCAGAAAAATGGAAAAAAGCTCGTCAAAATCGACAAAAAAATGAACAAAGAAACCGCAAAAAATATTAAAACCAAAGAAGTCAAAGACTACGTTAACCCAGGCGTCAAGAAGGAAGATAAAACTACCGAACCGGCGATCAAGCAGGAAACCGCGGTCCAGAACGATGACTCGAAACCAGCCGAAAAAGTGACCACAGAGCTTCCAGCCAATGATTACGGGACCAATCAAGGTGGAGCCAATAGTGACGAATACCAACCGGTCGAAGATGAAACTCCAACCCTCATACTGTCGAAAGACTCCACGCCGCAAGACATCTACGATGCTATCGGTGATATGATGGACGAGTTTGATCGTATTGGTGCAGAGAGAGCACAGCAAAAACAACAGCAGTTAGAACAGCAGCAACAATAATAATGGTGGGAGGAAGGAACTAAATGAAAAAACTAAAAATTAACCACAAAGTACTGGGAGCCGTAGCGACACTAGGGCTTAGCCTAGCAGCCGTCGCCAACGTCTCCGCCTGGGGGCCAGAGCGCACAACCTTCACCATGAAGAGCCCGGCGACCTACCCAACATTTAACTCTATAACTGACAACCCGTCCATTGGTGACGAAAGAGATTTTGTCAGGGTTGGGGAAATCAACGCCGATGTTACGCAATTGAAAAACGAAATCGAAGTGGTGCCGGGTAGACAGTATCTAGTCTCTATTTATTTCCATAACAATGCCTCTTCGACTTTTAATGACGCGGCCCACAATTATTCCGGTGTCGCAATAGGCACACGCATGTCCTCAACTTTCACAACCTATTTAACGCCAGGCGCGAAAGGAACTATTGCCGCCACTATCAAGGCGAACAATACAAAGCCGGGTTCGGTTTGGGACGAGGCCTACATGACCACAAAGAGCGACAGGGTTGTCATGCGTTACGTCGCAGGCTCCGCCAAAATTTACAATAACTGGAAAACAAGTAATACCAACATGCCGTCAACTCTCTTTACGGAAGGGGGCGCCTACCTTGGGCTCAACGCTCTTAATGGTTTAATCCCTGGATGTGAAGAATATCACGGCGTTGTGAGGTATGTCCTCCAAGCCGAAGAGCTTGGCGGGTCAATCACAAAGTCCGTCTCGAAAGACGGGGCAAACTTCAGTGAAAGCGTCACCCTTGCCCCTAACGAAGAAGCAACCTATAAACTCACCATCAGAAACACTGGCGATATGGCTTTAACTAATGCTACGGTCAAAGATGTTTTGCCGGCCGGTCTAACTTTGGTCTCAGGCAGCGTACAGATTTCCGCTAACGAATCGACAACGCCAGAACCTTTGTCCGATAACATCTTCGGGACTGGCTACAATCTCGGCACCATCGGCACAGGTAACACAGTCTACATAACTTATAGGGTTAAAGCGGGACCGGATTTCGACTGTAACGGTACAGAGCTTACTAACAAAGCAACTTTGACGTACGACACTAATAAATCTAGCGGTGAGACCAAGGAGGCCTCTACTACTATCACGGTCAAACGCACCGACGGATGCGACGAGCCGGAGCCAACACCGGACACCTGTGAGACCAACCCAGCCTTACCGGAATGTCAAGAAGAAAACTGTCAAACCAACCCGAACTTGCCAGGCTGCCAGAACCCGGATCAAAACTGTAAAACCAACCCTGACATGGAGGGTTGCCAGGAGCTCCCAAACACTGGCCCGCTAGAGATAATCCTCGCGATCATTATCGTTCTCGGTATCGGTGGTGGTGGCTACTACTTCTACCGCACTAAGAAAACATTGAAAGCCGTTAAGGATAACGTTTCAGGCAAAGACGCCAATAAACCTGCGGATAAAGAAGAGCCAAAAAAAGAAGACTCCGCAAAAGAACAAAAAGTCGACACCACTGACAAGAAATAACTAAAGAATACTTCACCACCAGAATAGTGCTGCTATTAACCTTGGCTACCTCTTCACAAAATCAATAAAATGTGATAGAATAGTACGGATAAATAAAGGAAAATTATGAAAAAAGCAGTCATTCTGGTTGGCGGTAAGCAATATATCGTCGCCGAAAAAGAGACCCTACGGGTGGACCTCCTCCCGGCAGGCACCAAAGAGCTCGAACTTGACGCTTTACTCGTAACCGATGGTGACAAAACCACAGTCGGTACACCTACAGTAAAGGGCGTAAAAGTTTCAGCTAAAGTCAAAACGCCCGAAGTTAAGGGTGACAAGATCCGCGTTATCCGCTACAAAGCAAAGAAGCGCGTTCACAAAGAAACTGGCCACCGCCAGAAATACTCTGAAATCGAAATCACCAAAATCGGTTAAGGGATATCGTAAAAATAAACTTACCTCAGGTAAGTTTATTTTTTTACTTTATGCTTTTCGCCTTTTATGCTATAATACTTAAGTATTATGAGTGCGAAGGTAATTTGTGTCACAAACCAAAAAGGCGGCGTAGGGAAGACCACCACGGCCGTCAATCTCGCCTATTACCTCGCCAAAGACAAGTTCAAAACTCTTCTAATCGATTTTGACCCCCAGGGCAATGCTACCTCCGGCCTCGGTGTCGACAAAGCTAATGGCTTAGAGGGCACCATGACCGAAGTTGTACTCGGCGAAGCGAAGCTAGAGGCTATTATCAAGCCTACCAAATACAAGAACTACGACCTCGCTCCCACTACCCCAGAGCTTGCCAACGCCGAAGTCGAGATCACTTCTCAGAACAAAAAATTTACTCGTCTCCGCGACGCTATCCGTACCGTATCTGATAACTATGACTATATCATTATTGACCTCCCACCATCTCTTAGTCTTCTCACCGTGAACGGTATGATCGCATCCAATTATCTTCTCCTTCCAGTCCAGACTGAATTCTACGCTCTAGAAGGCGTCGCACAGCTTCTCGAATCCATGAAGCTCGTCATGAAGCAGGCGAACCCGAACCTCAAGCTTCTCGGTGTACTTGCCACTATGTATGACAAGCGTACCAGCTTAAGCGCACAAGTTTACGACGAAATTAAGAAATACTTCAAGCAACTTACTTTCAAGACTACCATCCCCCGCAATGTACGCGTCGCTGAGGCCCCTTCCCACGGCGTCCCAGTAGGAGCATATGATAAATTCAGTAAAGGCGCCAAAGCCTACAAAGAATTCACTAAAGAAGTAGAGGAGAGAACCAAATGAAAGGACTAGGTCGCGGTTTTGAATCACTAATTCCTACCGAGCTCATCGATGACGAGTTCGATCCTACAGCAGTCGAGGACAAGAAAGAGAGCAAACTAAAAGACATTAAACTAGACGACATCATTCGTGACGAGGATCAGCCCCGTCGTGAATTTGACCAAGGCGCCCTCGAGGCTCTCGCCGCATCCATCAAAGAGCACGGCGTCCTTCAGCCAATCGTCGTTACGAAAGAAGAAGGTAAATACAAAATCGTCGCCGGCGAACGCCGTTGGCGAGCTAGTAAATTAGCTGGCCTCACCACCATCCCCGCTATCATCCGTACCCTCGATTCCCAGAACCGTCTCGAATTATCCATCATCGAGAACGCTCAGCGTGAAGATCTGAACGCTGTCGAGCTCGCGACTGCTTACGCCAAGTTGCAAACTCAATTCAACCTCAGCACCGAAGATATTGCCGCCAAAGTCGGCAAGTCCGAATCCACCATTCAGAACACTATGCGCTTACTTAGCCTCCCAGAAGAAGTTAAGAAGACCATGGTCAAAGAGAAACTCACTGAAGGCGTCATGCGCCCACTAGTTTCTTGCGACCAAGAAACTATCGACAAAATCCTCCCAAAGATCGTCAAAGAAGAATGGACCGCTCGCAAAGTAGAACGCTACATCGCCGAACACAAGAAGAGCTCCAGTGCTGCCGCCATCAAGCGCAGCGAACACGTCAAAGAAGAAAACGCCCTTTCGGCCAAGTATAACGCCACCGCCGTCATCCGCGGCCGCTCACTTACCTTTAAGTGCAAAAGTGGAGCAGAGCTCCAAAAACTCGTCAAAGATTTGTTATAATAGAGAAATGGAAGATTCACCACGGATCCAAAAAGCCGTCGAAATCGCCAAAAAGGCCCACGAAGGCCAGCTCCGAAAAAATGGCGAGCCTTATATCGTCCACCCCTTAGCTGTCAAAAAAATCCTTGAAGAATGGGGCATGGATGAAGATACCACCATCGCCGGCATCCTCCACGACACAGTCGAAGATACCGACCTGACTTTAGAAGACATCAAAAAAGAATTTGGTGAATCAGTAGCCTTCCTTGTTGATGGCGTCACTAAGCTTTCAACGGCGCGCAACGGTATGCGTGATCTCGATACTTATCTCCCGGCCACCAAGGATAATTTCCTGAGGCTCATGATCGCCCTTGGCGACGACATCCGTGTCCTCATCATCAAACTTGCCGACCGCCTGCATAACCTAAGGACCTTAAACGCCCTCCCGCCGGACAAGCAAAAAAAGATCGCCAAAGAAACCCTTGAAGTTTTCGCCCCCCTCGCCGACCGTTTGAACATGGGTTTGCTCCGTGTCGAGCTCGCTGATCTTGCCTTCAAATACGTCGACCCGCGCCGTTTCGAAGAACTCAGCAACCTCATCAAAAAATACAACAAATCCGCCGAGAAATCCCTCAAAAATATCGAAGACGAAATCGGACAAGCCCTCAAAAAAGAGGGAATAAAATACCAAATCTCCGGCCGCGTGAAGTCAGTTTACTCACTTCACAAAAAACTCGCCAAACACAACCAAAACATGGGCGAGATTTACGACCTCGTGGCTCTTCGCATCATCGTGAATGACGTGACCGACTGTTACCTTGTCCTCGGCCTCATTCACTCCCTTTACACCCCGATGAACGGCCGCATCAAAGACTACATTGCCATGCCAAAACAAAACGGTTACCAGTCTCTTCACACTACCGTCATCACCAAAGACAAACGTATCGTCGAATTCCAAATCCGCACCAAAGAAATGCATGAATACGCTGAACGCGGTCTCGCCGCCAGCTTCTACTACAATGAGCAAAAACTCACCGAAAACTACAAAAAAGGAAAGATCGAACATCTCCCCACCAACCTGCTCTGGATCACCGAGCTTCAAATGACCGCCGCTCGCCTCCGCGAAGGCAAAAAGGTCGACCTAAAGAAGCTCAAAATCAACCTTTTCGCCGACAAAATCTTCGTCTACACCCCTAAAGGCGACATTATCGACCTACCAAAAGGCGCCCTCCCTCTAGACTTCGCCTACAAACTTCACTCCGAAATCGGCGACCACGTCGTAGGCGTTAAGGTCAATGGCAAGATGAGTAACTTGAACAAAAGATTAGAACAAGGCGACGTCGTCGAGATCCTCACCTCAAAGAACCAAACCCCTAAATCCAGCTGGCTCGACAAAATCTTCACCCCTCACGCCCGCTCCAAACTCCTCCGCGCCATCCGCATTTCAAATAGCGACCCTTCCTCCCCCTCCAAGAAAAAGCGCAAACCCCGCAAATAATAGATAAGGAAATCATGGTGATAAAACTATTACAATGGAACATCTGGTTCAAGGAAAACATTGATAATATATTAACAGAGTTAAGAAGGTTCGATACTGATATTGTTTGCCTACAAGAACTTAGTATAACCACCGCTGATGATAGCAACGCGAAAAAACTAAAAGAACTGTATCCCTTTGTTTATTATGAGATTGCCGATACTTTTCAGGATGGTAGAAGCCAATGCAATGCGATACTATCCAAGTATCCTTTCCTGAAAACAGGGAAGCATTTCGTACAAGAACCATCGGATGACAAGAATGATTATTCTAAAGAAGGCAGGGTGTATCTTGAGGCGCAATTAGATATTGACGGCAAAGAGATAACTATAGGAACAACCCACTTATCATACACTCACAAGTTTGAGGAGACACCGCTTAAAGACGAAGAGATTAATAAGCTGGTAAGTTATATCAATAAAAAAGAAAGATTTATTTTCACGGGTGACTTAAACACAACCAAAACTTCAAAGTATATCAAACAGATTGAACAGCTTTTAATCAGCAATGACACGACAAACACTTGGACAACTAAACCATTCTCCTACCAAGGGTTCAACGAAGATAAACTAAACTGGAAACTCGACTATGTTTTTTCTACACCAGATATACAGATTGAAGAAACAAAAACACTAGAGACTCGTTTTAGTGATCATCTCCCCATTTTGTGTGTCTTCGATTTTTAGCGCAACCATTCACCGAGCGTACAAAAAACGCCGGGATGCCGGCTTTTGGCTCAAATAATGGAGCCGATGGCAGGGATCGCACCGAAGGTACGAACCCCCAACTAAAAAATGCCCCTGGAGGCAATGTTCTCTGTGGAGCCGATGGCAGGGATCGAACCTGTGACCTGCTCGTTACGAATGAGCTGCTCTACCAACTGAGCTACATCGGCACTCGTTACATTATATCACATTTGTGCTATAATAGATTGCATAAACGGAGTTAATGATATGTCAAAGGTGGAAATAATCAAAAGACCAATAGAACAGGTCAGTGGCAGTCTCAAAAAGTCAGCCTGGTCGGCTGTTTTTGAGTCACTTATCCTAATTATATTAGGTATATTGTTTATCGTTCTCCAAGACGCAATGGTGAGAGTTCTCGCCTATCTTGTTGGCGCATTCTTTATCGTCAAAGGCGGCTTTCAAATCATCAATTATTTCATGGAAAAAGGCCAAAACGATTTCCTCAACAACGGCTTACTCTCAGGCGTCGTCTCCGTTTTAATTGGTATAGCCGCGCTCCTTATTGGTGAAAATATCGCCAATGTTTTCCGCGTCGTTATCGGTATTATCATTATCTATGAATCCCTAGTTCGTATTAACACCGCCTCTAAGCTCGCGAGCGCCGGTATCAATGTTTGGAAATACATCATAATAATTGCTCTTATTATGCTCGTCCTTGGCATCTTTGTAACATTTAACTCTGGTGCAGTAGTCGTATTAGTTGGGTGGCTAATGATCGCAACCGGTATTGTCGGTATAGTCGGCGACGTTATGTTTATTCAACATGTTAATCAAGTAGTAGATAAGTTGACTGGAAAATAATCCAAAATGAACAATTTTAAGTCTGATTTTGCTAAGTTGTATCAGAACGAGCGGGGAATTATCGTTCTTATGATTTTGAACCTCTTGCTCGCTCTCGTCTTCTTTGTGTTTTCACTCATCCATTTAAATCCTAACGCCGCCGTGGTTAAGATCGGCTATGGCGATATCGGTGGTTATCGTGACGGAAGCTGGTTTGATATGCTTGCTTTTCCGCTTTTATTCCTCACCTTTGGTATTTTGCATGGCCTCCTCACTGTTAGGATCTTCCATAAGCGCGGTGGAGGCATGGCAAAATTCTTCTTGATCACCACTACCATGTTAATTCTAGGATGTTTTCTCGCGTTAATCCGCCTCCTTGGCGAAGGCTAAAAAAAGGCAACAAAATGAACCGTAGAGATCTCGAGATTCCCCAGGGCAAAAGAACAAAGCTATACCGGTTTTTTGAAATTTTGCCTGGAGTCATCTCTTACGGAGCAATCATTTTGCTTTTCCTTTTATCTTGGCTTGACCCAGTCGCCGGCGCCGTCTATCTGTTTATTCTGATCTCCGCTACACTTGTTAAGGCTATCGGTGTAGCCTACCGTACAGTGCAAGGCTATAACGTGATCAAAAGGGCCCTTCATGTCGATTGGCGAAAACGTATCGAAGATTTGGAAAACCCACACGAAGCTTATGAGCGCTTGCGTGACAGTAATAACAAAAGCTACCATTTTGACGAGCATGTCGAGAACCTCAAACTAATCGCCGCTATGGGCAAAGAATACCCCACCCCATCAAAGATTTATCATGTCGTTATCATGACCGCATACAACGAAGGGGAAGAGGTGCTTACTCCTTCCATCGAGGCGGTCAAGGATACTACTTTCCCGAACGACCGCATCATTTTTGCCCTAGCTTACGAGGAGCGTGGTGGCGCCGCTATGGAAGCTACCGCCGAAGCCCTTGAGAAAAAGTACAAAGGCGTTTTCAAACAATTCCTACTGGTTAAGCATCCCGACAATATCCCCGGCGAAATCGTCGGCAAAGGACCAAATCTTGCCTATGCTGGCAACGCCGTCAAAGAATATGTCGCAGAAGCTAATCTCCCAGTTGAAAATATTATCGTTACCTCACTAGATAGCGACAATCACATGCATCCAAAGTACCTTGACTCCGTCGCCTACGAGTTTATTACACACCCCAATCGCCAGCGCCTCAGCTACCAACCAGTCTCAATTTTCACCAACAACATCTGGGACGCCCCCGCTCCGTCCCGGGTCATTGCGGTATCAAACTCATTCTTCAACGTTATTACGACTATGCGCCCACACGTGATTCGCAACTTTGCCTCTCACTCGCAACCACTCCAGGCTCTAGAGGCAATGGATTTTTGGAGCAAACGCACCATTGTTGAAGACGGGCACCAGTACTGGCGCAGCCTGTTCTTCTTCCATGGAGATTATACTGTGCTGCCTATTCGTGTCCCAATCTACCAGGACGCTGTTATTGACGACACCTTCTGGAAAACCGTCAAAGCCCAGTTCGTCCAAGTGCGTCGCTGGTATTATGGTGCGAGTGACGTTGCTTATGTTGGTACCCGCCTCTTCGCCAAAAGGGAAGACCGCATCATGCCATTCTGGCAACTTTTCCCGAAGTTTTGGCGTCTCCTTGATGGACACATTACTTTGGCAATCCTTGCTCCGATCGTCGCATTTGGTGGTTGGGTCCCTATGATCATGAATACTTCAGCCCATACCATGGTGGCTTACAATCTCCCCAATATCGTGAGCGTAGTCGAGACGGTCGCCTCTATCGGTCTTATCGTTTCTGTTTTGGTCTCTTTCAAAATCTTACCAAAGCGCCCAGCCAAATATCGTAAAGGCCGCAGCATCCTCATGCTGATCCAATGGATCCTGATGCCTATCACCTCTATTATTTACCAGTCACTAGCTGCTTTTTATGCCCAAACTCGCCTCATGCTCGGCCTATATATGGAGAAATTTGACGTTACCAAGAAAGTGGTAAAGAAGGCCAAGTAACCATATTTCTTTCGCTGACTGGTAATATCCTTAAAGATGTGATATAATTACCGCCATGGGTTGTTAGCTCAGTTGGCTAGAGCGTCTCGTTTACACCGAGAAGGTCGGGGGTTCGAGCCCCTCACAACCCACCATTCAGGTTATAAAATCGTTTTCAACTATTCCGCAATCTATAAATGTCTGTTAAATCCCTCGTAAAAATAGAGGGCTATTTTTGTGCCATTCTTGCGATAAGAATGTGCCGAAAAACATAATTTACCTCTATAATTTATCTGTTAAATCCCCAACAATTTGCCCTAATCAATGTAATCTAATAATTCTTTGAACTTTTAAAGTAACCGTTTCTTCGAATGATTTATAGCCCATGAAAAAGTCCGCTTGAAAAAGCGGACTTCATCTTGTTTAAAGAGCAAATGTCATCGGCGGAATCATGTCTACGCTTTATCGTACTCAGCGCCGCGGCGTTCATAGGATTCCTTCTGGGCCTTGCACCACTCATCCCACTTGGGGTGGTCAGGACCGAAGTCCTCGCCATAAGGCGGAATGCCGTCCATCTCGATGGAATCATCGATAAAGGACTGCGCGTAGCACCGGTCTTTCAGATTGTGATGGATTTCCTCCTGTGTGAAAACGCCGGAGCGAATCATCATCAGCGTGCGAGCAAACTTATTAGGATCGCGCCCACAGCAGTCGTTGTTGAGCATATACAGATGCGAACCGCGAATATCCATGCTGTCCAGCATAAGGATATCCATGAGGCCGGCGGGGCTTTCCATCATCCTCGTCAGAACCATCATTGCGCCGGGGTTACCCTCGCACATGGTTATGATCGCGTCCATTCCGCTCATGTTGCCGTTCAGTTTCTCAGCCATTTTATAGCCCTCCCTAAAAAATTGATTTGAGAAATAGCACAATTCTTCTGAGTTTTTGAATGTGCTATCTATGACACCTCGTCATAGTTAATGCTATTATAGCATACATAAGCGAAAATGTCAATATTTATGTAATAGTTTATTAAATTTACAACACTATAAGCCATACATTTATTTCATCTAAATAATATTGAGCAGGCAATTTTATATCACATTTATCTGTACGGCAAATGTTCAATCGTCATACTCATAGTTCTGTAGTTTTTCCTGTATGTCCTCCTTGTATGTTGTTAATACCTGGCGAATTAAGCCCCACCAAACGGTTTATAAAATAATTTTCAACTATTTCGTAGGCTATAAGTGTTTGTTAAATCCCTTCTGTGTTTATTAGAATCTTCTTAATTAGGTCTTCAACTCGATCGAGATCCTTGCCCCTCACGATTCACCTCTGTAGGCAATGGACTTTTTATCGAGATATGGGACATATGTCCCATATCTCCAAATTTAATTTTTCTGAGGCTGCCAAATGGTGCTAGAATCAATCGCAACGGAGGAGAAAGGAATTAAATGTTAAAAATAGTAGTTTATGATAGTGGATACGGCGGAGAAGATTTTGCTGATAGGCTAGAAGAAGAACTGCCGACTATCGATGTTATTAGAGTGATTGATTGGCGCCATGCCGACAAAATCCAGGCAAATGCAAAAGATGCCAGAAGATGCGCGGAAAAGGCTTTGACCCCTTATATAAACAAGGTTGATCTAATTATTTTTGCAAATCATTTATTGACGATCACGAGTCTTAAATATTTTGTTCAGAAGTACAAAGACCAGAGGTTTACCGGGCTAGGGTTAGAACACCCCTGTGCATTTATCGAACGAGATATACTTGCCCTTACTACGAAAGCCGTGTCAAAAACCATCAAATACCACAATTTCGTCCGTCAGCTTAAGATGAATACTAAGACCCTCGTCCTAGATTCCTGGCCAGTCAAGATTGACGACGGGGAATTATCGTTCACTGAAATTAAAAATACGATGCAGCGTGAAGTCATCAACCACAATTTTCGGCCCCATGGCATCATAATTGCATGCTCCCAATTCAGCGATATTGTCCCCGATTTAAAGATATTTTTCGGTAAAAGTATCAAAATTTATGATGGATATCGCGACGCGATCAGTAGTGTGTATAAATTACTTCATCTAAAAGGCTACGCTGGAAGAAAACGCTAAAAAAGTATATTATTTCTATTGCACACATACCATAACCATGTTATTATAAAAGCATAAGGGATCATACATGAGTTTTAACATAAAACAAAAATTTTTGGGATTGGGTAAAATCTCCTTTATGCCAGCGTTGCTCGCAGCCGTAGGTTTTTTGTTCTTCAGTTTATTCCTAAATGCCGGCTCAGCTTTTGCTGAAGGGTACAACATTAACGTTTCTATTTCGCCATCACCACTGGATACGACGATCAATAATGGCGGTGTGTCCGTTAGTAGTGGGGAACTAGAAGTCACCACTAACTGCCAGGCGGGCTACGACCTGGTTCTTTATACCTCAGTCCCAGATAATAAAATCTATTTAAATGGCGATAGCTCTACTAACACTGGTTTTAATCCGTCCAACGGGACAAGCGCCCTCAACAACTCCCCTAATACCTGGGGCTTTATCTTCAACCCTAACGTAGCCCCCACTGGGGCTAGCATCTTCTCCGCAGTCTCTTCCTCAGCCCTCTATCCCAACATCCTAAGGAGTACCTCTGAAACTGCTTCAAGTTCTGACATCCACGATACATTTAATATATACTACGGCCTAAATGCTTCTACAGACCTTCCTGCTGGTTCATATAGACTAATCCCAGACGGGAACGATAATAATGAAAACGGTGGTCTTACTTATTACGCTATCACTAGCCCCACTTGTGCCTCAGGCCTCGTAGTTGATTTTAACAAGAACCTAGACGGTGAAGGAGGAGAAACTCCACTAGATCCATCAGACATTGTTTCTAATTTCCCAACCCCATCAGAAAACGTGCTAGATCCAATTAATAATACTCTCACTTTGAGCAACAAAACCCCCACCCGTCCAAACTACATTTTTAAAGAATGGAATACCGAAGCAGACGGCACTGGTAACTATTATTATCCGGGCGAAGTCATTCCTATCGCCGAGCAAGGAAGCGTCAGCAATGGTTCCCACAACCCACCAATCTCCGGCTCAATCACTCTCTATGCTATCTGGGTAGAGGTATGCGCCTCCGACACAATTTGTTACGATAGTAACCATGCAGATGATGGTACCATGGCAAACCAATCCATCAGCAGTACTGCTACCACGGCTACTCTTATTGCATCAAACTTCAGCAGATCAGGTTACGGTTTTGCTGGCTGGAACACGTCATCGGATGGTACCGGCACTCAGTATGGCCCAAATGAA